>CAJKKQ010000019.1 GCA_905200545.1 uncultured Oscillibacter sp.
ACCACCGACCGCAACCGGACCTCTCCCTTCGCCTTCACGGGCAACAAGTTCGAGTTCCGGATGCTGGGCTCATCCAACTCCATTGCCTGCGCCAACATCATGCTCAACAGCGCCGTGGCGGATACCTTGCGGAAGTTCGCCGACCGACTGGAGGGCGCCGAGGACTTTGAGGGTGCCATCCACGCTCTGATCCAGGATACCCTCCGGGATCACAAGCGCATCATCTTCAACGGCAACGGCTATGACGATGCCTGGCTGGAGGAGGCGGAACGGCGCGGACTTGCCAACCTGCGCACCACGCCGGACTGCGTGCCCTGCCTGCTGGAGCAGAAGAACATGGATATGCTCACCGGGCTGAAGGTCTATACCAAGGCAGAGCTGGAGTCCCGTTATGAGATCACCATGGAGAACTACTGCAAGACCGTCACCATTGAGGCCCTCACCATGGTGGATATGGCCCGCCGGGATATCCTGCCCGCTGTAGAGACCTACACCTCCCGGGTGGCCGCTTCTGCCGCAGCCAAGAAAGCGGCGGATCCGGAACTCCTCTGCGCGTATGAAAAGGACCTGGTACGCAGACTCTCCGGCCTGACGGATCGGATCGCCGGGCAGACGGAAGCTCTGGAGCGGCTGATGGCTGAGCTGCAGACGGAAAGTGATGTCACTGCCACCGCCTGCCGGATCCGGGACGAGGTGCTTCCATCCATGAGCGCTCTGCGGGCTGCCGTGGATGAGGCAGAAACGCTGACCGCTTCCGACTGCTGGCCGTATCCCACTTACGGCGACCTCCTCTTCAGCGTTCGCTGAGGCCCGGGGGCTGTGTCGGGAGAAAACGTAGCGATTCATATTTTGTGTGTGTTTTTAGGAGAAAAGAGGTTTTACTATGACGTACAGTGCGGTTAACACCATTTGGGTGCTGTTGGGAGCAGCTCTGGTGTTCTTCATGCAGGCAGGATTTTCCATGTGCGAGGCCGGCTTTACCAGAGCCAAAAATACCGGTAATATCCTCATGAAGAACCTGATGGACTTCTGCATCGGTACGCCCTGCTTTTGGCTTTTTGGCTTCGGCGTGATGTTTGGGCTGGGCTCCGGTGCCTTCGGATGGCTGGATCCCCTCATCATGAAGGACTACAGCCACATCCTTCCGGCGGGCGTCCCCCTGTGGGCTTTCGCCATTTTCCAGACGGTCTTCTGCGCCACCTCCGCCACCATCGTCTCCGGTGCCATGGCGGAGCGCACCAAGTTCAGTGCATACTGCATTTATTCCGCAGCCATTTCCCTGTTCATCTACCCCATCTCCGGGCATTGGATCTGGGGCGGCGGCTGGCTGGCGCAGCTGGGCTTCCATGACTTCGCCGGGTCCACCGCAGTCCACATGGTGGGCGGCATCTGTGCCTTGGTGGGCGCTGCCATTCTGGGCCCCCGCATTGGCAAGTACGGCAAGGACGGAAAGCCCCGGGCCATCCTGGGCCACAACCTGACCTTCGCCGCCCTGGGCGTGTTCATCCTGTGGTTCTGCTGGTTCGGTTTCAACGGCGCGTCCACCGTGGGGATGGATACCGACGAGCTCATTGTCCGGGCAGGCCGGGTGTTCTTCAACACCAATATGGCTGCTGCTGTGGCCTGCTGCGCGACTTTGATCTTTACTTGGATCCGCTATGGCAAGCCCGATGTGTCCATGACTTATAACGCTGCCCTGGCGGGCCTGGTGGGCATCACCGCCGGGTGCGACGCGGTGAATGCCGTGGGCGCCGCCATCATGGGTGTGGTGTTCGGCATCGTTATTGTGCTGGCAGTTGAGTTCTTCGACAAGGTGGTCAAGATCGACGATCCCGTGGGTGCCATCTCCGTACACGGTGTGTGCGGCGCCCTGGGTACCATCCTCACCGGTGTGTTCGCCGACGGCGCCTCCACAGAGGCAGGCCTTCTCTACGGCGGCGGCTTCCACTTCCTGGGTGTACAGGTTTTGGGCGTGGTGACCGTGGCGGTTTACGTGGCGGTGATCATCACGGTGGTGTTCCAGATCCTTAAGCATACCATCGGCCTGCGGGCGGATGCCGCCGATGAGCTGGCGGGCCTGGACATCTCCGAGCACGGCCTGCTCACGGCCTATGCGGGCTTTGCCATGATGCCCGATACCCTCACCGCTGACGATGACGCGGAGTCCCCGGTGGTTGTGACCGGCGACGTTCCGGCGGCCGAGGCCATCCCGGTCAAGGCAGAGCCGTCCTTTGTCCCCGCCGGACAGCCCAAGCTCACCAAGGTGGAGATCATCTGCAAGGAGTCCCGTCTGGAAGCTCTGAAGGCGGCCATGACCCGCCTGGGCATCACCGGTATGACCGTGTCCCATGTGCTGGGCTGCGGCGCTCAGAAGGGCAAGCCCGAGTATTACCGCGGCGTTCAGGTGGAGGTGACACTGCTGCCCAAGGTCCAGGTGGATATTGTGGTCAGCAAGGTGCCTGTCCGCGACGTGATCGAGACGGCCAAAAAGGTGCTCTACACCGGCCACATCGGCGACGGCAAGATCTTCGTGTACGATGTGGAGAACGTGGTGAAGGTCCGCACCGGCGAAGAGGGATATGATGCCCTCCAGGACGTGGAGTGACGTTCCATCAAATAAACAATCAAATGAGGCGTGTATCAGCCGGCGTCCGGAAGCGGGGGCCGGCACACGCCGTATGGAGGAAAGACTATGTGTTCCATTATGGGTTATTGCGGCGGCGGCGCCGATTACGAAGCTTTTTGTGAGGGGTTCTCCCGCACCAAATCCAGAGGTCCCGATGACAGCCGCATCATCGATACGGGCATGGGGCTGATGGGCTTCCACCGTCTGGCCATCATGGGCCTGACGCCGGAGGGCATGCAGCCGTTCTCCCTGGACGGCAGCTATGTGGTGTGCAACGGTGAGATCTACGGCTATGAGCGGATCAAGAAGGAGCTGTCCCAGAAGTACACCTTTGTCAGCGGTTCCGACTGCGAGGTGCTGCTGCCCATGTACCGGGAGTACGGAGTGGATATGTTCCGGATGCTGGATGCGGAGTTTGCCTGCATCATCTTTGACAAGGAGAACGGCAGCTATATCGCCGCCCGGGATCCCATCGGCATCCGTCCGCTGTTTTACGGCTATGATAAAAACGGAGTCATCGTCTTTGCCAGCGAGGCCAAGAATCTGGTGGGACTGGTGAAGGAGATCATGCCCTTCCCGCCGGGCCACTATTATAAGGACGGTCAGTTTGTCTGTTACGCCGACATGACCGCTGTGGATCATATAGTGACGGACGACCTGGACACCATCTGCCGCAACATCCGGGAAAAGCTGGTGCGGGGCGTGGAAAAGCGTCTGGTATCTGACGCCAAGGTGGGCTTCCTTCTCAGCGGCGGTCTGGATTCCTCCTTGGTGTGCGCCATCGCTGCCAAGAAGTGCAAGCGTCCTATCCGCACCTTTGCCATCGGTATGGATGTGGATGCCATCGACCTCAAGTACGCCCGGGAGGTGGCGGACTACATCGGCAGCGACCACACCGAGGTCATCATCAACCGGGACGACGTCATCCGGGCCCTGGAGCCGGTAGTGGCACTGCTGGGTACCTTTGACATCACCACCATCCGGGCCAGTATCGGCATGTATCTGGTGTGCAAGGCCATTCACGAGACCACGGATATCCGGGTGCTCCTTACCGGTGAGATTTCCGACGAGCTCTTCGGTTACAAGTACACGGATTTCGCTCCCTCCGCTTCCGAGTTCCAGAAAGAGGCCCAAAAGCGCATCCGGGAGCTGTACTGCTACGATGTGCTGCGGGCAGACCGCTGCATCTCCGTCAACTCCCTGGAGGCCCGGGTACCCTTCGGTGATCTGGACTTTGTCCGCTATGTCATGGCCATCGATCCCGAGAAAAAGCGCAACCACTACGGCAAAGGCAAGTACCTGCTGCGGCGGGCCTTCGAGGGGGACTATCTGCCGCTGGATATTCTCTATCGGGAAAAGGCCGCTTTCTCCGATGCTGTGGGCCACTCCATGGTGGACGACCTGAAGGCCTATGCCCAGAGCCGTTACACCGACGCGGAGTTTGCCAAAAAGTGCAGTCAGTATGACTATGTGCCGCCCTTTACCAAGGAGTCCCTCCTGTACCGGGAGCTCTTTGAAAAGTACTACCCCGGCCAGGCCCGCATGATCCCGGATTTCTGGATGCCCAACAAGAACTGGGAGGGCTGCGACGTGGACGATCCCTCCGCCCGGGTGCTGTCCAACTACGGCGGCAGCGGTATCTGACCCTGCGGGAAACAGGCAATCATCGGGAGGTGCAAGTTTGGAAAGAAACGAATCGCTCTGCGAAAAAAACAAAAAGGAGAACCATGTTCCCCAGGCTCCGGTTTCCCAAACCGGAGCCCGGGCCTGGCGCCACATTCATGAAGAATGCGGCGTCTTTGGCCTGTTTTCACCCAAAATGGAAGATGTTGCGTCCCTGGCGTATTATGGGCTCTATGCTCTGCAGCACCGGGGACAGGAGAGCGCCGGAATCGCCGTCAACGACGACGGCGTTTTCTCCGTTTGGAGGGATGTGGGCCTGGTCAGTGAGGCGCTGCCCCGCCAGCGGCTGCAGAATCTGGGGCAGGGGAGCATTGTGGTGGGCCATGTCCGCTACGCCACCACCGGTTCCGACGCGGCCCTCAACGCCCAGCCTCTGATCATCAATCACTTCAAGGGCCGCATGGCTCTGGCCCACAACGGCAACCTCACCAATTCCCTGGAGCTGCGTCGGGCGCTAGAGGAGCGGGGCTCTATTTTCCACACCACCACGGATTCTGAGGTCATCGCCTACCTGATTGTGCAGGAGCGGCTGCGTACCCGGTCTATTGAAGATGCGGTTAAGGGGGCTATGGATCGCCTGGAGGGGGCATACTCCCTGGTGATCTCCTCGCCCACCAAGCTCATCGCCGCCCGGGATCCCCATGGATTCCGCCCACTGTGCATGGGCCGGCGGCCGGACGGAGCGGTGGTGTTCGCCTCGGAGTCCTGCGCCCTGGACGCCGTAGGCGCTGTCTTTGAGCGGGATATCCGCCCCGGGGAGATCGTCACCGTGGGGCGGGACGGCATCCACTCCGATACCTCTCACTGCGGCACGGCGCCCAAGCGGCTGTGCGTCTTTGAGTTTATCTATTTTGCCCGGCCGGACTCCGTCATCGACGGATGCAGCGTCACCCAGGCCCGGCAGCGGGCCGGGGCCTTCCTAGCCCAGGAGCATCCAGTGGAGGCAGACGTGGTGGTTGGTGTGCCGGACTCAGGACTGGATGCAGCTCTGGGCTATGCGGTGGAATCCGGGATCCCATATGCCATGGGCTTTACCAAGAACAAGTACGTGGGCCGCACCTTTATTGCGCCCACCCAGGCCATGCGGGAAGACGGGGTCAATCTCAAGCTCAATCCCGTGCGTTCCGTGGTGGAGGGCAAGCGGGTGGTGCTGGTGGACGACTCCATCGTCCGGGGAACCACCTGTCGGCGCACCATTGCCCTGCTGCGTCGGGCGGGGGCCCGGGAGATCCACATGCGGGTCAGCGCGCCGCCCTTTGTGGCGCCCTGCTACTATGGCACGGACATTGACAGTGCGGAAAACCTCATTGCAAACCAGCACACCGTGGAGGAGATCGCCCGGATCATCGGCGTGGATTCCCTGGGCTATCTCTCGCTGGAGCACGTCAAACAGCTGGCCGGAACCGGGGAGGAGGGCTTCTGCACAGCCTGCTTCGGCGGCGGCTATCCCACGGCGGTGCCGGGGGAGGGGCAAAAGGATCGCTTTTCTCAAAAAATCGGAAAACAACATATGGAGGGAAGTTCACTATGACAAAGTATATTTTCGTGACCGGCGGCGTGGTGTCAGGCCTTGGCAAGGGCATCACGGCAGCCTCTCTGGGCCGCCTGCTCAAAGCCCGGGGGCTGAAGGTGGCCGCCCAGAAGCTGGATCCCTATATCAATGTGGATCCGGGCACCATGAGCCCCTATCAGCACGGTGAGGTCTTCGTCACCGAGGACGGGGCGGAGACGGATCTGGATCTGGGTCATTATGAGCGCTTCATTGACGAGGATCTCAATCAGTTCTCCAACCTTACCACAGGCCGGGTCTATTCCAACGTCATCTCCAAGGAGCGCCGGGGCGAGTACCTGGGGAAGACCGTCCAGACCATCCCCCATATCACCGATGAGATCAAGCGCTTTATTTACTCCGTGGGCAAGAAGACCCAGGCGGACGTAGTCATCACGGAGATCGGCGGCACCACCGGCGATATGGAGAGCCAGCCCTTCCTGGAGGCTATCCGGCAGGTGGGCCGGGAAGTGGGTCAGGACAATGCCCTCTATATCCACGTGACGCTGGTGCCCTATCTGCGGGCCTCCGGGGAGCACAAGTCCAAGCCCACCCAGCACTCGGTAAAGGAGCTCCAGGGCTTCGGTATCTCGCCGGATATCATCGTGCTGCGCTGCGATGAGCCCATTACAGATCAGAGCGTGTTTGACAAGATCGCCGGGTTCTGCAATGTCAAGCCGGACTGTGTCATTGAGAATGTGACCCTGCCTACGCTGTACGAGGCTCCCTTGATGCTGGAGCGGCATCACTTCTCCGATGTGGTGTGCCGGGAACTGCATCTGGAGACCCCCCAGCCGGAGCTGGACGGGTGGCAGGCTCTGGTGGAGCGCATCAAGAATCCCTCCCGCACCGCTGTGGTGGGCCTGGTGGGAAAGTATGTCCAGCTCCACGATGCCTACTTGTCCGTGGCGGAGGCCCTTCATCACGCAGGTTATGCGTGGAATGCCCGGGTGGAGATCCGGTGGATCGACTCGGAGACCATCACGCCGGAGAATGTGAACATGGTGCTCACCGGACTGGACGGGATCCTGGTGCCCGGTGGCTTCGGAGACCGGGGCATCCCCGGCATGATCCTGGCAGCCCAGTACGCCCGGGAACACAAGGTTCCCTATCTTGGTATCTGCCTGGGTATGCAGATCGCCGTCATTGAATTTGCCCGGCACCAGGCGGGCCTGCCGGATGCGGACTCCGGTGAGTTCGCCCCGGATTGCCCCCACAAGGTCATCGACTTCATGCCCGGTCAGAGCGACGAGGTGGACAAGGGCGGCACGTTGCGCCTGGGCAGCTTCCCCTGCGCGGTAACGCCTGGCACGGTCATGGAGAGCTGCTACGGCCAGCCGCTGATCCATGAGCGTCATCGTCACCGTTATGAGTTCAACAACGACTACCGGGACTGCCTGACCCAGGCAGGACTGGTTCTCAGCGGTATTTCCCCCGACGGGCGGCTGGTGGAGGCAGTGGAGCTGCCGGAGCACCCCTTCTTTGTGGGTGTACAGTACCATCCGGAGTTCAAGAGCCGCCCCAACCGGCCCCATCCGCTGTTCAACGGCTTCCTCAAAGCCATGCTGAAAGAAGCATAATGGGGATTTCCCTTACCGCCCGGGATCCCCTTTGGGTGGCAGTGACATCCGGCGGCGGACGTTCCGTTTGATAGAAACTCCACCTGCATCAGACCATTGCGGCCTGGTGCAGGTGGAGCTTTTTGATATACGATTACCGGCACAAAAACGGCGCCCAGGGCCTGTCCACTTCGGAGGCGTGCAGTTTCCAGTAGTCCAGCCGTACAAGATAGGTCTGCCTGCGCGCTTCTACCGCTGCCCGGCCATGCTCCGGTCCGTCTCGCCGAACCAGGGCGGTGAGCTCATAGATGGGCAGCCCCATAGCGTGCCCCGGGGTATGGACGACCCCGCAGGCCTGTCCCACCGCGTGGCAGAGGGCAATATGCTCCGGAGAGGAGATATCCTTTGCCACGGCGTGGCAGTCCAGAATTGCCCGCTGGGCAGCGCGCATCTTAATATCGCCGGAGGCCCACATCCAGGCTGCCGCCAGGGCACCCCGGGGACGGGGATCCTCCGGATAAGCCTTTTCCAGAAGACACACGTCCTCCTCCGCCAGTTCCAGCGCCCACAGCACCAGCGCCTGATGGCCGCAGCCGGAAAGCGCGTTGTCCAGACCCTGTAAAAAGGGGCTGTCAGCCGAGAAAAGGATCTGATTTTTCCGGCGCAGCTTTTGCTGTACTTCTTCCATCCAATCCATGGCAGTATCCTCCCAGCGTAAAATGACGGCATCCATTATACGGCATTCCCGCCCGGGTGGCAAGATGGAGGGGGAATGCCATGGCGAACGCCTCGCGGCAGGGAGCGGCAGCTGCCGCCTGGTGAAGTTGCACAGGGTGGAGAACCGTTCAGACCGGGCGATGATCTATGGGCTGGGCGCCCATCACGGCTTCCGGGCTCCGCTGGGGAAGGGAGAGCACCGTCTGCCGGGGCTCTCCGCCGTCCGGCCCTACGGTATGAATGAGGCGTGTATGGGGATGCCCCTGAATTTCCCGTACCTGGGAAGCTGGACACAGGATAAACCTTTTGACGCCAACGATGTCTGCATTGAGCCGTGGACTTCCTTGCTGGACGCGGTGGCTGCCGGCAGGGAACTGTGGGAGAATGGTTCTACGGAAGGTCCATTTCCATCAGAGCAAAAGTGACCGTCCCCAGCCAAGCCGGGGACGGTCACTTTTGTAGGGAAAGGGGGGCATTTGGAGAATGTATTTCAAAGCAGAAGCCAGTCCTCCACTACATCCCGCAGAGACACTGGCGTGACGCTGCCGGATATCAGGGTGTCCAGCAGGGCTAGGATCCGGGATTGAGAAACGGTGATACCCGGTAAGGAAGCCTGTTCATTGCCGCACTCCAGAGAGATTCCGTATTGTTCAGCAATACTGCCGGCAGCATCCTCCAGCAGATAGTATTTCACCGTTTCACCGTGGCAGCAGCCTGTACCCATGAGGATCCTGCGCAACCTGATCGCTCCTCCCAGATAAGGATTCCTGATTAGTCAGGCTTAGGGTAGCACGGTTAAAATGAAAAATTTGTCGAAAAATGTCGACGAATTAAAAAAGTTTCCAAACTTGCAGGATTCAGTCCCTGCCCAGAAAAGCTTCCAGTTCCTCCCGGGAATAGAGCAGATTCAGTGCTTCCAGCAGGCCGTTGGAGGTCAGATGCTCCGGCAGGTCCAGCTTCCGCAGCAGGGCCTGGCGGCGGGAGACACTGTCCGGTGTGCCGGTGAGCCCCAGAGCAAAGAGATCCGCCTTGGTAAGGGGCGCACTCCGGGGCAGTTGGGCCTCGCCGTCTTCAAAGGTGGCACCGCAGCGGCGCAGCGCCTCCAGGATGACTTCCGGCCGCATGCCTTCTACCCCAAGCTTCCCCTCCTTGCCGGGAGTGCGCTTACGGCGCTCCTTGCCGTGGATGTCGGGAATATAGGCCTGCTTGACCCGGTCTTTGGGAAGGGCTCCCTTGAGGTAGTTGCGGATCACAAAGCCGGCGCCGTCACTGTCAGTCAGGACGATCAGACCACGCTCCATGGCCAGCCGCCGGAGAAAGGACAGCTTTTCCCGGTCATTGAACACGGAAAAGCCGCCCAGAGCCACCACTGTGGCATCCACCACCTGGGAGACGGTATTTTTGTCGTAGCGGCCCTCCACCACGATGACTTCCTTTACCCGCATCATGACCGCGCCCCCAGCCGTACCAACAGCAGTTTCAGCTCACCCACGCCGTCGATTCCCTTTTCGCTTTTGAGCCGCCGGTCCAGCACCTGGCACATTTTTACCGCGTCGGCACACCAGGCGGCATTGGTTCGCCTGGCGGCGGAGAGCAGGAGCTTTGCGGGATAATCGGACTTCATCTCCCAGAGCTCCATAAGCCAGTACTTGTCCTTGCCGCCGTCGATGGCCATGCGGGCGGTGTAGATCCGGCGCAGCTGAGAGCCCAGGGCTGCCAGGATCAAAATAGGCTCTGTCTGCATTTTCAAAAGGTCTCCCAGGATCCGGGCGGCCCGGTCGTAATCTCCGTCCAGCACCGCGTCTGAGAGGCGGAAGACCTCCGCAGAGAGCACCGGATCCGCCACGGCGTCGATATCCTGACGGGTAATGGATTTTCCTTTGGCGTAGGTGCCGATCTTGGTGATCTCCGGTACCAGGCCTGTCATCAGTCCCCCGCAGGTGAAAATGAGGTGTTCCGCCGTCTGCCGGTCAATGTCCTTGCCAAGGGCCCGGAACCGCCGGGCAATCCAGGCAATGAGGTCGCTGGTGTCTGCCGCCTGAAACTCCACCTGCCGGACATGATCCGACAGGGCTTTCCAGAGCTTCTTGTAGGTGCGGTTAGGCTTGTATTCTATGGTGTCATAGACGAACACCACACAGCAGTAGGGAGGGATATCGTTCAAAAAGGCGATGAATTTTTCCCGCTGCTCTTCCCCCAGCTTGAAAAGGTCAAAGTCTGTGGCCACGATCAGCGTCCGTTCCGAGAGCATAGGCATGGCCTCTGCCATTTCCGACAGAGCCTGTACGGTCAGATCCTTGCCCTCTACCCGGTGGTAGTTGAACTCCTCAAATCCCGCCGGAACCAGAGCTTTGCGCAGTTCTCCCAGGTAGTATTCCCGCAGGTAGCTCTCCTCTCCGTAAAAGAGGTAGGCGCAGCCCAGCGTACCGGCGGAGAGGTCGCTTTTGAGCTGGCGGAAGGCCTCGTTGGATTTGGATGTCGTTTTCTTGGATGATTGATATGCCATAATCGTTGATTCCTCAGTTGACGGTAAGATGGATGGTTCCCTGCAGATCGGTGCGGTAGATGGCTGCCCCCGCCTGCACCAGCCGCCACAACGCCTGATCGGAGGGGTGGCCGTAGCTGTTGTCCCCCACGCTGATAAAGGCCAGCTCCGGTGTCAGGGTGGACAAAAGCGCTTCTGATGTGGAGTATTTGGAGCCGTGGTGGCCTACCACCAGGGCCTCCAGATCCGGCAGGTCGTAGGTAGAAAGCAGCTGCTCCTCTGTGTTGGAGTTCATATCCCCGGTGATCAGCAGGTCAAAGTCTCCGGAGGAGCACAAAATGCTCAACCCCGCCTCATTGCTTTCCCCGTCTCCCAAAGGCGGATAGACGGTCAGCGTACTCGCTCCCAGATCCCAGACGGTTTCCTCCCGAAGGATCTGAACCTGTGTTCCCTGCTCCCGGGCGGCCTCCAGAAGGGCGTTCCCGGCAGCGGAGTCCGGAAGGCCCGGTACTACCAGGGTTTCCACATCTATTCGGGACAGCAGCGTCTCCACGCCGGAGATGTGATCGGTATCGTAGTGGGTCAGCACCAGGTGCTCCAGACGGCCGCAGCCCATACTGTACAGAGTGTCCGCGGCGATGGTTCCAGGGTCATACCAGCTGTTGGCGCTGCCGCAGTCCACCAGGGTACATGACCCACCGGAGTACACAAGCACACACTGCCCCTGACCCACGTCCAGTACCTGCACGTCCAGTGTGCCGTCCCCATAGCGCAGGGCCCCTGCCCGAAGGGTCAGTACCAGGGTGCCTGCCGCCAGGCCGGCGGCCAAAGCGTATTTCCGCCTGCCGCCGCAGCGGATCAGCCATGCCGCCGAAAAGAGCAGATAGACATAGAGCAGCCAGTATTTCAGATAGGGGTTGGAAAAATAGACTGCGTGCCCCGGGATTTGCGAGAGCAGATGGACTGCTTTTAGAATATACCACACCAGCGCCTGGGGCGCCAGCCCCAAAAGCGAGCCCAGTGCAGAAGAGATCATCCCCAAGCCAACCGAGACGATCCCGGAAATAAAAGCGCCTGCCGCCGCGTACAGGCAAAGAAGGTTGCTTACAGGCGCGATCAAAACCAGCATATTGAAGTACGCCGCCGTCAAAGGCGTGGTGAACACCAGGGCGCCGATGGTGGCGGAAAAGCTGGCGGCAAGGAAGCGGTATACCCTCCCACGGGTTTTGCTGCCCAAAAGCGTCTGATACAGCCGGGGCGACACCAGCAGCAATCCGGCCACGGAGGAGAAGGACAGCTGCAAACTGATAGAGGCGGCGGCAAAGGGGTTTTGCAGTAAGATTACCAGAAGCGCCGCCGAGAGGGAGGTAATGGGATCACTGTCTCTGCGCAGCAGCGGTGCCGACAAAACGAAAATCGCCATGATGCAGGATCGAACCACGGAGGGACTGGCTCCGGTGAGAAGTGCATAGAAAATCAAAATGGGGATACCCCACAGGGCCAGGCGGCGTTTTTGGCCCAGCGCGAACAAAGACAGCAGGGATACCAGGAAGGAGCAGTGCATCCCCGATACCGCCAAAATGTGGGAAAGGCCTGCCTGGCGCAGGTCCGTCTCCGCCTGGACGGAGAGATTGCCGCTGCGCCCGATCAGCATGGCCTGCAAAAAAGCGGCGGTGTCGCCGTCAAAAATGCGGCAGATGGTATCGTTCATGGCGCGGCCCGCCAGCAGTGGGAGCCAGCGCCAGGATCCGGAGGTACCGGGCCCAAAGGTCTCATCGCCCCGGGAATAGGCCAGCAGAAACACGCCCCGGGAAGTAAAGGTGGTCAGCTCGCTGTCCCGGATGCGGGCGGCGCTTTGAAACTGCACATCCGCCGTGATGGTTTGGCCGGGATCCAGATCCAGCAGAGCCTCCGTGCCGTAGTAGGTCACTTTGCCGTGGGGATACCCCTCCAGGCGCACCGTGACCCGGGCTCCGTAATCCGTGGCGGCAGGTTCACTGCACACGGTCATCACCGCGGCGGAGTGTTCCGTGCCTGCCAGAGCTTCCAGAGGCTGCTGCACCTGCCGGATATAGAGCCAGTTATAGCCCAGAGCCAGCGCCAGGGCTACCCCCGCCGGCAATACCCGGCGGCGCAGCCGCCAGGGCAGCAGCAGGGAAAGGCAGGCCCCTCCAAGGCATACAAATGCCGCCGGGAGAAGCCAGTCCCCCGGCAGGGCGTATTGGGCAAGGAAGATCCCGGCGGCAAAGGCCAGGGCGAAGACCGCCAGCTTTCTCATTTGCTCCGGGGCGGCGTGGGATCGTCGGTACGGCCCAACAGGTAGTCGGTACTGACGTGGTAAAAATCCGCCAGCTTCATCACGACCCATGCAGGGGTTTCCCGTTGCCCACTCTCATAGCGGCGATATACACTGCGGTGCATGTTCAGATAGTCGGCGATACACTGCTGCGTTTTGTCGGCATCTTCTCTCAGATCTCGCATACGCTTGATTTCCATCATTTATCACCCAGAAAAATGTTACCAAATGGCAACATCCCTCTGGGAGATTGTGTCCATGCGGAGCCAAAATCATTATAATATGAACGGTGTTAAAAAACCATATATCGCCGTAACTTGTTTTCAATACCTGCTTGACGGCTTCAACAGGCGGGATTATGATAAAAATACGGAAAAAGGCGAGAGCCGAAAAGAGAGGAGCAGTTCTATGAAGCGTTTTCTAACGTCCCTTGTCACGGTGCTGCTGTTGACCATGGCGCTGACCGTGGCTGCCTCCGCGTCTGATTTTGACGCTGCGGCAAAGGATTTGTCCGCCATCGGCGTGTTCCGCGGCACCGAGGCGGGCTTTGAGCTGGATCGGGCGCCCACCCGCTCCGAAGCCGCCATTATGCTGGTACGGCTCTACGGTGCAGAGGAGCAGGCTGCTGCCGACTACGAGGCAGGTACCATCTCCCACCCCTTTACGGATGTCAGTGACTTTACCGCCCCGTATGTGGCCTGGCTGTACACCAACGGCCTGACCAACGGCACCAGCGCCACCACCTTCGGCTCCGCAGCCCCGTGCAGTGCCCAGCAGTACACGGTGTTTTTGCTGCGGGCGCTGGGCTATGAGGACGGCAAGGATTTCGACTATGCCCAGGCACCGGAGTTTGCCGTTACCAAGGGCTTGTTTGATACTTCCATGTTTGGCGGGACTTTCCTGCGGGATGATCTCGCTGCTGTGACGTATCAGGCTCTGGCCGCGGATCTCAAGGACGGCAGTGCCTATTTGCTCAAGAGCCTGGTGGAAAGCGGCGCCGTGGACGCCCAGGCAGCCCAGCCCATTACCCAGAAGATCGAGACGTACCGGGCTCTGCTCTCCGCTTCCTCCGACGCTATGAACGGCGGCCTGGATACGGACTTTGACATGGACATGCAGATGGATCTGGCACTCTCCGGCACCGACAGCGGTGAACCGCTGGATGAGCAGATGCAGCTTGGCATGACCGCCTCCGGCCGGGTGCAGATGATCCTGGCGGAGGAACCCCAGATGGCCATCAACATGGAGACCACCATCCTGGGTGAGACCATGAATATGGGCGAGTGGATGAAGGACGGCTGGATCTATGTTCAGACGGAGATGAATGGGGAGACCAGCAAAGTCAAGTATCAGGCGGAGGGCATGGATGCGTTCATGGCGCTCTATCAGGAGCTGTTGGATCAGAGCGTTTCTCAGATGAACGGGGCCATGCTGCCCATGATCGATTCCATTACCGCCAAGACCTCCGGAGGAAATACGGTCTACACCCTCAAGCTCAACAATGCAGTCTCCGGCATGGTTCAGGATCTCGTGGGTATGCTGGGGGATGCGCTGCCTGAAGAAGTGGGCCTGGATATGGCGCTGGAGCTGAAGGACTGCACCGCCGTGGTGGATGCCGCGCTGACCATGAACCTGGACGGCGGAGAAGAGGGAACCATGGCGGTCAATCTGGGAATCAAGATGGATATGTCCATGGATATCAATGCCATGGGCAAGAATGTCAGGATCACCTATCCGGACTTTTCCGGCTTTGTGGATCTGACTGTCCCGGAGACCAGTGCGCCTGCTGACAGTGAGATGAAGACGGTCTATGTTACGGAGACCGGCAAGCGGTACCACTACGATAATAACTGCAATGGCGGAACGTATTATGAATCTACCTTGGAAGAGGCCCTCAGCCGCGGACTGACTCCGTGTGAGAAGTGTGTTCTCTAAAATGTAAAGATGCTGCATTTACAAGAAGGAACCGTCCGGCATACGCCGGACGGTTCCTTGCATTTTAGTCCTCTCCGCTCATGCACCCCCATACCACCAGGATCTCATCATCGGCGGGATCGGATGTGCCCATGGAGTCCATGGTCAGCAGGTAGGGGATGTCAGCGGTGTAGACCCCTGCTGCTTCATAGGTGATGGAGGAGGGGGCCGGGCCATCCACCTGGCCGAATACGGTGGCGTGATCCAGAACATCCACCACCTCTGCCTCCAGGTAATAGAGGGCTGTTTCAGATTCTGCCGCCTGGGCATGATGGAGGGCGGCCAGTGCCGGGATCAGAACACCGGCGCACAACACGGCCGCCAGAATGCGTGTTTTGTTCATAAGGCTGCTCCTGTTTCACGGTCTGAACGGAGGGGAGATCCCACTCCGCTCTGTGTGACCAGCATACCACGAGGGGCATGTCAAAACCTGTTTGTTCCGCCGCCAGATGAAAAATGATTCCCCGGTACTGCCCGTGCGGCAATACCGGGGAATCGAAACGGCAAGGGTAAATCACTGGGCCACGTCGGTGAGTTCGGAGACCACCCGGGCCAGCAAAGTCCGGGGCAGGACCACCAGCTTACCGCTCTCCCGGGCGAAGAGCTCCTTCATCTCCTGCGTGAATCCGATGCAGTCCAGCACCACCAGGTCGCCGTCCAGATCCCGAACTTTCCGGGCGGCAGCTTCCAGGTCTCCCATAGGTCCGTAAGGAGAGGCGGGGATGGTGGTGACCTTTTCCACAAACTGGCCCCACTTCTCCTGGCACTGCTCCACCTGGAGGGGGGAGGGGGTCACGGTGATGATGTGGGAGGTCTTGCTCAGCAGAGGAACCACCCGATCCAGAATGTCGCAGGGGTAGATCAGGGGTACCTTGGCGGTGAGGGAGGCGGGGAACTTGCCGGTACAGAAGAAGACGATGAGCCGGACACCCTGATCCTCCAGCTCATGGATGGCCTCCTGAAGCCGGGGCAGGATGTAGCGCTCGGCAAAGGTGACGGAGGAGCCGTCCAGCAGCCGGGAGACCAGGACATAGTCCCCCTCCTCCGGCTGAAATGCGGCGATCTGGTCCCGGGTGAGGCCGTCCAGCCCGCCCCGCTGCAAAAGCTCCACCTTGCCGTCAAAGATGTCCATAATGTCGCTTGTGACATCTGTGCGGGGAGCCTGTCCAATGGTGATGGCACCGATTTTCATAGGGAACCGTGCTCCTTTCCTAAATAGGCCCCCGGCCGGAGAGCTTCTCCGGCCGGGGAACGATGATTACTTGTTGCCCAGAGTCTGCAGGTGCTTCATGGAGCCGTAGAGCTTCTGGAGGCGGGCATACTCCTCCTCGTCATAGAAGGTGCACTCGCCACGGCCGAAGGACTTGGCGGTCTCCAGCATGAAGCGGGCGGCCTCCTCCACGTCGGTGAAGTGGCTGCAGCCGGTGCCGCAGCCGGGCACCATGGTCTCGGTGGTGATGGCCACACCCACCACGGGAGCGGAGGTGCAGGTGCAGGGCTGCATGATGCTGTTGAGGTGATGGACATCGTTGCCGTAGGGGGTGATGTCCTGCATATTCACGGGGAACACATAGGGCAGACGGCCGGTAGTGCGCTGCATGATGTCCAGAATGGACTCCGGCAGGCGGAGGATCCAACCCTCCTTCACCGGCTGGGACAGGGCGAAGCCACGGGTGTTGATAACCCGGTTGCCCTTGGTGGTGTCCACAGAGAGGATGGCGTCCAGCTCAGGGGAGACCTCCTCCTGGTTGATCTGATAGATGTCCACCGGGGAGTTCATGAAGGGTACGGGATCATGGGGCTGGGTGGGGGCGAAGGGGCTCACATGGGTGGAGATGAACACGTCGCCGGGCAGGAAGTCGCCTTTCACCTGCATGTCCAGCAGCTTGGCAGCCACGGTGAGAGCAGCCAGAGCGCCGTCGCCGTCGGAGACATAGCCAATCATCTCAGGACGGGCACCGATGGCGCCCAGACGGCCCAGGATGCCGATGGTGGGGGCGCTGCCGCCGGAGGTCTTGCCGCTGGTGCCGGGGATGCGGACCTTCACCATGTCGGTCTTGCCCCGGGGCCCAACCAGGGGGTAGGTCTCCACGTTGGCGTTGGGATTGATGCCCTTGAGATAGGCCACCACGTCGGCACCGGTGACGGTGCTGCTGTCCAGAAGGTCAAAGACCTCGATGAGCTGTTTGATAAGCATAGTAATTCCTCCTTAGTTTTGCTCCGCCTGGGAGGCGGAAGATGAAAGCTGCGCACGGCGCAGAAGTTCAAACAGAGTGAGAAGTCCCTCGCACATGACGGGATCCAATACGGGGATGCCCAGTTCCCGCTCCAGGGCGGGGGCAATGCCGATGGTGGACATGCCGGTGCAGCTAAGGGCCAGAACCTCTGCACCCTTGGCCTGCTGATCCCGGGCGGCATCTACAGTGGCGGCAAAGCCCGCCGGAGTCATGAGGTCCAGCGTGCTGACCACGCCCTTGCCGATGCCCGCTTCCGGAATGATGTGCCCTTCCAGAATGCGGGTGTAGGCCTCGGGAATATCGGCAGTGATGCCCACCGTGCCCGCTTTTCCACCGTAGAACTGGGCCAGGGAAGCGGTGCTCTCACCGCCGCCCACTACGGGGATGGGGACGGCGGAGCGGGCCTCCCGGACGCCGGGGTCACCGGCGCAGCTGACAATGATGGCGTCAAAGCCCTCCTCGTACATCTGCCGGGCCATGGCCACTACCTTGGGAACGCCTGCTGCCATGGTGGCGTCGTCGTGGATGCCCTCATACTGGTCGGGGATGCAGCGGGATTCCACACGGAACATGGGGAAGTACCGCTCCAGCAGGCGGCCGTGGAGGTTCAAAAGCTCCGGGTCTTCCGTGGTCAGTACCCGGATGACACCGATGCGGTAGGAATCCATATCCAGTCCTCCTTATGTCGTTAGATGACGAATTCGCCGTCCTTGAGGATCAGCTGGTCGTCCAGATAGAGCGTGGGGTTGAGGATGATGCCGTCCATATGGCAGTCAGCCTTGTTGGTGCCCTGGAAGCCGATGTTGGTACCGAAGGCTACATGTACCGTGTGGTAGGCCTTCTCATCCTCCAGGATGATGCCGGTGACCCGGGCGGCGTAGTTGGTGCCGATGCCCAGCTCACAGAGGGTGGCGTTGCGCTCGTTGGCCAGCAGGATGCCCAGCTCCTGGGACCGGGGGCCGGTGATCTCCTGCAGCTTGCCGTTTTCCACCCGGATGCGCAGGGGAGCGTCCAGCTTGCCCAGCCCAACCATGGATCCGTCGATGATCATTTCACCGTTGGAGCCATCCTCCAGAGGGGCGATGTAGGCCTCGCCGGAGGGAAGGTTGCCGGACTGGCCCTTCTCCCGGTAGACGCCGGGACTGGGGATGCCGGGGCGGCCGGTGAGATCCATGGTCAGCACGCAGCCGTCTTTCTCAATGCGGGCGGTGGAGGCTTTGCTCAAAAGCTCCGTCACCCGCAGCGTCAGATCCATGACCACGTCGTAGTCCGCCGTCATGGCGCCCTGGCTGAACATGTCCTCGGTGATGTTGGGCATGGTGGCCACCCGGGCGCCGGCCTTGGCGGCCTCGATCTTGGCCCGGGTATGGGTGATGGAGGTGGCCATGGGAGCAATCACCACGTCGGCGGCCTTCATGGCGGCGGCCACGGCGGCGGGAGGCTCCTCGCCGCTGACCTGCCGGGGGGCCATGGTCATCATCAGGGCCTCAGCCCCCAGCTCCTGGGCCGCCTCATAGAGAGCCGTGCCGATGGAGATCTTCTTGTCATCGGTGACAATGAGCACCTGCTCGCCGGCCTTCACGTTCAGGCAGCTGGTGAGCATGTTCTTTCCAATTTCCTTGAGTTCCATAGAGTTCGATCCTTTCCTTCTCACAGGCCCAGAGGCTCCAGAATGGGCAGATGGACGATGTCCTCCACCTGGCGGAGCAGTTCCTTGTCATACATGGTGGGAGACAGGTTCAGATTGCGGTTGTGGGTGGTAAGCACGTAGACGTCCTGCCCTTCCCGGATATCGGAGGAGGGCAGCAGGCGGCCTGTGGCGGCGTCCACCGTCATGATGAGGTCCGGGAAGGTGGCGGCCCGGATGCCGGAGGCATCGCTGAGGGTCATGTACTCGTTCCAGAAGGTCAGCTCACAGCCAGCCACCCGGACAAAGCCCACGTCAAAGCCACCCTCGCCCCGGAGTTCGCAGTGCTCCACGGTACCCCGGCAGAGGACGGTTCCGTGGAGGAAATCCGCTGCGGCATGGACGGCAGCCTCCGGAGAGGTCTTGAGCCCCTCTTCATACACCTGTCCCAGGCGGATGGCCTGGGAAATACCGCCCACAGCGCCGTTTTTCCGGACATAGGCAGCAGTGACGGGGTTGCGGGCCACGCCTACCACGCCGCCGGCCTCCACGGAGGCGGCCCGCACCAGGGCGGCGGTGCGGTTGATGGTCCCCCGGAAGACGCCTTCCACATAGCGCCCGGTCTCGGGATTGCCGCCGGCGCAGGTCATGGTGGTGATGTAGCCGGGATCCCGGTGAAGATTCATGCTGCCCATCACGCCGGTGGGGTGGGCCCGGCCGTTGCACTGGGCATCCACCAGGGGAAGGCCCAGGGCCGCTGCCTGCACCCAGCCGTTGACGGTGGCGCAGTAGCCGTTCTCATTGGTCATGATGGCGCCCAGCTTCACATCCGGGTTATTCAGCCGGAACAGTTCCACAGTGCGGACCATGTCCTCCGCCCGGAGGAACTGCTCTTTGGCGGCGGGAGCGCCTACCAGGGAGACGGAGAGAATGGTGGCGTCGGGATCGATCTCGTCCAGGGGGGTCAGATACAGGGGGGGCAGGGTGGAGAGCTTTTCCAGCAGCATCTCGCCCAGCGCCGCGGCACCACCGCCGCCTCCCCCCAGAATGCAGCCGCCCAGCATGGCCCAGCGGCCCGCCTGGCGATCCAGCAGCATTTTTTCTTCAGCCATAGGATCAACTTCTTTCTCTTGATTTGTACCACGTGTGCTTTTCGGTGAGGATTATCCGTTTAACGTAAATCAAAATCCTATTTTCGGAAAATGCAAGGGTAAAATCCATAAAAAGCACGCAAAAATACACAAAAATATATACAGTTTTTACACGTATTCATAAATAGCACATGGAGACGCCTGTGTCAAGCGGCGGATTTCGGAGGAATTGACCTTTTCATTTCCCGGACGAGCGCTTATAATATGTCCTAAATTGCAGTAGGAAACCGGAAAACCCCCACTTGTGGGGATGCTTTCGTGAAAGGAGTGATCACATGCGCGGCAAGGAACCCGCTAATTACCGGGACGATCCCAACTATCTGCAGACCGCAGGACGAACCTTAAAGATCTTACAGCTTTTTTTGGACGGGGAGAATCTCTCCCTGACCACCATCGCAAAGCGGATGAATCTCAGCAGCACGGTGACGTATCGCCTGCTCTACACACTCACTGTCCACGGCTTTTTGCTGCAGGATGAGGACAAGACCTACCGGGTGGGCCCGGCCATGGTGGCGGTGGGCCTCAAGGGTGTCCAGGCCCACAAGGCCCGGGCGGTGGCCAGCCGCTACATGTGGGATTTCTTTCGCCAGAGCGGCTATACCGTCACCATGACGGCTTGTCTGGATATGCGCAGCGTGGTGGTGGAGCGGTTTCGCTCCATACAGGATCAAAACGACACGCTCTATGTGGGCAGGAGCTATCCCCTCCATGCGGGAGCCTCCCACCGGATCCTGCTGGCTTTTATGGATGAGGACAAGCGGGAGGAATACTTGGCAGGGCTCTTTATGGATGAGAACACCAAGACGGGACTGCGCCGGGAGCTGGAGCGCATCCGCCAGCGGGGGTACGACTACACGGAGCAAGCTACCACGAAAGATATCTGGGGGATGTCCGTGCCTCTCTTTGACAGCCATGGAACCTGTACTGCAGGATTGAGCACCGGCGGATATCTCTCGGAGATGACGCCGGAGGTGTTCCGAGAACGGCTGCGGCTGCTGCGTCAGCTGGGCAGGCAGATCAACGAGGCTCTGGGTGCGCCCGAGTCCTGCGGAGAATGTCCTCCCCTGGACGATGAGCACTTCCCGGAAAAATAAAGAATGGGCTGCGGGCGGGCAGGAGCTGGGAGGCTTCTACCCGCCCGCCGGATTTAAATCAGTACATCAGATATGAAGGAGCGCATCTCCCTGCGGACGATCCGCTCCAGCTCCTCATAGAGGGAGCCGTCCCGTACGCCGGAGGACAAGAGAAGCCGCTGCCGGGGCACAGTAAGCACCGCAACCTCCATCCCGTCCTGCAGGTCTGCTGTATTGAGCACCGTACCGGCAGCACAGTCAAAGACGGTGATGAGATCGGGGAAGGTGGCCAGCCGTTCGGTTCCATGCTCCATGGTCATGAACTCATTGTAAAAGGTCAGTTGGAAACGCTCTGAGCCTGCTGCTATGGAGCAGCTTCCGTGATCCAGCCCGTTTTCCGAGAGAAGGGAAAAGGCTTGTACTGTGCCGCAGGCGGCAATCCGCCCTCCCAGAAATTTTGCTGCCGCCTGGGGACGCAGCGCCGGTGCAGCTGCGGACATGGCCCGTCCCAGCTCCATGGCCTGGGTGTAACAGCCCACGGCCCCGTGCTCCCGCAGGTATCCAACACGCACCGGATTGCGTACCACCACAGCCCGGCCGCCGGCCAGATCCGCCGCGCTGCGGCAGAGTTTGGCGGTGGTGGTCACAGAGCCTGTGGATACCAGCTCCGTATACGTGCCGTTTTCCCGCAGACCGCCGCAAGCCACCTGAATGGTTTGATACAAAGGGTCTGACGCCAGTCCCAGGGATCCCATGGTGCCCAGAGGATGGGCGCGCCCGTCACAGGCGGCGTTGAGCAGCGGAAGTCCCCGGGCTGCCGCGGGAAGCATAGGGCCAAAAGCGGCATTGGCCCCCATTTCAGAGGGAATGAACCCGCCGATGGGACAGCCGACGGCTTCCTCCATCAGCTCCAGCGCTCGCAGATAATGGGCACTGGTGTACATGGATGCCGTCCGGGAGGGGGCCCCTACGCCGGAGACGGTTACCACCAGTGCCTCATCCGGCAGATTGGTCAGATCCACCAGTTCCACGCAGCCCAGCTCAAAGGCCTCTTTGGCGGAGCGCAGGCCACGGTCGGCGGGGCCGCCTCCTCCGCCGCCCAGAACGTGAGCGCCCAGGGAGATGATCTGCACATCGGATGCGTTCAGTTTCATATGGCTCCTCCCAACTACGGCTGAAATGTTCTCCAATAATTTGCATAAGAAAAAATAATACTTGCATATTTTTGCAGAAACTGAAGAAGCTCAGCCGAAAATAGAAAACTTGATTCCTATAATAGGAAAAATGAAAAATCAGGGAAAAATAATGGTAAAAAGAGAAAATATCAGAAAAAACTTGGGATATTGATTATTACAATAGCCGAAACAACAGAGCTCGTCAAGAGCCTTGACAGGGATTGACAAAATTTCCGTGATGATGTAATCTGCATATATTACATAGGGAACTTTCATTTTCTTTGCCGTGTTGCAGAAAGAAAGTCCCGCCCCAAGGAGGATGAGAAATGGAAGATAAAAACCTTACCGGCCTTGGCATCACTGCCAAAGAGCACCCCAGGTGGTATGAGCCGGCTTCGCTGATTTTTGCCACCATCATGTGTGTTCTGGGCGCCATCATCGGCATGGAACTGATCGTGGCCACCGGAACCACCCCCAACACGTCTTTGGTAGGCGCACTGTTTGCCATCGTGTTTTCCCGGATCCCGCTGAGTGTGTGTAAGAAATTCCGCAATATCCACCGCCAGAACCTGATCCAGACCTCTATCTCCGGTGCCACATTCTCCGTGGCCAACTGCATGCTGCTGACCATCGGTATCCCCGTGGTCATGGGCTATCCGGAGCTGATGGTTCCCATGCTGATCGGATGCACCCTGGCTACGGTCATTGATGCGTCCATCCTTTACCGCTGCTTTGATACGCCCATGTTCCCCGCCGAGGGCGCGTGGCCTCCGGGCGTGGCCTGCGCGGAGACGCTGCTGGCCGTCATCGAAAAGGGCAAGAAGGCGTTCGGCATTATCATCGGTATGGTGATGGGTGCCGTTGGCAAGGCTGCCGGCATCCCCATGGATCTGCTGGGCGTTTCCTGGTTCGGCAACTTCTGGGCGATGATGGCTCTGGGTATCGGCAGCATCATCATCGGCATCATCAAGACCAACGCTTTCTCCTTCTCCCTGTTTGGCTTCTCCTTTGACTTTGTGGGGAACATCTTCGGCGAGGGCTTTGTCTACAGCGATTACATCTCCCTGAATTACCTGCCTCACGGCATCATGGTGGGCGCGGGCATTGTCTCTCTGATTCAGTGCGGCATTATGCTCACCAAGAAGTCCGGCGGAGATTCCTCTGCTGCCAGCCAGTTCACCTCCAGCATGAAGAACATGAAGGGCGCCATGGGTATTGGTTTCGGGGCCTATGCACTGGTGGCCATGGTTTTGGCCATTGTCTGCGGCCTGCTGACAGAAATGAGCATCCCCATGTTTATCCTTTGGGTGCTTTTCGCCGCCTTTGCCGCCCTGGCTTCCGAGCTGATCGTGGGCATTTCCGCCATGCACTCCGGCTGGTTCCCCGGCTTTGCCACCGCCCTGATCTTCCTGATTGTGGGCATGCTCATCGGCTTCCCCCCGCTGGCTCTGGGCATCCTGGCCGGCTACACCGCCGCCACCGGCCCCTGCTTCTCCGATATGGCCTACGACCTCAAGTGCGGCTATATCCTTCGCGGTGAGGGCAAGGATCCCGAGCTGGAGAAGTTCGGCCGCAAGCAGCAGTTCGGCGCCGAGCTTTTCGGCTTTGCCGTGGCTTTTGTGATGGCCCTGCTTTTTGCCAACAAGTATTTTGACCAGGGCTTGTTCGTTGCCGTCAGCAACACCTACAAGTCCACCATCGAGGCCGGCACCAGTGCGGAAGTGGCCAAGTGGCTGGTGATCTGGGCCATTCCCGGTGCCGTCATCCAGTGGCTGGGCGGCCATAAGCAGATCGGCATCCTCTTTGCCACCGGCCTGCTGGTGGGCAGCACCATCAACGGCATCACCATCCTGGTGGCCCTGCTGATCCGTTACATCGCGGTCAAGCGCAACCCCGAGAACGAGGCAACGCTGACCATCCTGGGCGCCGGTGCCCTGGCTGGTTCCGCCCTGTACAGCTTCTTTACCGCCACCCTGGGCCTGGTGAAAAAGGACTGATCCGCGGATATGAAACTAAGAAAGCCCCTGTTTCCGTTGAAACGGGGGCTTTCTTTCATGGAGGGGGAGAGAGATGGAATATTTGAGTGTGCTTTTGCCCAAGCTGGCAGGATTCCTGATTCTGATCGGGCTGGGGGCGGGGATTGCCCGGGCAGGCATTGTGACACGGGAAAGCCTGCCGGCCTTTTCCGCCTTTTTGGTGAAAGTGGTGCTGCCTTGCCTGATCGTAACGCTGCTGGTGCAGCGGGGAACCACCTTTGCCAGTCTGGGGGAATACGGCGTTTTTGTCGGCTGTCAGGCAGCCATGTACCTGCTGATGGGGGCAGCGGGACTGCTGACGGCCCATCTGACAGGACTGGAACCCAAGGCGGCAGCGGTCTACCGGGGAGACTGCGTGGGAGGAAACCACGCGTTTGTATTCATTCCCCTGGCCATGAGCCTTTTTTCTCCGGAGGGCGGGCAGCAGTACATCCCCATCTCCTCAGCGGTAGATACCTTTTTCGTCTGGACACTGGGCCTGACTTTGTATACCATGAGGAGCGGGCACCGGGCAGGCGGGATCCTGCCCGCCCTGAAAAAACTGGCCAATCCCATTATGGCAGCGCTGCTGGCAACGCTGTGTATCAACTCCCTGGGCCTTTCCATCCCGGAGATCGTGCTCTCTCCCATCCAGTCTGTCAGTGCCATCAGCGATTCTCTGGGGCTTATTTACGTGGGCTGCGGCATGTACTACCTACAGCGGGGCGGACGGGGATTGCTGCGGCCGGCTGCCATGTTCCTGGCGGTCAAGCTGTTGGCGGTGCCGATGGCGGTATTTGTGCTGGCTTCCCGCTTCCTTCCCCGAGAGGGAGCCATGGCGCTGATGCTGATTTCCGGTTCCCCCGCCATGACCACCTCCTGTACCATTGCAAGTCAGTATGATCTGGACGAGGGGTTCGCGGCGGCCATGGTGCTGGTGAGCACCCTGGGGTGCATGGTCACCATTCCCATCCTGTTTTTGCTGACGGGTTGGCTGTAAAAGAAATCATTGGACTTATGAAAGGAAGGCGAGTATGATGGAAACAGTGCAGGCCCTGACGGAGCGCCGGAGCATCCGGAAATTCGCGGATCGTCCGGTGGATCGGGAGACCCTGACAGAACTGGTGCGGGCGGCCTGCGCGGCACCTACCGCCAGCAATCTCCAGTCCTGGCGGTTCGTGATGGTGACAGATGCGGATCTGGTGCGGAAAGTGGATCTGGTAAGTCCCGGGCTCAGTGGTCATCCTCCGGTGATCCTGGTGATTTGCTCGGATCTGGAGGAGGTGGCCCGCCGGGGCAGTGCTCATTCCCTGGAGTACGGCTGCATGATGGACGCCGCCATGGCGGCGGAGAACCTGATGCTCCGGGCGGTGGATCTGGGCCTTGGCACCTGCGCCATCAAGTCCTATAACGAGGCGGCGGTACGCAAAGTGCTGTGCCTGCCGGACACTGCCCGTATCGAGCTGCTGGTGACCATCGGCTATCCGGAGGGAGAACCCCGCTGCCCCGCCCGCAAGCCCATGGAAGAGGTGCTGTTTTGGAACGGCTGGAAGGAGAACGTATGAATCAGATGGATGCCCGGGAGCTGTTGGTGTACATGACCACCAGCGCTGCGGGATTGAATGGGGAGCCTCACTATTACGGCCCCCTTCGGATGATCGAATCGGTGCAGCGGCTATGCGGACTGCTGCTGCAGGATGATCCGGAAAACGAGACGCTCAAAGCCCTGACGGAACGGATCGAGCCGGACAAGCACAAGGGCATGACGGATCCGCAGGCCTTCCAGCAGATGCTGGATGAGGCGGCGGCGCTGTCGGTGGATTTGATTTTGTAATGGAGAGAAACGGCGGTATTTCATGAAGATCTTGCATAGAACCCTTTGTACCTTGTTCCTTTGCGGCTGTATCCTGCTCTCCGGATGTGCCGGTCTTTCCGGGCTGGGAGGAACGCAGGTCTCCTTTTCCATGGAGGATCTGCCGGCTTTTTCCGGGGATCCCTATGTGGTCATTGACGACAACCAGCCGGATTTTCCCCAGGCAGATATGACCACAGAGTCCTTTGAATCGTACAGCCCCCTGGATCTTCTGGGCCGGTGCGGCCCCGCTTACGCCAATGTGGGGCAGGACCTGATGCCCACGGAGGAGCGGGGGGAGATCGGCCAGGTGAAGCCCACCGGCTGGCAGACGGTGAAGTATGACATCGTGGACGGCAAGTACCTCTATAACCGCTGCCATCTCATCGGCTACCAGCTTACCGGAGAAAACGCCAACGAGGAAAATCTCATCACCGGCACCCGCTACATGAATGTGGAGGGGATGTTGCCCTTTGAAGATGAGGTGGCGGACTATGTGCAGGAGACCGGCAACCATGTACTCTATCGGGTGACGCCGGTTTTCGAGGATCTCAACCTGGTAGCCGACGGCGTGCAGATGGAGGCCTACAGTGTGGAGGACGAGGGTGCCGGGGTCTGCTTCAATGTGTATGTGTACAATGTCCAGCCCGGAGTGGAGATCGACTACGCCACAGGGGAGAGCTGGCTTTCCGGTGAGGAACCGGAGGAGCAGGAGACCCCGGCGGAAACCGTGACGGAGCCGGTGGGAGAGGATGGCGGCACCACGGAAAATACCCAGACCCAGGCAACCGAGGAGGCCACTTACATCCTCAATACCAACAGCCATAAATTCCACCTGCCGGACTGCTCCGGTGCGGCCTCCATCAGCGATGCCAACCGCCAGGAGTATACCGGCAGCCGGGAGGATCTGATTGCCCAGGGATATGCGCCCTGCAAACAGTGCAATCCGTAAAAACCTGGATGGAAGCCAGATGGGAAAGGCGGGACAGGCATTGCCTGTCCCGCCTTTTTGGGGCCGGTTATCCGTTGTCGCCGAATTTATCGATGGTGACCGTCTCACAATACTCCGCTTTCAGAGCCTGGAGCTTGGCAAATACCTCCGTCTGGCAGTGGGCCTGCTGCAAAGCAGGCTCCGTCCAGCTCTCCACCAGCAGCAGGGAATCCGGATCCTCGGCGGCGAAGAAGTAGTCATACTTGAGGTTTCCGGCCTCCTGCCGGGAGTTGGCGGCAACGCCCAGATCTGTGATGGCCTGATAGAAGGCATCCCGCTGGCCGCGCTTGCAGTGATAGGTGACGTTCCAGGTGAGCATAGTGGTTTCTCCTTTCGTGCTGGGCTCCGGGATCAGCCGGGCCATATCTTCCGGCAGCGGCGCCGTCAGGTGCAGCGCTTGGCCGGTAATGGGATGGGTCAGGGTAATGGCGCAGGCGTGGAGGGCTGGGCGGGGGATCAGGGCCGGATCTTCCGTGCCGTAGAGCCAGTCTCCCGCCAGGGGGCAGCCGATAAAGGCCATATGCACCCGCAGCTGATGGGTGCGGCCCGTCTGGGGCAGCAGCCGCACCAGGGTGAGGGAGCCCTTGTGGGCAAGCACCTGATAGGAGGTGCGGGCAGTGGAGCCGTCCGGCCGGACACAGCGGCGGACGGTGGAAGTCTCATCCCGGCCGATGGGGGCATCGATCACACCCTCCGCTTTCGGCGGGCAGCCCACACATACCGCCCGGTACTCCCGGAAAAAGTCTCCGGTGTGCAGCATCCGCCGCAGGCGGTCGTGGACATATCCGCTCTTGGCCACCACCATCAGCCCCGTGGTGCCCTTGTCCAGCCGGTTCACCGAGTGGAAGATGAAGTCGGAGCCCCGGGACCAGGCCAGTGCCCCCGCCACGGTGGGGGTATCTGGCAGAAAATTGGAGGCGTGGGCCGTCATACCCGCGGGCTTGTTGACTACCAGCAGATGTTCGTCCTCCCACACCACCGGCAGCGCCCAGTTTCCCGGGGTGGGTTGGATCTTGGGGGAGCGGTGGTCCCCGGTCTGGGCGGTTACCACGTCTCCTGTGTGTACGATGTCAATGGTGCGGGCATGCTGCCCGTTAACCTGGATGCCGTCCGCCACCCGGGTGAGCCGGGCCACGGCGTGGGTGGAAAAATGCAGGACGGCCTTGAGAATGTGGCGGACGGAGCAGCCGTCCTCCTGAGGCAAAACGGTGTGGCTGATGGATTCCATGGCGGCGGGACGACTTCCTTTCCCTTCATCGATAGCTCCAGCATACCACAGATCCCGTGATTTTGCATAGCAAAAATCCATGGAGTGTGGTAAGATAGGTTCGATCAATCACCAAGGAGGCACCTCATGCTCTTATCCGCGGAACATCTTTCCATCAATTTCGGCAGCCGGCAGCTGCTGGAGGATGTAAATTTTTATCTCAATGAGGGGGACAAGGTGGGCGTCATCGGCATCAACGGTACCGGGAAGTCCACATTTTTGAAAGTCCTCTCCGGCATGCTGGAGCCAGACAGCGGCACGGTCTCCCGGGATCCTAACGTCCAGGTGAGCGTTCTGGCGCAAAATCCCGTCATGGACGAGGAGGCCACGGTCCTGGAGCAGGTATTCCGCCACTATCCGGCGGAGTTCCGGGCGCTTAACGAATATGAGGCCAAGGCCATGCTCACTCGGCTGGGAATCACGGATTTTTCCCAGAAGGTGGGGACCCTCTCCGGCGGACAGCGTAAGCGGGTGGCCCTGGCGGCGGCGCTGATCCATCCGGCGGATGTGCTGATCCTGGATGAGCCCACCAACCACCTGGACAGCGAGATGGTGGCCTGGCTGGAGGATTGGCTGCGCCGGTTCAAAGGCGGGCTGGTGATGGTGACCCACGACCGCTATTTTTTGGAGCGTGTGGTCAACCACATCACGGAACTCTCCCGCAGCAAGCTCTATCACTATGAGGCCAATTACTCCAAATACCTGGAGCTCAAGGAGCAGCGGGCGGAGATGGCGGAGGCTAGCGAGCGCAAGCGCCAGTCCATCCTGCGGGTGGAGCGGGAGTGGATCATGCGGGGCTGCAAAGCCCGCACCACCAAGTCCAAAGAGCGCATCCAGCGCTACGAGGAACTTTTGGGCAGGGAGGCTCCTCAGACGGACGAGTCCGTGCAGCTGGCGGCGGCCTCCAGCCGCCTGGGGAAGAAGACCATTTCCCTGGATCATGTCTGCAAGCGCTACGGCGAGAAGACCATCGTTCAGGATTTTTCTTACACCCTCCTGCGGGACGACCGCATCGGCATCGTGGGACACAACGGGGCGGGCAAGTCCACCCTGCTGCGGCTCATTGCCGGGGAGCTGGCTCCGGACAGCGGTACTGTGGAGATCGGTGCTACCGTCAAGATCGGCCACTTCTCCCAGGAGGGCCGGGAGCTGGATCTTTCTCAGCGGGTCTATGACTTTATCCACGACATTGCCGATGAGGTCCGTACGGACGCCGGAACCTTTACCGCCAACCAGATGATGGAGCGGTTTTTATTCCCTGGAGATCTGCAGTCGGTGCCCATCGGACGGCTCTCCGGCGGAGAGCGGCGGCGGCTGTATCTGCTCTCCGTTTTGATGGAGGCGCCCAACGTGCTGCTGTTGGACGAGCCCACCAACGATCTGGATATCACGACACTCTCCATTCTGGAGGATTATCTCCAGAGCTTCCCGGGCCCCATTCTCACGGTGTCCCATGACCGCTTCTTCCTGGACCGGATGGCGGAGTCCATCTTTGAGGTCCGGGGGGATGGAGAGATCCGCCGCTATACCGGCAACTGGTCGGACTGGGCGGCCAAGCGCCGGGAGGAGGCCGTACCGGAGCGGGCCGAGCGTCCCAAAAGCACGGCGGAACGCCCCCGGGAGCGGAAACTGAAATTCTCCTATAAGGAGCAGCTGGAGTTTGAGACCATCGACGACACGCTGGCGGAGCTGGAAGCGCAGCTGGCGGCGTGTACGGCAGCCCAGGAGGCCTGTGGCAGCGACTATGTGAAGCTCCAGGAACTCCAGGCACAGCAGGCGGAACTGGAGGCCCGGCTGGAGGAGAAGACAGAGCGCTGGGTATATCTGAACGAGCTCAAGGAAAAAATTGACGCCCAGAACTGAAGACGCCGGCGGTATACACACCCAGGTTATCAAACAAAAACCCGCCCTCCGGCACACAGACACTGTGCCGGAGGGCGGGTTTTGATCTATGTTATGCGGAGACTTCCTGTGCCGCAGGGATCTCATCGTTCAGCAGGTGGCGGCGCAGCTTTTTCATGGCCCACAGATAGCAGACCAGGTGGGCGGAGAATGTCAGGATCCAGGTGATGGGATAGGACCAGTAGAGCATCTGGATAGAGTGGAACGCCGGCATCTGGAAGATGGTGGCGATCATCAAAAGCCGCAGGCCGCAGGCGCCGATGAGGGAGACCAACATGGGCGTTACGGAGTAGCCGATGCCCCGCAGCCCGCCTACCATGACGTCCATCATACCGCACAGAGCGTAGGTTCGGGAGACGATGCCGAGACGGACCAATCCCGCCTCAATGACCTCCGGACTGCGGGAGTAGATGCTCAAAAGGGTGTGGCCGCAGAGGGTGGCGGCGTTGCCCAGCAGGATCCCCACCGCCAGGACACAAAGCTGGGCCCGGATCATGATTTTGCGGATGCGGTGGTAGTTTCCGGCACCCAGGTTCTGGCTGGTGAAGGAGATGGTTGCCTGATACAGAGCGTTCATGGAGACGTAGACAAACTGCTCGATGTTGGCGGCGGCGGAGTTGCCTGCCATAATGATTTCCCCGAAGGAGTTGACAGAGGACTGGATCACCACGTTGGAGAGGGAGAACAAGATTCCCTGGAACCCGGCGGGGAGGCCGATGCGCAGGATCCGCCCCAGCGTCTTTTTGTGAAGGCGCAGCTGCCGCAGATCCAGATGCAGCGGGCCCAGATCCTTTACCATGCAGCGCACCACCAGGGAGGCGGAAATGCACTGGGAGATCACCGTGGCGATGGCCACACCCGCCACATCCAGCTTCATGACGATGACGAAGAACAGATTCAGGATGATGTTGACCACACCGGCCAGGGACAGAAAGTACAGCGGGCGCTGGGTGTCCCCCTCCGCCCGCAGCAGGGCGCTGCCGAAGTTATAGACCATGGTGGCAGTCATGCCCAGAAAATAGATGCGCAGATACAGTGTGGCCAGATCCAGCACATTGGCGGGGGTCTGCATCCAGATGAGAATGGTTCTGGCTCCCACCACACCCACTACCGTCAAGATCAGACCGCTGATGAGGCTCAGCAGCATGGAGGTATGGACTGTCTTGCGGAGCTCCTCCTGGTCGTGGGCTCCGTAGTACTTTGCGGCCAGCGTATTGGCACCTACTGCCAGACCTACAAACAGGTTGGTCAGAAGACCGATGAGCGCGGTGTTGGAGCCCACCGCAGCCAGGGAATTGTCCCCCGCCCAGCGTCCCACCACCACGATATCCGCCGCGTTGAAAAGAAGCTGCAGCACGCTGGAACACATCAGCGGGATGGAGAAGCGCAGCATCCTGGAGAGAATGGGGCCGTTGCACATGTCGATCTCGTACTGTTTCCCTTGCCGGTTGGCCATGACCGAAATCCGCTCCCTCAAACACAATTTTTGCCCGAAGCATCTCCGGACAGCAGACACATTGTAGCATGGCTGTTCAGGAAATACCAGACTTTTTCAGGAAAAGATTTTACAAGTTCTTAACGAAAACGACGTAAAAATCGTACAAAAAACCAGAGAGGCCCTGAGACCTCTCTGGTTTTTATGGAAGATTGCTTAGAACAGGGGCACCACAGCACCGCTGTAAGTGTTGTTGATGTAATCCCGGACGGTGTCGGAGTGGAGGGCTTCCACCAGAGCCTGAATGGCGGGGTCATCCTCGTTGCCCTCCTTGACGGCCAGCACGTTGGCGTACTCCTGGGCGGCGTCGCCCTCAGCGTCTTCGATGGCCAGGGCGTCGGTGGCGGCGTTGAGACCGCCCTGGAGGGCATAGTTGCCGTTGATGACGGCCAGGGCCACGTCCTGCAGGGAGAGGGTCAGCTGAGCAGCCTCCATTTCTCGGATGGTGACATCCACGTTGTAGGAGTCGATGTCCTGAACCGTGGCGTTGGAGGCGGCGGTGATGCCGTCCTTCAGGGTGATGATGCCTTCCTGCTGGAGCAGCAGCAGCGCGCGGGTCTCGTTGGAGCCGTCGTTGGGGACGATGATCTCGTCGCCGTCCTTGAGCTCATCCAGAGAGGAGATCTTGCCGCCGTAGATGCCGAAGGGCTCATAGTGGACGGTGCAGGCGCTCACCAGATGGGTGCCGTAGTCCTCATTGAACCAGTTGAGGTAGTTGACGTGCTGGAAGTAGTTGGCGTCCAGGTCGCCCTCCTCCACGGCGGTGTTGGGCTGGACATAGTCGGTGTACTCCACAATCTCCAGCTCAATGCCCTGCTCTTCCAGGATGGGCTTGCACTGCTCCAGGATCTCGGCGTGGGGCGTGATGCTGGCTCCCACCTTCAACGTGGTGGTCTCACCGCTGGTTTCGGAGGAGGTCTCAGAGCCGGTGTCGGAAGTGCTCTCGGTATTGGAAGAGCCGCAGCCGCTCAGCAGGGACAGCGCCAGCAGGGCGCTGAGGGTTACAGTCAAAAGCTTTTTCATGGTTGGTTCTCCTTTTCATCTCTTGGTTGTTGTTTCTATGATGAACCGCGAAAAGCGGTTTATCGAATGCGTTTGTCGGACCGGATCGCAATGCGGTTTCCGGCCCCCTGGAGGATTTGCACCAGGATCACAATGAGGACGACGGCCACCCACATGATGGCGCTCTCTTTGCGGTAATAGCCGTAGTTAATGGCAATGGCGCCAAGGCCCCCGCCGCCTACGATGCCGGCCATGGCGGAATAGCCCAGGATAGTGACGGTAGCAGTAGTGGCACCGGCGATCAGGGAGGGGGTAGCCTCCGGCAAAATCACCCGGGTGACGATCTGAAGGGTGGAGGCGCCCATAGATTGGGCCGCCTCAATGACCCCCAGGTCCACTTCCCGGACAGAGGCCTCCACCAGCCGGGCCACAAAGGGGAAAGCGGCGATCACCAGGGGAGGGATCATGGCGGGGCTTCCCACGGAGGTGCCTACGATGAGGCGGGTGAAGGCGGTCAGCAGGAACACCATGATGAGGAATGGGACGGAGCGCAGCAGGTTCACAATGGTGCCCAGCACCTTGTTGATGCCGGCGCTGGGATGCAGGCCGTCGGCATCTGTCACGGACAGGATCAAACCCAACGGCAGGCCGATGATATAGGCGATCACGGTGGAGATCACCATGACGTACAGGGTCTCCCACAGGCCCTGGGCGAACATGAGCCAGAACTCAGCAGTAAGCATCTTGCGATTCCTCCTTATAGGTAACACCCACCTCGTCCAGATACGAGAGCATCCGGCCGGCGGTGACTTCATTTTCCGGCAGCTGCACCAGCATATGGCCGTAGGCCTTGCCGTCGATGTCCCGGGTGTCGGCAAACCAGATGTTCACCGGTTCCCCGCAGGCCAGCACCATGCCGGCCACCACCGGCTGATCGGAGGTGGTGCCGTCAAAGGTGATGCGGTACACCTTCCCCTGGCCGGTGAATTTCCTGGCGGCTTCGCTGCCGGGAATAATAAGCTGCCGGGCGGCGGAGGTCTTGGGATGGCGGAACACCTCACTGACGGCGCCGCTTTCCACGATGTGGCTGTCGGCGATGATGGCTACCCGGGAGCAGATCTCCTCGATGACGCTCATCTGGTGGGTGATGACCACCACCGTGACCCCCAGCTTTTCGTTGAGGTCTTTCAAAAGCTCCAGGATGGAGGCGGTGGTGGTGGGATCCAGAGCGGAGGTGGCCTCGTCGCATAACAGGACTTTGGGATCTGTGGCCAGAGCCCGGGCAATGGCTACCCGCTGCTTCTGCCCGCCGGAGAGCTGGGCGGGATAGGCACCGGCCTTGTCCTGGAGCCCCACCAGTTCCAAAAGCTCCAAGGCCCGCTCCTTTTGCCGCTGCTTGGATACGCCGCTGATCTCCATGGGGAAGCAGACATTCTGCAGAACTGTCCGCTGCATCAAAAGATTGAAGCCCTGGAAGATCATGGTGACGGAGCGGCGGGCCTGACGGAGTTCCCGTTCCGTCAGGGAGGTCATCTCCTTGCCGTTTACTACCACGGAGCCGCTGGTGGGCCGCTCCAGCAGGTTGATGCACCGTACCAGGGTGCTCTTTCCGGCACCGGAGAGGCCGATGATGCCGAAGATCTCGCCGGATTGGATGTCCAGGTTGATGTCCTCCAGTGCGGTGACAGCGCCTTCGCCGCTGCCGAAGGTTTTGGTCAGATGTTGAATTTGAATGATGGGTTCACTCATGCAGCTGATGCTCCTTTTCGAATTTTTGGAACAAAAAAACGCCCCTGATGCCATGCATCAAGGACGAACGTATCATAACGCCGCGGTACCACCTTGGTTCGCACGCTTCCTCACGAAAGCGGCCTTTGAGAGTGCCATCACACTCCTGCGCTGTGACGTGCGCATCACGTCGCAACCTATGCCCTTTGGACGGTCGGCCGCGCAACTCCAAGACCATGTTCAGCGAACCCTTCCGCGCCTCTTTCCACCAACCGAGGCTCTCTGTGGCGTATCCTTTCGCTTACTCTTCTCTTCATCGTCTTTGCTTGATTCAGTTTTGTATGGTAAACAGTTTATCTGCTGCGGGAAGATCTGTCAACGGATATTTTGACTATAAGACCTATAAACACTGTTGAAAAATATAGATGTATTGCACAATGGAGACCGGAAAACTGCCGAATCCTGGAGTTTTTTCATGATCCTTGTCGGTATCGGATTGCAGTTAAAGGGCAAAACTGCTATCATAAGGAAAACCGGACGGCATACAGAAAAAACACAGGTGTGCGGAGACGGAAATCACCGTGGAACGGGAGGACGAGACCTTTGCGGAAACTGGGAGAAAACCATAAGCTGATCCGTTGGCTGCGGGATTTGCTGTGCGGTGCCCTGATCGGGGCGGGCGCCATTTTACCGGGGGTCTCCGGCGGTGTTTTGGCAGTGGTGTTTGATATCTACCGTCCCTTTATGGAGGTTTTGACCCAGCCCCGCACCGCCATTCCTAAATATTGGAAATGGTTCCCGCCGCTGGCCATTGGCTGGGCGGTGGGCTTTTTGGGGTTTGCCAAAGGGATTGCCGTGGCCATGGAGCAGTCCATGACAGTGACCACCTGGCTCTTTGTGGGCTTGATTGTGGGAACGCTGCCGTCCTTGTTCCGGGAGGCGGGGAAGGAGGGCCGCTCTGTTTCAGGCTGGATCAGCTTTGTGGTCTGTGCGGGGGCCATGTTCGGAAGCCTCTTTTACATCAGCCGTGTGGCAGAGGTATCTGTGGAGCCCAACTTCTGGTGGTATAACTTCTGCGGCGTGCTGTGGGGCATGGGCATCGTGATCCCGGGCATGACGTCCTCCTCGGTGATGATGGCGCTGGGACTCTACCATCCCATGCTCCAGGGGCTGGCGCGGCTGGATGTTGTGGTACTCTCCGCCAGCCTGCCGGGGCTGGTGCTGTCGGTGTTGCTGCTGGCAAGGCTGGTGACTTGGTTTTTCCGGCGGCATTACGCCGTGGCCTTTCACGGGATTCTGGGGATTGTAGCGGCTTCCACACTGGTGATCATCCCTACGGAGTATACCGATCCCTGGCAGGTGTTCTGGTCGATCCTCTGCTGTGCCGGCGGGTTTGTGCTGGCGTATTTCCTGGCAAAGCTTGACCAGAGGATCCAGGAGGACACATAAAACGGCATTGGGGTGGCCGTCAAAAAAGAAAGAAAGAGCACGGGATCGCGGCTGCGAGCCCGTGCTCTTTTTATCGCATCAGTTCAGAAAGTCCTTGAGCTTTTTGCTGCGGCTGGGATGGCGCAGCTTGCGCAGGGCCTTGGCCTCGATCTGCCGGATGCGCTCCCGGGTGACATTGAATTCCTTGCCCACTTCCTCCAACGTGCGGGTGCGGCCGTCCTCGATGCCGAAGCGCAGCTTGAGGACTTTTTCCTCCCGGGGAGTCAGGGTGGACAGCACATCCATCAGCTGCTCCTTGAGCAGGGTGAAGGAGGCAGCCTCGCTGGGTTCGCTGGCACCCTCGTCGGGGATAAAGTCACCCAGATGGGAGTCTTCCTCCTCGCCGATGGGGGTCTCCAGGGAGACGGGCTCCTGGGCGATTTTCAGGATTTCCCGGACTTTTTCCACCGGCATGCCCATCTCCGCGGAGATCTCCGCAGGGGAGGGATCATGGCCCAGCTCCTGGAGCAGCTGACGGCTCACCCGGATGACCTTGTTGATGGTCTCCACCATGTGGACGGGGATCCGGATGGTGCGAGCCTGGTCGGCGATGGCCCGGGTGATGGCCTGCCGGATCCACCAGGTGGCATAGGTGGAGAACTTGTAGCCCTTGGTATAGTCAAACTTCTCCACGGCTTTGATGAGGCCCAGATTGCCCTCCTGGATCAGATCCAGGAACAGCATGCCCCGGCCCACGTACCGCTTGGCGATGGAGACCACCAGCCGGAGGTTGGCCTCCGCCAGCTTCTGCTTGGCCTGTTCGCCTTTTTTATAGTTGGCGTTGATCTGTGCCAGCTCCTCCGGACTGACGCCGGGATCCTGTCCGTCCTGCTGGGCCTGGTGGATCTCCTCCAGTCTGCGGGAGGCTTCAGCCCCATCGGCCATGGCCTGAGCCAAAGCCACTTCCTCATCGGGAGAGAGCAGGGGGACCTTGCCAATTTCCTTGAGATACATGCGAACGGGGTCGTCGATGGAGAAGTTGTTGACCAGCGTGTTGGGGTCTACCAGCTCCTCTTCCTCCACATCGGCGATCTCCTCGGCGGCAGGCTCGTCGTCCGGAAGGTCCGCCAGCAGGCTCTCATCTGCGCTGATATCGATGTTCAGCGCTTCCAGAGAGTCGTAGAGCTGATCCATCTGATCCCCTTCCAGGTTCAGATCGTCCACGGCGTCCATCAGCTCGGAGGAGTCCAGCTTGCCCTTTTTCTTGCCCTTGGCCAGCAGCTCCCGGAGCTTTTCGTTGTTGATGAGCCAGCTGGCAGCGGGCAGAGCGGCTACCTGTTTGTCGTCCAGACGCAGGATGCCGGCTTTTTTTGCCTCCTCATCCGTTAGCAGACGGGGAGTTTCAGACTCTGCTTCTTCCGTTTTCTTTTTTCTGGTGCTCTTTTTAGCGGATTTGACAGCCGGCTCCTGGGCCTCCTGCTCTGCTTCCCGCTGATCGGCAGCCGCCAAAAGAGCGTCCGCCTGCGCTTTCAGCTCTGCGGGGGTCATATCCTCTAATTTAGTTGCCATGCTGCTTTCCTCCAGTACCCTTTTTGTCTTTGATTTTTTCTGTCGCTGCCAGAAGAGGGTCTACAGATCCGCCCTGGGCGCGTTTTTGGAACTCTGTTTGTATGATGCGTATGTAATCAGCCAGCGCCTGGTGCCGGTTGGCAGGGGATTCCGGCTGCTGGCAGATGGCGGTGATGTGGTTCATCTCCTCCGGGGAAAGTTCGCCTGCCAGAGGTGCCAGGGATACGCTGTGGCCTGCCTGGCGGGTTTGCCACAGCAGCGAAAAGACCCGGCCCAGCAGCGGTGAGGAGAACTGTTCCTCCCGCAGAGGGGGAGCTTTGGAAAAAAGATCCGGGTCCAGTACCAGCAGCCTTAAAACACCTTCCTCCGCCCGGGCGGAGCGAACATTTTCGTATCGCAGGCTCCGTTCCTTGGGCTGGAGCTGTGCCGCCGGGTTCAGGTCCCGCCGCAGCTCCGCCTTGCGTTCCCGGGAGAGGTTCTGGCGGTAAGCCCGCTGGACTTCCAGCTTCATGGCCTCCGGTGTGATCTTGGCCGTTTCCGCCGCCCGGGTGGTGTAGACCTCCCGCTCCACGGGATTGGCCAGGGTGGCCAGCAGGCGGCTTACCTCGTCACAGTAGGCGATGCGGGACTGATCGTCTGAGAGGTCATATTTTCCGGCGATCTGGGCCATGCGGAACTCCACGCCGTTTTCACTGCCCGAGAGCAGCGCCTCAAAGGCGGGAGCTCCCTGAAATTTGATGAAATCGTCGGCGTCCTGCTTCACCAGCTCGCCGTCTTCTGTCCGGCGGCGGGGGAGCTGCAGCACCCGGACGGTGAACTCCGAGTTGTTGAGGATCTGCAAAGCACGATCCGTGGCGATCTTGCCTGCGCTGTCGTTATCGTAGCAGAGAACCAGCTCCTTGGTAAAGCGGGAGAGAAGGCGGGTCTGCTCCACGGTCAGCGCCGTCCCCATGGAGGCCACCGCGTTATCAAACCCGGCCTGGTGGAGGGTCACCACGTCGATGTTGCCCTCGCAGAGGATGATGTTGGGGCGTTTGGTTTTCTTGGCCAAATTCAGCCCGTAGAGGACACGCCGCTTGCTGTATACGGGAGTCTCTTGGGTGTTCATATATTTGGGCTCCGACTTGTCCAACACCCGTCCGCCGAAGGCTACCACGTCCCCTCGGACATCGATCACCGGGAACATCAGGCGGTTGCGGAATTTGTCGTAGAGCCCCCCGTTGCGGTTTTGTACCACCAGCCCCGCTTCCAGCAGCTCAGATTTGGTGTATCCTTTCTTGGTCATGGCCGTCAGCAGGGCGTCCCAGGCATCCGGGGAGGCGCCCAGGCCGAAATTTACCGCGGTGGTTCGGGAGATCTTGCGGCGGTTCAAGTATTCCTGCACCGCCCGGCCCTCCGGCTGATGGAGGGTTTGGTAGTAAAAACGGGCGGCATCCCGGTTGAGATCCAGCAGACGCTGGCGCCGCCGTCCGGATTCCCGGTCTCCCTCCTCCTCCGGGACTTCCAGTCTCGCGCGCTTGGCCAGAAAACGTACCGCATCGGGAAAGGGAAGGTTCTCCTCCTCCATGATGAAATTGATGACGCCGCCGCCGCGCTTGCAGCCGAAACAATAGTAGATCTGCTTATCCGGGGAGACGGAGAAGGAACCGGTTTTTTCGCTGTGGAAGGGACAAAGGCCAAACAGGTTGGAGCCCTTCCGGGTCAGCTGGACATAGCTGCTTACCACGTCCACAATATCACTGCGGGCGATGAGCTCGTCCAGAAAGCTCTGGGGAAATGCCACTGTGGGCTCCTCCTTTCGGTCAGTTTTGCCAAAATTCCCGTTTATCATGCGCGGTGCTGAGCGGTGCGGGAAATTTAACTCATAACGTTATACCCCGCCGCTGGCGAATTTCCTCTTTTTTTTCACAAATTTTTTGAAAAAATTTTGTAGGAACAGTCTCTTTACAGGAAAACACACAGTTGGATAGAATAAATTTGTATTTGCTTTTATAGGAGGGAGCCGTTTGATGACCGGCGTTTGGGCTCTTTTGCTGGATCGGCCGTTGTCTGCCCAGGAGGCGGCGGAGCTGACGGCGCTGCTTCCGCCGGAGCGCAGGGAGCGTCTTCATAGGATGCGTCTGCCGGAAAAGCGGCAGGAGGTTCTTTGTGCCTATTTGATTTTACGGCGGGCCCTGCGGGAACAGTACCGGTGGCAGGAAATTCCTCCCATTGTCTGTGAAGACGGCGGAAAGCCCTTTTTCCCGGATGCACCCCAGGTACAGTTTAATCTCAGCCATACCGCAGGGGCCGTGCTGGCTGCACTTTCAGACCGCCCGGTGGGTGTGGACATTGAGCGGATCCGCCCGCTCTCCCCGCTGGCCAGGCGGCGTCTGGCGGAAGGAACCTCACAGGAGGCGTTCTTCGCAGACTGGGTTCGTCGGGAGGCCGTGGGTAAGTGGATGGGCGCCGGAGTACGGCCCCATGGGCAGGAGACGGTGTGTCCGCCGGATTGCCGGTTTTTCCCGCTGGAGACGTTCGCAGGGTATGCCGCCGGGATCTGTGTCGGCGCCGGGGCGGAGACGCTGGAGATCCACCGGCACCACCTTACGGAGCTCCTTTGAAAAAATGGGAACCGGAAACGGACGGTGAGTCCGTTTCCGGTTCCCTTTCTGATAAAAAGAAGAGGGGATCATACGATTTTGCGCAGCAGCGCCGGTTCCATGGAGGTGCGCTGATTGGAAAAATACCGGATGATGTCCTTGCGGGTCACGATGCCGATAAAGCTGTCGGAATCATCCACCACGGGAATGAAGTTCTGGTTCATGGCACTGTTGAGCAGTTCTTCCATGGTGACGGTGATGCGGACAGGGGGATAGTTGTTTCCCCGCAGAATGTCCCGGATCTCCAGATGTTCCAGCGCTTTCATGGAGCAGAGCGTCTGCGATTCCGCGCCTTCATCCAGAAGGCGCCAGAGGAAGTCACCTTCACTGACAGTCCCAATGTACCGCCCGTCCCGGGCGATGACAGGGATGGCAGTGTAGCTGTGATGGTGCATTTTTTCCAGGCCTTGACGGAAGGTACAGTCGTCGTAGAGATAGGCAACGCTGCGCTTGGGGATCAGAAAATAAGCAATGTTCACGATTTTGCCTCATTTCTCAGGGGGCGGCAAGCGCCCGGGTGGTTGCTCCGGGTTTCTGATTCTATTATAGAAGAACATCCTGGTAAAGTGGTGAATAATCTATGAAATGTGCCCGGGAAACCTCTTTACATTTTACGCCATCCCTGCTATGATAATTTGTGATATATGCAACAAGGAGGCGGCGCCATGCTGACACGGCAGGAATTGGAGAAAAGTCCGCTGTTTGCGGACATTTCCTACGAGGATTATCTGCGTATGTTGGATTGTTTTCAGGCGGTGCAAAAGACGTTTCGTCCGGATGAGCTCATCTATGATTTCTCCTCCAACGGGGGGAATGCGGTGGGGATCATTGAGCGGGGAGAAGCTCTGCTGATCCGCATTGATGAAGAGGGCGTGTCCACGGTGATGGAGGAGCTGGGAGCCGGCGGTGTGTTCGGCAAGACCCTGGCCTTTGCCGGATCCAGTGCGGACAGTCTCCAGGTGGTCTGCCGGACGCCCTGCGATGTGCTTTTTATCGACTATCCCCATATCCTCAAGCGCTGCGAGCGGGCCTGCACCCACCACAGCCTCCTGGTACAGAATATGCTGCGGCTCATGGCGGGAAAAGCCCAGGGCCTCAGTGAGCGGGTGGATGTGCTCTCCCGGCGATCCATCCGGGAAAAGCTCCTGTGCTATTTCCATCAGCTCTCAGACAAGGCGGGCAGCCTGAGTTTTACCCTCCCGTTTTCCCTGAGCACCTTGGCGGATTATATCGCCACAGACCGCAGCGCCATGATGCGGGAACTCAAGCGGATGCGGGAGGAGGGACTGCTCCAGTCCGACGGCCGCAGGTTTACCCTGAGTCAATGAACGTCGCTTTCCGGCGAAACCGTCAAAAGTCAGGGCGGATTTTTGGCGGAATGACGGCGCAAAGGAATTGACGGGCCAAACACAATCTGTTAAAATATAGACAATGTGCGCGTCTGTATAGATGAGCCGTTGTTCGCCAATCAAAAATCCGAACATTCGGGAAAGAAGGAACAGTATGTATCGTATCGTGAGAAAAGAGGCGCTCCGTCCCACAGTGACTCTGTACGAGATCGAGGCTCCCCTGGTGGCCAAGAAGGCCCAGCCCGGTCAGTTCATCATCCTGCGTGTGGATGAGAACGGTGAGCGGATCCCCATTACCATCAATAACTATGATCCGGAAAAGGGAACTGTGACCATTATCGTCCAGACTGTCGGCGCAACTACGGAAAAGCTCAGCCATCTTAAGGAAGGCGACTGCCTGCAGGACTTCGTGGGCCCCCTTGGCAAGGCCACCGAGACCGAGGGCAAGAAGAAGGTCTGCGTGGTAGGCGGCGGCGTCGGCTGTGCCATTGCATACCCTGTTTTGAAGAAGTTCCATGACTGCGGTGCCGAAGTCCATGCGGTCATCGGCTTCAAGAACAAGGATCTTGTGATCCTGGAGGACGAGTTCCGCAAGTCCAGCGACGTCCTGAAGATCTGCACCGACGACGGTTCCTACGGCCAGAAGGGCCTGGTTACCGATGCCCTGAAGGAACTCATCGAGGCCGGCAATCAGTATGACGAGGTCTTCGCCATCGGCCCCATGGTGATGATGAAGTTCGTCTCCAAGACCACGGAGCCTTACGGCATCCCCACCACCGTCTCCATGAGCCCCATCATGATCGACGGCACCGGCATGTGCGGCGGCTGCCGCCTGAGCGTTGGCGGTGAGATGAAGTTTGCCTGCGTGGACGGCCCCGACTTCGACGGCCACAAGGTGGACTGGGATCTGGCGGTCAAGCGCAACCAGATGTACCGGGAGTATGAGGCTCACAAGTATGAGGAGACCTGCAACCTGTTCAAGAAGGAGGCCCAGTAATCATGGCCAATATGTCTTTAACGAAAAATCCCATGCCCTCTCAGGATCCCAATGTCCGCAACAAGAATTTTGATGAAGTGGCGCTGGGCTACACGGAGGAAATGGCCATCGATGAGGCCAAGCGCTGCCTGAACTGCAAGAACCCCAAGTGCGTCAATGGCTGCCCCGTGAACGTACATATCCCCGAGTTCATTGCCAAGGTGGCTGAGGGCAAGTTCGACGAGGCGTTCGGCGTCATTACCTCCACCAACAGCCTGCCCGCTATCTGCGGCCGTGTCTGCCCCCAGGAGAACCAGTGCGAGGGTCAGTGCATCCGCGGTATCAAGGGCGAGCCGGTGGGCATCGGCCGCCTGGAGCGGTTCGTGGCGGACTATCACAACGCCCATGGCCACAAGGATGGCGCTCCTGCCCAGCCGGAGAAGAACGGCCATCGCGTGGCCGTGGTGGGTTCCGGCCCCGCAGGCCTTACCTGCGCCGGCGACCTGGCCCGCAAGGGATACGATGTCACGGTGTTTGAGGCACTGCATCTGGCCGGCGGCGTGCTGGTTTACGGTATCCCCGAGTTCCGTCTGCCCAAGGCCATCGTGCAGAAGGAAGTCTCCCGCCTGGAGTATTTCGGCGTGAAGGTCATGACCGACACTGTGGTGGGCCGTACCATCACCGTGGATGAGCTGATGGATGAGATGGGCTTTGAGGCCGTGTTCATCGGTTCCGGTGCCGGTCTGCCTATGTTCATGAACATTCCCGGCGTCAACTACAAGGGCGTTCTGTCTGCCAACGAGTTCCTGACCCGGATCAACCTGATGAAGGCCTACAAGCCCGACTCCGATACCCCCATCATCCACCCCAAGAAGGTGGCCGTGGTGGGCGGCGGCAACGTGGCTATGGACGCTGCCCGCTGCGCCAAGCGCCTGGGTGCCGAGGTATACATCGTCTACCGCCGGGGCATGGAGGAGCTCCCCGCCCGTCGTGAAGAGGTGGAGCATGCCGAGGAAGAGGGCATCATTTTCAAGACCCTCAACAACCCTGTGGAGATCTTTGCCGACGAGAATGACAACGTCAACAAGATCCGCTGCATCAAGATGGAACTGGGCGAGCCTGATGCTTCCGGCCGCCGTCGTCCCATTGAGATCCCCGGCAGTGAGTTCGACATCGATGTGGACTGTGTCATCATGGCTCTGGGCACCAGCCCCAACCCCCTGATCAAGTCCACCACCAAGGGCCTGGAGATCAACAAGAAGGGCGGCATCGTGGTCAACGAGGACGGCCTGACCTCCCGGGAGAATGTCTATGCCGGCGGCGATGCTGTCACCGGCGCGGCTACCGTCATCCTGGCCATGGGCGCCGGCAAGACCGCTGCCAAGGCCATCGACGAGGCTCTGAGCAAGAAGTAAGCCTTTTTAGAGAGAAAAAAGAGACGGACTATGTCCGTCTCTTTTTTTGCGCTCTGCCTGCAGAAATGGAAAAATGGGGATTTGTGTCAAATGATTTCCTGAAACTGGAGAGTTTGTCACTATTTCGAGTGAATTTGTTTCCAAAATGACGTTTACTTTCCCGGTGAAGCCTTGCTACAATCTGGGGCACTGCCGGGCAAGGAGGAAAGTACGATTGGTCCATAACGGCAGGAGGAGGAGAAAATTCCCTCTTATAGTCTGCAAAGACTGCGGGAGATTCTGTATTTGATTGATTTTGAAAGGATGTACTGTTATGAAAAGAATGCTTACTTTTGCACTGACGCTGTGCCTGATGCTGTCCCTGGCGGCCTGCGGACAGAAGGACTCCGGCAAGCAGGAGACTGCCGACAAGGATCAGACCACGGTGGAAGAACAGGCAAACCAGCCTGCGGAGAACGAAGCGGATACCGCCCAGGACGGCGAGGCGGACGCCCAGCAGGACACCCAGACCATCAACGGTGTTGTGAACCGCCTGGATGATTATCTGGTGCTGCTGGATGAGAACGGCGACTATCATACCTTCGATTACGGAGTCGATGTGGATCCCTCTAAGCTGGAAGAAGGGGACAAAGTGATGGTGACTTATAACGGCACGCTGGATGGCGATGAATCTCCGGTGGCTGTGTCCATCGACAAGGTGGTTTCCTGAGAAATGAAAAAGGACAGGACACATTTGTGTCCTGTCCTTTTTGAATATCCAGGTTTTAACCTTCGCCGAAGAACAGCTTCATATCGTCTTCCACGGTACCGATGCCGGAGATCCCGAAGTTCTCCACCAATACCTTGGCCACGTTGGGGCTCAGGAAGGCGGGCAGGGTGGGGCCCAGGTGGATGTTCTTCACCCCCAGGTACAGCAGGGCCAGCAGCACGATGACCGCCTTCTGCTCGTACCAGGCAATGTTGTAGACGATGGGCAGATCGTTGATGTCCTCCAGCCCAAAGACCTCCTTGAGCTTCAGAGCGATCACCGCCAGAGAGTAGGAGTCGTTGCACTGGCCGGCGTCCAGTACCCGGGGAATGCCGCCGATGTCCCCCAGATCCAGCTTGTTGTACTTGTACTTGGCGCAGCCGGCGGTGAGGATCACCGCATCCTGAGGCAGGGCCTTGGCAAACTCCGTATAATACTCCCGGCTCTTGGCACGGCCGTCACAGCCGGCCATGACTACGAACTTCCGGATGGCGCCGGACTTCACTGCTTCCACAATCTTATCAGCCAGGGCGAGCACCTGGGCGTGGGCAAAGCCGCCCACAATTTCGCCTTGCTCGATCTCCTGGGGAGGCGCGCACCGCTTGGCGTGGGCAATGAGGTCGGAGAAGTCCTTTTCCTCCCCGATGCCGCCGGGGATATGCTTGCAGCCGGGATAGCCCGCCGCACCGGTGGTGTACAGGCGATCCTTGTAGCTGTCCTTGGGAGGCACGATGCAGTTGGTGGTCATGAGGATGGGGCCGTGGAAGGATTCAAACTCCTCCTTCTGCTTCCACCAGGCGTTGCCGTAGTTGCCTACAAAATTGGGATACTTCTTGAAGGCGGGGTAGTAGTGAGCGGGTAGCATCTCGGAGTGGGTGTAGACGTCCACGCCGGTGCCCTGGGTCTGCTCAAGGAGCATTTCCAGATCCCGCAGGTCGTGGCCGGAGACCAGAATGCCGGGATTCTTTCCTGCCCCGATGGAGACTTTGGTGATCTCGGGATTGCCGTAGGCCTGGGTATTGGCCTTATCCAGCAGGGCCATGCCAGAGACACCGTGCTTGCCCGTTTCCAGGGTCAGGGCCACCAGATCGTCGGCGGTCAGATTGTCGTCCAGAGTGGCAGCCAGGGCACGCTGCAGGAAGGCGTCCACATCCTCATCGTCCTGCATCAGGGCGTTGGCGTGTTTGGAGTAGGCGGACAGGCCCTTGAGACCGTAGGTGATGAGCTCCCGGAGAGAACGGATGTCCTCGTTCTCCGTGGACAGCACGCCTACGGTTTTTGCTTTTTGCTCCCAGTTGTCGGAGCCATCCCACAAAGCGGCCTGGGGCAGGATGCCGGCGTCCTTGACTCGGGGAAGCAGCTTCTCTTTCACAGCCAGCGTGGTGCGAATGCGCTCCTCAATGGCAGCCTTGTCGAAGTTGGCGTTGGTGATGGTGGTGAAGAGGTTCAGGGTGATGAGGTGGTTGACTTCTCCCTCCACACTCTCCCCCTGGGCCCGCAGAGCCGTGGTGACGGCGGATAAGCCCTTGGTGACATAGACCAGCAGATCCTGCATGGCTGCTACATCCGGCTGCTTGCCGCACACGCCCACGCGGGTGCAGCCGGAGCATCCGGCGGTCTCCTGGCACTGATAGCAAAACATGTTGTGTTCCATTTGTGTTCCTCCATGATCCGTGCGCAAGGGCAGGAGCCCCTGGTCGCAGTATCGGGTGATTGATACGCAGTATAGTATAGATTGTCCAAAAAGTACGTTGTTTTTACAACAAATAACACGGGAAAATCTGGACTTATTGGTCTGAGAACAAGAAGCAAAAAATATCCGCCGCAGGGAAACTACCTGCGGCGGACAGATGGAACACAGTTACAGATCTACCACGGTGACATCGTGACCGGTGGAGGGGAGGAATTTTTCCAGAATATCAGAGGTTTTGAGCTTCAGGCTGCTGGTACAGATGCAGGGGTGGCAGCTCATATACTCCGCCTGATAAACCTCCCGCTCCATGAGAAAGCGGACGGCGTGCCCGGTATCGTTCATAAGTCCCAGCACTGTGGCGGAGCCGGGGGTGCAGTGGAGAAGGTTCCACAGCTCCTCCTCCGGGGCGAAGGACAGACGGGCGGAGCTGATCTGGTGGCTCAGGTCCTTGGTGTGAAAGGGCTTGTCTGGCCCCATGGCCAGCAGATAGAACTGGGTTTTCTGGCGGTTGCACAAAAAGAGGTTCTTGCAGATGGGCATGCCCAGGATCTTGCTGACCTCGGCGCATTTTTCCATATTGTCGGCAGGTTCACTGGACACCCGGTCATAGTCGATCCCCAGCTTTTCCAGCGCTTCAAAAGCTGCTTCCTCCTGGGGAAGCAGCGGGCCCTCCGGACGGGTGTTGTGAAAGAGAGGAGAGATGTCCATGGCTCACGCCTCCGATTGCAGAAGTTTTTCGCCAACCCGGTAGATATCCCCGGCGCCTACGGTCAAAATCAGGTCTCCGGGCTGGGCGATGGAGCGCAGCTGCTCTGTTACCTTATCCAGGGTGGAGCAGTATACAGACCCCGGGATGTTGCGGCACAGGTCTGCGGAGGAGATCCCCAGGGTGTTCTGTTCCCGGGCGGCAAAGATCTCCGCCAGAATGGCCACGTCCGCCTGCTTCAGCTCCTCCACAAACCGGTCAAAAAGCTTGGCGGTACGGGTATAGGTATGGGGCTGGAAAGCCAGGATCAGCCGCTTGGGATTCATCTTGCGGGCGGCAGTCATCAGAGCGTGGAGCTCGTCGGGGTGGTGGGCGTAGTCGTCGTATACCTGGGCGCCGTGATAGGTGCCCTTGTACTCAAACCGGCGCCCGGCGCCTGTAAAGGAGGCCAACCCCTCTTCCACCGCTTTGCCGGGGATCCCCAGCACGAAAGCGGAGCTGGCGGCAGCCAGCGCATCCAGCACGTTGTGCCGGCCATAGAGCTGCAGGTCTACGTGGGCGTAGAATTCACCCTGGATCATCACATCAAAGCTGGGGTGGCCGTCCTTTTCCACCAGATTGGCAGCAGTGCAGTCGGCGGGACGATCCAGGCCAAAGGTGAATATCGGACGCCCCAGATCTGCCAGGGCTTCCATAGCACCGTCGTTGTCGGCGTTGGCAATGATGTGCCCTACCGGAGGTACCAGCTGGGCAAACTTACGGAAGGAGTGCTCGATATCCCGCAGATCCTTAAAAAAGTCCAGATGGTCTTCCTCTACATTGAGAATCACCGCCACCGTGGGATAGAAGCTCAGAAAGCTGTTGCAGTACTCGCAGGACTCCATGATGATGGTGTCCCCGTGGCCCACCCGATAGCCGGCGTGGAGCAGAGGCAGTGTTCCGCCGATCATCACCGTGGGATCTGCATGAGCGGCCATAAAGATATGGGTGCACATGGAGGTGGTGGTGGTTTTGCCGTGGGTGCCGGATACACACAGCGCATTGGGATAGCGCTGCATGATGGCGCCCCAGGCCTGGGCCCGCTCGTAGACGGGAATGCCCCGGGCCACGGCGCCTGCAATCTCCGGATTGCCGTCGTGGACGGCGGCAGTGCGGATCACCAGGTCACAGTCCCCCAGGTTGTCGGCGTTGTGGCCGATGGAGACGGGGATCCCCATAGAGCGCAGGTGCTTGACGGTGTCGCTGTCAGTCATGTCGGAGCCCTGAACCCGCAGGCCCATACCCTGAAGGACCTCCGCCAGAGGGCACATGGATACACCGCCGATGCCCACCAGATGCGCCCGCTTTCCGGGAACCAGATAGTCGCGGATGGGATTGGGATTGTTCATCATGAAGCGGAACTTCCTTTCAAAGCACTTGCCGCGTTGCAAAGACGGCCAAAGCGTTGTATAATCATTAAGCAATTTATTATAGTACGGAAAAAAGAGAAATGCAACCGAAATGAGGGGGATGATGTCTTGAAAATTCCAGAATCTGCTGACCGGGTCATGGAAGTGCTGGAGTCGGCAGGACATCAGGCATGGTGTGTGGGCGGCTGCGTGCGGGACGGCCTCCTGGGGAGGGTACCGGAGGATTGGGATATTACCACCGACGCCCTGCCGGAGGAGACCCTGGACCTCTTCGGAGAGCAGGCAGTTCCCACGGGACTTCGCCACGGCACCATCACTGTGCGGACAAAGACCGGCGCCATCGAGGTGACCACCTTCCGGGTAGATGGCGCGTACCGGGATCACAGGCGGCCGGAATCTGTTTGCTTTACCCGCTCCCTGGAGGAGGATCTGCGACGGCGGGACTTCACCATCAATGCTATGGCAGTGGATCGCCGGGGAGAGCTGCGGGATCCCTTTGGAGGGAGAGACGACCTGCGGCGGCGGGTACTGCGGTGTGTGGGTGAGCCCGGGCAGCGCTTTGGCGAGGACGCCTTGCGGATCCTCCGGGGCATGCGGTTTGCGGCTGTGTTGGAATTTTCTATTGAGGATCGCACGGCCGAGGGGCTGCACGCGTGCCGGGAATTGCTGGGGGAGATCGCCCCGGAGCGTATCTGGAAGGAGCTGCTGGGACTGCTGACAGGAGTGGATGCTGCCGCCGTGCTGCGGAGATTTCCCGATGTAGTGGGGGTGTTCTGGCCGGAGATTTCCCGGATGGTAGGGTTTCCCCAGAACAATGTCCACCACTGCTACGATGTGTGGGAGCATACCCTTCATGCTCTGGACGCTGTGCCTCCGGAGCCGGAATTGCGGCTGACTATGCTCCTTCATGATATTGGAAAGCCAAAATGCTTTACAGAAGATGCGGAGGGGAACAGCCATTTCCACGGACATCCCGCAGTGAGCGCCGCCATGGCGGAGGAGATGCTCCGGCGCCTGCGGGCGGACAACGCCACCCGGGAGACAGTGGTACGGCTGGTAGCGTGGCATGACCGGAATATCCCCCGCACAGAGGAGGGCGTGGCCAAAGCCTTGGGAGAGCTGGGGGAGCGGGATCTGCGGCGGCTTTTCCAGGTGAAGCGGGCGGACAATCTGGCCCAGGCTCCGGCATTTCGGGCTACCCAGGCAGAGATCGATAAGGCCCAGGCCATCCTGGATCACCTGCTGGCTGAGAATGCCTGTGTTTCTTTAAAGCAACTATCTGTAAAGGGGAATGACTTGCTTGGTATTGGCCTGACCGGTAGAGCCGTGGGGAAGATGCTGCAAGCGCTTTTGACAGCAGTCATGGAGGGGAATGTCCCCAATTCCCGGGATGCACTGCTGGATCTGGCACGGGAACTGTCCAGGCCGTGCCCGGAGCAGTCGTCAGCCTATTCTGCCGGCGAATCTCTGTGACGATCCTTTATCAAAAGACGAATGAATGGAACAGGCGCCCCGCACCAGGAAATGGTGCGGGGCGTTTTTTACACAATATCAGGCAGCTGGCGCAGGTCGTGGATGATGTAGTCAATGCGGAGATCTGCCGGGGCGGGAAGCTTGCCCGGATTGAACCAGCAGCAGGGAAGTGAGGCGTTGTTGGCACCTCGGATATCGGTAGCCAGGGAGTCTCCAATCACCAAGACATTTTGATGGTTTGTTCCGGGGATCCGGGAGAGCGCATAGTCATAGTAGGCTTTGTCGGGCTTGGAAGCGCCGGCCTCCTCCGAAATAAACGCATCGGTAATAAGATGGGCGAACACACTGCCCTGCAGGCGGCTGCGCTGGACGGAGGCCACGGCGTTGGTGGCGATGTAAAGCCGGTGGCCGCGGTTTACCAAAAGACGGCATACCTCTTCTGCGTGGGGAAGCGGATAGACCCCGGAGCCCAGTGCTGCCAGATAGTCCCGGTTGGCTGCGGCGGGATCCCGATCCAGTCCCAGCGCCCGGAAAAACCGAACAAACCGCTCCAACGTGACGAATTCCTTGGTAACTTCTCCCCGGTCGAAGGCGTCCCATAGGACCCGGTTGATGTCGTGATAAATCTGCCGCACTTCCGGAGTGTCAGGGACGTCGTGGGCGCGGCACATGGCGGAAAAGGCCTGGCTGGAGGCCTTGGGAAAGTCGAAAAGGGTATCGTCGGCATCAAACAGCAGATAGGGAAACCGCATGGAACCGTCAACTCCTTAGTCTATGATGGGATGTTTTATTCTAGCATCTTTTTCCCCGCCGGGCAATCACGCGTTGGGTGTGCCGCCCATAAGATAGTGCGAGGGGGGATATGGATGGGTAAATGTTTTGGCGTGATCGGAGGCGACCGGCGTCAGGCGGAACTGGCCCGATTACTGGAGGCTGACGGATATCAGGTTCAGACATATGGACTGGAGGCCTGGCGGGGGAACGGTGTTTCTCTGGAGCAGGCGGCGTCCGCGGAGGTCATCATACTGCCGCTGCCTTTGTGCAAGGGCGACGGCGTTCTCAACTGCCCGGATGCACCGGTGCCCACGGCAGAGCTTTTTCGCCTGCTGACGCCCCGACAGCTGGTACTGGCCGGACAGGTTTTACCGGGACAGCAGAAAGAGGCCGAGGAGCGGGGGCTAACCCTTGTGGATTACTTTCGGCGGGAGGAAGTGACAGTTGCCAATGCCGCCATTACTGCGGAAGCCGCTCTTCAGGTGGCTATGGAGCATCTGGATCGGACGCTGCTGGGAACGGACTGCCTGGTGTTGGGCTTTGGGCGCATCGGAAAGCTGCTGTCCTTCCGGCTCCATGGGCTGGGGGTGAAGGTGACGGCGGCGGCCCGCAAGCCGGAAGACCGGGCCTGGATCCGTGCTTTCGGCTGGAAGTCCCTGGACATCAGAAACTTGGATGGTGAGCTTACCCCCTTTGGGGCCGTGTTCAACACGGTACCCTCTCCGATCCTGGAGAAAGACCTGCTGGCCCAGCTTCCGGCGGAGTGTGTATGCGTGGATCTGGCGTCTCACCCGGGTATTGATATCCACGCCGCTCAATCGCTGGGGCTGGATGCAGTCTGGGCGCGGTCTTTGCCCGGCCGGTTGGCTCCCGCGGCGGCGGCAGCGGTACTTCGGGATGCGGTCTATTACATTTTAAAAGAACGAGGTGACCCTGTGTGAGAAAGGAACGGGTGGGATTCGCGGTATGCGGATCCTTTTGTACCCATCAGCAGGTGTTGAAAGCACTGGAGGCGCTGGTGGAGGAGTATGAGACAGTGATCCCCATCGTCTCGGAAAACGCTGCGTTCACCGATACACGGTTTGGAACCTCCGATGCCCTGATGGAGCGGCTGGAGGAATTGACAGGCCATGAGGTTCTGTGCGACATTCCGTCGGTGGAGCCTATCGGCCCCAAGGGACTGCTGGATATCCTGGTGGTGGCGCCTGCCACAGGCAATACGGTGGCAAAGCTGGCAGCGGGAATCACAGATACTGCCGTTACCATGGCAGTAAAGGCCCATCTGCGCAATGGCCGGCCTGTGGTGATCGCCTTAGCCAGCAACGACGGCCTGGCGGCGGGAGCTCGGAACATCGGAGAGCTGCTGGTGCGGCGAAACTACTATTTCGTCCCCTTTGGCCAGGATAACCCAGTGGGAAAACCCTCCTCGCTGGTGGCGGATTTTTCCCGGATTCCGGAGACCGTGGATGCGGCGCTGCGGGGAGAGCAGCTTCAACCGGTACTACTATAATATAATAGATAAAAACAGTGTGCCCAGGGGGAAGGTGCGTTTCGTATCTGCTCCCTGGGTTTCCTTAATGGGAAAGAAACGCGATTGTTGGAATTGCTTATGGAAATTTTCATAAAGCTATGTTATGATGACCAAAAACACGTCCCTGACTTTGTGAGGGACGGAGAGAGAAAGGATTTTTGAGGTATGTGTCAGCCTTATGTCATTTTAACAGAGTCTTCCTGCGACCTGACACCGGAACTGGTGGAGCAGGCCGGGGTGGAAGTGCTGCCGCTGTCCTTTACCATTGACGGCAAGAATTACCCCCATTACCCGGATGGGCGGGAATACCCCCTGGATCAGTTTTACAACCGGATGAAGGAAGGGGCGGTGGCAGTCACCGCTGCTGCCAATGTAGCCGAGCTGTCGGATGGAATGGAAGCACACCTGCGTCAGGGGAAGGACGTGCTCTTCCTCTGTTTTTCCTCCGGCCTTTCCAGCACTCGGGATGCCTGCGCCATTGCGGCGGGGGAACTTCAGGAGAAGTATCCCGATCGGAAGATCTATACGGTGGATACACTGGCGGCTTCCGGCGGGCAGGGACTGTTGGTGCTGCTGGCAGGCAGAAAGCGGCTTACGGGTGCCACGATTGAGGAAGTGCGCGACTTTGCCGAGCAGATCAAGCTTCATATCGGACACTGGTTTACCGTGGATAGCCTGACTTATCTCAAGCGGGGCGGACGCGTTTCTCCTGCTGCGGCTGCGGTGGGGACTATGTTGAACATCAAACCGGTGCTGCATGTGGACAACGAGGGACATTTGATCCCGGTGGAGAAAGTCCGGGGAAGAAAGGCTGCCATTCGGGCGCTGTTCCGCCATATGGAGGAGACAGCCATTCCCAATCAGGAGACGGTACTGGTGTGCCATACCTGCTGCCGGGAAGAGGCGGAGGGATTGCGGGATCTGGTGCAGGAACGCTTCTCACCCAAGGAGATTCTGATTACGGATGTAGGACCCATCATTGGAGCCCATACAGGCCCCGGCCTGATGGCACTGTTCTTCGTGGCCAAAGAGCGCTGATTTTAGCTGAATCTTTCTCGCCTATAGAATGTATATAGATTGTACTGACCTCCGCAGGGAACCCTGTCCGTTCCTTGCGGAGGTTTGTTGATTAAAAACTGCCGGTAAAAAGTAAAAATGACGAAAGAGATGGAAAAGAATAGAAAAATCAATAAGAACAACTTATACTTATTATATGGCTATTAACCAAACTGCAAGAGAAAAGGCCAATCAGCGCCACTTTTGGAGGAGAGATAGAAAAAGTAAACAAATAGTGTAATGTAGGGTTGACTTTCCACGGTTTGTTTGGTATTCTAACAAAGCTGTCGGCGCGGTGGAGACTGCGCCAGAGAGTGGGA
>CAJKKQ010000020.1 GCA_905200545.1 uncultured Oscillibacter sp.
GGAATGGCAGATCTTGGCCACCAGGGCGCTGCGGTCACAAAGGTCGTCCGTATACTTGGCACGGCCTGTGGCCTTCTCATAGGCATCTACCCGGATGACACTCTTGCCGACGCTTTTGCTCATGAGGCAAGCCTCCTTCTTTCTTTCTAAACTTCCGCTCCCGGCCGTTGACTGGAACGGCGGGATGCGGATATACTAAACGATATGAGGTGATGCACATGGAACACGCGCCGAAGCTGGGCTGCGTCCTCATGGCTGCCGGAAATGCCCGGCGGTTTGGGGAAAACAAGCTCTCCGCACCCCTGGACGGCCGGAGCCTGATCCTGCGGGCCCTGGAGGCGGTACCCTCCGAAAAATTTGAAACGGTGGTGGTGGTGACCCAGTACCCGGAGATCATGCGCCTTGCCGGGGAATTCCACTTTGCCGCCATCCACAACGACGCCCCGGAGGAGGGCATCAGCCGCACCATTGCCCTGGGGCTCACGGCCCTGCGGGACTGCGACGCCGTCCTCTTTCAGGTCAGCGACCAGCCCCTGCTGCGCCGGGAGAGCATCGCCCATCTGGTGGACTGCTGGCGGCGCCGGCCGGACAAGCTGGCGGCCCTGAGTCACGGCGGCGTCCGGGGCAATCCCTGCATCTTCCCCGCCCGGTTTTTCCCGGAGCTTTTGCAGCTGCAGGGGGATCACGGCGGCAACACCGTCATCCGCCGCCACGAGGAAGAACTCCTCTTAGTGGAAGCACCCGAGGCGGAGCTCACCGACGTGGATACGCCGGAGGCCCTGCGGGCCCTGATGCACACGGAATAAGTAAGGAATGATTTCCCTGGGAGAGCGGACCTCCGCTCCCCCAGGGATCATGTTATTTGCGGCTGTAGGGCGTTCCCTCCAGCGGGAGGCTGGTGCGGAACTTGCCGTCGTAGCGGTAATAGGCGTCCGCGATGGCAGGTGCCGTGGGGATGGAGGTGATCTCACCGATGCCGATGGCACCGCAGGCCACGTTCAGTCCCTCTTTCTCCACCACGATGGGGGTGATCTCCGGGATCTGGTTGGCCCGGAAGAGGCCCAGGGTACCGTACTTGGCGGTGGGCTTGCAGTCCTGGAGGGGGTAGCGCTCCGTCAGGGCAAAGCCCATGGACATGACCACGCCGCCCTCGATCTGCCCCTCGATGGACAGGGGGTTCACCGCCTTGCCCACGTCATGGGCCGCTACCATCTGCTTGATGCGGCCGTCCTCGTCCAGGATGCACACCTGGGTGGCGTAGCCGTAGGCGATGTGGCTCACCGGATTGGGCACCGGAGCGCCCAGGGGATCCGTCTTGCCCAGGTACTCGGCGTAGAACTCCTGACCATTCAGGGCATCCAGGCCCCCCTCCGCCATGGCGGCTTTCAGGTCCTGACAGGCCCGGATGCAGGCCTCGCCGGTGAACAGCGTCTGGCGGGAGCCGGAGGTAGTGCCGGAGTCCGGTGCACAATAGGTATTGGACCGCTCGTAGACGATGTGATCCGGGTCAATGCCCGTCTGGTCAAAGACCATCTGGGTGAGGACGGTGCCCAGGCCCTGGCCGATGCAGGAGGCACCAGCAAAGATATGGACCTTGCCGTCCTCCACCGCCAGGCGAACCCGCCCGGTATCGGGGATGCCCACGCCCACGCCGGCGTTCTTCATGGCGCAGGCCAGGCCCACATACTTGTTGGCATCCACATAGGGCTTCACAGCCTCCAGCGTCTCCACCAGGCCGGTGGAATTGTCCACGATCTGGCCGTTGGGAAGCTCCTGCCCGGGACGGATGGCGTTGCGGTAGCGGATCTCCCAGGGGGTGATGCCCACGATATCCGCCATCTGGTTCAGGAGGCTTTCAATGCAGAAGCAGGTCTGGGTGACGCCGAAGCCCCGGAAGGCACCGGCGGGGGGATTGTTGGTGTAATAAGCCCAGCCGTCGATCTCGAAATTCTGGTAGTTATAGGGTCCCGCGGCGTGGGTGCAGGCACGCTCCAGCACAGGGCCGCCCAAAGAGGCGTAAGCGCCGGTGTCGGCGATGACCTCCGCCGCCACGCCCTGGATGATGCCGTTTTCGTCACAGCCGATGGAGAACTCCATCTCCATGGGGTGGCGCTTGGGATGGATCAAAATGCTCTCCGCCCGGGTGAGCTTCACCTTGACCGGGCGCTTGGCAAGGTATGCCACCAGCGCCGCGTGGTGCTGGACGGTCACATCCTCCTTGCCGCCGAAGCCGCCGCCCACCAGGCAGTTGCGCACCTTCACCAGTTCCGCCGGAAGCCCCAGCATCCCCATGATCTCATGCTGGGTATCGTAGGCACCCTGGTCCGTGGAGAGGACCATGACGCCGTCCCCGTCGGGATAGGCCACAGCGCACTCCGGCTCCAGAAAGGCGTGCTCCGTCCAGGGCGTGGAGAAATGCTGGGTCAAAACATGCTTGGACTTGGCGATGGCCTCCGCCGGGTTGCCCCGCTGAATGTGCTTGTGGGCCAGGAGGTTCCCCTCCCGGTGCACCAGAGGCGCATCCGGCAGCATGGCTTCCCGGGGACTGCGAACCATGGGCAGCTCCTCATAGTCCACCTTCACCAGGGCCTTGGCCTGGGCCAGGATCTCCGGGGTTTCCGCCGCCACGATGCAGATGGCGTCACCCAAGTAATGGGTGATGTCCCCCACGGCGATCATGGTGTCCCAGTCCTTTTTCAGGTGACCCACCTTGTTCTGCCCCGGAATATCCTCCGTGGTGTAGACCCCCACCACGCCGGGCAGGGCCCGGGCTTCCTCTGCGTGGATGGCCAGCACCCGGGCACGGGGATAGGCACTGCGGACGGCGCTGGCATAGATCATGCCGTCCAGGTACACATCATCGGGATAAATACCGGTGCCGGTGACCTTTTCCTTTACGTCCACTCTCGGTACCCGCTGACCCAGTGACCAGTCCTTGGGGGCCTCCGGGACCTTTCCGGCCCGGAAGAGCTCCGCCGAGAGCAAAATGGCGTCGATGATCTTCACATACCCGGTGCAGCGGCAGATGTTGTTGCGGATGGCAAAGGCCGCCTCCTCCCGGGTGGGGTTGGGATTCTGGTCCAGCAGGCCCTTGGCGCACATCACCATGCCCGGGATGCAGAAGCCGCACTGCACAGCGCCTGCGTGGCCGAAGGCATAGGTATAAACATCCTTTTCAAAGTCGCTGAGGCCCTCTACCGTTACCACGGTCTTTCCCTCCAGCTTGTCGGTCTGGGGGATGCAGGCCCGGGTGGGCTTGCCGTCGATGAGGACCGTACAGGTGCCGCAGGCTCCCTCGCTGCAGCCGTCCTTCACGCTGGTCAGGTGCAGGGTGTCCCGCAGGAAACGCAGCAGCTTCTGATTTCGTTCGACCGTCACACTGCGGCCGTTTACGGTGAATGTCGCCATGGCATACTACCTCCAAAAACTGCCGTGCCCGTACCGGTCCCACGGTCTGAATTCCAAAGCGCTGGAAAGGTCAACCTTTCCTCTGCTTATTATACAATAAAACCGCACCCGCCGCAACCTGCGGTTGTGGATTTCGCTATTCTAATTAAAAGATAGCGTTTTACAGGGGCGGCAGCTGCCAGCCTACCGCCAGAGCCCCCCGGTTCACCCGGATCCGGGCCGTATCTTCCAGGATGTGGTTGCTGACCCCCAGAGGGAATTCCGCCGTCAGCACGGCATCGGTCAGCGGGTACTGGACACCGGACTCGTAAACCCCCTCGGCCCGGTCTCCCAGGCAGAAAACCGACAAAAGGCCCCACTCCACCGTCTTTTCCACGGTGAGGGACTCATTTTCCAGAGCGGTCCAGACAAATTCGTCGTCATACAGGTACCCACGGGCTCCCCGGCGGCGCAGGTACAGCAGCGTCTGGAGATTGGCCAGGGTGTGATCCAGGCGCTTGCCGCCGGTGCCGCCGTAGAGGTAAAAGTCCGTACAGCCACGCTCCAGTCCCAGCTTCACCGCCGCCAGGGTGTCCGTATCGTCCTTCTCCACCGGAAGCCGAACGATCCGTTCCCCTGCCTTTGGAGCCTCCATGGAGTCAAAATCCCCCAGGATCACATCCGGCACCACATCTGCCGTCTGACAGACGCGGTACCCCGCGTCGGCGGCGATCACCAGATCTCCGGGCACCGGCCGCTCCCGCAGGCCGAAAAAAGTCCCGGCAGCAAAAATAAAACAGCGCTTCATACTCTCACTCCTCCATGGGGCGCAGATCATTTCCTGACGCCATCATACCACATTCCCGCGGGCCTGACAAACACAAAGCTGCCCGGTATCAGCCAGGCCCCGGCAGGGCATCCTCTTAGCAGGAAATCTTTCCGGAGAGGAGCGCTTTTTTTGTATAACAAATTTTCGGGATGGTACTTCAAGTGCCAGTCCGGCCAACACAGCCTGGCCCTGATCCCGGCAGTCCACGCCGCAGGAAATCAGGTCACAGGCTCCGTCCAGCTCATCACACCCCAGGGGGCCTGGTGCGTTCCCTATCCCCCCTCCCGGGTCCACGGCCGGGGGCCGGGGCCCCGCATGGCCCTGGGAGAGAGCCTGTTCTCTCCCAGGGGCATCCGTCTGCGGCTTCGGGATGAGGGGCTGGAGGCGGAGGGAGAACTGACCTTCGGCTCTCTCTCCCCCATTGGCGGAGACATCATGGGGCCGTTCCGGTTTGTCCCCTTTCTGGAGTGCCGCCACATCCTCTCCAGCATGGAGCACACCGTGGAAGGCAGCATCTCCGTCAATGGCACCGCCTACGACTTTCACCAGGGCCGGGGCTATCTGGAGGGGGACCGGGGACGCTCCTTCCCCCGTCACTACCTCTGGACGCAGTGTTTCTTTCCCGGTGGAGCGCTGATGCTCTGTGTTGCAGAAATCCCCCTGGGCAGCGTGCGCTTCACCGGCGTGATCGGCGTGGTGCAGATCCAAGGGCAGCAGTACCGGCTGGGGACCTATCTGGGAGCCCGGGCAGAGGAGATCGGATGCGGAGCCGTCACCGTACGCCAGCGGGAGCTGGTGCTGACAGCCCGGCTGATCCAGCACCGGGCCGTGCCCCTGGCAGCTCCGGTGTGCGGCGCTATGGAACGCACCGTCCGGGAAGGTCTCTCCTGCCGGGCGGCCTACCGCTGTACCCTGGGGGGACGGCCCCTGTTTGACCTGGAGTGCGACAGCGCCTCCTTCGAGTATGAATACCCCTACTGACAAGAAACAAGCCGGAGGGCGTCCCCTCCGGCTTGTTGTAAATTACAGGTGCAAAATCTCCCGGATCCCCCAGGCCACGCCGTTTTCCCGGTGGTCCCGGGTGACGGCGTCCGCCGCCGCCAGGCAGGCGGGGGTGGCGTTGGCCACGGCAATGCCGCAGCCCGCCCAGGTCAAAAGATCCACGTCATTGTCCCCATCTCCGAAAGCCGCCACCGCCCCAGCGGGAATCCCCAGCCGCTCCGCCACGAACCGGACGCCGGAGTGCTTGCCGCCGTCCCGGTGGGAGAGTTCAATGAGGCCGGGAACGGAGGAGGTGATATACAGATCCGGTACGTCCCGTCTTAGGGTAGTCCGAAGGCGCTGTTCCAGCGCTCTGTCCCCCGTCACCAGGTCCAGGCTGTCCAGCTCCCCCAGGTTCTCCCGGATCAGGGTACGGATATCCTCCGCCGGACGGCGGGTGCCCTGAATATAGGCAATGGCCTGGGGCGTGGCACCGTAGCGCACCGGGTCACGGACATAGTCCGCCGCCGCCCAGGCCTCTCCCCGGATAAAGATCTCCAGGGCCACAGGCTCATTTTTCGTCAGATCCAGAATGACCTCCACGGAGCGGGGCGTCATGGTGAGGCGGTGGATGCACGTCCCGGTGGTCAGCTGCCACACCGCCGCGCCGTTGGAGGTGACAGCATACTCGATCCCAGGTACAGCCAGCACATCCGCCGGCAAGCTTCCCAGGGGCCGGCCGCTGGCGATGACCACATGGACGCCCCGGGCCATGGCTGCCTCCAGGGCCCGGCGGTTTTCCTCCGGCAGGCGTCCGTGCTCGTCCAGAGTCGTGCGATCCAAGTCCAAGGCAATGCAGCGAATGTCCATAGATACCTCCTTGCGCCGTCCACGCAGTTCTTTTTTGGATATTTTAGCACACAGGCGTCCCCTCTTTCAATGGCCCGTGCTTTACACCGCCGGAGGATGTGGTATACTGATGGGCGAAAAACACCCGATTACAGGAGGTACCACCATGCAGGATCAAACCCTTGCCCGGCAGCTGCTGGACTTTCTCCAGGAGAGTCCCAGCTGCTACCACGCCGTGGATGCCCTGTCCCGCACGCTTCGGGAGGCGGGCTACACGTTTTTGCCGGAGGCCCGGCCCTGGGCCCTTGCCCCCGGAGGGAAATACTTTACCGTGCGGGGAGACTCCTCCCTGATTGCCTTCCGGCTGCCTGACGGAAGGCCCCGGGGATTCCTCATCGCCGCAGGGCACAGCGACTCCCCCACCTTGAAGCTGCGGGAAAACGCAGAGCTGCCCTCCCCCGGCGGTGCCATGCGGCTGAGTGTGGAGCCCTACGGCGGCGGCATCTGGCGGTCCTGGATGGACCGCCCCCTCTCCGTGGCAGGGCGCATCACCGTGGAGGCAGAGGGCCGCATTGAGACCCGGCTGGTACAGGTAGACCGGGATCTTCTGGTGATCCCCAGCGTGGCCATCCACATGAACCGGGAAGTCAACAAGGGTACCGCCCTGGATCCCGCCGTGGATCTTCCGCCCCTGCTGGGAGTGGGAACGGAAGCCGGGAGCTTCCGCGCCCTCATCGCCCGGGAGGCGGGTGTGGCGGAGGAGGCCATCCTCACCACGGAACTGTTCCTCTACCCCCGGACGCCCGGAACGCTGCTGGGGATTCAGGAGGAGCTCATCGCCGCTCCCCGGCTGGACGATCTCCAGTGCGTCTTTGCCTGCACCCGGGGATTCCTGGCAGCCGGGGAAAGTGAGAGCGTACCGGTTCTGTGCGTCTTCAACAATGAAGAAGTGGGCAGCAACACCCGCCAGGGGGCGGACTCTACCTTCCTGACGGACATCCTGGCCCGCATCGGGGAGGGTGCGGGGCTCTCCGGGGAGGATTACCGGGCAGCTATCGCCTCCAGTTTCCTGGTCTCTGCCGACAACGCCCACGCCGTCCATCCCGCCCACGGGGAGTACGCCGACAAGAACGAGTTCCCGGTGCTGGGTGGCGGCATTGTTCTCAAGTACAACGCCAATCAGCGCTATACCACCGACGCCCTCTCCGCCGCCGTCTTCCGGCAGGTATGCCGCATGGCGGAGGTGCCAGTACAGCTTTACAGCAACCGGGCGGATCTGCCGGGCGGATCCACGCTGGGCAATATCTCCAGTGCACACCTGTCCGTCCCTTCCGTGGATATCGGCCTTCCCCAGCTGGCCATGCACGCTTCCTGGGAGGTGGCCAGCGTGGCCGACACGGGGGCTCTTATGCGGGCCATGGAAGTCTACTTTAGCCGCACCCTTCAGGTTCTGCCTGACGGCAGCATGCAACTTTGAGCATGTTTTCCAAGAGAGAGGAAACGGCCGCGCTTGGCAGCGCGGCCGTTTTTTGTCAGGGAACCGCAGCCAAACTGCTCTGGGGAAGATGTCCCCAATCAAAAAGGGAGATGCAATCATGCATCTCCCTTTTCTAAGCAAATCCTGCCGTTCCGAAATAATTGCGCATTTGCCCCCTATAATACCCGGATCTTTGCTCCCTCCGCTTCATCAAACCTTAACACTATTATTAAGTATACGCCATATATCAAAGGATGACTCTTGCGGAACCACGTCTTTTAAAAGCGGCTCCATTGTATGGGCAATTTTTTCTTTCAGTTGTTTTACTATGCTTTGAAATCTCTGCTGCTGATTTGATTTGTCGATCATCACGGGAGGGTCACGCACCGGTGCAACATCATTTAAGAAATCATTAAGTGCATGTATAACCTCATGAATTGCTAATAACACGGAAGGCGAAACTTTATGAGAACTTAGTATAAAGGGAATCACGGCTTTCAGTTCCGACGCAGATCGAGTACAATACTCAACATCCAATTCAAATGGTAAGTTACAATTCACCCTGGACCACGGCATGGTTAATAAACGTTTTGACTCTAAAAGAACAGCAATGTACATAATAACAGAACTGGAATCATCATCTGTATATTCCCAGCTTACACCCCCCACAGGTGTTGATATTCCAGTTATTCTCGCCATACATATATCACCTCATTCCATATTGAAACACGTCTGACAAAAAAATTCAATTACAAAAATAAGCCCAAGAGTCAAGGTGCTGGCATACCTTGACCCTCGGGCTTTTATTCTGACACCACAGCCACATTTTTGCAGCAAAGCTGCCTTTGAAAAAGCACGTGTTCGTATAATGTCCATCTGGTGCAGACGAACTCTTTTGATGGCACTCTCAAGTCCGCTCCCAAGGCCAAATCGCAGTCCAGCGCCTGCGCAGCCGGTGGTGGCTTTGCCGCCTTACCGATGCGGCGTACCCCACAAGCGTTTTGGATTGAAGGCCCAAACCTTGGCGTAGGGCGGATTGATTCCGCCCGAGCAATTTAATTTCCTACGGTACCCATAAAAATGACCACACCGAAAGGTGTGGTCATTTTTATGGATTATTGAAACAGTATAGATGCCAGAAGAATATGGGGCCCCGCACAACAAAACAGATTTGGTACACTGTATAAGTTACTTCCGTTAGGCATAGTCTCAGCAGCACACCATACTTTTTCGCTCTGTTCCTCAAATAGGTTGATTTTATAGCATTTTAGAGCTATACTACAGATAAGTATTCTTATTGGTTTTCAACTAGCTCTGTCTTTATGCAACGAGCACATAAAACAGGCTCCGGGAATAACTTTGAATACCTCACAATGAAACGAGTAAGCTATGAAACTAATCAATTCTTTCTGATGCTCGTTATGAATTGAGAAAATAGTTGTGTGCGACTTTTAGTAGTCCCCCTATGTTTCATCGCTTTACACGACAAATTCGAGCCAAAAGATGTGTATCGTTGGCTTTGTTTTGATGCGTGTAAAGCAACAGTATCCGTTATTTGCTGCCACGCTCATTACAAAGAGCGTGGCTTTCTTGGCTCAGAAGGTAGGGAAGCTATGAAAAAAGTATCTGGAAAAAACCATAGTCAAGAACAGCTGAATATCTGGGCTAATCAAAACAATCCAAACAACAAAACATACAGAGCTAAATCAAACAATCACAGCAATCAACTCAATCCAAATGGCACACATCAACAAAAACATAACACAAAAAGACGTTATCAAAAGATTGAATATGTGGAATGGGCACCAGATTATCCTGAGTGGGATGATTGAAAACATATGAAAATTCATCTCTTGCCAATGTGCGCTTGGGTGCTCGTTATCCAAATCCAAGATATGCAGCAGAAATTGAAAAAAGCGAATAGATAATAAGTAAAAATCCCGAATGCTTTCGCATTCGGGATTTTTATGGAAAGCGAAAACAGTATAGATGCCGTAGATTTTGTACTTACGGCATCTATACTGTTTTGATTACATGTGAAGGTGATACAATCTGAACCTCCAAAAATTTTCTGAGGAAGACTTTCCTGAACATGATATAATTTTTGCATACCAACCTAAAATAATGGGGGACCACTTTATGCCAAAGCACAATTTCGAAGAGTTTAAAGCAAATATTATCTACCAATATAAGTGCTTTGTAGAAAATGTCTGCTATATGTGATACACTAAATAAAATGTAAACTTATGAGGAATAGAAAACTCAGTTCTTGTAACAAAAATATATGAAAGGGCAGATGCAGCAGAATGGATATGAAATCGGATAGTGATATCCGCTCTATTTCCACCTCATCTATCATAGAGGATGTCACAGCAAATCATTCGTTAACTATCGACATTAGCAATTTGATTGTTGATGATTTAAATTTGAAAGAAATAGAAAAAGAATGGATCAAAAAATATCCTGGAGAGGAGTTCGTCCCCGATCTGATTGCGAATTGTACAACTTTTAATTGTAAAGTAAGAATTGAAAAACAAAGAATAGGCTATCTTTCGATGAAGAAGGCTACATTTAAAGAGGATATTTCTTTTTTATCTGTGACTTTTACCCAAGAAGCCTCTTTCGAAAAAGCCAAATTTAAATCGAATGTTAATATTTTACTTAGCACATTTGAACGTAAAGCCACCTTCAGTTCTGCTCGATTTGATAAGTCTGTTTCATTTGAAAAATCAGCTTTCAATGAAATTATCACGTGTAATAGTGCCACATTTCAGAAAGCGCCAAGTTTTGTCAGTGTGCAATTTGGCGGGTTGGTATTTTTTCAACATACAAAAGTGATCGATCCGAAAGGTATCTTTAAGCTAGACCTTGCAAAGTTTGAATCGACTGTTCGCATATTTGATTTTAAATGCTATGGAATTAGTATGAATAATGCTGTTAATTATTCAATGATGGCATTTGAGAAAGAGGGTGAAGAAAACGGGTCTCTTCAGTCAATGTCTTTAAAAAATATGATTAATTTAGGACAAATCAATATCAATTGGGACACCCGGGATGTTCAGCAGATGATTCATAACGGCTCGGTAGATAATCATTCAAAAGCGGCTCAGTTTGCACTGATAAAAGAAAATTATCATATTATCGGCCAATACGATTGGGAGGATCAAGCCTTTTTAGCACATATGAGATGCAGGCAAAAAGCTGCGGTTGAAGATCATCGGTACGGCCTTGCATTCGGTTACAGATTGATTGATATAATAGGTCGCTATGGGCTGAATCCGGCTAGAGTTGCTTGTACAATGTTGGTGACCTTGATTACGTATGTCTTTATTTATTTGGCATTCTTTTTCATTATATCCGATAAACTTGTTTGGACTTTTCTGATGGATAGCATCATCAATTCTTGCTTTGCATTTATTGGGTTAGGATATAGTCCACTCTTGGTAATTCCAGAAAATTATTTGCTTTTATGTCTGATTGCTACGGAAAGTATCATTGGTTATTTCCTTTTATCATATTTTTTAGTAGCATTAGTTCGTCGTACATTGCGGTAAAGTTATGCCTGCAGACACAACTTTACCATCAATTATAAAAAGCCCAAGGGGCAAGGTACTATGTGCCTTGCCCCTTGGGCTTTACGTTTTGACATCACAACCACACCCTTACAGCAAAGCCGCCTTTGAAAAAGTAGGTGTTCGTGTAATGTCCATCTGGTGGAGGTGGGGGGAGTTGAACCCCCGTCCGAAAGCACTTTAACGGGACTTTCTCCGGGCGCAGACGGTTATTGCGGGAGTCTTTCTCCCTGTTCCCCTTCCATCCGGCAAGCCGTCACGCCGGATGGTCAGGTGAGAGTCATCATGCGTGGGCGGGGCAACTCTTACCCGCCGCACGGACGCCACATCAACGACGCCTTCCCCGGCCTGTGGCCTCTCCGGTTCAGACGGCCGCCTTTAATTAGGCAGCAATAGCAACAGTGTTGTTGTTATTTAATTTATAAATTGCCCGTTTTATGGCGGTCAGGCGCCGCCGCCCGCTGGTCCCGCCTCCATACCCCCGTCGAAACCGGTACACCCCCGTATCGATCTCGCCGCGGCTGTCCGCGGGATTTGCTGTGTGGAATTGTAACACACTCCGCCGTCGAAGTGTGTTACAATTCCATGAAACTTTTTTACGTTCCGGCGATCTTCACCATCAGCTTTACCGGCGTCACCTTGGCCAGCACCCGGTAGAACTTGTAAAACAGCCGGGGCGTATAGATGGTTCGGCCTGCCCGGGCTGCCCGCAGGGCACCCCCTACCACCTTGACCTGGTCGCAGTAAGGCAGCATGTCAAACGTCCGGGAGTGGCCGGAGATCCCGCCCACATCCAGAAACTCCGTCTTCATGGGGCCGGGACATACAGCGGTTGCCGTGATGCCCTTGGGGCGCAGCTCCTCCGCCAGGCCCACGGTAAACGCGGAGACATACGCCTTGGAGGCAGAGTACACCGTCATCCGGGGATTGGGGCAGAAAGAGGCTATGGAGGAGACATTCAAAATCCGTCCGCCGGGGGCCATGAAGGGGATCACCATATTGGTCACTGCCGTCAAGGCCCGCAGGTTCAGATCCACCATCCGGGTCTGGGTGGTGGTCTCCATCTCCCCCAGGTTCCCCAGGTAGCCGCAGCCGGCGTTGTTGATGAGCAGCGCCACCTCCGGCTTCTGGGTGTTGAGTTTTTCCTGGAGCGCCACAAAGCTCATGGGATCGCAAAGATCCATGGGCAGGCACTCCACCGTCCAGCCTGGGAGGTTCACCGCCAGCTTTTCCAGCCGGTCCCGCCGCCGGGCAATGAGCCAGCAGCACTGGATCTCCGGGAACACATCCGCCAGCTGGCGGACAAATTCACTACCCAGGCCGGAGGATGCTCCGGTGATGATGGCAGTCTTCATAGGCGCCCCTCCTTATAAATCATCGGATGCTCGCTGTCCCGCTTTTCCCTCAGTGGGTCTTGGGAGCGGGATACTCCACGCCCTGGGTATCCACCCGGATGGACTGGATCACCACCGGGGTCTTGGGCTTGTCGTTCATCATGTTGCGCTGGACCCGGGAGATCTCCACAGCCACGTCGCTGCCCTCCGTCACCTGGCCGAAGGCCGCGTACTGCCCGTCCAGATGGGGCGCCGCGTCCACCATGATGAAGAACTGGCTGCCGGCGGAGTTGGGGGCCATGGTGCGGGCCATGGACAGCACACCCAGGGTGTGCTTGAGGTCGTTCTGACGGAAGCCGTTGGCGGCGAACTCTCCGTCGATCTCATAGCCGGGGCCGCCCATACCGTTGCCGTTGGGGCAGCCGCCCTGAATCATAAAGCCGGGGATCACCCGGTGGAAGGTAAGGCCGTCGTAAAAGCCCTTGTTGGCCAGAGCGATGAAATTGTTGACGGTGTTGGGAGCCTTTTCGGGATACAGCTCCGCCTTCATCACCTTTCCGTTTTCCATGGTGATGACGGCAATGGGATTCTTTACCTCAGACATCGTTATCGATTCCTTTCCTTTAAGGTGCGGTCGATCTCCCGGCGGGCATCCCGCTGGGCGGTGGCCGCCCGTTTGTCGTAGTTCTTCTTACCCTTGCAAAGGCCGATCTCCACCTTCACCCGGGCATCCTTGAAGTACACGGAAAGCGGCACCAGGGTATACCCGTCCTGCTGGATGAGAGCGTGGAGCTTGCGGATCTCCCGCCGGTGCATCAAAAGCCGCCGGGTGCGTACCGGATCCCGGTTGAAGATGTTGCCCTTTTCATAGGGGGAGATGTGGAGGCTGTGGACAAAGAGCTCCCCGTCCTTGACGGTGCAGTAGGAGTCCTTGAGGTTCAGCGTGCCGGCCCGGATGGACTTGACCTCCGTGCCGAAGAGCTCGATCCCCGCCTCATAGCGGTCTTCCACAAAATAATCGTGGTACGCCTTGCGGTTCTGCGCGGCGATCTTGATCCCTTTTTTTTCCGTGAAGTCCACCTCCGTTTCCAGTCTGGAAGATTGTTTCAGTATACCACGGGCAGCCTGATTGTTCAAGCAGGGAAATTGCCTGTGGCATTTTCCCCCCGTACATGCTATACTAAACCATTATAATGGTTATGGTATGTCCGGCAGCGGGAACGCCCCGCCCGGATACGTTTTGTGAAGAGAGAGAGGAACCATCATGGATTTGACGGAAAAGATGATCAGCAGAAAAGATCTGTACGACGGGCTGCTGTGCCGCGTGCATGTGGACGAAGTCCTGCTGCCCAACGGCAATACCTCCCGGCGGGAAGTGGTGGATCACGTGGACGGTGTGGCGGTGCTGCCCCTGGATGAACGCAACAATGTGCTGACCGTCACCCAGTACCGCTATGTATTCGGCAAGACACTGCTGGAGATCCCTGCCGGCAAGCTGGACGAGGGAGAAGATCCCGTCACCGGTGCCCTGCGGGAGCTCAAGGAGGAGACCGGCGCCGTGCCGGATACCCTGCTGCCCCTGGGTGTGATCTTGCCCGCCCCCGGCTGCTACGGGGAAAAGCTGCACCTCTTCCTGGCCAAAAACCTCCATATGGAACAGCAGCACCTGGACCCGGACGAGTTTTTGAGCGTGGAGCGCATCCCCTTTGCCGAGATGGTCCACCGGGTCATGGACGGTGAGATCGAGGACGCCAAGACCGTCACCGCCGTATTGAAAGCCAAGATTCTGCTGAATCTCTAAAATCTGAAAATCACACGTTTCGGAGGCCTCTATGAACAACCAAAAAACGGTTCTCATCGTGGAAGACGAGAAGAACATCGTGGATATCCTGCGGTTCAATCTCCAGCGGGAGGGCTACCAGACCCTGGAGTCCTACGACGGCGAGGACGGCCTCAAGCAGGCGCTCTCCGCCAATCCCGACCTCATTTTGCTGGACGTCATGCTCCCCAAAATGAACGGCTTTGACGTCTGCCGCCGCCTGCGGGAGGCAGGAAACAACGTCCCCGTCATCATCCTCACCGCCCGGGAAGAGGAGGCCGACAAGGTCCTCGGCCTGGAGATCGGCGCTGACGACTATATCACCAAGCCCTTTTCCATGCGGGAGCTCATTGCCCGGGTGGGCGCCAATATCCGCCGCACCGGCATGGTCCAGCCCGCCGGTGCCGCCGCCTCCGCCATGCCGGTGGCAGGCGACCTGGCCATCAACACCGACAGCCACCAGGTCTTCCGGGCCGGCAAGGCCATCGACCTGACCCAGCGGGAATATGAGCTGCTGACCTTCCTGGCCAGCCACCCCAACAAGGTCTACTCCCGCATCGACCTCATGGAGCAGGTGTGGAACTACGGCTATGTGGGCGACGACGTGCGCACCGTGGATGTGACGGTGCGGCGCCTGCGGGAAAAGATCGAAGTCGACCCCGCCAACCCCGTCTATATCCTCACCCGCCGGGGCGCGGGCTACTACTTCTCCGTGACGTGAGTCCCGGAGCACCGGCCTGTACCCAGGCAGCCGGGGCACCGCCCCGGGATCTTGATCCGGATGGGAGGTGAGTGCGCTTGTTCCGCAGTCTCCACATGAAGCTGATGCTGATTTTGCTGCTGCTGATCACATCACTGATGGCGGTGGTGGGTGCCTTTTTGACCACCAGCGTCTCCAACTTCTATATTGATTCTTTCTACCAGCAGATGAACAACGTCTTCGGAACAGGCAACGCGGACTTCGTCTCCGACCTGCGCCAGGAGGCCGCCCAGCCGGACGGCGCCGCCCAGATCTCCGAGCTGCTGGAGGCCCGGGCCGGCTCTCTGGGCGTGGACTATCTCACCCGCAACTACTTCATCCTGGACGGTGTCACCGGGGACTACATCAGCGGCTCCGCCGACGAGAGCCAGCTGCCCCGGGAGCAGAGCGCCAACCTCCTCACCGCCCGCAACGCCGTGGTTCAGAAAGACAGCACGGTGGTGGGCGACATGAGCGATATCTCCGCCGACTTCATGGATGTGGCCATCCCCATCATGGGGGGCGACAACGCATACATCATCTATGTCCTGGACAACAAGGACACGGTCAACGGTCTGAACTCCCAGCTGTTCACCATCATCATGCAGGCCCTGATCATCGGCCTTCTCATCTCTGCCCTGCTGAGCTTCCTGCTCTCCAAGACCATGGTGGGCCCCATTGAAAAGCTGACGGCCCGGGCAGAAAAGGTGGCCTCCGGCAACTTTGACGGTGAACTTCCCGTGGAGTCCACCGACGAGATCGGCATTCTCACCGGCACCTTCAACGAGATGTCCAGCATGCTCCAGGCTACCCTGGCCGCCGTGGAGAACGAGCGCAACAAGCTGGACACCCTCTTCCTCCACATGACCGACGGTGTGGTGGCTTTTGATCACGAGGGCAAGCTCATCCACTGTAACCCCGCCGCCACCACCATGCTCCAGCGGACGGTGGAACCCTCCTGCACCTATGACGATCTCTTCGGCGAGGTGTACCCCTTCGGGCAGATGCTGGAGCTGCAGCGGCCCAACTACGCCGAGGGCGAGATGCTGGTGGGAGAGCGGACGCTGGAGCTGTATCTGGCGCCTTTTTCCGACCAGGCCAGCGGCGGCGTGCTGGTGGTGCTCCACGACGTGACGGAGCAGCACCGCAACGAGGAGCGCCGCAAGGAGTTCGTGGCCAATGTCTCCCATGAGCTGCGCACCCCCCTCACCAATGTCCGCAGCTACGCCGAGACCCTCCGGGACTCCGGCGGGGACATCCCCCGGGAGACGGAGGACAACTTCCTGGACATCATCATCAACGAGACGGACCGCATGACCCACATCGTGCAGGATCTGCTGACCCTCAGCCGTCTGGACTCCGGCAACACGGAGCTGGTGCTCTCCCGCTTCCCCTTCGCTGAGGCCATTGAAACCGTGGCGCGGGCCAACGCCCTGGAGGCGAAGCGCCATGGACATGAACTTACCTGCGGCCCTCTGGAGGATCTGCCCCTGATCGTGGGCGACCGCAGCCGCCTGGAGCAGGTGATGACCAACATTCTGGGCAACGCCATCAAATACACCCCCGACGGCGGACACATCCGCATCAGCGCCGGCTCCACCGACTCCGAGGTGTGGATGGAGGTCTGTGACGACGGCATCGGCATCCCGGAAAAGGATCAGGACCGCATCTTTGACCGCTTCTACCGGGTGGACAAGGCCCGCTCCCGGGAGTCCGGCGGCACCGGCCTGGGGTTGTCCATCGCCAAGGAGATCGTCCAGCGCCATCACGGCAACATTGCCCTGGCCCCCCACCAGGGACCCGGCACCACCGTGCGTCTGACCCTTCCCATCGGCGGCCCCGCCGCTTAAGCGCTCTGCCGCGTTTTTACCCCCGCTATGCCATCCGAAAAGGAGGATGTCTATGGACAAGCGAAAAAAACACATCGGCATCCTCCAGAACCTGCTGATCACCCTGCTGACGGTGTCCGCGGTGCTTCTCTTTGCCCAAACTCAGTGGTACAACCTGGATCTGGCGGGAACGTATCTGGACACCCTCTCCGGTTCCGCCGGGGCCGACACCGTCCAGGAATCCTTCTCTCTCAGCGCTCCGGTGCGGGTAGCGGTGACCGGTACTTACGGCCGCTACGGCAGCGTGACCCTTACCACCGCCGACGAGGCCTTTGAGCCTCTGGGCAGCCTGCTCAAAGGTGCCCTGAGCTCCGCGGCCACGTTTTCAACCAGCGACTTCCATGCCTTCTTCCAGTCAACGGAACACACCTCTGTCTATTATGATTTTCTGTCGCCGCTGCCGCTTTCTGTCATCGCGCAGCTGTGTGGTGTGGAAACCGGAGGGGATACCACTTCCGTGCGGCGCCTGGTAATCTCCTATCAGGAGAGCACTGGTGTCTCCTTATATCTTTGGGATGGAACGGAGCACTATCTGCGCGCCAACCTCACCCTCTCTGCCCAGGAGCTCACAGACACCGTCAACAGCTACGACCTGGGCACCGCGTTTTTCGCCGGGGACTCTGTGGATGTAGAGCCCCTGTGCGCGCAGGTGGATCCCCTGTCCCTGTTTCTCTATGAACTGCCGGAGCTGCCGGCCCTGACCGCCGCCAATGTGCAGTGTGATGCCGACGCCCTGCTGACAGCTTTGGACTTCAACCCTCACACCAATAACCGCTATCCCTCCTCCGACGGCTCGGAAGTCATCAATGAGGGCAGCCGCTCCCTGCGCATCCACACCAATGGCACCGTGGTTTACCGCAGCGGCGGTTCCACGGCTCTGTCCCTGGATGTGGAAGAGGAAACACTCACGGTGGGAGAGGCCGCCTCCCGCACCGGTGCGCTGCTTGCTTCCCTGTCCAGCGGCCTTACCGGTGACGCGTCACTGTACTTAGAGGAGGCCACTGTCAGCGGCTCCTCCATGACGTTGCGCTTTGGCTATCAGGCAGGAGGCGTTCCCATCTACTTTTCCGACGGGAGCTCCGCGGCGGAAGTGACCCTCTCCGGAGCCACTGTGTCCTCCCTGACCCTGCGGCTGCGCTCCTACACCGCACTGGAGGACAGCTCCATCCTCCTTCCCCTGCGGCAGGCTCTGGCCATCGCTGCCGATCAGGAGGGCGGCGAGCTGTCCATCGGCTATGCCGACAGCGGCAGCAACAGCGTCAGGGCTACCTGGCTGCTGGGATAAAGGAAGAATCAACTTCCGGATCTGTTCACAACAAGGAGGGGCTCCATGGAAAGCAGCCGCCTGAAAAATATCATCATTTTGATCCTGCTTCTGGTAAACGTCTTCCTGCTGGCCTCACTGGTCAGCCGGAGGATGTCCCAGGCGTCCGCTCAGCGTCAGGCTGCCCAGCAGCTGACGGATCTGTTCGCCTCTGCCGGCGTCACGCTGGATCCGGACGTCATCTCCAAGAGCAGCGTGCCCCCCACACTATCCCTCTCCCGCAGTGACGACGAGGACCGGAAGGTAGCCGCGTTCTTTCTGGGAGACGCTTTGATCCAATCCGATGACGCCGGTGACAGCCACGCTTACGACAGCTCCTTCGACACCGGCTCCGGGGTGTTCCGCTCCAACGGCAGCTTTGACCTGGTCATCAGCTATTCCTCCCAGGAGGATCCGGAAGCGCTGTGCAGCGACTTCTGCCGCCGCTTTGACTACCAGATCACCGGCTCCACGCTGGAGGATGGAACCGGAATCATCACTGCCACCCAGGAATACAACGGCTATCCTGTCGCGGACTGCACCGTTACTTTTTATATTGAACAGGGCGTCCTGCAGACCGTCTCCGGTTCTCACCTGCCCAAATCCTATACCGAGACCGGCATGGACGAGCCTTTGTCCGCGTCCGCCGCTTTGACCCGGTTCCTGGAGGCCCGGCGGGAATCCGGCGCCGTGTTCTCCGCCGTAACAGACATGTACCCCTGCTATGACCTGCAGAGTACCGCCTCCGCCCCTATGACCCTGGTGCCCGCCTGGTGCATCGTCACCGACACCGTAAATTATTATGTAAACTGTTCCACCGGCGCTGTGTCCCGCGCGTAACAGCTCCGCAAGTTCCCCCCTTTTTCAGTAAAGATATTCTTTACAGGAATGATTTGCATTTTTCCGCCGGCTATGGTATAGTGCTGGTGTACGAGTATTCACAAGAGGATTCCTTTTGCCGTTCGCCGCCCTTCTGTGGTATGAAGGCGCGCTGGCGGGGCAGACTATTCCTCAGTGATTCCTGGGCGGTTTTCCCGCCTTATAAAAGCTGCCTTTTAAAAGAGAGGGTAATTACTTTGACAAAATATGTAATTCAGGGTGGTCATCCCCTGTTTGGTGAAGTCGAGATCAGCGGCGCCAAAAATGCCGCTGTTGCCATTATCCCCGCCGCCTTGATGGTAGACGGCACCTGCCGCATCGAAAATATCCCCCAGATCTCCGACGTGACGCTGTGCCTGAAAATCCTGGAACAGCTGGGCGCCAGCATCCGTACCATCAACCGCCACACGGTGGAGATCAACTGCAGCGTCATCCGTTCTACCCGGACCAGCTATGAGCTGGCCCGGAAGATTCGTGCGTCCTATTATCTCATCGGCGCCCTGCTGGGCCGCTTCGGCAAGGCGGAAGTGGCCATGCCCGGCGGGTGCAACTTCGGCGTGCGTCCCATCGACCAGCATGTCAAGGGCTTTACCACTCTGGGCGCTAAAGTGGTGGTGGAGGGCGGCTTTATCCACGCCTCCACGGAGACCGGCCGCCTCAAGGGCGCCAACGTCTATCTGGACGTGGTGTCTGTGGGCGCCACTATGAACATCATGATGGCCGCCGCCATGGCCGAGGGCAACACCGTCATCGAGAACGCCGCCAAAGAGCCCCACATCGTGGATCTGGCCAACTTCCTCAACTCCATGGGCGCCAATATCCGGGGCGCCGGTACCGACACCATCAAGATCCAGGGTGTGGATCGCCTGCGGGGCGGAACCTATGCCATTATCCCCGATCAGATCGAGGCAGGCACCTACATGGCAGCTGTGGCCGCAACCGGCGGACAGGTGCTCATTAAGAATATTATTCCCAAGCACATGGATTGTATCACCGCCAAGCTGGTGGAAATGGGCGTAGAGGTGGAGGAGCACGAGGATACCCTCCTGGTCCGCCGTACCGGCAAGCTGCAGAAGACCAATGTCAAAACCATGCCCTATCCCGGCTTCCCCACGGATATGCAGCCCCAGATCACTACGGTTCTCTCCCTGGCGGAGGGTACCTCCCTGGTGACGGAGAGCGTTTGGAACAACCGTTACCGCTACGTGGACGAGCTCAAGCGCATGGGCGCCTCCATCCAGGTGGACGACAAGACCGCCGTGGTGGAGGGTGTGGATCATCTTACCGGCGCACCCATCCAGGCCTGCGACCTGCGGGCCGGCGCCGCTTTGGTGATTGCCGCGCTGGCAGCCCACGGAACAAGCGAGATCAGCTGCGTGCAATACATTGAGCGTGGCTACGAGGACATTGTGGCCAAGCTCCGGGGACTGGGCGCCGATATCCAGTCCGTGGAGACTCCCGGCGAAAATGACGAGCTGGAGGCCCACATCGGCTGACAAGTTGCCCCGGCACAACAGGAACATTTTTGCGTCCGCTGGGGAGGATGGCGACCTAAGTCGACGTTCTCCTGAGCGGACGCGTTTTATTCTGGAGACGAGGTTTTATTTTGACCACTGTGCATACCCTGGCCAGCGGTTCCTCCGGGAACGCGCTGGTGATATCCTGCGGTGAGACCCACATGCTGCTGGACGCCGGCATCTCCTGCCGCCGGATCTCCACGGCTCTGCGGGAGCTGGAGCTGACTCCGGCGGATCTCACCGCCATTCTCATTACCCACACCCATACCGATCACATTGCTGGGCTCTCCACCCTTCTGAAACGGTGCGAGGCTCCGGTAATAGGCACCCGCCAGACTTTGTGGACCCTGGCGGACCGGCTGGGCGTGGGCGGCGGGCGGCTTGAGCCCCTGGAACCCGGGGCTCCCGCGGCTCTGGGAGATTGCCAGGTCTCCGCTTTTCCCACCTCCCATGACGCCCCCGGCTCCTGCGGCTATCGCATCGACACCGGGGACGGCAGCGTAGGGGTGCTGACGGACTCCGGCTTTGTCACCGACGAGGCGGCGGAGACCCTCACCGGCGTGGATCTGGCGGTACTGGAGGCCAACCACGACGTGGAGACGCTGCAAAGCGGCCCCTATCCCTATTACCTCAAGCGGCGCATCCTGGGGGCCGGAGGACACCTGTGCAATGAGGAGGCCGCCCGGTTCGCTGTGGCCCTGGCGGGCTCCGGCACCGAGGAGATCGTCCTGGCTCACCTGAGCCGGGAGAACAACACCCCCGCCATGGCCCTCCGGGCGGTGGAGATCGCCTTGTCTGCCGCAGGCCTCTCTCCTGCGCTGTCCGTAGCGCCCCGGGACACCCTGGGGCCCGCCCACATTCTCGCCGGGAGGCGCGTATGCAGAAGATAACCCTGTTGTGCGTAGGCAAAATGAAGGAAAAATTCTATATTCAGGCGGCGGAGGAGTACGTCAAGCGCCTGACCCGGTTCTGTAAGATCGAAATCATTGAGCTGCCGGAAGAGCGGCTGCCGGAATCCCCCTCCCCTGCCCAAGTGGAGGCGGCCCTGGCCCGGGAGGCAGAGGCCATCCAGGGGAAGCTGCCTGCCTCCGCCCTGCTGGTGGCCATGTGCGTGGAGGGAAAACTCCTCTCCAGTGAGGAACTCTCGGACTTTCTGGAGCGCCGGGCCGCACAGGGCGCCAGCCACGTGGTGTTCGTCATCGGCGGCTCCTTCGGTCTGCATCCCTCCATCAAGGAACGGGCGGAACTGCGGCTGTCCATGTCCCCCATGACCTTCCCCCACCACCTGGCCCGGGTCATGGTACTGGAGCAAATCTATCGGGCCTGCCAGATCGCGGCGGGCACCAAATATCACAAATAAGGGGTTGATGGAATGGAACAGGCAAAGGACTTTTGGGCCCTGGCGGACCGGGACCTGCTCGCCCGCTGGCCCAAGGATGCTCAGGGGCAGCCGGAACAGGCAGTGCGCCTGGCTTTGCAATGGGAGCTGGACGCTATGGCGGACATCACCCTGTCCATGCTGGAGGGCTACGGCATCCCGGCATTCAAAAGCGGCTCCCTGGGCAAAGTCCTGGGCGGCTTTGCCTCCCAGGGCGTGGAGATCTACGTCCCCGCCTCCCGTCTGGAGGAGGCCCGGCAGCTGCTGGAGGCAGCTCCGGAGGAAGACAGCCCCGATCCCTGATTGCCGGCACTTCCGCCCATTCGTATTATAACGTGGAAGGAGAGGTAAACGCTATGCAGCCAAATGCTCCCTTTACACCGCGGCCGGAGTTGACGACGGAGGAAAAAACGCGCCTTGCCCGCCGCTTCCGCCGCAAAGCCAATCTGACGGACACCATCGGCCTGGCAGCGACCCTGCTGATGGTCATTGCAGCTTTTCTGGGGCGGCAGGATTTTGATCAGGGATACCCGTATTTGACGGCCGGGGCCGCTTTGTTTATCGTTTTTGGCGTGGCCAGCTCCGTGACCTACTATCGCTGTCCCTGCTGCGGCAACCGCATCATCAGCGGTTCCCTGGGACAGGACCGAAATCTGGGACCGCTGGTCTGGCGCATGTATGAGTGCCCTGTTTGCGGCTTTACCCCGGACTGGAGCCGGTGAGCCGCCCTTTGCATTGCGACCGCTTCTCACTTTACATATTTAGGAGGAAACGCATATGGATTTTATGAAAGAGTATGAAAAATGGCTGGCGAGCCCTGCTCTGTCCGCCCAGGAGAAGGCAGAACTGGAAGCCATCCGCGGCGATGAAAAGGAAATCGAATCCCGGTTCTACGACCAGCTGTCTTTCGGCACCGCCGGCCTGCGGGGCACCATGGGCGTGGGCCTCAACCGTATGAATATCCATGTGATCCGCCACGCCACCCAGGCCTTTGCCCAGGTAATCCTGGAAGAGGGGGCTGAAGCCGCCAAGCGCGGCGTGGCCGTGTGCTTCGACTGCCGCAACAACTCCGACCTCTTTGCCCGGGAGGCCGCTTGCGTCATGGCGGGCAACGGCATTCCCGTCCGCCTCTTCGAGTCCCTGCGTCCCACTCCGGAACTGAGTTTCGCCGTGCGGGAGTATGGCTGCATCGCCGGTATCAACGTCACCGCCAGCCACAACCCCAAGGAGTACAACGGCTATAAGGTCTACTGGGAGGACGGCGCCCAGCTGCCCCCCAAGCATGCCGATGAAGTGGCAAAAAAGATGAAGGAACTGGATGTGTTCAACTGCGTGAAGCGGGCGGACTACGACGAGGCTGTGGCCCAGGGGCTCATCACCCTCATGGGAGCGGAGACCGACGAGAAGTTCCTTGCCAATGTCATGGCCCAGGTCAACGACAAGGCCGTGGTGGAGCAGGTGGCAGACACCTTTACCATGGTCTACACCCCCTTCCACGGCACCGGCTACAAGCTGATTCCCGAGGCGCTCCGCCGCCTGGGCATGAAGCACGTGATCTGCGTGCCGGAGCAGATGGTCATTGACGGCAACTTCCCCACGGTGGCCTCCCCCAACCCGGAGAATCCCGAGGGGTTCTATCTGGCAGTGGACCTGGCCAAGGCCAACGGCGCAGACTTCATCCTGGGCTCCGACCCCGACGCCGACCGGGTGGGCATCATGGTCAAAACCAGTGACGGCGAGTTCCGGGTAATCTCCGGCAACCAGACGGGCGTGCTGCTGCTGGACTACCTCATCGGCGCCAAGCGCCGCACCGGCAAGATGCCGGAAAACCCCGTGGCCCTCAAGACCATCGTCACCACGGAGATGGCCCGCAAGGTGGCCGAGGACAATGGCCTCAAGTGCTACGACACCTTCACCGGCTTCAAGTTCCTGGCGGAGAAGAAGGACAAACTGGAAGCCTCCGGCGAGGGGAAGGTCATCTTCTCCTATGAGGAGAGCTACGGCTACATGCTGGGCGACTACGTCCGGGACAAGGACGCCGTGTCCGCCAGCGTGGAGCTCTCGGAAATGGCCGCCTGGTACGCCGCCCAGGGCATGACCCTCTACGACGCCCTCCAAGCCCTCTACAAGAAGTACGGCTACTTCGCCGAGAAGACCCACAACCTGGTGATGCCCGGTCTGGACGGACTCAAGGATATGGCCAACCTCATGAAGAGCCTGCGGGAGAATCCCCCCGCTGAGATCTCCGGCGTCCGGGTGGCTGTCCGCAAGGACTACGCCGACGGCTCCGTCATCGACTGCACCACCGGTGAAAAAACCACCATGGAGCTCAGCGGCTCCAACGTGCTGCGCTTTGAGATGGCCGACGGCACCTCCGTCATCGTCCGACCCTCCGGCACGGAGCCCAAGATCAAGGTGTACATTCTCACCCGGGGTGCCGACGCCGCCGCCTGCGAGGCCAATCTGGAGACCTACGGCCAGTGGGTGGCCAGCCTGAAAAAGTAAACTGTTTCATAATATGGGGACCGGCCTGACGGCCGGTCCCCCTGATTTTGTATACCTGAAAAAATGGGCAATTTTATTCTTGACATATGTTCAAAGCGGTATATAATGGGCATATGTCAAGAATTAAGGAGGGACATTGCTTGCCGCGAAATGCCAAATGCCGCCGGGTCTGCCAGATGCCCGCCCACTGCCGCTTTTCCCCGGAACAGCCTGGGGCGCAGGAGGCAGTCGTTCTGACGGTGGAGGAATACGAGGCCGTGCGCCTCATGGACTACCTGGGCTACAACCAGGAGGACGCCGCTGTCCAGATGGGGGTGGCCCGCACCACGGTACAGCGGATCTACGCCCAGGCCCGGCAGAAGCTCTCGGTCTTTCTGGTGGAAGGCCGTCCCCTGACCATCGGCGGCGGCAGCTACACCCTGTGTCCCCGGCGGGAGGGGCAGGGCTGCGGCGGATGCCACGGCGGTGGATGTCACGCCTCAAAGAGAAAGGATGCGTCAACATGAAAATCGCAGTTACCTATGAAAACGGACAGGTCTTCCAGCACTTCGGCCACACGGCCCAGTTCAAACTCTACGACGTGGAAAACGGCGCCGTGGTCTCATCCAAGGTGGTGGACACCAACGGCAGCGGCCACGGCGCTCTGGCGGGCTTCCTGGCAGCCAACGGCGTGGACAGCCTCATCTGCGGCGGCATCGGAGGCGGTGCCCAGATGGCCCTGGCCGAGGCCGGCATCCAGCTGTACGCCGGATGCTCCGGCGACGCCGATGCGTGTGTCGCCCAGCTGCTGGAGGGCACCCTTCAGTTCGCTCAGGCGGCCACCTGTGACCACCATCACGGGGAGGAGCACACCTGCGGCGATCACGGCTGCGGCAGCCACGACCACGCCTGCGGCCACCACTGCTGAGTCTCCCATTTGCACAAGACGCGCCCTGCAACGGGCGCGTCTTTTTTGCGGTGCCGGAACGAGGTTGGTCATTTTGGAGAAAGCCGCCCCATGACGCCGGCTCTTTTTGTAAGGGCACGGGCAGAAAATCCGTTGACAAGAAGGAGGATTTCCGTTAGTATAATGTGTTGACCGAAGACAAAGAGGAAGGAGTTTTTACATGGGTTTGCTGCTGACCGGCGGGTTCGTCTTCCGCAACGGACGCTTTGAAAATCTCGACGTTGCCATCGACCAGGGCCGTATTGTTTCCATTTCTCCCTCCCTTCCCCGGGAAGGCTTTTCCGTAATTGAATTACAAGACCGTTTCATTGTTCCAGGTTTCGTTGATGTCCATGTTCATCTTCGGGAGCCTGGTTTTTCTTATAAAGAAACCATTGCATCCGGCACCGCGGCGGCGGCCGCCGGCGGCTACACCGCCGTGTGCGCCATGCCCAACCTCAAGCCCGTGCCGGAGAGCCGGGAGACCCTCCAGGCGGAGCTGAGCGCCATTGCCCGCAGTGCCCGGGTCCACGTCTATCCTTACGGCGCCATCACCTGCGGCGAACAGGGTACCGCCCTGGCGGACCTTGCCGCCATGGCGCCGGATGTTGCCGGATTCTCCGATGACGGCCGGGGCGTCCAGTCCCGGGAGATGATGCGTGAGGCCATGCTCCTTGCCAAAAAACTGGACAAGCCCATCGTGGCCCACTGCGAGGATGAATCCCTGCTCACCCGTGGCTGGTGCGTCCACGACGGAGACTACGCCCGCGCCCACGGCCTCACCGGAAACAATCCCGAAAGCGAGTGGCGCCAGGTGGAACGGGACATCCAGCTGGTGCGGGAGACCGGGTGCCGCTACCACGTCTGCCACATCTCCACCAAGGAGAGCGTGGACCTCATCCGCCAGGCCAAGGCGGAAGGGCTCCCCGTTACCTGCGAGACGGGCCCCCACTACCTGGTACTGTGCGACACAGACCTGCGGGATGACGGCGGCTTCCGCATGAATCCCCCCATCCGCTCCGCCGCCGACCGGGATGCCCTGCTGGCGGGACTGCTGGACGGCACCGTGGACTGCATCGCAACGGACCACGCCCCCCACAGCGCGGAGGAAAAGTCCCGGGGCCTGGCGGGAAGCCTCAACGGCATCGTGGGGCTGGAGACCGCTTTCCCGGTGCTCTACACCCAGCTGGTGGAAACCGGCATCGTCCCTCTGGAGCTGATCTTGGACCGGCTGTGCGTCCGGCCCCGGAAGATCTTCGATCTCCCCGGCAGGGAGATCACCGAGGGCGCCGAAGCGGATCTCACCGTGCTGGATCTGAACCGCCCCCATACCATCGATCCCGCCACGTTCCGCTCCATGGGCCGGGCCACCCCCTTTGCCGGGTGGGGCGTCAGCGCCGCCGTGGCCATGACCATCTGCGGCGGGGAGCCCGTATACGCCGATCTGAACCGACAGGAGGAAGTTTGATGAAACAATCCCTCTTTACCCTGGAACACACCCGTCAGCTCACCGCCGACACCTATGAGCTGGTGCTCTCCGGAGATACCTCCGCCATCACGGCTCCGGGCCAGTTCGTGAACATCGAGCTCCCCGGAAAGTTCCTGCGCCGCCCCATCTCCATCTGCAACTGGAGCAGCGAAGGCGCCCTGATGCTGCTTGTGAAAGTGGTGGGCGACGGCACGAAACAGCTGGTGCGCTGCGTCCCCGGCACGGAGCTGGACGTCCTCAGCGGCCTGGGCAACGGCTTTAACCTGACCCTTGCAGGGCAGCACCCCATCCTTCTGGGCGGCGGCATCGGCATCGCCCCCCTGTACGGCCTGGCCCAGCGGATGCTCCAGGCGGGCATGACCCCCACCGTGGGTCTCGGCTTCCGGTCCCAGGCGGACGCCTTCTACCTGGAAGAATTCGGCGCCCTGGGATGCCGGCTGATGGTGGCCACGGAGGACGGCTCCCTGGGCACCCGTGGTTTCGTAACGGACATCGCCCGGAACGTCCCGGAGTGTGACTATGTTCTTTGCTGCGGCCCTCTGCCCATGCTCAAGGCCGTCCACGCCCTGCCTCAGCTCACCGGCGGACAGTTCAGCTTCGAGGCCCGCATGGGCTGCGGCTTCGGCGCCTGCGTGGGCTGCTCCGTCCCCACCGTCCAGGGCACCAAGCGGGTGTGCAAGGACGGCCCCATCCTGTATAAGGAGGAGATCGTATGGTAGACCTCTCTGTTTCCCTGGCGGGCATCCCGCTGAAAAACCCCGTGATCCCCGCCTCCGGTACCTTCGGCTACGGCCGGGAGTATGCGGAACTCTATGATCTGAACATCCTGGGGAGCTTTTCCTGGAAGGGCACCACCCGCGATGCCCGTCCCGGCAACCCCCAGCCCCGCATCGCCGAGACGGAGAGCGGCATGCTCAACGCCGTGGGACTCCAGAACCCCGGCATCGACGCGGTGATCGCCCAGGAAGTTCCCAACATCGCTAAGCTCTTCCAGGGTCCCGTCATCGCCAACATCGGCGGCTTCTCCCTTGAGGAATATGCCGACAACTGCCGCAAACTGGAGGGCTGCGACCAGGTGGGGATTCTGGAGGTAAATATCTCCTGCCCCAACGTCCACGCTGGAGGCCAGAACTTCGGGTCTAATCCCAAGAGCGCCGCATCGGTGACCAAAGCCGTGAAGGCCGCCACCAGCAAGCCGGTTTTCATGAAGCTCTCCCCCAATGTCACGGACATTGCGGAGATTGCCAAAGCCTGTGCCGACGCGGGAGCCGACGGCATCTGCCTTATCAACACGCTGCTGGGCATGCGCATCGACCTGAAAACCAAGCGTCCCTTGCTGGCCAACCGCACCGGCGGCCTCTCCGGCCCCGCTGTGTTCCCGGTGGCAGTGCGGATGATCTGGGACGTGTACGAAGCCGTGAAGCTCCCCATCATCGGCTGCGGCGGCGTTGCCTCCGCCCGGGATGTGTGCGAGATGATGCTCGCCGGGGCCTCCGCCGTGGAGGTGGGCGCCGCCAATCTCCGGGACCCCTATGCCTGCAAGACCATCATTGAAGACCTGCCCGCTGTCTGTGAGCAGCTGGGCGTTACCAAAATTTCTGAACTGACAGGAGGCGCGCACCATGCGTAAAGACGTTATCATCGCCCTGGATTTCCCCACTCTGGAAGAGACCCTGGCCTTTTTGGACCGCTTCCCCGCCGGGGAAAAGCCCTTTGTAAAGATCGGCATGGAGCTCTTTTACGCCGAGGGCCCGGAGGCCGTGCGGCAGATCAAGGCACGGGGCCACAAGATCTTCCTGGACCTGAAGCTCCACGACATCCCCAACACCGTCAAGCGGGCCATGAACGTCCTCTCCCGGCTGGATGTGGACATGGTGAACCTCCACGCCGCCGGCGCCAGCGAGATGATGAAGGCCGCCCTGGAGGGCCTCACCCGGCCCGACGGCACCCGGCCCCTGCTCATCGCCGTCACCCAGCTGACCTCCACCGACGCCGCGGCGCTGAAAAACGAGCTGCTCATCGATGTGCCCATGGCGGAAACCGTCCTCTCCTACGCCAAGAACGCTGCGGACTCCGGTCTGGACGGCGTGGTGTGCTCTCCCCTGGAGGCCGCCCTGGTGAAGGAGCGCTGCGGCGCCGACTTCCTTACCGTCACCCCCGGCATCCGCTTCGCTGACAGCGCCGTGGGCGATCAGAAGCGCATCATGACCCCGGAGAAGGCTGGCAAGTCCGGCTGTGACTACATCGTGGTAGGCCGCCCCATCACCCAGGCGGAGGATCCCGTGGCCGCCTACCGCCGGGCCGTGAAGGACTTCTTGGGCTGAGCATCCAGTCCTTCCAATCACTTCGTATTCTATCTTAGGAGGATTTTGATATGAATCAGGAACAGACCATCGCCCATGACCTGCTCTCCATCGGAGCGGTCTTTCTGCGGCCGGACGAGCCCTTTACCTGGGCCAGCGGCATCAAGAGCCCCATCTACTGCGATAACCGCCTCACCCTCACCGCACCTGCCGTCCGCACCCACGTGGAGGAGGGGCTGGTGGACCTCATCTGCAAGCACTATCCCGACGTGGAAGTCCTGATGGGCACCTCCACCGCCGGTATTGCCCACGCCGCTATCGTGGGCCATCTCATGGGTCTGCCCATGGGCTATGTCCGCTCCGGCAACAAGGACCACGGCCGCGGCAACCGCATCGAGGGCAAGCTGGAAGCAGGACAGAAGGTCGTGGTGGTGGAGGACCTGATCTCCACCGGCGGAAGCTGCATCGAAGTGGTGGAGGCCCTGCGGGAGGCCGGCGCCGAGGTGCTGGGCATCGTGTCCATCTTCACCTACGGGCTCCAGAAGGGTCTGGACCGTCTGGCCGCCGCCCATGTCACCAACTACTCCCTGTCCAATTTTGACGCCGTGTGCCAGGTGGCCGCTGACGAGGGCAAGATCCGCCCCGAGGACATCGAGCGCCTCAAGAAGTTCCGTGCCAATCCCTCCGACGAAAGTTGGATCCGCTGAACCGAGAAAGGAGATACCATGCCCCGTAATATCATCGACATTGTGGATCTGTCCACAGAGGAGATCGATCAGCTGATCGCCACTGCTGAGGACATCATCGCAAACCCCGTGAAGTATCAGAACGCCTGCGCCCACAAGCAGCTGGCAACGCTGTTCTTCGAGCCCTCCACCCGTACCCGGTTGTCCTTCGAGTCCGCCATGCTGGCTCTGGGCGGCAGCGTGCTGGGCTTCTCCGAGGCCAGCTCCAGCTCCACCGCCAAGGGCGAGACCGTGGGCGACACCATCCACACCGTCAGCTGCTATGCCGACATCATCGCCATGCGCCATCCCAAGGAGGGCGCTCCCTTCGCCGCCGCCATGCACAGCGAAGTGCCCATCATCAACGCCGGCGACGGCGGCCACAACCATCCCACCCAGACCCTGACGGACCTTTTGACCATCCACCGGGAAAAGGGCCGCCTGAGCAACTTCACCATCGGCTTCTGCGGCGACCTGAAGTTCGGCCGCACTGTCCACTCTCTGGTGAACGCCCTGAGCCGCTACGAGAACATCAACTTCGTCCTCATCTCCCCCCTGGAACTCAAACTCCCCCGCTATGTCAAGGAGGAGGCCCTGAAGAAGAAGGGCATTCCCTACACCCAGACCACCGATCTGGAGTCCGTCATTCCCCAGCTGGACATCCTGTACATGACCCGCGTTCAGAAGGAGCGCTTCTTCAATGAGGAGGATTACCTGCGTTTGAAGGACAGCTACATCCTCACCCCGGAGAAGCTGGAGAACGCCAAGGCGGATCTGTCCATCCTCCATCCCCTGCCCCGTGTCAATGAGATCTCCGTGGCGGTGGACAAGGATCCCCGTGCCGCCTACTGGAAACAGGTGAAAAACGGCAAGTACATCCGTATGGCGCTGATTATGAAGCTGCTGGGCATCCAGGTTTAAGGAGGTTTGTATCTATGAATATCGACAGCATCCAAAACGGCGTGGTCCTGGACCACATTCAGGCCGGCAAGAGCATGGACATCTACAAGTACCTGCACCTGGACGAGCTGGACTGCTCCGTGGCCATCATTAAGAACGTCCGCAGCGGCCGGATGGGCAAGAAGGACATCATCAAGATCGACTCCCCCATGGAGGTGGATCTGGACGTGCTGGGCTACATTGACGCCAACATCACCGTCAACGTCATCCGGGACGGCAAGCGGGTGGCCAAGAAGCATGTGGAGCTTCCCAAGAAGCTGGTGAACATCATCCACTGCAAGAACCCCCGCTGCATCACCATGGCCGAGCCCCAGCTGGACTCCATCTTCCTGCTCAGCGACGCTGAGAAGCACACCTATCGCTGCGCTTACTGCGAAACTGCTACCGACAAGAAGTTCTGAGCTGGCAACCAAATGCCCTCCGCCCATCAGGCGGAGGGCATTTTGCATGTCAGGAAAGTTTTCCTGCATATCCCAAAAATATTTGAAATTTTTGTTGCATTTTTGAGAAAATCGGCGTATACTCCACCAGGAATCCCACGGAGAGGAAGTTGTCTCGTGAAGAAACATGTTGGAGCCGCTGTCCGGCGCTATCTGACGGTGGCCGCGCTGGCCTGCGTGATGGGTGTGAGCTACGAGCTGTTCGTCTTTCCCAATGCCTTTGCCCCGGCGGGCATCAACGGCATTGCCACCATGGTGCAGTACCTGTTCCACATCAGCATCGGCTACCTGTCCCTCATCATCAACATCCCGCTGATCCTGCTGGCCTGGACGAAGCTGGATCCAGATTTTGCCCGCAAGAGCCTGCTCTTTGTGCTGGTGTTTTCCGCCGTGACATTGGTACTGGGCCATATGGATCTCAGCGGCATCGCCTACGACACCGGCTCCTCCGCCATTCTGGGCCCCGTGGCCGCCGGTGTGGTCAGCGGCGCCGTATACGGCCTAGTGATCCGGTGCAATGGCTCCACCGGCGGCACGGACATCGTGGCTGCCTGGGTACACAAGCTGCATCCGGAGGCCAGTCTGGTGTGGGTGATCTTCGCCCTGAACGCCTCTGTGGCGGTACTCTCCTTTTTCGTCTACGGCTATCAGTTTGAGCCGGTGATTTTGTGCCTTATCTACTGCTACTTAAGCTCCCGCATCAGTGACGGTATCCTCAAGGGCGGCAAGAGCGCCCTGAAATTCGAGGTGGTCACCCGCCACGCCCCGGAGCTTTCCGCCCGGCTCTTGCAGGAGCTCCACCACGGCGTCACGGTGCTGCCCGCCCAGGGCATGTACTCCGACACCCCCCGGGCCCTGCTGATCTGCGTGGTGAACCGCCACCAGATCGTCCGGTTCCAGGAGATCCTGCGCCAGTTCCCGGACACCTTTGCCTACGTCTCCAGCGTCAACGAAACACTGGGTAATTTCAAACACATCAACGGATAACATGGAAAAAGAAACGGGGAACGTTTGGAACGTTCCCCGTTTCCTTTGCTTATGCCTGGGCAAAAAGCGGCGTGGACAGGTACCGCTCCCCACTGTCCGGCAGCAGGGCCACAATGGTCTTGCCCCGGTTCTCCGGCCGGGCGGCTACCTTGGATGCCGCCCACAACGCAGCGCCGGAGGTGATGCCCGCCAGGATCCCCTCCTGCCGGGCCAGCTCCCGGCCTGCCGTATAGGCGTCCTCCTCCCAGACGGGAAGGACCTCGTCTACCACAGAACGGTCCAGGTTCTCCGGTACGAAGTTGGCCCCGATGCCCTGGAGGCCGTGGGGGCCGGCGTGGCCCTGAGAGAGCAGCGGTGAGGCGGCGGGCTCCACCGCAACCACCTGCACCGAGGGCTTGTGGGTCTTCAGATACCGCCCCACACCGGTGACGGTACCGCCGGTGCCCACGCCTGCCACAAAGATGTCCACTGTGCCCTCCGTGTCCTCCCAGATCTCCGGGCCGGTGGTCAGTTCATGGGCCTCGGGGTTGGCAGGATTGTCAAACTGGCCCGCCAGGATGCTGCCGGGGGTGGACGCGTGAAGGGCCTCCGCCCGGTCTACCGCCCCCTGCATGCCCTCTGCCCCCGGCGTCAGGACGATCTCGGCGCCGTAAGCGGCGATCAGCGCCCGCCGCTCTACGCTCATGGTATCCGGCATGGTGAGGATCACCCGGTACCCCTTGGCGGCTCCCACCGCTGCAAGGCCGATGCCGGTGTTGCCGGAGGTGGGTTCAATGATGGTGCCGCCGGGGCGCAGGCTGCCTGCCTCCTCCGCCCGCCGGATCATGTTGGCCGCCACCCGGTCTTTGGCGCTGCCGGCAGGGTTCATCCCCTCCAGCTTCACCAGAAGCCGCACCGGCAGGTCGTGCCGGCAGGTGTAGCCGCTCAGTTCCAGCAGCGGGGTATGTCCGATCAGATCCAAAATGCTCCGGCAAATGTTCATGGGTAAGGCCTCCCTTTCAGAATGAACCCATCATACATCTCTCCCGCCCGGTGCGCAACGGAAAAAATCACAAAAGTGCGGAAAAATTACGGCATTCTCCCAAGAAAAAGAGGCGCCGGAACCGGCGCCTCTTTGATTGACTTCCAGACATCCCACTGGGGACAACAGGGCTCAGCAGCCGCAGCTGTCGGCACAGGCAATGGAGGGCTCTCCGGTGGTCATGGTGACACCGTAGCGAACCGGGATGGACACGCACACCTGCTGGGTCAGCACCACGGTGCAGCTGGAACCACACTCATTGGTGGTGCAGGTGACACTGGGACCGCCCTGGCAGGTAACGGTGGGAGTGCCCATAACGGCGGTGGGAGAGAGAACCACGGGAGCGGCTACATTCACGCACTGAGTACTGACTTTGCTGCAGCCGCCGGTGGGGCAGCTGTCTTCCGGCTGATAAGGTAAAATGGGCTCGTGCTCATAGGCTTCACTGATACGCAAAGCAATTCCCTCACTTCTTTGAGATTGCGCCGGGCCGGAGCCCGGCGCATCCCATCCTATGCAGCACTGCGCCGCGGCGCGCCTGTCAATCCAGGGTACGGCGAAATTCCTCCAGCGTATTCACCAGCGCGTCCCGCTCCCTCGGCGTGCAGAAAGCCGCCCGGGCCGCCGCTATCTGGCACGCCGCCAGAGCCTTCCGGGACATGCCCGCAAACTCCGCCGCCCGGCGCAGTTCTTCCGTCAGCGTCAGTCCTCCCAGGAAGGTGGGGTCGTCCCGGTTCAACGTTACCACCACCCCGGCATCCAGCAGGCGCCGCAGAGGATGCTCCGCCGGATCCCGGTAGAGAAGAGCCAGGTTGGAACTCAGGCACACGTTCAGGGGCACACGCTCCGCTGCCAGACGCGCCAGCAGAGCCGGATCCTCCGCTCCCCGGACGCCGTGATCCAGGCGATCCGCTCCCAACAGATCCAGGGCGTCCCGGACTCCCTCAGGGCCGGAACTCTCCCCGGCGTGGACGGTACGGCCAAATCCCGCCGCGCCGGCAGCCGCAAAAGCCGGGGCAAACCGCTCCCCGGTTCGGCCGGAGAGGGCCTCATTGCCGTCGATGGACAAGCCCACCAGCCGGGGTGTGCGGCAGCGGACCATCTCCTCCACCAGAGCCATGGCTTCCCCGGCGCTCTGGGTGCGGGAGAGGGAGAGGGTAAAGCGGCAGTCGGTGCCGCCGCCAGCCTGGCCCCGGTCAAAGCCCGCCGTTACCGCGGCAATGATCTGGGGGACGGTGAACTGGGGCCAGTGGGTGGGATTGAGGATCGTCTCCGCATAGAGGATGTTCTCCCGGCGGCTTTCCCGGGAAAACCGCTCCGCCACCTCCGAGAGCTCTGCCTCTGTCCCTACATAAGAGCATATCTTGTCCAAAAAGGCCAAGAAATCACTCAAATCCTCCGCAGAACAGTGGTACAGCTCCGCCGCAGGCCGGGGCAGGGATCGCCCCTGCGCGGCCGCGAACCGCTCCAGCATCTCCCCCGGCATGGTGGACTCCAGATGGACATGCAGCTCGATCTTGGGCAATCGGGCCAAAAATGCCGTCAATTCTTCCATAAGAAACTCCTTTTCCAGACACCGTCTCCCCAAGTGGGAGCAAAGATTTTCTCTGGTATCGTACCACAGAAATTTCTTTTCTGCACCCCCTTTTCTTTCCCTCCACTTATGTTATAATTTTGTTAAGAAATTACTTTTTGGCTTGACAGCCGGCAGAAAGGCGGAGCGTATGGACAGCAAGCAGAAGCAAAAGTTTCATGAATTGACCGAGGCCCCGGTGAGCAGGCTGATCTGCCGCCTGGCGCTGCCCTGTATCATCAGCATGCTGGTGACCGCCTTCTACAATATGGCGGACACCTTTTTCGTGGGTATGCTGAAAAGCCCCAGCGCCACCGGCGCCGTGGGCGTGGTGTTCTCCATGATGGCCATTATCCAGGCGGTGGGCTTCTTCTTCGGCCACGGCAGCGGCAACTTCATCTCCCGGGAACTGGGCAAGCAGAACACGGAAACCGCCTCCAACATGGCTGCCACCGGCTTTTTCGCCGCCCTGGCCACAGGCCTTCTCATCTGCGTGCTGGGCCAGATCTTCCTGGAGCCCCTGGCGCTGTTTCTGGGCTCCACCCCCACCATCCTCCCCTACTCCATGGACTATCTGGGGGTCATCCTCTACGGCGCCCCCTGGATGACCGCCTCCCTGGTGCTCAACAACCAGCTGCGCTTCCAGGGCAGCGCAGCCTACGGTATGGTGGGTATCGTCAGCGGCGCCGTCATCAACATCGGGTTGGATCCCCTGCTGATCTTCGTCTTTGACATGGGCATCGCCGGCGCCGCCTGGGCCACCATTATCAGCCAGCTCATCAGCTTCTGCCTGCTGCTGGTGGGCTGCACCCGGGGCGGAAACCTGCACATCCATATCTCCCGCGTCCAGCTCAAGTGGCCCTACTTCCGCACCATCATCCAGGGCGGACTTCCCTCCCTGGCCCGGCAGGGCCTGGCCAGCGTGGCCACCATCTGCCTCAACCAGGCCGCCAAGCCCTATGGGGACACCGTCATCGCAGCATTGGGCATCGTACAGCGGATCATGATGTTCGGCGGTTCCGCCATGATCGGCTTCGGCCAGGGCTTCCAGCCGGTGTGCGGTTTCAACTTTGGCGCCCGGCTCTACCACCGGGTCCAGGAGGGCTTCTGGTTCTGCGTGAAGACCTCCGCCGCGTTTTTGCTGGCGGTAAGCGTGGTGGGCTTCGCCTTCGCCCCCCAGATCGTGGCGCTGTTCCAGGACGATCCCCAGGTGATCGCCTGCGGAAGCGCCGCCCTGCGCTTCCAGTGTATCACCTTCTGCTTCCAGAGCTGGATCGTCATGAGCAATATGATGCTCCAGACCATCGGGCGGACTGTCCCAGCCACTTTTGTGGCCATGGCCCGGCAGGGCATCTTCTTCATCCCCCTGGTGTGGATCCTCTCCACCGCTCTGGGTGTAACCGGCCTTCAGATCACCCAGTCCATCTCCGATCTCCTGACCCTGGCCTTCGCCATTCCCATCCAACGCAAAGTCCTGCGGGAACTGAGCGACTCCTGACGGCGTTTTTTCGTCCCCTCTGCGGTCTCATTCCACCGCTGAGGGGATTTTTTAACAGATTCTTCGCAAACGTTTGATTTTTTGCTGTAAAAAACAGACAGCCGCACCTTGTCTCTTTTGTCTATAATATCGAAATATATTCTGTAAAAAATGTTTTCTATTGACAAATCAAACAGTGGATTTCATAATGGAATCATACCCGAGAAGATGAAATCGGGCTTTTCTTTCAGTTCTTTTTGAAAACGTTTGCGTTAAAGCTCAAAAGGGGGATTGTTGTGGAAGCTTCCTTCTGGATCCTGACGGGCATGGTGTTCGTGTTCACCTATGTCAACGGCTTCCACGACGGGTGCAATGTGGTGGCTACGCTGATCGCCAGCCGCGCCATGCGCCCCAAGCCGGCTCTGGCCTGGGCCGCAGCGGTGGAATTCCTCTCCCCGTTTTCCATCCTGGTGATCGGCTCCAGCGTGTCCGACACCATCAAAAAACTGGTGGGTGAGACCTACTATACCGCCTCCGATGCCCAGGGGACCGCCCTTGCATTCATTACCGCAGGGATCCTGGCGGCAATCTTATGGAACCTGACCACCTGGCGCTTCGGCATCCCTGCCTCCTCCTCCCACGCCCTCATCGGCGGCGTAGTGGGAGCCGGCATCACGGCTTTCGGCACCGGCGCCATCTCCTGGAACTACTTCTGGGGAAAAGTGGTGCTGATGATCTTCCTGACCCCGGCCATCAGCTTTGTGGCGGGCTTTTTGATCCTGCGGCTCTTGCTGCTTTTGACCCGGCACGCCACGGTGGGCGTCAACAAGTTCTTTACATACGCCCAGTGGGTCAACATGACTTTCCTGGCTTTCAATCACTCCTACAACGACTCTCAAAAATCCATCGGCATCATTCTGATTCTCATGGGCATTTACGGGACCGAATCCGCTGGCATCCCCGTGTGGGCCATCGTCTGCGCGGCGGCCTGCCTGGCCTGCGGCATCGCCTTCGGCGGGTTCAAGATCATCAAAACCGTGGGCACCGGGATCTACAAGGTGCAGCCCATTCACTCCTTTGCCTCCCAACTGGCGGCGGGCAGCGTGATCCTGGGAGCTTCCCTGGTGGGCGCGCCGGTATCCGCCAGCCAGATCGTCTCCTCGTCCATCATGGGCGTGGGATCCGCCCAGCGCTACAAGGCGGTTCACTGGGCGGTGGCCGGACGCATCCTGGCCTCCTGGTTTATCACCATCCCCATCGCAGGGACGCTGGGCGGTGTATTGTTCCTGCTATTGTCATTGATTTTCTGATGAGAGGGAGCTGACTTCCATGTTCAAGCGAAAAGAAAGTCTTAATTTCTACAGTCTGCTCATCAAGCAGGCTGAGGTGATCCGGGACGCCGTGGCGGCGCTGTGCGCTTACTGTCAGGAGCCCACCAAGGAGCGGGGTGACTTTGTCAAGGTCAAGGAAAAAGAGGCCGACGCCGTCCGGCGGGAACTGGTGGAGGACATCAACCGCACCTTCATCACCCCCATCGACCGGGACGACCTCTACCGCCTCTCCACCTCCATCGACGATCTGGCGGACTACGCCTGGACTACCGTTAAGGAACTGCGCATTTATGAGATCCAGCCGGACAATCACCTGATCACCATGTCCAACACGCTGCTGGATATGGCCAACGGCCTGCTGACGTGCATGGAAAATCTGGAGAAAAACCGCTCCAAGGTCTCCCAGGAGGCCACCCGGGTAAAAAAGCTGGAAAACACCTTGAATGTCCAGTATCACAAGTCCATTGCCGAGCTCTTCGAATCCGACGACTTCAAGAAAATCCTCAAATACCGGGAGATCTACAGCCATATGAACCATGCCTCCGACAAGGGAGACGTCAGCGCCGATATCCTGCTGGATATCATCGTCAAGCTCTAACCGGTTTCCTCCTGGTACCCATGGTACCGTTTCTCCTTTCCTTCCTTGATCTGGGCCCGCGTTTTGGCAGAGACGCGGGCCCAGGCACCGTTTGCGCGAAAACACCTCCGGCCGGATCTCAACCGGCCGGAGGCGTTTTTTCTTCCAACATGGTTCAGGCAGGCAGCAGCTCCCGCACGGAGGACAAAAGCTCCTCTCCGTCCCGGAGCACATGAACCCAGTCCGGATCCTGATATGCCACATATGTGCCGTCGCTTTCCACCAGCACCACCCGCAGCGTCTCATCGCCGCCCTGGATGCTGATTTCGATCATATCCGTAAAGCTGTGGGACCGCAGGCCGCCCCGGGGTACCCGGCTGCATTTGGCCTGGCGCAGCAGTTCGATCAGCGCATCGGTGTCCACATCCTCGCTGACTTCCCGTCCCTGATCGTACAGCGATGTGATCTGATATTCCGTCTCCTCATCCAGCAGCGGCTTTTTCAGGGAAAACAGCACCGCCCCCAGCACGGCCACCACTACAACGCCGATCAGAATGCGTACCTTCAGCGCAACCGCCTCCCCTCTTTTTATGATTGTGATAACTGTATTGTATGACGTTAGACGCTTTCCTGTCAAGGAAAAGCACCGCCGGAGCGGTGCTTTTCTCATTCGTAAAACGCCTTTTGATACTGCTCCACATCCGCCCGGCTGCCCCGGAAGGGGCCCGGCGTCTCCATCTTCAGGGAAACCAGCGCCGTAGCAGTTCGCAGGGCCGTGGGGATGTCTGCCGTCAGCCGCTCGTTGATGTACCCGGCAAAGGTGGTGTCCCCCCGCCCGGTGCGGCCGGAGAGGTTCCGGGAACGGATGGGGCAGGTATAGATCTCCCGGCCGTCATAGACCAGCACCTCGGTGTTGTGGGTGATGAGCACCTCCCGGGCGCCCCAGTCATAGAGCATTTTGGCCGCCGCGGCCCGGTCATCGGTGCCGGTGAGGATCTCCGCCTCCGCCGCATCGGTCTTCAAAAAGCGGACATAGGGCAACAGCTCCCGCTTTTCCTTCCAGTCGTGATAGACCATGCCGCCGTTTTCCACCCAGCGGAGCATGCACTGGACATCAATGGCCACCATGGCCTTCTCGGCCGCAAAGGGGATCAGCTCATTGGGGATATCTCCCCCCACCAGACCCGCCAGGTGCCAGATGGCGGCATCCACCTCCGGCACTTCCTCCGGCCGGTAGGGATCGATCACGCTGGAGACCGTGGAGGTACGCCGTTCCCGGTCCGCCGTGTGATAGACATTCTTGGTGACAAAGGAGCTCCGGCTCTCCAGAGGATAGACCGTCACATTGGGGGCCTGCGCAAAGGCTGCCGCCACATCCACCTGAGAGGGATTGGCCTTGGGCAGAACCGCGATCTTATGACCCAGATTGGCGGCGGCATAGCCGGAGTAATACACCGCACCGCCTACCGCCTCCACCGTGGTGCCGTCGTAATCCACATTGGTGTCCAACGCCACTTCTCCGATGATGAGGGAATCAAACGCACTCATGCCTGCCGCTCCTTTCGCATCTGCTCATCCGCATCCACAAAGGACTGGTTCTCAGGGCTCCACAGGTGAAACTCCATATGCTCGATCAGGGCCTTATACGCGTAAGAATCCGTTACCCGGCGGGGCAGAATCACGCCGGAGCGGGCCTCGTCCCCCGCCTGATGGGTGTCGGATCCCGCCAGGCGGTAATACTCCGGATGACGGCGGCACAGAGCCAGGGCCTTGTCGTTGCCGTTATCGTGGCGGGGATTGCCGTTGATGATCTCGCTGCCGTGGACGGCGTCTTCAAACACCACCGTGTTGCCGTCCCGGTAGGGATGGGCGTGGATAATGAGCACCTGATCGTGGAACTTGGCAAAGAACTCCCGGGCGCTCATGCAGCACACATAGGGATTGGAGCGCAGCCACTGTTCATCGATGCCGTAGACCAGGTAGTCATTGTCGTTTTCCGGGAACCGCAGCTCCGCTCCCAAAATCACATCCAGCCCCACCTGGTCGCCCCGGGCCTTGGAGGCGTGGTAGCCGGATAAATAGTGATCCATCACCGCATCCCAGTTGTGCTGGGTGTCCACCCGGGAGAGATACTCCGGATGCAGGTGATCCGTCACCACCAGGCCGGTAAAGCCCTTGGCCACGTAGCGATCCACCACTTCCGCCGCAGGCAGGTGGCCGCACTTGCTGGTCTCCGCCGTGTGGGTGTGGGGATCATAGAGATAACCGTTTACCTGATTCATAAGCGCCTTCTTTCTTCATCTGAACGCCCTGTCTTTCAAAGGCCGGAGGTTCCGTTTACAGCAGGGACCGGCAGGTGCTGCGCTCCACCAGGCGGGGCAGCAAAATCTGGTGGACATAACCCTGGGTCCCGTTTTCGATCTTATCCCGCAGCATATCCACCGCCTGGACCGCCATCTCCCGCTTGGGCTGCTCAATGGTGGTCAGCTCAATACGGGGCAGGGCCGTGGAGGGGATATTATCAAAGCCAATGAGGGAGAGCTGGCCGGGAATGTCGATCCCCATCTCGTCTGCCGCTTTCAAAATGCCCAGGGCGTTGGAATCCGTGGAGGCAAATATGGCCGTGTAATCAATGGGACGGGAGAAGAGATCCTTGGCCATCTGATAGCCGTTTTCAATGGAGGAGCGGGAGTACTCACTGTTGTAGAACATCTGCCGCAGCCCCAGCTTCTGGCAGGCCTTCATGTACCCCTCCGCCCGCAGCTGGTGGGTGGTGGAGTGACGGCGGCCAAAGTATAAAATCTGCCGGTGGCCCAGTTTATAGAGGTACTCCGTGCCGATATAGGTGCCCCGGCTGTTGTCCACAGCCACATAGCTCTGGGGCTGATCCCGGAGGTTCTCACTGAGGAACACCGTGGGGACCTGATCCGTAAAGGCCCGGATATTCTCGTAGGTCTTGGGGCTTTGGGGCACGATGAGGATCCCGTCCACCTGACGGCCCAGCAGCAACTTCACCACCGTTTTCTCCTGGCGCAGATCCGGGCCGGAATTGCAGAGCATGATGTTGTATCCGTGGGATCGGGCACTCATCTCCGCATAGTACCCCAGCTCCGACATGAACTGGTTGTCGATGGAGGGTACCACCAAACCGATGAGATCCGTCTTCTTCATGACCATGGACCGGGCTACATAGTTGGTGGTATAGCCCATCTCATCGCACAGCTTGATGATCCGCTCCCGGGTCTCGCTGCCGATCTGCGGGCTGCCCGACAGGGCCCGGGACACCGTGGCATAGGATACCCCGGCCGCCTTGGCCACATCTTTCAATGTTACACTTTTCATATTCCGCCATCCTTTTTCCACCAGCAGAACAGCCCCGCGCCGGGGCGGCTCCAGTGTAAACGTTTCCGACTTTTTTGCACGGAGAAACACATGCCTGATTCGGTATTTCTACTTTCACAAAAAGCATATATGATTTCCGGTTTGATGTCAATATGATTCTTCTTTTTTCGTGTTTTTGGGCAGAAAAGCAAAAAAAGAAAGATGTCTTCGGCGTTTGGCATATTGACAATGAAGCCGCATTTCTTTAGAATAAAAGCTGTAGAGGGCGCAAACGTTTGCAAGACATTTGCACTACTTCCAACCCTTCGCAAATGTGTGCCTGCGGCGTCCGATCCCAGGAAAAAGGAGGACTGCATATGATCCGCGCCGTCTTATTCGACGTTGGAGGTACGCTGCACGTGGCCGACAATACACCGGCCCTGGCGGATCGCTTCTCCGAGCTGCTCATCCGCCGCCTGGCTGAGAGTGGCATCGTGCTCCCGGTGGATGCCAAGTCTCTGACGCCCATGCTCCACCGAAACGCCGAGGACTACAAGCACTGGTCGGAGCAGACCCGCCGGGAGCTGTCCGGCGTGCGCATCTGGAACGAGTACTACCTGCGGGACTTTGCCGTGGGGGAAGCCCGGCTGGCCCCCATCGCCGAGGAGCTCTCCTGGATGTACGACGCCATCCGGGTGCGGAACGTGCCCCGGCCCCATATGCAGGAGACCATGGCCGCCCTGCAGGAGATGGGGATGAAGCTGGGCATCATCTCCAACATCATTTCCACCACCTTCGTCCCCCGGCTTTTAGAGGATTACGGCATCGCCGAAAAGATGTCCTGCGTGATCCTCTCCTCCGTGGCCGGCATCCGCAAGCCGGATCCGGAGATCTTCCGCCTGGGCGCAAAAGGCTGCGGCGTTACCTGCGCCGAAATGGCCTATGTGGGCGACACCCTCTCCCGGGACGTGCTGGGCTGCCGCAACGCCAAGGTTGGCCTGTGCATCCAGATCCGCAATCCCTCCATCGCCCACCGGGACACCGCCTTCCAAAATACCGGCCTGGCGCCGGACGTCCAGATCGATGATCTGGCGGAGATCCCGGAACTCATTCGTTCCAAAAACAGCTCGCAGCCCTGAACCTGCCATCCGCCCCATCCATATATAAAGGAGGAGATTCATATGGTTCCCGACATCCAGACCATCTTTTTTGACGTAGGCAACACGCTGCGCATCGTGGTGAAGGACCAGGCCTTCATCGACAAGGCCGAAGCGGATCTCATGGAGCTGATCCACACCACCGAGTCACACGACGCCCTCTTCGCCAAGCTGGAAGAGCGCTGGAAGGCGTACCGCAAGATGTCCAAGACCACGCTGCTGGACGCCTCCGAGGGAGAGCTGTGGACCCAGTACATGCTGCCGGACTATGAGCCCAACATGATCTTCGCCAACGCCCCCCGCCTCACCCGCCTGTGGCGGGATCACGACGGCCGCCGGGTGGCCCGGCCCGACGCTGTGGCGACTCTGCGGGAGCTGAAAAAGCGGGGCTACACCCTGGGGATCATTGCCAACACCGTCACCGAAACGGAGATCCCCGACTGGATGGCCGCTGACAAGGTAGCGGACTGCTTCAAGGTCACCATCCTCTCCTCCAAGGTGCGGCTGCGTAAGCCCGACCCCGCCATCTACCACCTGGCCTGCCGCTGCATCGGCACCCCGGAGGCCAACTGCGCCTACGTGGGCGATAATCCCGTCCGGGACGTGGAGGGCACCCAGGCCGCAGGCTTCGGCATGATGATCCGCATCGACGAGCCCGACACCCTGAACATGGAAAAGGCCACCGGCAAGGAGTTCACCCCCGATCACGTCATCACCGCCCTCAGTGAGCTGCTGGACATCTTCCCGGCCCGTACATAAGGAGGCGCCATGGATCAGCAATACAAAGCCGTATTCTTTGACTTGGGGGGCACCCTGCGCATCGCCCTGCATCCCGAGGCCTATGAACGCCACGCCCGGCGCAAGCTGGCAGAGCTCTCCGGCACAGACCTGCCCTTTGAAACCTTTTATCAGCTGGTAGAGGAGCGCTATGAGCCCTACCGCAAGTGGGCCCTGGAGGAGTGCAAAGAGGCCGGGGATGAGGAGCTGTGGTGCAAATGGCTGCTGCCTGACTTCGATCCTGCCCACATCCGCCCCATCTGCCACGAGCTCTCCTACCAGTACCGCCAGTCCAAGGGCTACCGGGTCATCGTGGACGGCGGATTGGAAGTGCTCCACACCCTCCACGACTGGGGGTACAAGCTGGGCATCATCTCCAACCTCATCGGTGAGACGGAGATCCCCGACTGGCTGGAAGAGGACGGACTGGACAGCCTCTTTGACTGCGTGGTACTCTCCTCTGTATGCCATCTGCGCAAACCGGATCCGGAGATCTACCGCATGGCATGCCGGCAGCTGAACGTAGCCCCGGCGGAGTGCGTGTCCGTGGCCGACAACCTCAAGCGCGACGTCACGGGAGCCAAGGCCGCCGGTATCGGCTGCAACATCATCTTCCGCTCCCCGGAAAAAAAGCACCCGGTGGAGTTCACCGACGAAAACCGGCCCGACGCGGTGATCGCCGCTTTCCCGGAGCTTTTGGATCTGCTCCGGCCGGATACTCATTGATTTTCGCGGACCGTCCGGGGAATTGCTCCCCGGGCGGATCCTGCGCTTTGGAGGGACCTTTATGAACACTGATATCCGATACATCTTTTTCGACCTGGGAGGCACCTTCCGGGTGATTCGGGAAGACCCGGCATATCTGGCCGCCGCCAAGACCAAGATCATGGAACTGTGCGGCGTTCAGGAGGAAGATCCCTGCGCCTGGTTTGACCGCGTCATTGACAAGCGGTATGACCAGTACCGGGCCTGGGCGCTGAAATTCATGTGCGAGGCGCCGGAGGAAGTGCTGTGGACCCGCTGGCTGGCCTATGACCGGCCCCGGGACCTCATTTTGAAAAACGCCGCGGAGCTCACCTACCAGTACCGCCAGACCAAGGGCATCCGCACCGTGGTGGACGGCGGTGCTGAGACCGTCAAGGAACTGTGCGCCCGGGGCTATACCCTGGGCATCATCTCCGACCTAGTGGGCCGCCGGGAGGTGGACGAGTGGCTGGACGCCGATGGCCTGCGGCCTTATTTCAAAACAGTGCAGCAGTCCTCCATCACCTATGTCCGCAAGCCCGGCCCCGCCATCTACTACTACGCCATGGAGGAAGTGGGGGCCCAGGCGGAAAACTGCTGCTTCGTGGGCGACAACCTCAACCGGGACATCATCGGCGCCAAGGCCTGTGCCTTCGGCATGACCGTCACGGTACAGTATGACCGCAGCAAGCCTTTGAAGCTGACGGAGGAAAATATGCCCGATGCCAAGGTCTACACCTTCCCGCAGCTGCTGGACCTCTTCCCCGCCCGGGGGCAGGTGGATACCGGCAAGCTGATCCTCCCCACTGACGGACAATAATAAAGGAGGCCAATATTCATGTCTGAATGCAAACGCGGCGGTGCCCAACTGGCCCAGGCCGTAAAACAGGCGTATGCCCAGGGACTGGACGACTACCATCTGGAGCCCATGGTCCTGACGGAAAACGGCGCCCCCGTGGGCCGCATCGGCGACAATGACGCCGCCATCTTCTGCTGCCGCCGGGGCGAGCGGGAAATTGAGCTCACCGAGATGTTCACGGAGGAAACTTTTAATCAGGTGCCCCGCCGGAAGCTGCAGAATCTGGACTTCGTGATCCTCACCATGTACCACGACAAGTTCCGCAATCTCCCCATCGCCTTTGCCCCCAGCCATGTGGTCAATCCCCTGGCCCAGGTGCTCTCCCAGGCCGGGAAAACCCAGTTCCACTGCGCCGAGTCCGAAAAGTTTGCCCATGTGACTTTCTTCTTCAACGGCGGTGAGAACCAGCCCTTCCCCGGCGAGGACGACGTGTGCATCCCCTCCCCCAAGGGCATCGACTTTGACCAGCAGCCGGAGCTGTCTTTGCCCAAGGTGACGGACACCCTGCTGGACGCTCTGGGCAAATACGACTTCATCGTCACCAACTTTGCCAACGGTGACGTCATCGGCCACACCCAGAACACCGCCGCCAAGATCGAAGCCTGCGGCCACGTCAGCCGTGCCCTGGAAAAAGTGGTTGGCGACGCCCTGTCCAAGGGCTATGTGGTGGCGGTCACCGCCGACCACGGCAACATTGAAAAGCTCTATACCGCCGCCGGAAAGCCCGACGGTGCCCACACCACCAATCTGGTGCCCTTTGTGCTGATGGATCCGGCGGATCCCTCCCCCATCACCCTGCATGACGGTTCCCTGGGAGATGTGGCTCCCACGGTGCTGGATATCATGGGCATCCCCCAGCCTCCGGAGATGACCGGCCGCTCCCTGGCGGAAGGCAAAGTCTGGGGCAAGAACCGGAAGATGCTCCTGATCATCTGCGACGGCTGGGGCCTTGGCACCGGGGATGACGGCGACGCCATCCACTTGGCGGACACCCCCTACTGGGACTCCCTGCTGGCAGAGCAGTCCTGGTCCAAGCTCCATGCCTCCGGCGAGCACGTGGGCCTGGGCGCCGGAAAAGCCGGCAACTCTGAGGCAGGCCACTCCAACCTGGGGGCAGGACGGTGCGTCATGCAGGATGACGTGCGGCTGGACGCCGCTGTCAAGGACGGCAGCTTCCAGCGTACCCCCGCTTTTCTGGAGGCCGTGGAGCACGTGAAGAAGAACCACTCTTCCCTGCATCTCATCTCCTATCTCACCTACAAGTCCTCCCACGGGTGCATCGACTATCCCCTGGCCATCTGCCGTATGGCCAAGGAACAGGGGCTGGATCAGGTCTATCTGCACATCATCTTCGATGGCCGCTCCACAGAGCCCGGCTCCGCCCCGGATATGCTCTCCTGGCTGGATAGCCAGCTGGAGGAGATCGGCATCGGCCGGGTAGTGGACGGCGTGGGCCGGGGCGTGGCCCTGGATCGGGATAAAAATTACGACAAGGTCAAACGCGCCTACGACGCCATGGTGGACGGAACCGGCGCGCAATATACCTGAATCGTGCATCCAAATGCCGCGGACGCCGCTACGGGCGCCCGCGGCATCCTCTGTCTTCGGTCAAATTGCCCGGAAAGCCGCAAGATGTACAGCTTCTGATTGTGAAAATGCAAACACTTATTGACGTGGAGCAGGTATGTGCGGTAAAATACATCTTGAGATGGGATGGTAAGTTTTGTTGGATTGTTCCAATCTGTGTACGGTTACGGAATGACAAAAATCCCGTGTTCCGTGCCCGGCAGCCATCCCACAGCATCTGTCGACCCTGCGGCCGTTTTCCAAAGCGGAGCGGTGCTGAACACATAAGGAAAGGATGAAAGACGCGATGAACGAAAAAGCATGCAAAGTTCTAGCGGCCCGGATCCGGCTGGAGACTCTGAAGGTCATCCATTCCCGGGGCTTCGGGCATGTGGGCGGATCTATGGATCTGGCGGACCTGATGGCGGTTTTGTACGGGGAGGTCATGAAATTTGACCCCAAGAATCCCCGCTGGGAAGACCGTGACTGGCTGGTGCTCTCCAAGGGCCATGCCGGCCCCGTGGCCTACGCCACCTTCGGTATCATGGGCTTCTATCCCATGGAGGACGCCTATACCCTCAACCATCCTCATACCAAGTTCCCCAGCCACACGGACCGTCAGCTGACCCCCGGCGTGGATCTGACCACCGGCTCTCTGGGCCAGGGCGCCTCCACCGCCACCGGCGCGGCTCTGGGCAACAAGATCGACGGCCGCGACAACCACGTCTTCTGCGTCATCGGCGACGGTGAGGCTGACGAGGGCGAGGTCTGGGAGGCTTTCCACTTCGCTTATGCCCACAAGCTGGACAACATCATCTATTTCATCGACAACAACGGCTATCAGCTGGACGGCCCCACCGACGATATCCTGGCCCACGGCGACATCGCCAAGAAGGCCGCCTCGTTCGGCCTGTACACCCAGGAGATCGACGGCCATGACGTCAAGGCCATCTATGACGCCATCCAGAACGCCTATGCCACCAAGGGCGTGCCCAGCTGCATCGTCCTGAAGACCAGCAAGGGCAAGGGCGCCACCTTCGCCGAGCCCAAGCACGACCACTCCTCCCAGCCCAACGAAGAACAGTGGGCTGAGGCCCTGGCCGCCGCCGAGAAGGCTCTGGCGGACGCCGAGAACGCATAAGGAGGGTGAGATCATGAATGTGAAACTGATTGGCAAGCACGAAAAGGATTCCCGGGCCTGCCGGGACGGTCTCGCTCTGACGCTGAACGAGATGATGGCAGAGGACAAGTCCATCTGCTATGTGGACTGCGACCTGATGGGCTGCATCAACACCAAGATGCTGCGCAAGAACTATCCCGACCGGGCCTTTGAGGCCGGTATCGCTGAGGGCAACGCCGCCGGTGTGGCCGCCGGTCTTGCCGCCACCGGCAAGAAGGTGTTCTTCCATTCCTTCGGCACTTTCTCCTCCCGCCGCTGCTATGACCAGATCTACATGTCCGCCGCTTACGCCGGGCTCACTGTGCACGTGCTGGGCTCCGACGCCGGCGTTACCGCAGCCTTCAACGGCGGCACCCACATGCCTCTGGAGGATGCGGCCATGTACCTGTCCATCCCCGAGACCACGGTGACGGATCCCGCCGACTATGCCCAGCTTGCAAGCATCACCCGCCAGCTTCCCGGCATCACCAAGGGCGTGACCTACACCCGCTTCGTCCGCAAGGGTATCATCAAGGTCTACGACGACGGCTCCGAGTTTGAGATCGGCAAGGGCGTGGTGCTCCACGAGTCCGACAAGGACGTGGCAACCATCATCACCTCCGGCATCATGGTGGACGAGAGCCTGAAGGCCTACGAGGCTCTGCAGGCGGAGGGCATCACCGTCCGGGTCATCGACATGTTCACCTGGAAGCCCCTGGACGAAGAGCTGGTAATCAAAGCCGCCAAGGAGACCGGCGCCATCGTCACCGCCGAGAACCACAACGTCACCTGCGGCCTGGGCAGCGTGGTGGCCAACTGCCTGGCCAAGAACGCCCCCACCATCCAGGAGTTTGTGGGCGTCCAGGACCGCTTCGGCCAGGTGGGTCCCCAGGACTTCCTGATGGACGAGTACGGCCTGCGCGCCGCCAACATCGTCGCCGCCGTGAAGAAGGCCATTTCCCGCAAGTAACCGCCACCGGGGCACTTCCGGATGCGGAAGTGCCCCGGATCGATGAACGCACGATCATGTAATCTCAGGAAACAGCCCGCTGCTTCCTCCAATTTAATTTTGAAAAGGAGAACCTGATATGGATGCTTTTTCCGCTTCTCTGATGGCTGACAAGAGAGAGATCATTTTCGCACCTACCGTCTACAAGTTCCAGA
>CAJKKQ010000021.1 GCA_905200545.1 uncultured Oscillibacter sp.
GGTTCATGAACTTGGCCAGCAGCACGCCGCCGGCGGTGCCGAAGCCGAAGGCCACGATGCCCATGGCCAGAATTGCCAGGGTCCGGGGGCTGAGGAAGGTGGTGCCGGTGGCGGTGGCGCCCACGGAGACCCCCAGAAAGATGGTGACGATATTGACCAGTTCATTTTGCACCGTCTTGCTGAGCCGCTCGGTAACGCCGCACTCCCGGAAGAGGTTGCCCAGCATCAAGCAGGCAATGAGCGGCGCGGCAGAGGGGACCAGCAGTGCAACAAAGACCGTCACCAAGATGGGAAAGACGATCTTCTCCCGCTTGGAGACTTCCCGCAGGGGCTTCATGACGATCTTGCGCTCTTCCTCCGTGGTGAGGAGCTTCATAATGGGGGGCTGGATCACCGGCACCAGAGCCATGTAGGAGTATGCCGATACCGCGATGGGGCCCAGCAGGGCCGGGGCCAGCATGACGGTAACGAAAATGGCGGTAGGACCGTCGGCACCGCCGATGATGCCGATGGAGGAGGCCTCCGGGCCGGTAAAGCCCAGCAGGCGGCAGCCTACGTAGGTCATGAAAATGCCCAGCTGTGCGGCGGCCCCCAGCAGCAAGCTCTTGGGGTTGGCGATGAGAGGGCCGAAATCCGTCATGGCGCCCACACCCATGAAGATCAGGCAGGGATAGATGCCCAGCTTCACGCCCAGATACAATACGTCAATGAGCCCCACGGAGATGGTCTGCCCTACTGTGACGGTGGCGAGTACCGCGTCTGAAACACCCTCTGCCGCAAGGCCGTCCAGAAAGGCCTGGGTAATTTCAGCGCCGCCGAAGAGATCCCAGTGGATATGCCCCCCGGCAAAGAGAATCTCGTGGTACATCTCCGCCCCCGGCAGGTTGGTCAAGAGCATGCCGAAGGCGATGGGAACCAGCAGCAGCGGTTCGAACTTCTTCACGATACCCAGGTACAGCAGTACGCAGGAAATACCGATCATAATGAGACATTTCCAGTTGCCCTCCTGGGTGAATTGGTAAAAGCCTGTACTGTTGATAAAATTCAGGATCGCTTCCATACCGCCCTCCAGTCTGTCACTGGATGACGCACAGCACCGTGCCGGACTCCACCGACGCACCCTTGGCGGCGCTGACGGATATTACCCGGCCGTCCCGGGGACACATGATCTCGTTTTCCATCTTCATGGCCTCCAGGATCATCAAAACCTGTCCCCGCTTTACCGGATCTCCCGGGGTAATGCTGACAGACAGGATGGTTCCCGGCATGGGGGCCGTTACCGTTTCACCGCCGGTAGGGGCGGAAGCAGCGGGGGCGGCTGTGGCAGCAGCCGCGGACGCCGGGGCGGATCCCGTCAGTTCCTCCAGTTCGATCTCATAGGGGACACCATTGACCGTGACTTTGTACTTTTTCATTGACCTTTCTCCAATCCCTTCCTGGTTTCCAGTTACAGCCGCTTGATAGAGCGGATGCGGATGCCGGTGACGTCCGTCCCCAGATCTTCCGCAATGGCGGCGGAAATGGCGGCTACCATCTCCGGTCGGATGGGTTCCGGCGGCGGGGCCTGTGGGCTCCGGCAGGCGGCAGGGGCCGTTTTCCCTTTGCCGCATATCACGCTCATTAGTTTCGTCAGACCGATCAGACAGACCAGACCGAAGAACACCGTTCCCATACCCATCACGCATACAAATGCGCTGCTGTAGTCCATAGCTGCCTCCTTTACAAGTTTTAGTTATATTTTAACATATTTCACCATGAAATCAACGGAATGTTTGTGTATTATTTTTAACATTCCAGCCGACGACGGATATCCACTGTGAAAAAGGGCGAAAATTGAGGAGTTGACCGGTTCAATCTTGGCAACCCGCAAGACTTGATGTATGCTATTCTTTTATCAGATATCACATTGCCGGGGAAATCCCGGAGGAAAGGGGCGCCATGCGATACCGGAATGTCATTGGCGGGTCATTTCTGGACCGGCCCAACCGCTTTATTGCCCACGTGGAGACTGCGGCGGGAATCGAGACAGTCCATGTCAAAAATACAGGTAGGTGCCGGGAGCTGCTGGTGCCGGGAGCCACGGTATATCTGGCAAAAGGGGACAATCCTGCCCGGAAAACAGCATATGATCTCATAGCGGTGGAAAAGGGCAGCCGCCTGATCAATATGGACGCCCAGGCCCCCAACCGGGTGTTTGCGGAATGGGCCGCTGCCGGCCGCTTCCTGCCGGACACCCGATCCCTTTGGCCGGAGTACCGGTGGGGGGATTCCCGGCTGGACTTCTGCGTGGAGACGGCCCATGGAAGGCATCTGGTAGAGGTCAAAGGGGTAACGCTGGAGGAGGACGGTGCTGCCCGCTTTCCGGATGCGCCTACGGAGCGAGGTGTCCGGCACATCCGGGAGCTGCAGAAGGCTGTGCGTTCCGGGCTTGACGCTACCCTCTTTTTTGTGGTACAAATGAAAGACGTCCGCAGTGTGGCCCCCAATGACGACACCCATCCCGCCTTCGGTGAGGCTTTGCGGGAGGCGGCGGCTGCAGGAGTGCACGTGTGTGCCTGGGACTGTGATGTGACGCCGGAGAGCCTTGCCATCCGGCGGGAGGTTCCGGTGATCTTGTGAGAGGAAATCAGGGGAGTATATGGGAATTTTGGAATTGCTGCTCATTGGTGTGAGCTTGTCTATGGACGCCTTTGCGGTGTCGCTGTGTCAGGGATTGAGCATGCCGCGGCTCAACTGGCGGCACGCTTCCGTCATTGCGCTGTTTTTCGGCGGCTTTCAGGCTCTGATGCCTGTGATCGGCTGGCTGCTGGGATCTCAGTTTGCCGGATACATCCAGAGTTTTGACCATTGGGTGGCGTTTTTCCTGCTGCTGATCATCGGCGGAAATATGGTGCGGGAGGCGTTTGCACCGGAGGAGGAAGCAGAGGACGGCTGTTCCGCCGGAGAGCATCTGGATCTCAAGCGCCTTTTTCTCATGGCGATTGCTACCAGTATCGATGCTCTGGCCATCGGTGTCACCTTCGCGTTTTTGGAAGTGGTAATTCTGGAGGCCGCTGCTGTGATCGGTGTGACCACCTTTGTGATTTCCCTGCTGGGGGTAGCTATCGGCAATTACTTCGGCACCCGCTATCAAAAGCGGGCGGAGATTACCGGCGGTGTGATTTTGATTTTGTTGGGAGCCAAGATTTTACTGGAACATCTGGGGATCCTGGGATAAAAAGAAGCGCCCCGTGTCCGGATGGACACGGGGCGTTATTCTTATGCACGCTCAGCAGCAGGGGTTGGGATTGCAGCCGCAGCCGTTGTTGTTGCCGCAGCCACAGCCGCAGCCGTTGGAGCTGCCGCTGCCGCAGCAGCACCACAGAACGATCAGCAGAATGATGATCCAGCAGCAGTTGCCTCCACCAAAACCGTTATTGCACATACCGGAACCTCCTAAGATATCGTAGGCCGGCCCGACCGGCCTCAGTCCATAGTATGCAACAGGGGGGAGGTGGTGACAGAAGGGAGGCTCTTATTTCCGGCCGCTGGTTACCAGGGACTGAGCAGCGGTCCATTCCTGCCGGGTGAACACGCCCTTATTCAGAAGAACGCTGCCCAAAGTGCCGCTGCCGTCGGATACCATGGCGTCCAGGGCATAATAGGAGACATAGACCAGATCCGCCCGCAGGAAAGTGCCGCTGCGCAGGGAAGCGGCCTCGTTGGAGTTGAGGACGCCGCTGGCGCAGGCACGATCCAGAGTGTCAGACAGATTGGTGTTGCCGGAGGAGCTGTATCCCAGGGCCCGCAGCATGAACTCCACATACTGGTTGGCCGTGATCCCCAAAGAGGGCTGGAAGGTGGTAGCGGTATAGCCGTTGGTGTATCCCTTTTCATAGGCGTAGCCCACATACTGGGTGGCCTGGGTGCCGGGAGTGATATCGGTAAAGGGAGTGGTGCCGGACCAGGCCAGCGCGGCATTTTCCTCCCCCAGAACCCGGATGAACATAATAAGGGCCTGAAGACGGGTGGGGGAAACCTCCAGATCATAGCCGCTGCCGTAGCCGGTAAAGCTGCCCTGGAAGAGATGGATGGTCTTCAGAGCAGAGGCGATGGCATTGTAGTCCGTAGCGCTGGAATAGGTAAAGGAATAGGGACCCTGATAATCCAGTACCGCGGTTTTGGAGGTGACCGCAAACTGGGCGGTGGTATCCTCCGCTACCATATAGCGGTGGTTTGCCGCCAATGCCGTGCCGCTGGAGACAGCGGTACCAGTGGTGACGTCGATTACAGCGCCGGAGGCGAAGGTCACATGGGCGCTGCCCGCCAGGAGCAGAACGTTGGTTCCAGTGGTTCCAACCAGCACATCGCCCTGCTTGAGCCGTGTTTCTGCCCAAGTGGAAGCGGAGGCGGAGGAGAGATCTCCGCTGGAGAGCTGCTCCAGAAGCTGCTGATCCGATGCGTTCAGCTTTTGATCCACCTGGTTATTTACCGTATCGGTAAACGTGCCGGTCAAATGAGAAAGCGAAACCAGAGGATCGCCGGAACTTCCGCCAGCGGCCAGCGCCAGCATCAGCGTTGCGGAAATCGCCAGGCAGGCGGCGAGAAGAACGGTGAATTTCTTCATGAAAATGATGTATCCTTTCGTCTTTCCGATCCAGCAGCCGGGATCAGCGGTTGGCGATGCGGTAACTGAGGGTCAGGAGGCTGTCTGCAAAGTGGATATTCTCAAATTTTACATCGGGGTAGGGACTGGAGAGTTCCACGTTTGTAAAGTTCCAGAAGCCTTTCACCCCCAGGCTCATCAGGCGGTTTGCGGTATCCTGAGCCACAGATTGCGGGATGGTGAGCACAACCACATCCACTGTGTGGGTGTGGATATAGTCATCTAAATCATTGAGGGACAGGATGGGGACGTGGTTGACGGTAGACCCTACCACTGCAGGGGAAACATCAAAGGCCGCATCCACAGAAAATCCGGTGGAAGCGAAGGGAAAGTTTTGCAGCAGCGCATGGCCCAGATTACCCACGCCGATCATGATGAGGTGATGATCGTTGTCCACGCCCAAGATATGGCCGATCTCCGAGCGCAATTCTTCAACGTTGTACCCATATCCCTGCTGTCCGAACTCTCCAAAGCAGCTGAAGTCCTGTCGGATCTGGGAAGCGGTGATATTCATTTCCTGCCCCAACGAGTGGGAGGAGATCCGAACGACACCCCGGCGGCAAAGATCGGTCAACTGGCGGTAATAGCGGGGCAGCCGCCGAATGACGGCGTCTGAAATATTCTCCTTTTTCAATGCAATTCCCTCCGAATCTTAGGGTCTTGTTAAAATATTCTCAAAAGTTAGTTTAGCCCATTCCACCTTAATTGTCAAATTTTTTAACAATCTTTTTTGACACAAAAAAATTTCCTCAAAAAGCTTTACAAATTCGAAAAAGATTGCTATACTATTAAGCACGCGTGGATGACACGTTTTACATGCGCCCGTAGCTCAGTTGGATAGAGTGACAGACTCCGACATTTCCGGCGGTTCCAGTTGAGATACAGCGCAAAGCCCTGTGGTCACTGGGATCGCGGCTGGGAAGCCAAGGGAAAGCGACGCCGTTGACTACTATTTGACCACTGTTTCCCCGCAACCGCAAATCCCCCGCAAGTGAATATGCGCCCGTAGCTCAGTTGGATAGAGTGACAGACTCCGACTCTGTAGGCCACTGGTTCGAATCCAGCCGGGCGTACCAACAAAAGGCACTTGCTTTTGCAAGTGCCTTTTGTTTTCATTTAGGCAAAGGAGGTATTGGCATGGCGCTGGAGAATAAACTGGGACTTACATCCTCTGCCGACCTTGCCCGCGAGGAGGAGCGGATCAGCAAAAAGAGAGCGGTCGCGCTGTTTGAGAAGGGCCTGCTGGATCAGCTGGAGGCTGGTACCTTTGCCTCTCTGCAGTTTATCCATAAGTACCTCTTTGGGGAGATCTACGACTTTGCCGGCGAGCTTCGTACCGTCAACATCGCCAAGGGCAATTTCCGGTTTGCTGCGGTGATGTACCTGGAAGCGGCCCTCTCCAATATTGAAAAGCTGCCGCAGTCCACCTTTGATGAGATCATCGAGAAGTATGTGGAGATGAACATCGCCCACCCCTTCCGGGAAGGCAACGGGCGCAGCACCCGCATCTGGCTGGATCTGTTGCTGAAAGCAGAGCTTCATCAGGTGGTCGACTGGAGCCGCGTGGATAAAGAGGATTATCTGCTGGCCATGGAACGCAGTCCGATCCGGGATACGGAGATCAAACACATCCTGAAAAACGCACTTACGAACGAGATCGACAGCCGGGACGTCTATATGAAAGGCATCGACCACAGTTACTACTATGAGGGCTATACGGCCTTCAAGGCTGAGGAACTGTGAACATCTCATGTTACAGCAAAAAAAGAGGCAGGAACCAATTCGGTTCCTGTCTTTTGATTATTCCGACAACAGTTTCTTTCATGTGGGCGGTGCAGTGACATCCAGCGTTCCTTTTCGTACCGATGAACCGGAAGGGTTTCCTGCGGTTGCTACGGCGGCCGCCTGTTTGTTCTTATCGAACGCATGGGTATAGATGTCCAGCGTGGTGGAGGGCGGGTTGCTATGCTTCTGATTTTTGTGGGGAAACAGAGGGGCAGGCGGAGAGAAATAATTGCATACGGAGAAGCAAAGAGATATACTGAGCGGTGGATAGGGCATGCCTGATTGGCTGGAGATTGGGGGAGGAACACTAGGATGGGACAGCTGTCAAATATTAAAAAACAGGCGCTGACAGAGCGGATCGAAGAGCATTTGTTTCAGTATATTCTGGATGCCAAGCTGCCGGTGGGAGCGAAATTGCCAAACGAATATCAGTTGGCGGAGCAATTTCATGTGGGCCGAGGGACAATCCGTGAGGCGGTGAAGCTGCTGGTCTCACGCGGGGTTCTAAGGGTCAAACACGGATCAGGCACATATGTCAGTTCCCTGACACCGCTTCAGGCTAAACCATTGGGGTTAGATACCATAGAGGATAAGACACAGCTGGCTCTGGATTTGACGGATGTGCGATTGATGCTGGAGCCAACGATTGCTGAGCTAGCTGCTATAAACCGCAGCGAAGAGGAGACTGCTTTGCTAATAAAGTACAGTGACGCGGTTCGCAGGCGGATTGAGGCCGGGGAGGACTACCTGATGGAGGATATGGCCCTGCATGCACATATTGCGGTATGTTCCCACAATATGGTGGTAAAAACCCTGATGCCGATTATTGATGCAGCCGTCATTTCCATAGCCAATATTACCCGGCAGGTTCTGCTGCAAGCAACGATCGAGACCCATGGACGAATTGTAAATGCAATTCTGGCGCGGGATCCTATGGGTGCCCGGGCAGCAATGACCATGCATTTGGAAATGAACCGCCATGTAATCATGCAGGAGCAGGAGAGCAAGCAGAAAGCCCAGCAGAAGACCTAAGTCCTGACGCCATCAATAGAACGCCGCAAAAACAGTGTGGTTTTTGCGGCGTTTTTGCGCCGCTGGAGACCTGGCCCGTCGTGAAAAGTCATCATATGACTTTTCTTTCCAAATGCGAGAAAACAGACAAAATAGGACAAAAAAGTGAAAAAACATGTGATTTTTGGCGAGATGACCATAGATAAAAAGGAGATTTTGTGAGAAAGTAGAAAGATGTTTGAACAACTTGCAATACCACTTTTCGAAAATTATAATACAAGGAAGATATCGAAAACGAGAAACAGCCGGCTGTTTTAACCCAATGAAATGCTCTGCTCGAAGAGAGAAAGTACAGGAGGATTGAACAGTATGTCTCGTAGTGAACACATTTTGAAGGGGCTGGGAAACCAATATTATCGCGCCACCTACAAGTCTATGGGTTTTACCACGGAGGACCTGAAACGTCCGATCATCGGCATTGCCAATGCGTGGAGCGAATGTGTGCCCGGTCACTATAACCTGCGGCAGGTGGCCCAGAGAGTGAAAGACGGAATTTACCGCGCCGGTGGTACACCTGTGGAATTTGGCGTCATCGGTGGATGTGACGGTATGGGGCAGGGCCACGACGGAATGCATTTTATTATGCCGTCCCGGGAGCTGATTGCCGACTCCATTGAGTCTATGGCCCAAATCAACCTTTTTGACGGACTGGTGATGCTGGGTTCCTGTGACAAGATCGTTCCCGGCATGCTGATGGCGGCGGCCCGGCTGGACATTCCCTGCATCTTTTTGCCCGGCGGTCCCATGGAGGGAGGCGTGGAATTTGACGGACGCCAGTCGGACCAGACCTCCAGTACGGAGGCTTACGGCATGCTGACTGCCGGAAAGATCACCCAGGAAGAATATGTTGCCCTGGAGAATACTGCCTGCCCTGGCTGTGGCTCCTGCTCCTATCTGGGGACGGCCAACACTATGTGCGCTCTGGCCGAGGCCATGGGAATGACCCTGCCAGACGGCGGCACGGCTCCCGCAACCTCTGCCATGCGCATGATGAAGGCGGAAGAGACCGGCGTCAAGATCATGGAGCTGGTGGAGAAGAACATCACCTCCCGCCAGATTATCACGGACGCCTCTCTCCGCAACGCGGTCAAAGCCTGTCTGGCCATGAGTGGTTCTACCAATGCGGTGATGCACCTGACGGCCATCGCTTATGAGGCGGAGCTTGACATCCGCATCCTGGATGAGTTCGACCGCCTCTCTGATACGACTCCCCAGCTGGCAAAGATGAACCCCTCCTGCAAATACAACATCGTGGATTTTTACAGAGATGGCGGTGTGCCCCGTCTGCTGGAGAACATGAAGTCTATGCTGGAGACGGATGTCATGACTGTCACCGGGCACACGATGGAGGAAAATATTTGTGCCCACAAGTATCTTTATCCTGCCACCGGTCTGGTGAATCACACCCTGGATGATCCCTTCGGATATACCGGCGGTGTGGCCGTCCTGCGGGGCAACCTGGCCCCCGATACCGGTATCACCAAGCCCGGGGCCTTTGACAAAAGCCTGCACCATTTCAAAGGTGAGGCCATCTGCTTCGACTCTGAGGAGGCTGCTGAGGAAGCCATTCTCAACGGAAAGGTCCGTGACGGGCATGTGGTGGTCATCCGCTACGAGGGCCCCAAGGGCGGCCCGGGTATGCGGGAGATGTACAAGGCCATGAAGTACCTCTATGGCCGCGGGCTGGCAAAGACCACGGCCCTCATCACGGACGGTCGATTCTCCGGGACCAATAACGGTTGCTTTGTGGGCCACATCTCTCCGGAAGCTGCTGAAGGCGGCCCCATTGCCATTGTCCGAGACGGTGACATCATTGAAATTGATGTAGACAATAAAAAGCTGGATCTGCTGGTCCCTCAGGAGGAAATTGAAGCTCGCTTGAAGGATTGGAAACGTCCTGAGCCCAAGTTCAAGAAAGGCTGGCTGGGACTTTACTGCAAACTGGCTGCCTCCGGTTCTGAGGGTGGCGTCATGAAGTTTGATCGCCTTTAAGGAACGGAGAGGAGGAGAGCTGTTATGGACGGAGTTACGGTTTCTGTATTGGGCGCCCTGGTGGCGCTAGCAATCGCCATCATTCTGATTTTAAAGAAAGTGCAGCCAACTTACGCCATGATTTTTGGCGCTATCATCGGTGGCCTTGTTGGCGGAGCCGGACTGGGTGGCACAGTAGATTATATTGTTTCCGGAACGCAGGGTATCGTATCTGCCATCATCCGGATTGTCACCGCTGGTATTTTGGCCGGTGCCTTGATTGAAAGCGGTGCTGCAGACCGGATTGCCCAGGCGATTATCAAGACACTGGGCACCAAACGGTGCCTCATCGCTATGATGTTGGCCACTTGGCTGCTGACGGCCGTGGGAGTATTTGGTGATGTGGCGGTGATTACCGTTGCTCCCATTGCTATTCAGATGGCCCGTCGGGCTAACTACCATAAATTGGGCGTTCTGATGGCTATGGTGGGTGGAGTCAAGGCTGGTAATGTTATGAGCCCCAATCCCAATGCTATTGCCGCTGCAGAGGGCTTCGGTCAGCCTTTGACTTCTGTGATTGCAGTGGGCATCATTCCAGCAGTTACCGCGCTGATCGTTACAGCGCTGCTGGCCAGGGCTCTGGCATACAAAGGCTCGGTAATTACGGATAACGATATCAATGCGATGGAGGAGAAAGATCTTCCTTCCCTGGGAGCGGCGCTTTCCGGTCCCATTGTCACCATAGCCCTTCTGGTCTTGCGCCCTATTGCCGGAATTACCGTGGACCCGCTGGTAGCCCTTCCCGTGGGTGGTATTGTGGGAACCATCGTTATGGGCAAGACCAGGGAAATGGGACGGTATTTTACCATGGGCCTTGGGAAGATGAGCGGCGTAGCTATGCTTTTGATCGGCACTGGTGCCTTATCCGGTATCATTTCTAATTCTAATCTAAAAGATGTGATCACTGCATTTATTGAAGCCATGGGTCTGCCTGGATTTATGCTGGCTCCCATTGCCGGCATCTTGATGGGGGCGGCTACCGCTTCCTCTACTGCAGGCACGACGCTGGGTAGCCAGATTTTTGGCCCCACCGTAGTGGCCAGTGGAGTATCTCCCTTGGCGGCTGCGGCGATGACCCACGCTGGCAGCTTTGCCTTTGACGGCCTGCCGCATGGTTCTTTCTTCCACGTCAGTGCGGGTGCTGTGAATATGGATATTCGGGAACGGCTGCAGCTGATCGTTTTTGAATCGCTGAACGGTTTGGCCATGGTGGCGATGAGTACGTTGGTGTTCGGAGTGCTTCGCTTGATGGGTTGACATCTTGGGGAGGATGTGGCCTGTACGGCCCGCTCTGTGTGTTCCCAGCCTTTTGACATGGTCAGGCTCAGAACAGGAGGGAGGGACCCATTGGAAATCGACCTATAAAAAGCAGACTGGATACCTGAACTGCTCCAGATTGTGCGGACAGCGCAAAAAAAGACACTGGGAAGAACAATTGAGGCTTAACTAGAGAGGCGCCGCTTACGCGGTGCCTCTCTGGTTTTTAATTAGAGTGTATTCATGGATTTAGAAGCAAACCAGTAAAAGAAATTCTTTCGTTCCAGATGCTCATGAAGATGGCAATTGTAGTTTTACCATTTAATACCAGAAAAAATGCAAGCGTCAGATTCCTGAGGATATCATTAATGAACAGGTAATGCCAAGCAGTTCCTATATGCTCAGGGAAAAAGAGTATGAGGCATCAAAGGCTAGAACTACTCCATACGATGTTCATTGCAAATCCCTGTTGGAATACTTTGGGTTAAGACAAGCTGTCTATGATGGGTATTTCTCTGATCAAAACGGAATTCTCATCTGCTTTGATGCTAAATTGGCTAGCTTTGGTGATGGTTGAATTATGTGTAACGATTACTTGGGCAAGTACGTATCCGGGACGGGACTTGAAGTGTTTGGGAGGTGCTATGGAGAGAAAGCATTTTTTATCGATTCCGGACGAGAATAGAAAGTTCGGAATAGCTAGGGCAATACCGCACAGAAAAGATGCGGAATAAAGGCAAGTGTGGTAAAATATAGGCATGGATAAGCAAGTAAGTCTGTCTGGCCTGAGTGATGAATTGGCGCAGGTACGGACAAAGAAAAAAGAATTTCTATCGCAGATAGAACGCATCGTCCCGTGGGGAGAGTGGCTCACACTCATCAGGCCGTACTACTACAAGAGGGGACGCGGCAATAAGCCCTACGATTTGGAACGTATGCTGAGGATCTATCTGCTGCAAAACCTGTATGATCTGGCGGACGAAGCAACGGTGGCTGAGGTCATAGACAGCCGAGCCTTTTCGGATTTCTGCGGAGTGGACTCCAGCAACCAGGTGCCGGACGGAGATACACTGGGGCGTTTTCGGAATCTGCTGACACGCAATGGGCTGCAGGGGAAGCTGTTCCGCCAGGTAGTGGAGCTTTTGCAGCAAAGAGGACTTATCCTCAAAAAAGGGACCATTGTGGACTCCACGATCATTGCAGCGCCATCCTCCACAAAAAATCAGGGAAAGCAGCGGGACCCGGACGCGCATCAGGTGAAGAAGGGAAACGCATGGTACTTCGGCTACAAGGCGCACATTGGAGTGGACAAGGATACCGGTCTGGTCCACACCGTTGAGGTGACTGGGGCCAATACCCATGATGTCGTTATGACCTCCAAGCTGCTGACCGGTGACGAAGAAAGCGTCTATGGAGACAGCGGGTATCTTGGTGCGGACAAACGGGAGGATAGCATCCGAAGGAATCGCCAGGGAAGGAGCATCCGCTACAGGATCAACCGCCGCCCTTCTCAAATCAGGAAGAAACCAACCAGGGCACAGGGCCAGCTCAAGCGCAGAGAGCACGAAAAGTCATCTATTCGCGCTAAAGTGGAACACGTATTTGCGGTCGTCAAGGGTCGGTTCCGATACCGAAAGACACGGTACCGGGGCCTGCGGAAGCAGACCGCTAAATTGAATATGCTGTTCGCTTTGGCGAACCTGATCTTGGCTGACAGGCCCTGACTGGCAGCCTGAGTTGGTGCGCCCTGCCAGGCGAACTGAGGGGATAATACTGGCTGCCCTACAGACGAGCTTACTATGGCTCTCCCTATACGCTATTTGTGCGGTATTGCCCTAGGTTTATTTTGAAACAGCCGGATATTTGGCTCTATTGAGCCTCAAGATGTCTTCAAACCTGATGACGCTGGTTTTAATCAATCTATGAAACGATGGAGTACGTTGGCATTTTGAATGGAAGTACTGGTGCCGTATGACGGAAACATGATTTCCATTTTGGATTTTTGCTGGTCAGATCTCCAGCCCGTCCTGGAGCACCCGGCTGGCCGCCTGTTTGTTCTTATCGAAGGCATGGGTATAGATGTCCAGCGTGGTGGATGGCTGGCTGTGGCCCAGGAGGCCTGCCACCGTGGCCACGTCCGTGCCGTTTGCGATGAGCAGGCTGGCGTTGGTGTGCCGCAGGGAGTGGACGTTCAGATATTCCGGCAGGCCGTGCTTTTTCAGGATTAGCTTGAACCGCCAGGTGAAGGTGGAGGGCGTCATGGGAAGGCGGCAGCCCTTGCGGCGGAACAGGAAGTCCCCGTCCTCCAGTTCTCTGCCGTCATAGGCCTCCGTCTCCCACGCGCACTCCTGACGGTATTCTCTCAGCAGAGACTCCATCTCCAGAGAGAAGTAGACGTAGCGGTCTCCGGAGACAGTTTTGGGAGCCTTGGTGAAGATCTCCTCGTCCGTCACCTTCACCGCATTCCGGCGAATGTGGATGGAGCGCTGCTCCCAGTCGATGTCGCCCCATTGCAGGGCGCAGCACTCGCCGCGGCGCATGCCCGTGGCGATCACCAGCTTGAAATAAGTCTCATACTTGATGCTCTCGTCCTCCAGAGCGGAGATGATCTTTCCCACAGTCTCCGCGTCAGCAATTTTCTTCTCTGTCTTTCGTCCCGCATAACGGTAAGTGCGCCAGGCGGGGTTATGACGCAGAAAGCCACCCTCCACGGCATCGGAGAGGATGCTGCACAGCGTAGCGTGCACGCCCTCAACGGTGTACTCGGAGAGTGGCTTTTTGGTTTCCGTGCTGACGGTCTCACGGAGCTGGGCGTAGAAGGCCCGGAAATGCTCCGGCCGCAGTTCTGTGAGCTTGTAGTGGCCCAGGGCAGGGAGAATGCGGACGATGTCCTGCTGGTCCCGGCGGATGGTGGACTTGGCCAGTTTGCCGGGGGCGATCTCCCGCAGCCACAGATCGATGTAGGCGGCCAAGGTGATGGGCTTTGTAGTTTCCTCCGGGGTATCCCGGCAGGATCGCTCGAAGAGCACTGCCTGCTCCCGGAGCCATTTCTCCCTCTGTTTTGGCGTCAGCCCTTCGGGGGGATGGACGGTTTTCTGCCGGGGCTTGATGCGTGCGCCCTTGTAGTCGTAGCCCATGGAGACCACGATGAGATAGCTGTTTCCCCGTTTTCGGATGCTTGCCATATGGTGTTGACCTCTCTTTCCTTGGCCTCATTCCAGCTGAGGCCTGTTTGGCAAACACAACATACCGAAAGCAACCGCCAAAAGCCATCACAATTTTTGCAAACACCATTTTTCTACGAAACCGACAATCACGCACCACGCCGCTTTGCCATACACGCCGCGGCCAGGTTGAAAATGGGGCTGCCGTCAGGGCGGAGCACCGTGAGCATAGTGTCTGCCGCCTGTTCCTTTTGCGCCTGCTGGGGGTGGCAGTAGGTGCGCTCCAGGAAGCCTGTGTCGCCGTGGCCCACCAGATCGGCGACGGTCTGCTTGTCCACGTCGCAGTGGAGCAGCGCAGTCACGAAATAGTGGCGCAGGGTGTGAAGGTGGTATTCCCTGGGGAAGCCGATAGACTCGTAGATCTTCCGCAGACGCTTGGTGAAGGTGTCGGGGTGGATGAGCTGCCCGTGTTCATCGGTGAAGAGATAGGGACTGAGCTTGCGGTGGGCCCGCTCGGCCTCCATCTTTTTGCGGTGGCGGTAGCTGCGGATGATCCCACACAGCTCGCCGGAGAGATAGATCTCCCGACTGCGGCCATTTTTGGTGGCGCCCTCCACGATGCCCTTGCCGGCTACATTGCTGCGGGAGCGGCTGATGGTGAGAAGCAGGGACTCTTTTCCGAAGGTGAAGTCGGACCATTGCAGGGCGCACAGCTCACCCCGCCGGCAGCCGGTGTACAGGGAGAGCAGATAGAACAGCCGGTAGTGCCGGGGCTCCCGCGCCAGGGCGTCCAGGAGCTTTTGCACCTCGGCCTGGGAGGGGACGCGCTGGATGGCCCGCTGGGTCTGTGGCAGTGCCACCATGCGGGCGGGGTTCTTTTCCAGGATCTCGTTCCGCTTGGCGTCGCTGAGGACGGCGGACACCACCGTCAGATACTTCTGGGCGGTGGCCTCCCGGATGGGCTTCCCGTGACAGGTCCGCTTCCGCAGTTCCGCCAGCAGGTTCTCCATGTGGATGGGCCGCAGGCGGCAGAGGGGGATGGCACCGATGTAGGGGAACACCACCTCCAGCATCCGGCGGTAGGAGGCCAGTGTGCTGGGGGCATATCGGGACTGACGGTTCAGCCACCGGCGGGCGAATTCCTCGAAGCGCATGCTGCTGTCCTCACAGAAGCCGTTCTTCACCAGCCGCTCGAATTCCTCCGCCTCGTGCGCTACATACTGGGGGATCTGCTGTTTGCGGACGGTGTCCGGCACAGTGATGGTCCTGGCCCGGCTGATTTTTCTTCCGTCAGGCCGGTATCCGTTGCTGACGGTGATCTTATATTTTCGTGTTTGAAGCTGCTTGATGCTTGCCATAGTTGTGTCTGATTCCTTTCTTCGAATTTTCCGAGCGGGGTGTCACCCCAGCGTCTGTTTCATCTGTGGCTCGTCCGGTTTGGGCGTATCCTTTTGGCGCTGCCGGGTTGCTGCGCCGACGGCTCCGGCGGCAAGACCAATGACAGCGCCCAGATTCTGCGCGGCCTCACGGGCCTCCATCTGCCGGCGGCGCTCCTCCGGGTCATCGCTGGAGTCCTCCAGCAGACTCATCCCCGCAGCCACAGATGCCGCACCAATTCCCACAGCACCAGGATGATGGTAGGGATGTACATCTTCCATCTGATAGAGTTGGTGGACTCTCGCAGCGTATCCTCTGCCCTGGAAAGACGCGAGGAGCATGTTTCGCTGATCTTCCCAGCCTGTGACTGGAATTCCTTCAGCAGCTTCTCGCTCTCCCGCTGGCTGGCGGCGCGGGTCTCCTGCATTTCTTCCTGCATCCACCGCAGGTTCTCTCTGCTGGTCTCCAGCAGTTCCTGCACCGTCTTCTGGATCTGCTGCACCGCTTCGGTGTGTGCTGCCGTGAGATTGCCGGCTTGTCCTGCCAGCAGTGTGTTCATCTCCTGCGTTGTGGGGAGACGCTCCAGCGTCTCCTGGGCCGTGAGAATGGAGTTCCCCGTCAGCTCCATGGCCTGGGTCAAACCCATCCAGTTGGCCTCCGTCAGTGTAACGGCTTTTTGTATATTGGATGCCTTGTTCAAATTCGCCTGGAGCGCGCTTTGCTGCATGGCCAGCAGCTCGTCCATGGGCGAAGCGTGTTTCTCGAATGCGGAACTCATCTTCCATCGCTCCTTTCAGATATTTCGTGTCGTGGAGTTTGTAATCCCGGCAGCGGTAGCCGTCGGGGGTGGTGTAGGTGATGCTCTTGCGGTTTGCTGTCCAGAGAACCGTGTAGCCCTCGCTCTCCATCAGCTCCAGGAACTGCTCCCGGGAGACGGCGTACTTCATGGTTTCGTTGATCTGCATGGCAAGCCGCACCTTCCAGCTCTGCCCTCTGGCAGCGGTTCGGTACTCCGCCTGGGTGGGGCGGGAGACCGTCTGCTGACGCTTTGGCTGGCAGACGGACAGACCGTGACGCATGCAGAGCGTGTCCGAGACTTGGCGGAGCTGCGTCAGGTCCGCCTTTTCAAAGTGGAGCTTCCTGCCAGTCTGGAAGCTGACGGAGTTGACGATGAAGTGGGAGTGGATGTGCTCGCGGTCCGTGTGGGTGGCCACGATGACCTCGTAGTCCTTCCACTGCTGTGCCAGCTCCAGTGCAATCTGATGCGCCAACTCCGGCGTGACGGGTTCCTCCGGATGGAAGGACTGGACGAAGTGATAGTACATGCGGCCGTTATCTTTTCCGTATTGCAGCTTGGTGCTGATGAACTCGGTGCAGCAGGAGTCTGCCTGGCAGTTCACGCCGGTCACCAGATGGCGGTCCTGATCGGCGGTCTTTTCCTCTTTCATCACATATTGGAGCACCGCGCTCATGCCGCCGCGGGTCTGACCACGGGGACGGTTGACAGCTGTGACGATGGCCATGTGTCACACCATCCTCTCCAGCAGCGTCTTGAGAGATCGCTGGATGTCAGCGTAGAGGGCACAGGCCTCCTGGACATTCACGGCGGTGATTCGTCCCATGTTGGCCAGGGTGGTGAGCTGGTTGAGGTTGTTGCCCTGGGCCTTCAGGGCTTTTGTGAACTCCGTCAGCGCCTCGATCCGGATGATCTCCTTGCCGACAGCGCAGTCGGTCAGGTATTTGGTAAGGCTTACACCGCACGCTTCCGCCTTGCGGTGGATGCGCTGAGAGTCCGCCTCGGTCACATAAAACGTCAGAGGAACGGATTTCGTTCGGTTGGGTTTCTTGCTCACAAGGTTACCTCCTGTCTCAAATCTTTTCGTCTCCCTCGGAGAGCTGGGAAATTTTCAAAGGGGGACTGGTCCACCTTTGAAGTTGCGCCGCCGGAGGCGGTTTTCTGCACTTTCTCAGAAGTGCGCGCAACTTGGAGTGGGTGCAGGGCTTCTGCCCGCAAAGAGATGCCGAAGGCTGTGTGCGGCCGCCTGTGGGCGGGCGTGAACAGCCAAAGGCGATGCTTGCTCTCCGCCGAATCTCCTGCTGTCACGCAACAGACGGCGGAGACCCGCATCCCCGTCGCTTTCCTCGTTTCCCGGCGGTTTGAGGGCCAACGGCGGCCTTTCCACTGGGGACAGGGGACGGAGCCCCATCAGGCGGGAGAGCCCGGTAAAGAGGCTGCGGCGGCCCCCACAGGGTCGATGGTGACGCTCTTTGCGGCAGCGGGATCATCGACACCATCGGCCCTCCGCAGGCAAATGAGCCGCTCTCCGTTGCTCTTGCGAAAGGACACGGAAATACCGCTGCGCCTTAGGGCGTCAACGCTTTTGCGGATTTGGTGAGAGAAGCTGTTGGGCGTCAGCCCCTCCGCACCGGCAGGGTCGATCTTTTTCAGCAGCACCTTGGCAGGTGCGCAGATCTCCGCCTGCTCCCGCAGCAGCGCGGAGAGAAGCACCAGGATGCGTCCGTGCGATCCGTCGGCCTGTTCACACTCGTCCGCCAGCAGATTCCAGATGTGGGTGTCGCCGCTGAACTCCAGAGACAGTTCCCGGTAGGCGATGTCTCTGCCCGTGCAGTAGAGGGTAGCGGTGTTCTCCCGCCGCTTGCTCTTGCGGAGCACGAAGTTAGAGTCCGTGGCACCGCTGAGGCCCGTGGTGCCGGAGATCATATTCATGGGATCGTCGTCACCCAGCTTGCGCAGGTGATGGATCAGCAGCACGGCAATGCGGTGCCGGTCTGCCAGTGCTTTGAGTACACCGATGTCCCGATAGTCGTTGGCGTAGGGATTGGCATCGTTGCTCATGGTCCGGATGCGCTGCAGCGTATCGATGACTATGAGCCCTGTGGCCGGGTGCTCTTTGAGGAACTGCTCGATCTGTTCCACCAGTCCGCTGTGGAGCTGTTCTGCCATGACGGCGAAGTGCAGCGTGGGCGGCGCGTCCTCAGTGAGATCGAAGAGCCGGCTCTGGATGCGCTGGAAGCTGTCCTCCAGACAGAGGTAGAGGACTTCGCACGAGTGCGTGGGAAAGTTCCAGAGGGGCTCACCCTGGGCTACCCGGAGACACAGCCACAGCGCCAGCCAGGACTTTCCAATCTTCGGCGCACCGGCCAGCAGATGCAGTCCCTGGGGAAGCAGATCGTCTACAAGGAAAGAGATCGGTTCGTAGGCAATGGCTTGCAGAGTATCGGCGTCTATGGTGTTAAGTTTTTTCATTGACATGAGAACCTCCTGATGGTTTTTGAAATGCAGAAGAAGAACATCTTGCGTTTCGGCAGGCTCTCTGTTAGACTGAACACAGATGGGAGCTGTGTTTTTCGAAACGCGGCGTGCCGCCAGACTGTTGCAGCAGTTTGGCGGTTTTCCTTTTGCTGCGATGGATGATCGATCTTCACCTCCTTGTGATTCGAGTTCCACACACCGGTGCGCTCTACGCTCCATCAGTACGCTCGTTCATTGTCACATGGCCAGCAAAGTCCTGGCGATACTGACCTTGGAGAATTTGCTCTCCGGTGGTGGGGATGCAGTTGTCAAGGTACAGAGATTGCGTACTCAATCAGAGTGTGATATACTGATCGGGTACAAGAACAGTATAACAGATACGCAAATCGTTGCAAGGATTGGGAACACAGTTTTACGCCTATAAGAGCAAGTTGGGTAAAGGATTCAAACTCTATCGGGTACAGAGGAGGCGCGGCAGACTATGTATTACATGAATCAGGATGCGGTGGATTACTTTCGGGTGGATTTCACGCCGACCGAGAGCATCATAGGTGGGAAGCACTACCCCCTGGGGACCTTTGCCGCAGAGATGATGGAGTGCGGTTGGGATGGGATCGCGGAGATCCGTCAGCCGATGGAGCGGTTTCAGAAGGAGTTCCAGATATTCCTGGCAGCCAGAGATGTGTCCAGCGCGTCCACGGCGTTCCATGCCATGCGGGAGCTGTGGCAGGTGTTGGGGAAGCTGCCGGTCTACAACAAGCTGATGGTGGAGGGCCACCGGCTGCCCGGCCTGATCCCCTATCTGCGCGGGCACCAGGATCTGCTGGACGAGATGCTGACACCGGGGACACCCCGCAACGAGGGGTACACCCGGTGGATGGGGAAGTTGGAACGGCTGGAGGACGAGCTGCAGTCCTTTGTCAGAAACACGCAGTGGATGTTGGACGAATTCTTTCAGGAACTTCCGACCAGAAAGCGGCAGGACTATATCCGAGCCTACGCCCAATACCGTGATGTGATCGAAGATGCCATGCAGGAAAAGGAGGACATGGAGGACGAGGGAGAGGAGTGGGAGGATCGAACAGTGGATCTGGACACGATCTCCTTTACGTTTCCTGTGAACATCTCGCTGGTTCCCGTTATGGACCCGAAGTCCCGCCGGCCTACGCTGGCGGAGCAGATGACCTTTGAGAGCCTCCCGGGCTTTTTGTACATGGACCTGTACAAGGGAATGGCCGCCGGAAATCTGCCCCGGCGCTGCGCCCACTGCCGCCGATGGTTTCTGGCGATGGGAGGATATGATACCCGCTACTGCAACCGAGTGGTGCCTGGCACCAACGGAAAGACCTGCCGGAAGGTGGGCGCTCATGAGCGGGAGAAGGAGAAGCAGAAGACGGAGACAGCTGTCCGGGAATACAATCGAACCTACAACCGCCTGAAGGCGCGGAAGCGGCGGGGGCGGATCACCGTGGATGAATGGAACCGGCAGGTGGCGCAGGCCCAGGAACTGAAGGACGCTTTTACGGCCCGGCAGATGACCAAGGAAGAGTATGTGAAGAAACTCAATGAGCTGTGAGAACACAGGAAGCCTGTCCCGAGAGGGATAGGCTTCCTGTGTTGTGTCCGCAATTTTTACGAAACGGAACAGGCATCTGTCTCAGCTTCTTCGGCTGATGACAGATGCCTGTTTTCCTCGTAACGATTCAGTTCGTTAGCCAGTTCCCTCGCCAGACGGAATCCGCAGAGGAAACTATCTAGGGACCGCTCTTCGATGATATGGTTCTGGGTATCGATGATCTGTAGCACCAGTTTTCTCTCTGGTTTTTCCAGCCGTTCAATCAGCTGGTGGTGGCAGGTCTCGACTTCCTGCTCGTACTCCGCCAAGGGTAGAGGAGTGTAGAATCGGTCATAGAGTGATTTCAGAGTTTCGTTCATGTGCCTCGCCTCCTTGTAGCAAGACACCATAGCACAGATTATAGGAAATAGCTACTGCTTTTCACTTGCCTTGCTCGAAGATATTATATGCTCTTTAATTAATAGAATATCGACTTCTGCCCTGCAGTGGAATGGAATGTATTTGGTTTGTGAGTATCATGAGCAACGATGTGTTTGCTATGGCATCTGCGTCAAGAAGCAGGATTTTCTGAGCCTGTGGTAAGATTACCTTTTATTCCTGTATTTTCTGTGTTATGATAACAATCGCAAACCGATGGACATTTCACATGTGATTGTGGCTGGGAAGTGGCAAAGGAGGCATCCATGGAACAGATCTATCACCAGCTTGGTGCGCTGGCTCGCCAGTATGGAGCCCGGAAACTGATCCTTTTTGGCTCACGGGCCAGGGGGGATTTCCGTGAGCGTAGCGATATTGACCTGGCGGTGTATGGAATGCCCCCGGAAAATCGGACTTCCTTCTGGCTGGATGCGGAAGACCTCTCGACACTCCTGACACTGGATATTGTTCATGTGACCCCTGATATGGACTCTGAATTTGTGTCTAACATCGAAAAGGATGGTGTGATTCTTTATGCTGCAGAAAGTTGAAAATTACCGCAAGGCTGTGGAACGGCTCAGGGAGGCGCTGTCTGATTTTGCTCAAAATCCGGAATCCACTGTCATTCGTGACGGAGTCATCCAGCGCTTTGAGTTCACATTTGAGCTGGCCTGGAAGTCCTTACGTGAATACCTGGAAGACCAGGGGGCCGATATGAGCGGGATTGTGTTCTCCAAACAGGTATTCAAGGCCGCCTACGCCGCGCAGATCATCAGTGACCAACAGGTCTGGCTGGATATGCTGGCTTCCCGGAATATTACCTCTCACGTGTACGATGACGCGCAAGCTGCCCAGGTCGTTGCCGATATCAGCAATCGCTATATTGGCCCCCTTACCGTCCTGGCTGAACGCTACATGCAAGCATGAAACAGCGCCGGGTTCTCAACCGCTCTTCACCTGACGCAGACTACTATTTGACTACTATCGAAGAAATCCCCGGAGGCATTGCACCGCAACGCCTCCGGGGATTTCTTGTAATTCTCTGCAAATCTGTCCAAACCCTACAAAACCACTGGGCCGCAGCGCTTTCCCATTTGACCGCCTGATGACTCCGACTGTGTAGGCCACTGGTTCGAATCCAGCCGGGCGTACCAATGTGTAAAGACGCACTATTCGGGTGCGTCTTTTCCGTTTTCCTGATGTTTTGGAGGCGTGTGATGAAAAAGGCGGTCATCGGCGTGACGCCGCTCTGGGACAGGGACCGGGACTCCTGCTGGATGCTGCCGGGCTATCTGGAGGGACTGGAGCTGGCCGGCGCCCTTCCCATTACCCTGTCCCTGACGGAGGATACTGGCGATATCTCTCGGCTTGTTTCATTATGTGATGGATGTGATGGTTTTCTCTTCACCGGCGGGCAGGATGTCTCCCCGGAACTATACGGTGAGAAGCCCCGTGCGGCCTGCGGGGAGATCTGCGCAAAGCGGGATGATTTTGAGCAGCGCCTGTTCGCCCAGGCGTTGGAGCAGGACAAGCCGATGCTGGGGATCTGCCGGGGCATCCAGTTCTTCAATGCCTGCCTGGGCGGAACCCTCTATCAGGACCTGCCTACGGAGCACCCCACGGAGGTGGCGCACGTTATGCATCCGCCCTACGATCGGGTGGTACATTCTGTGGCAATTCTGCCGGAGACGCCCCTGGCTGCATTGCTGGGCAGGGCGGAACTGGGCGTCAACAGCTACCACCACCAGGCAATCAAAGCGCTTGCCCCCGGCCTTGCGGAGATGGCCCGCAGTGAGGATGGACTGGTGGAGGCGGTGTATTTGCCGGACAAGACCTTTGTGTGGGCGGTGCAGTGGCATCCGGAGTTTTCCTTCCACACCGATGAAAACAGCCGGAAGATTTTCTCCGCGTTTGTTGCGACGGCCTCTGATCCGAGAGGCTGATTATAGAACGCCTGAGGTAAGGCAGAAGGGAAAAGTATGTAGCATTTATCGCAGTTTCCCTGGTTTGGAGGTTTCATTTGAAACAGTAATGCTTTTTTAATGGGGATTCGCAATATTAAAAATCATTATGTCATACATGTTGAGGAATGCCGTTTCAGAAATACTGACACATAAAAGTGATGATCGACAGCCGCATTGTTCGTATTGGAATCCCTTCCGTCAAAAGGAGAAAGGGGCCATGTGCGACCTATCGTCTGGGAGTTGAAATTCATACAGAATTTTCCGGTCCCCAGTCTGACGGATCGTTGGAAAAACACTGAGCGGGCAGGCCCCGCAGCAAAGTTACCAATGGGGGGATCCGTGTGCCGGAGCGGATACAAGAAGGTGACTATGACGGTAATCATGCAAAGACTTGTAACCGGATTCATGCCATGGGCGTTATTCCTCCGCACATAGAAGATAAATGAAAGTTCAGATGAGAGGGGCAGAAGGCGGACCCTTGACCGAACGATAACGGCCCTGTGAGGTGGAGGCAGGATTCGCTTTCCTGTTTTTCCTCTGCCATAGAAAAAGAGAATAATCTATCATACAGCGATTCCAACACAAGTGTACCATTTCGTGATAGAGGGGACTGTGTAATTTCAACGGGGAAAACGCGACACAAATTGGAAACTGCTGAATACAATATACTGCAGGAGCAAAGGCGCTCGCCCTATGGGGCGGCGTCTTTATTATTTTATTGTGAGGTGGTTTGCATGTGCGGAATTGCAGGATTCTGCAATTTTCAGGAGAATTTTCTGTATGAGAGAGATAGGTGGCAGCACGTTCTGGTGGAGATGCGGGAAGCGATCGCCCACCGGGGACCTGATCAGACGGGAGAATACCTGCGGGAAACTGTGGGGCTCTCTCATGCAAGACTTTCCATCCGGGATCTGTCCGGCGGTGCGCAGCCTTTGCTGCGCCGGGCCAAGGGTGCGGAGTATGGAATTGTTTATAACGGAGAGGTGTATAACACGGGGGAACTGACAGCTGACCTGATTCAAAGGGGCTATCGGTTTGAGACTTCCAGCGATACAGAGGTGGTTTTGTACGCATACATGGAGTATGGGCCGGCGTTTGTTACAATGCTCAATGGTATTTTCGCCTTTGCCATCTGGGACGGGGACAGGCAGGCTCTGCTGCTGTACCGGGATAGGCTGGGCGTGAAGCCCCTCTTTTATACGGTCAAGGGGGATACGCTGATCTTCGGCTCAGAGCCCAAAGCGCTTTTTCCGCATCCCCTGGTGACGCCGGAAGCGGATCTGGACAGCTTCCGGGAGATTTTCGGTATCGGTCCGGCCAGAACCCCCGGCTGCGGGGTGTTCCGAGATCTGTATGAGCTCAAGCCGGGACACTGCGCCGTCTTTTCCAGGGAGGGTTTTACCCAGACCGCCTATTGGACGCTGGAGGCCCGGGAACACACGGACACCTATCCGGAGACGGTGGAAAAGACAGCATGGCTCCTGCGGGACTCCATCCGGCGGCAGATGGTCTCCGACGTGCCGGTATGCAGCTTTTTGTCAGGGGGCATTGACTCCAGTGTGGTGACGGCTCTGGCCTCCAACTTTCTGGAGGAGCAGGGGGGACACCTCCATACCTTTTCCTTTGATTTTACCCATAATCAGGAGTGCTTCCAACCCAACGCCTTTCAGCCTACCCAGGATCGGCCCTATGTGGATCAGGTGCTTTCCCTCTATCCGCTTCATCACACCTATCTGGAGTGCGACGAAGCCGATCTGGCGGAGCTGCTGGGCCAGGCGGTGTGGATGAAGGATCTGCCCGGTATGACGGATGTGGATGCCTCTCTCCTGTACTTCTGCGGCCGGGTGCGCCAGCATAATAAGGTGGCACTGACAGGGGAATGCGCCGACGAGATCTTCGGCGGATATCCATGGTTTTACCGGCCGGATCTCCTCTATGCCGACGGCTTCCCCTGGTCCTTCGACCTGAGTGCCCGGACCGCTCTTTTGAATCAGGAGACCATCTCCCGCCTGGACCTGGAGGGCTATGTGCGCAGCCGCTATGAGACGGCCTTGGGGGAAGTCCCCCATCTGCCGGGAGAGAACCAGGAGGAGCGGAGACGGCGGGAGGTATCCTATCTGAATCTCCGCTGGTTTATGCAGACGCTGCTGGACCGGATGGACCGGACCAGCATGGCCTGGGGACTGGAGGCCCGGGTGCCCTTTGCGGACCACCGGATCGTGGAATATCTCTACAATGTGCCCTGGGAGATGAAGTATCAAAACGGGATGGAGAAAGCCCTGCTGCGGGAGGCGTGCAGAGACCTGCTTCCTTCGGAACTGCTGTGGCGGAAGAAGAGCCCTTATCCCAAGCCCTATTCTCCCTGGTATGAACAGATCCTGGTGAAAAAGTTCCAAGCGGTCATGGCGGATCCCGAGGCGCCGGTTCTGCGTTTTGTGGACATGGAAAAGGCGCGGCGCTTCCTGGAAGCACCCAAGGATTACGGCAAGCCCTGGTTCGGCCAGCTGATGGCAGGCCCCCAGATGATCGCCTATCTGCTGCAGGTGAACGAGTGGATGAAGCGCTACCAGGTGGGGTGACGGTCACCCCACGCTCTGGCGCAGATTTTTCCCAAATCTCCCAGAAACGGACTGTCCCGGGTGCGGCGAATCTCGCCATGCACCCGGGACAGTCCTGTATGAGAGAGGGATATCAGCTTTTAAAAAACAGGGGCAGGGCCTTGCGGATCATCTCCACACAGCCGTCCTCCCCAAGGGCATCGGAGTCCAGGCTCAGGTCATAGGCCGCGGCGTCCCGCCACTCCTCGCCGGTGTAATAGTGATAGTAGGCGGAGCGGCGGTGATCCTCCACCCGGATGTGTTTGGCAACTTCCCGCTGGCTCCAGGCCAGGGAGTAGGATGCTACCCGGGCCACCCGGGCCTCAACCGGGGCATGGATGAATACCCGCAGTACGTTGGGGTGTCCTGCCAGTAAGAAGTTGCCGCACCGGCCCAGGATGATGCAGCTCTCCGTTTCCGCCAGTTCCTTGATGATCTTGGCCTGGAAGCTGAAGAGGTTGCGGGTGGAGATATAATCGTCGCTGTCCGGCGGCAGAATTTCCCCGGTATAGACCTTCTCCGCTGCGGAGAGCATCTGCCGCAGGCCGATGCGCTCGTCCGCCGCGCCGAAGAGCCGCTCGTGGATACCGCTGACCTCCGAGGCCAGCCGCAGCAGATCCCGGTCGTAATAGGGTACACCCAGGGCCTCCGACAGCTTGCGGGTGATGTCGTGCCCGCCGCTGCCGGTCTCCCGGGCCACGGTAATCACAAATCGTTCCATAGGCTCCTCCTTTCTTACGCACCCAGATAGGCTTTGCGCACCCGGTCGTCGGCGGCCAGCTGCGCCGCAGGACCCTCCATGGAGATGACGCCGGTTTCCAGAACATAGGCCCGGTCGCTGACCGCCAGGGCCATTTTGGCGTTTTGCTCCACCAGCAAGATGGTGATGCCGCTTTTGTGGAGCTCCTCGATGATGGCGAAGATCTCCTTGACCAGAATGGGGCTCAGGCCCATGGAGGGCTCATCCATCAGCACGATCTTGGGGTCCGTCATCAGCGCCCGGCCGGTGGCCAGCATCTGCTGCTCGCCGCCGGAGAGAGTGCCCGCCAGCTGGCGGCTGCGCTCCTTGAGGCGGGGGAAGTGGGCGTAGACTTTTTCCAGATTTTCCTGGATTTTGCGCTGGTCCTTGATGATGTAGGCGCCCATGCGGAGGTTTTCCTCCACACTCATGCGGGCAAACACATGGCGGCCCTCCGGCACATGGGATAGTCCCAGGCTGATGATGGTGTTGGCGGGGACCTTCTGAAGGTTTTTGCCATCCAGGGTGATGGAGCCGGAGGCGGCGGAGAGCAGACCGGAGATGGTGTGCAGCGTGGTGGTTTTCCCGGCGCCGTTGGCGCCGATGAGGGAGACCAGCTCGCCGTCGCCCACCGTCAGGGAGATGCCCTTGAGGGCATGGATGGCGCCGTAAAAGACGTTCAGATCCTTGATTTCCAGCATATCGTCTCTCCTCCCTTACTGGCCCAGATAGGCGGCGATGACCCGGGGATTCCTGGCAATCTCCTCCGGCAGGCCCGCCGCGATGGTTTGGCCGTAGTCGATGACCTGGATCCGCTGGCACACGTTCATCACCAGGGCCATGTCGTGCTCGATGAGGAGGATGGCAACGCCGAAGCGGTCCCGGATGGTGTTGATGCACTCCAGCAGCTCCGCCGTCTCCGTGGGGTTCATGCCGGCGGCAGGCTCATCCAGCAGCAGCACCTTCATGTCCGTGGCCAGGGCCCGGGCGATCTCCAGCTTGCGCTGCTGGCCATAGGGCAGGCTGGAGGCCAGCACATCGGCCTTGTCCTCCAGGCGGCAGATGGAAAGAAGATCCATGGCCTTCTCCGTCAGGGCCTTTTCCGTCCGCCAGTATTTGGGGGTGCGGAAGGTGGCGTCCAGCAGGTTGTAGGAGATGTCCTTGGTAAAGGCGGCCTTCACGTTTTCGATGACGGTCATCTGCCGGAACAGGCGGATGTTCTGGAAGGTGCGGGCCACCCCTGCCGCCACGAACTGATAGGCCTTTTTGCCGTTGAGGGGGACGCCGTTTAACAGCACGGTGCCCTCCGTGGGGACGTACACGCCGGTGAGCATGTTGAAGACGGTGGTTTTTCCGGCTCCGTTGGGGCCAATGAGGCCCACCAGCTCTCCGGAATAGATCTGGATATTGAAGTCCTGTACCGCTTTGAGGCCGCCGAAAGTGATGCCCAGCTTACGGGTCTCCAGGACAGGTGTTCTGGTCTCAGGCATGGATGTTGGCCTCCTTTCGCTCCGCCTTGGCGGCGGCTTTTGCCGCCCGGGCCGCTTTCAGATCCCGGCCCAGATGGATGAGGGAGAATTCATAGGTGCCGAAGATGCCCTTGGGCCGGAACAAGATCACCACAATGAGTACCGCTGCGTACACCAGCATGGGGTAGGTGAACACACCCTGCACCGCCGCAGGCAGCAGCTCCACCCAGGCGCCGTTTTTGATCTGGTAGTTCACCAGGAACATCACCACGGCGGCCACCATGGAGCCGGTAAGGGAGCCCATGCCCCCCAGCACCACCATCACCACCACGAAGGTGGAGTTGAGGATACCGCTGTTGGTGAAGGCAAAGGAGGAGGTGGAAAGGGTCGCGTTGGCGCAGGCATACAGTGCCCCGGCCACGCCGGCAAAAAACGCGGAGTATACGAAGGTCATCACCTTATAAAAAGAGGTGTTGATGCCGGAGGCAGAGGCGGCGATCTCGTCGTCCCGGATGGCCCGGATGGCCCGGCCGTACTTGGAGCGGATAAACAGGAACATCTGTGTCATGCACACGATGGCCACCAGGATGGCCACCCACAAAAAGGTGACCTTGGCCTTGGTGCCGAAGCCCAGGCCGTTTTTATACAGCGAGGCGGAGGCGGAGCCCAGGCTCAGGCCGTCCTGGCCGCAGAAGGGCAGGTTGTTGATGATGTTGACGATGATCATGCCGAAGCCAAGAGTGATGATGGCCAGGTAGTCCCCCTTGAGCCGCAGGGCGGGGATGCCCACCAGCAATCCCACCAGAGCGGAGAGCAGACCGCCTGCCAGGATGCAGGCAAAGAGCACCACTAGGAAAACGGGCTGGTCGTTGTCCGTGAACACCTCCGCCCGCTCACAGGCCAGGCTCAGCAGGGCGGCAGTGTAGGCGCCGATGGCCATGAAGCCGCAGTGGCCCAGGGACAGCTGGCCCAGGAAGCCCAGCACCAGGTTCAGCGATGCCGCCAGAATGATGAGGTAGCAGCACTGCCACAGGCAGGGAGCCAGCACCAGCTTGAAGGAACTGCTTGCACCGAAGAGGGTGGTGAGCACCTGGGTGCCGATGAGCAGCGCCGCCAGAAGAATAGTATTGAGCAGGTAGCCCTGCGCAGTCGTATTCTTTTTCATACCTTTTCCCCCACATTCTTTCCCAGGATGCCGGCGGGCTTTGCCATCAGCACCACGATGAGGATCAAAAAGACGAAGGTGTCCGCCATGCTGGAAGAGACGTAGCTGGTGGTAAAGGACTCCACCAGGCCAATGACGATACCGCCCAGCATGGCGCCGGGCAGGATGCCGATGCCGCCCAGTACGGCGGCGATAAAGGCCTTCAATCCCAGAAGGGCGCCCATAGTGGTGTAGATCTTGGGATACTGGGCCATATACATCAGCGCCGCCACCGCCGCAAGGCCGGAGCCGATGGCGAAGGTGGAGAGGATGGTGTGGTTGACGTTGATGCCTAGGATGGTGGCTGCTTCCTTATCCTCGGAGACGCACCGCATGGCACGGCCCAGCCGGGTCCGCTGGGTGAAGAGGTACAGCGCCGCGCAGACCAGGGCACCGATGACGATGGTGAGGATGGTGGTGTATTCCAGGGTGACACCTCCCAGATCCACACCGCCGGAGGCAAAGATCTGGCTGGAGACCTTGGGGTTTGGTCCGATGGCGGGGATAGCCTGGGCCAGATTTTCCAGAAACAGGCTCATGGCAATGGCGGTGATCAGGGCGGTCATGTTGGTGCCTTTCTTGCGCACAGGGCGGTAGGCGATCAGTTCCGTGCCCATGCCCACCAGGGCGCATACCGCGATGGCGGCCAGCACGGCGGCCCAGGCCGGCAATCCCAGGCCCAGCACCAGCGGAACGGTAAAGATCATGGCGTAGCCGCCCACCATGATGAAATCGCCGTGGGCGAAGTTGATGAGGCGGATGATGCCGTATACCATGGTGTAGCCCAGGGCGACCAGGGCGTAAATGCTGCCCAGGCGCAGCCCCACGATCAGGGTTTGGATAAATGTACTCATTGGGGATCCCCCTTTAGTTCTTGATAAAGAGACAGGGGCGGCTGACTCCCACAGGAGCGCCGCCCCTGCTGTATCGCAGAGCCGATTTCTCAGGATGGTGAGCGGGAGTGTGTGAACGCGCTGCCAAATCAGAGATCAGATGCCTGCATAACCTCCACCAGGGAAGTGACGACAGCGGGATTGCCCTCTTCGTCCGTGCCGGCGGCGAAGGAAATGATGGGGGCGCCCTTTACGGGGGTGCCGGTCTCATCCAGAGAGAAGGTGCCGCTGACGCATTCATACACCGCAGAGGTGTCGGCCAGAGCGTCCCGGACAGCGGAAGAATCCGTGGAACCGGCGGCCTCGATAGCGGCTTTGTACATGTACATGCAGTCATAGCCGGTGGCGGCGAAGGCACTGGGGGTGGAACCGAACTTGTCCTCATAGGCCGTTACGAAGGACTGGACGATTTCAGAGGTATCACCGGGATAGTAGTGGTTGGTCCAATAGACGTTGTTGAAGGCGGAAAGGTCGGCGCCCTCCACCACGTAATCGGGGGTGGTGTCGTAGCCGTCAGCGCCCATGATGATGCCGGTGTAGCCGGCGGCACGGGCCTGGGGGATCACGTAGGGGCCAACCACGTCATAGTAGAAGGGAGCGTATACCAGTTCCACACCGGCGTTGGCCATGGCGGCAAACTGGTTGGTGTAGTCCTGTACGTCCAGGGAAGCGGTGGACTCCACAGCGGCCACTTCCACGCCGTAGCCCTCGCAGGCGGCGGAGAAGGAGTCGTACAGGCCCTTGGAGTAGACGTCGGCGGCACAGTACACGACGCCGACCTTGGTATAGCCGGCCTTCTTGGCGTAGGCGGCGGCGATGGCGCCCTGGAAGCTGTCGGCGTAGCAGGCCCGGAAGATGTAGTCATCCTCGGTGGTGACGGAGTCGGCGGTGGCGGTGGGCGCCAGCAGGCAGATCTCCTCTTCGTTGGCGGCCTCGGTGATGGCGCTGGTGCAGCCGGAGGTGGCGGAGCCGATGATCAGGCCCACGCCCTCAGCCACCAGGGAGTTGAAGGCATTGAGACACTCGGTGGGATCGCCCTGGTCGTCGGTGGTGATGACCTCCACCTGGCGGCCCAGAATGCCGCCGGCGGCATTGATCTCCTCTACTGCCAGCTCCACACCGGTGATGATTCCAGTGCCGTAGGCTGCCAGGGAACCGGTGTTGGGGGAGATGGTTCCGATGACGATGGGATCATCGCTTCCGGAGTCACCGCCGCCGCTTTCCTCAGACCCGGAAGTGCCGCCGCAGGCGGCCAGGGAGAGGGACATGGAGGCTACCAGCAAGAGACTTAAAAACAACTTCTTTTTCATCATAAATCCTCCCTTTCATACCGTGGATTTCTCCTAAACAACAAAGGGAGTGCGAACGAATTTCCGTTCGCACTCCCTTGTGCATAATAAAAACCTACATGGACTTGGTTGTTTTGTCAATCGCCAAAGTGCTATAAAGATTCCTGCATTTTCCATAAAAGTTTGGTACTACCGGAGAACGGCTGCACCGACAATGGAGGGCCGCTGAAGCAGTGGCAGTGGGTTTTGTTGGAGGGAATGGGGGAGTGTTTCGAGGCAAGAAAGAGGCTTTGAAGATTCACTTGATTTCTGAGTGCTGCTGGAAACAAACTGGAATCGCTGCGGCGCGCGTACGTCAAATTGCCCTCCAACATCCTGCGGGATGGGGCGAACTCCGTATCTCAGGGTTACTGCTTCTTGACAAAGTGACAGCTCCGGTTTTATAATCCCATTTGGGATTATAAAACCGGAGCTGTTTTGAAATTGACCGGATGAATATGGGAGGGTGTTATGGATCGGGAATCACTGAAATTATTGGCTGACATCAACCGCGCGGTGATCCAGTTTCGCGGACTCTATGCCGCCTGGTCGAAAGAACATGGGATCAGCTATCATGAGCTGTTGGTGCTCTATACCATCCGGGATCAGGGCTTCTGCACCCAAAAGCAGATTTGCGACAGCTACCTGCTGCCCAGACAGACGATGAATCATGTGATACTGGATCTGCGGGAGCGGGGACTGTTGGAGCTGAGTCCGGAACACGGTGTCGGGCGGGAAAAGGCCTTTGTGCTGTCGGAACAGGGAAAGGAATACGCCCAGCCTCTGCTGGAGGCCCTGAACCGGATGGAGATGCGGGCCTTGGAAACTTTTGGACGGAAGAACATCCGGTCCATGGTAAAGGCGGTCCTTTCCTATGACCAAGCTTTGCAGGAAGCCATGGGTAAGAATGGGTGAGGGGAGAGTGCAAATGGATAATACCAGCGCGGAAGCACAATTTTTCGGGCGTGAGAAGATCTGGAAGATCCTCTTGAAGATCGCTCCGCCCGTTATGCTGGCACAGCTGATCCAGGCCCTTTACAACATTGTGGACAGCCTGTTTGTGGGACGGTATGCGGAGTCTGGTTTGACAGCACTTTCCATCATCTACCCCATTCAGCTTTTGATGATGGCCCTGGCCATCGGCACTGGTGTGGGGATCAATACGGCCATGGCGGCCCGGTTTGGGGTCGGAAAGAGGGCGGCAGCTCAGGAATTTGCCGGGATCGGGACACCATTGGCCGGTATTTTGTGGATCCTCTTTGCCGTACTTACCTGGCTGCTGATGCCTGCCTATGCCAGGCTTTCCTCCACCTCACAGGAGGTGATCGGGGAGGTCGTGCTCTACGGCCGCATCGTGTGTGTGTTCAGCTTCGGGCTGTTTTTTGAGAGCATCTGGACTAAGATTCTCCAGGCGGAGGGAGATATGAAAACCCCCATGGTGGCCCAGATCCTGGGAGCAGTCACCAATATTGTGCTGGATCCACTGTTGATTTTCGGGCTTTTCGGACTGCCCCGAATGGGAATTGCCGGGGCGGCTGCGGCCACAGTGATGGGACAGGTGGTGGCGGCGCTGGTGGTGATGAAAAAGGGATTCCGGAAGTCTCCTGGCAGAGCAGTTTATCCCCGGCGCGTGGCGGAGATTTTTCGTCTGGGAATCCCAAGCATCCTGATGCAGTCTGCCTATACCGTTTACATCCTCGGCCTCAATTTGATCCTGTCCCGTTTTTCCGACCAGGCAGTGACTGCCCTGGGCCTGTACTACAAATGGCAGACTTTTTTCTTCATTCCCCTCAGCGCCATGCAGACCTGCATTGTGCCTATCGTCAGCTTCAATTATGCTGCCCGTCGCATCCACCGCTGCAAGGTGACGCTGATGACCGCTGTGCTGTTCGGCATGGCGCTGATGGCGGTGGGAACGCTCTGCTTTGAAGCCATTCCGGCGCCTATGCTCCGGGTGTTTACTTCGGATGAGCGGGTGGTGGAGATCGGCCGCCTGGGTTTTCGCTTTATCGGTGTCAGCTTTATCCCTATGGTCACCTCTCTGGTTTTCCCGGTGTTTTTCCAGGCGGTGGGCGCTGCGGTGAAGAGCTCCCTTTTGACGGTGGTGCGGACAGTGGTGCTGTTTGTGCCTCTGGGTGCCCTGTTTGCACAGTTTGGACTGGAGTGGTTCTGGTTGACCTTTCCGGTCACAGAGACCCTGACCAGCCTTTTGGGTGTGGTGTACTACCGGCAGTTCCTGGCCCATCCCTATGTAAGGAACGCTCCGCTGATGGATCAGGAGCATCCTGTCACCATTATCCAGCCCTCGCGCCCCGGCGTCATCATCACCATCGCCCGGGAGCACGGCTCCTCCGGCAAGGAGATCGGCAGGCAGGTTGCGGAGCGGTTGGGCATCCCTTTCTACTACAAGGAAATGACGGCACTGGCCGCTCAGGAGAGCGGGCTGGATCGGGAATTCATCTCCGGCCTCAACCGCAATGCGCCCAAGGCGCTGTATAATCTGTACCTGAGTACGAAAGTGGTTCGCCTTGCAGTAGTGGCCCAGCATCAGATCATTGAGAAGATCGCCCAAAGCGGCAGCTGCGTCATCGTGGGCCGGGCAGCAGACTATGTGCTGCGGGATCACGCGGATGTGGTGAAGATCTTTATCCGCGCGTCCAGGGATTACCGCATTGGTCGGGCCATGGAGGTCTACGGAGATACCCGGGAGGAGGCAGAGGAAAATATCCGCCGCTCCGATAAAGCCAGAGCTGCCTACTATCACCACATCTCCGGAAAGCGCTGGGGTGATCCGGCTAATTACGATCTGGTGGTGGATTCCTCCCAGGGTGTTCGTCCCGCAGTGGAAGAGATCCTTCAGTATCTGAATTCCTGTGTTTTGCCGCAGCAATGATCTTTGCCTCAGTAAGAGCAGGTGCGGAGATGAAAAGGAAAGGAGACTGCCCCCAACGGGGGCAGTCTTCTTGTGCGCTAAAACGGTTGTGGCTGTCAAGGGGCGGTGCCTTTGCCGCCTCACTCCACTTCACGGATGGAAACGGGCCGGTGCTCCTGCAGGGAGCGGGCGGCGGCCACAGCCATCAGAACCGGATACAGTCCGTCCATTCCGGTGACCGGCGGCTGGCGATCCTGAATCACCGCGTCGGCAAAGGCCTGCATCTCTGAGACGAAGGCACCGGTATAACGGTCCCACATGACGTGATAGGCGGTGTCGGTGACACAGCCCTCCTGGTTCCAAAGGGCCGCCGTGGTAGGCACGTCGTTGCCGTCCATGGCGCAGCCCCGGGAGCCGAAGACTTCCACCCGCTGGTCATAGCCGTAGACCGCCCGGCGGCTGTTGTCAATGACGCCGATGGCGCCGTTTTCAAACCGCAGCGTCACCACGGCGGTATCCACGTCTCCCGCCTCTCCGATGGCCGGATCCACCAGCACGGAGCCGCAGGCGCTGACCTCCGTTACCTCCGATCCCGCCAGGAAGCGGGCCATATCGAAGTCGTGGATCATCATGTCGCAGAAGATGCCGCCGGAGGATTTCACGTAGGCGATGGAGGGGGGCTCCGGATCCCGGGAGCTGATCTTTACCAGATGCACCTGGCCCACTTTCCCCGCCCGGACCATATCGTAGACCGCCCGGTGATTGTGGTCAAAACGGCGGCAGAAGCCGACCTGCAGCTTGACTCCGGCCTGATCGGCTGCGGCGATGGCGGAGCGGACACGGCCGATGTCATAGTCGATGGGCTTTTCGCAGAAGATGTGCTTTCCCGCTGCTGCCGCCTGGTGGATGAGATCCGCGTGGGTGTCGGTGGAGGAGCAGATCAGTACCGCCTGGATCTCCGGATCCCGGAAAAGCTCCTGGGGATCCTTGCAGGTGTAGGGGATTCCCAGCTCCTTGGCAAACTGCTCCATCTCCGGATTCATAAAGGGATCGGCGATGGATTTGATCTGCAGCTGCGGTACAAAGCGGGTGATGTTTCTGGCGTGGACCTTGCCGATTCTTCCGGCCCCAATGATTCCGATTTTCATGATGTAAGACCTCCCATAAGATATGTTCAATACTGCATGATCGTTTGGACTGCCTGAGCAGTAGTTTCTGCCGGAATCAGCTCAAAGCCCACCAGACCCGTGTAGCCGGTTTCTTCCAGACAGGAGAAGACCTTGCGGTAGTTAATCTCCCCGGTGCCGGGCTCGTGGCGGCCGGGGGCATCGGCCACATGGATATGGCCGAACTGATCGCCGTAAGTACGGATATTGTCGCACAGACTCCCCTCATTGAGCTGCATGTGATAGACGTCGTAGAGAACCTTCAGCATGGGGGATCCGATGAGCCTGGTCATTTCCGCCGCCATACGGGTGGTGGTGAGAAAATTGCCACGGTGATCGGTGGTGATGTTCAGGGGTTCCAGATTCAAGCGGATACCGGATTCCTCCGCCAGATCTGCACAGGAACGGAGATTGTCGAACATGGTGCACAGCTTCACCGTGTCGCTGAGCTCCGGATAGCTGTTGAGCACCACGCCGCCTTCTCCCAGTCCGTTGGAATGGATGGTGAGCGAGCGGGCCCCCACCTCCCGGGCTGCCGCAATGCTGCGCCGAAGAAAGGCCAGATAAGCTTCTTTTTGGCGGGGGTCGATGAGGGAGAGCTCCGCATCCCCGTTGAATCCGGCTATCCCCACGCCGGCATCCTCTGCCGCCTGCCGGACAGCCCGGAGATCCTTGTCCGTCCAGCTCCAGAATTCCACATAGGTGAAGCCGTCTTGTCCGGCTGCCCGGAACCGCTCTAAAAAGGGCAGTTCCTGATACATGGGTTCAATACAGGCCGATTTCTCAAACACCATGGTGATCCCCCTTTAATTTTAGTGTGCAAAGCACATTGTGTGCTTTGCACACATTATGGCAAACTTGTTTCGTTTTGTCAAGAGGGGCGGAAAAATTTCTGGAGCGCTGAAAAAAGGGCGTTGCATCAGAAAAGAAGATATGGTACAATCAAAAAAACATGTGCAAAAGCACACAAGACAGGAGGCGCAAAACGTGGGAAAGCGTCCGACAATTCAAATGGTGGCGGAAATGGCAGGGGTATCCCGGGGTACCGTGGATCGGGTGCTCAATGGTCGCTCCTATGTCAGTGCTCAGGTGCGTCAGCGGGTACTGGCTGCCCTGCAGGAGACAGGGTATATCTCCAGCAGGGAACACCATCAGCAGGCGCTGCAGTCGGCCACCGCTTTGCTGACGCTGGGCGTTCTGCTGCCCAACTGGGAAAATCAGTTCCGCTCGGAGGTGGAGCAGGGGATTCGCATGGCCCGGGAGGAACTGGAGGATGCAGGGGTTCGGGTTTTGGTGCGCCGCTGCCGGACGGATCTGCCGGGGGAGGCACTGGAGCTGCTGGAGGAGCTGGTGAAGGAAGGTGCTGCCGGGCTTTCCATCTGTGCCGTCCATGACCGGACTGTGGAGGCCCGGGTGGCGGAGCTGGTGGATGCCGGCATTCCCTGCATTACCTTCAACTCCGACCTGCCGGACAGCCACCGGGTCTGCTTTGTGGGACAGGACGTGTATCAGACCGGCCGGGTGGCTGCGGAGCTGATGGGAAAATCCGTGGTATCCGGGGCCCGGATTCTGGCCACCGTGGGAAACCAGAAGTTTGACGGCCATCAAAAGCGCCTGCGGGGGTTTCTGGATCGTATGGAGGAACTGGGCTTTTGCCGGGACGGCATCCTGGTGCGGGAGACCTTCAACGACTACGGTACGACCGTGCAGGTGGTCTCCGAGACACTGGCAGAGTATCCGGATCTGGCGGGAATCTACATGGCAAACCTCAGTGTGTCCGGCTGTGTGGAGGCAGTCAGGGCAGCGGGGCGGACAGGGCAGGTTCGGGTGATCTGCCATGATATCAACGAGGGGATCCGCCAGCTTCTGCTGAGCGGCGGTGTGGACTATACGATTCCACAGGACTTCGTGCAGCAGGGCTACGCCCCGGTTATGCTGCTCAAGGATCTGCTGCGCAAGGGGAAGATGGAGGATTTCGCCCGCTTTGCCAGCAAGATCGGAATTCTTTGCCGGGAAAATCTGTAGCAACAAGGCGGAGCTTGGGGGAAAGCTGCCGCTCCCGGGTCCGGTTCCAGCGGGGGATGTCTTCCCGGGGGAGTTTCGTGGTGAGGGAATCTCTTTTTTAGAATTAGGAAATGGAGGCGGTCTGGAAAACCAGACCGCCTCCATTTTGTTCTTGCTCCAGAGACTTTCGCGGAAGCGAAAGGAATAGCCACCCACTCTGCGAGTGAGGTTAAAAATTCAAAAAGAGCCGTACCGGTGGTAGAATGATGGATGTTCAGACCATCAAAAAGCCAAGAAAGCCGGTGAGGTTCTATGGCGGACAGTTAGCATACAGCAAATGGGTATGCGAGAAGAAGGGTGTAGCGATCCAAGTGGTACCGGATCATATTCATCTGCCAGGGCATCTAGGAGAAGGCATTGAGGAAGTATATTCAAGAGCAAGAGAAACAGGCGCAGATAGAAGATCAAATCCGCACGAAAGAGTATGAAAATCTTTTTAAGGGTCGTGTGAAATGGCTTAAACAGAGTGAAAGCCAGCGTTATTTGGACGCTGGCATCACGATGCCCTTTTGGGGCTTGTTCGAGCCATGCGTTTCACGCATGGTTTTAGCTGGTTTTATCCGCCAAAGAACGGGCGGAATCGCGATTTCGTTTATTGGCAAGATGGTTTTTCCGGTACTCCGTTGGCAGCAGCTGCGTCACATCCTTGAAAGCCTTGGTAAACTTTCCTTGGCTGCCGTATCCCACCTGTTCCGCAATGGAGGCGATGCTGTCGTCCCGTTCCCGCAATAACTCCATGGCCCGGTGTATCCGGTATTCTTTCATGTATGTGGCGATGGGGAGACCGTATACGGTTTTGAATACCGCTTTCAAGGTGGAGGTATTCATAAGATAGCGCTTGGAAAGGTCTTCGATGGTGAACCGTTGATCCAGATGCTCTGTGAGAAGCTTATGGATGTCCTTGATCTGTTCCGTCTGCCGGGAGAAATACTGAGTCAGTTCCTTGCCGCCGGTTTGATATTGGCTGAGGTAGAGCAGCAGTTCCTGGACTTTCAGCTGCAGGTATGGCAGACGCAGGGAGGGCTTCGCCGTGTACAGCGGCTGAAAGATCCCTTCCAGTTCCGGAGAGGAGGGCAGTGCCGCGGGCTTTCCGGAGCAGAATGCGGATTGCAGGGTTTTCGGGTCAAACGCCGCCGCCTGTAAAATGCCGGGGCGGTCTGCAGCCAGACGCCGGAGATCAACAGAAATGGAAAGGCCTTCTCCATAGCCCAGGGGAAACATCATGGCCGAGTCTGCGCAGCAGGCCGCACTGTGAACGGTCATATCTCCGGAGCCCAGATAAACGGCGGTATCTCCCTGCATGTTCCAGCCGATTCGCCCGTTTCGGCAGTAAAAGATCTCAAGCACATGGACGGAGGCTTCATGCTGAAACCGCACTTGCTGTGCCACGAACACGTTATAAGATGCCTCGATGCCTGGAAGAACGGAATAGGCCTCTATTCGGCCTTTTCCATCGGTCCGGGCCTGAAACTGATCTGACAAAAGCGTGTGATCCGGCAGGGAAGTGTGGCATATGATGCTGAGATTCCCTGCTGCGACGTCTGTCAGCAGGCGTTCTGCGTGAACCGGTTCCCCGTGTTTCATGCCGGGCCTCCTTTATACGGAGAGCCTGCCGGGCAAGTGATGGCCACCATCTGTTCGATCATATGGTGGAGGAGCTGCGCGGACATAGACGAAGAGGCTTTGTAATAGACCTCTTTTCCTTCCCGGCGGCTGACGATCAGATTGGCGGCCTTGAGCTGTTTGAGATGGTGGGAGATTGCGGGGCTGCTCATGTTCACCATGGCGGAGAGGTTGATGACACATTCCTCACAATGGCATAACAGCCAGAAAATACGGATCCTGCTGCCGTCACTGAGCTGTTTGAAAATATTTGCAGCAGTTTGAAAGTCATCTGTGCTGGGCATGTTCTCCAGCTCTTGTTCCACGGCTTGCCCGTGGTTATGGGGCAACTGCATGTTTGACATGAGCGTTCCTCCTTTCTTCAAAAGCATATCATATGATGAAGAAATTTGGAACCCAATGCAGAATTTATTGGGCGTCGTGGGTGTAATCCAAAATACGGATGTTCTCTCCCACTTCTTTTTGCACCAATTCCTTCATGCGTTTGGCAAAGGGGCAGGGGTATCCGATGGGGGTTCCCTTCTGAATACAAGAGGTAAATGCGATGGTGTCGGCCCCCTGGGCCACCAAGGAGCGGGCGCGGAGCACTACCTTTTTCCCGGGACAACCGCCGCAGTTGATAAAGCCCACCACTTCGACCTCATCTTCTCCCCGGAATGCGCCTGCACGGGCACGGACCGTCTGAAAATCACCGGTGCCGGGGCAGTAATCCTCTGTCTGCATACAACGAATCATTCCGACCTTCATAACGAGCCATTCCTTTCTGCGTCTGTTTTTTGGATCATAACCTGCTCCAGTATAGACCTGTCAGAAAAGGGCGTATCGCCCGTTTGGAAGATTTTTTCGCCCAAAGGGAAATCCTTGGGCAGGAAGAGGGGGATCCCACCCCCGATCTGGAAGGGGAGCGCCTTATCTGGGTGCGTTTAGCCTGTCCTCGTAACGCTCCAGGATTTCCTGGAGTGTAATGCCCTGCATTGCCTCCTCGGCTTTTTGCTGCACCAGATCATAGCAGTCCCGCAGTGCCAGCTGGATATTCACGCCGACGCCGCAGGCGGGATTGGTGTGGGTGTCCTGATGCAGGAGCGGCTTGTCCCCTTCAACCGCACGGTAGGCATCCAGCAGCGTGATCTGTCTGGGTGTCCGGGTCAGTGACGGCCGGGGATGCCCCTTGACGCTGGTGAGCAGCCCGCCTTTTCGCAGGGCGGACATCAGCTGACGGACGTATGCGGGGTTGGTATGGATGCTCGCGGCGATTTTATCGCTGGTGAGGTCGGATCCGGGATGCGGAGCGAGAAAAGCCAGGATGTGGACGGCGTCGCTGAGCTTGGTGGGGTATTTCAAGGATCAATTCCCCCTTCTTCTTGGGTGTTAATTTAATTATAACAACATGTTGACAGAGGCGCAAGAGGATGTTAGGATGATTGCTGTTAAATGGAGGGCGTCCGGGACCGCTCTCTGGACTGGATAGCCCCTCTGGGCCAGTGCTGCGGGCGGCGCGTGAAATATGATGCCGGAGCCCCGGGCAGTGCATGGACGCGGCACGGAGGGATCGTCTTTTAAAGCGTACAGGGCAGGAAGGAATGGCTCATGGAACAGGGAAAAATTGGACTTGTGGTGGAAGGCGGAGGAATGAAGTGCGCCTATAATGCCGGGATCCTGGATGCTTTTTTGGATGCCGGGATTTCCTTTGACTACTGCATCGGCGTCTCTGCCGGTTCGGGAAATCTGGCATCCTATCTGGCCGGGCAGCGGGGCAGAAATCTCCGCTTTTTTACAGAGCACATCCACTCTCCCCGTTACTTTGGCCTGAAAAGCCTGATGAAAACGGGGGATCTGTTTGGACTGCAGTACATCTACGGAGAGCTGACCTGCGCGGAAGGACAGGATCCGCTGGATTTCAACGCTTTTATGAAAAATCCGGCAGAGTATGAGGCTGTGGTCACAAACGCCCTGACGGGAAAGCCGGAGTACTTTGGCCGGGAGATGATGAAGCAGGATGATTACCGTTTGATCATGGCCTCCAGCGCCATACCGGTTGTGTGTCATCCGGTGGAGCTCAATGGGGTACCCTATTTTGACGGGGGCCTTACCGATGCGATTCCGGTTCGCCGCGCCCTGGAGCAGGGCTGCGGGAAGCTGGTGGTCATCCTCTCCAAGAACCGGGACTATGTACGAAAGCCCCAGGGTATGCGGAGACTGTACAGCCGGGTCTGCCGCAGCTACCCCAACATCGTGGATGCCATAGAGCGGCGCCATATTGTCTACAATGAGAATATGAAAGATGTGTTTTCCCTGGAACGGCAGGGGGTTGCGTTCGTCTTCGCAGCCAGTGAGCCGATCCATGTCGGGACTTACTCCATCAAAGAGGACGCGGAGCGGGAGCTGTACGACCTTGGCCTGCGGGATTTTGCACAGCAGAGGGAACAGCTTCAGGCTTTTCTCAGAGCCTGAAACGGGCAGTAAGGAGGAACTACGCATGCAGTGGCCAGATGGAAAGACCCGGTGCCGCTGGGCCAACCCCGGCAATCCCCTCTACATTCGCTATCATGATGAGGAGTGGGGCGTGCCGGTTCATGATGACCGGAAACTGTTCGAGATGCTGATCCTGGAGAATTTCCAGGCAGGGCTTTCCTGGGAATGTATCCTCAATAAGCGGGAGGCTTTCCGCAGGGCTTTTGATGGCTTTGATTTGGAGATGGTCTGTGCCTATGGGGAAGAGAAACTTGCGGCGCTGGAACAGGATCCCGGCATCGTTCGCAACAGGCTGAAAATCCGCGCCGCTGTGAACAACGCCGGAGTTTTCAAATCGATTCGCCGGGAGTGGGGGAGCTTTGACCGCTATCTCTGGCACTGGACCCAGGGAAACGTCGTCTGTGAGACCGGAAAAGTTTCCTCAGACCTGTCGGACACCGTTTCCAAGGATCTGAAAAGGCGGGGGATGAAGTTTGTGGGAACGGTCACCGTCTACGCATACCTGCAGGCGGTGGGGGTCATCCATTCTCATGAAGAAACCTGCTTCTGCAAAGCTCCGGAGTGTGACCGTCCCATGTGAAGCATGACAAAAAACACCGGGATGGGCTGATACAGTCAGTCCATCCCGGTGTTTTTACATGATAAGGGAGATCGTCCGGTTTCCGCGTATCAGGGGATGTACTTCATGCCCCACTGGAAGATGGCATAGAAAACCGGCAGCAGATCCTGTCCCTTTTCCGTCAGGGAATACTCCACCCGGGGCGGGATCTCGTTGTACTGCTCCCGATGCACCAAACCATCCGCTTCCAGCTCTTTCAGGGCGTTGGTGAGCATGGTGTTGGTGATGGGCTTGAGCAGCTTCTTCAGTTCTCCAAACCGCATGGGGGACTGGATGCAGAGCTCATAGATAATCTGGAGTTTCCATTTCCCCTGGAGCATCTGCACCACCGGTGTGACCGGGCAGTTTCCGCTTTCTGTCAGAATGACGCTGCTGACTCTCTTTTGAAATTCCTCATAGGTCATGGATCGGTTCATAGGCCGGGCCTTCTCTCTCAGTATGGCTTTTCGTACCAAGTACAAATATTCTGCGTACTTGCACCTTTATTTCTTCCAAGTATAATCATTATATCGATGCCGAAAGGGCGTGTCAATCACAGAAAACACAGAGAGTGAGGTCCAAACTTTATGAAAGAACTGAACATCATGGAGGCCACTGTCTTTACCTCCCCCAATCCTCTTACCTTGATCTGCTCTCAGAACAAGGACGGAACCACCAACCTGGCCCCCATCTGCTTTGTCACCTATTTGTCCTTCAACCCGCCTATGATCGCCTTTGCCGCCGGAAGGCAGTCCCACACCGGCAAGCGGGTGCGGGAGACCGGCAAAGTGATTGTGACGGTTCCGGGAGAGAGCCTGGCCCGGGCTGTCATGGCCTGCGGCAGCACCACCGGTGCCACCGCCAATAAAGTTGCGGAAAACCATATCGAGATGACCGCTGTGGAAGGCAGCGACATCCAGATCCCCGCAGATACCCGCCTTGCCATGGTGGCCACGCTGCAGCAGTCTGTGGAAGTGGGCGATCACATCCTGCACATCTGCCGGGTGGACAAGTTCCTGGGGGATGAGAACAAGAAAGGGCTTTGTGCCTGGAACGGCTTCGGCAAAGTTGCCCCCGCTGTGGAAGGCTGAGGACTGAAACGATACAGGGGGAGAATCCAATGTCGGTTTGCATCAAATCCCTGATCCAGAATATGAATCTGGTTATCGGCTGTACGATTGGCTGCAGCTACTGCTATGCCAGAAACAATGTCCGGCGGTTCCATATGACGGAGGATTTTGAGAAGCCGGAGTATTTCCCCCATAAACTGCGGCTGATGGAGAAGGCCCGGCCTCAGATCTTTCTGCTTACCGGGATGAGCGACTTTTCCGGCTGGAGGCCGGAATGGCGGGACGAGGTATTTGCCAGGATGGAGCGCAATCCCCAGCACCAATATCTGTTCCTGACCAAACGGCCGGAGGAAATTTCCTTTTCCTCCGCCCTGGACAACGCATGGTTCGGTGTGACCGTTACCTCCTGTAAGGAGAAAAACCGCATACGGGCGCTGCGGGAGCATATCCGCGGCGGACACTACCATGTGACCTTTGAGCCGATGTTCGATGATGTCGGCCAGGTGGATCTGACCGGGATCGAGTGGATCGTCATTGGAACGGAGACCGGCCGCCGGAAAGGAAAGGCCGTATCCAAGCCGCAGTGGGTGTGGAATCTGACCGGCCAGGCACACGACCTGGGAATCCCGGTTTTTATGAAGGAAGACCTGCTTCCCATTATGGGAGAGGAGCAGATGGTGCAGGAGTTGCCCCCGGCTTTCTGCCGGGTATTGGAGGAGCAGAGGAAATGGCGGAAATTATAGAAAACGGCATCCTGATCCGGGATGTGGAGACGAAGACTATCATGACCAAATCCAGCCTGCCGGTAGGGGGGTATTCCGTAAACCCCTATGTGGGCTGCACCCACGGCTGCAAGTACTGCTATGCCTCCTTTATGAAGCGCTTTACCGGCCACACAGAGCCATGGGGGACCTTCCTGGATGTGAAGCACTGGCCGGAGATCCGGGATCCTCAAAAATACCGGGGGCAGCGGGTGGTCATCGGTTCGGTGACCGACGCTTACCTGCCCCAGGAGGAACAGTTTGGGAATACCCGCAGGCTGCTGGAACAGCTCCGGGGCAGCGGTGCTGAGATCCTCATCTGCACAAAATCCGACCTGGTGATCCGGGACATTGACTTGCTTAAGGAAATGGGAAAGGTAACCGTTTCCTGGTCTATCAACACGCTGGACGAAGCCTTTCGGGCGGATATGGACAAGGCGGTGAGTATTGAACGTCGGCTGGCCGCCATGAAGCAGGTCTATGACGCGGGCATCCGCACCGTCTGCTTTATCTCGCCGGTTTTTCCCGGCATTACGGATTTTGAGGCCATCTTCCAGCGGGCCAAGGATCAGTGCGACCTGGTATGGCTGGAGAACCTGAACTTGCGGGGTGGGTTCAAGCAGGAGATCCTGGACTACATCGGAGAAAAGTACCCCCATCTGGTTCCGCTGTATCATGCCATTTACAGCAAGAAAGACCGCAGCTACTTCCGGGCTCTGGAGGAGCAGACAGCCCGGCTGGCTGCGGAAAATGGCTGTCCCTTTGTGGACAACGAGCTGCCCTATGGCCGGGCGGAGCCGGGCCACCCGGTGATCGTGGACTACTTCTACCACGAGGAGATCCGGGGCTCGGACAATACCGGGCAGCGAAAACGAACCTAATCCCGCAGCAAAAAGAAGGCCGGAGCGAAGATGCTCCGGCCTTTTGCACTTTGGGTGTGATGCCTTTGGATAAAGCGTGGTTATGAAATGGATTTTCCCAAATCATAGGCCTGCTGCAGCTCCGGTTTTCCGGTGATATCCCCCGCCTCTCCGTTGCCGCCGGCCAGGACAGCACCGAGATTCTTCCAATGAAGATGTTCCATCAGGTGGTTGTAGTAGGTCAGCACGTCTTCGAAGCCGTGTCCTTCCGCAGCCATCAGCAGCGCGCCGGAGCGGTCATGTCCCCGAAGCAGATTGCCGTCGTTTTCCTCCAGGGCAAAGAGGCGGTCCATGGCCGTCCTCAGCTGGCCGCTCAGATTCCAGTAATACAGCGGAGAGGCCAGCACCACCACGTTGCACTCCCGCACAGCCGGATAAATCCTGTCCATATCATCCCGCTGGACACAGGGGCACTCCCGGCTGCTGTGGCCTCCAAAACACCCTCTGCAGCCATGGATGCGCAGGCCGCTCAGGAAAAATTCTGAAACAGTATGTCCCGCGCTTTCCGCACCCTCCGTGAATTTCTGAACCAGCATGGAGGTGTTTCCGTTTCTCCGGGGGCTGCCGTTCAAAATGACGATTCGCTTGCCCATAAAGTCCTCCGCTGTTTCTCAGATTTTATCAGCCAGCGCGGCGGTCTGCCGGCAGCCATCTGTCTTTGCAATATCCCCTGCATTTAAGACCCCGGGAATCAACACTTCACCCACCATCTTCCACTTGTTCAGAGCGGCAGTGCGCTCCATGGGGATGCGCACTCCGTCCAGCACAGAAAGGTCGTCCTCCTCACAGCAGGCGATCAGGGCGCACTCCTTTCCGGCAATATCCTTGCCGCCCACCACCAGGGAATAGATCCGGTCGATGACACCCTTGATCTGAGCGGGGATGGAGTACCAGTAAACCGGCATGGTGAAGACAATGACGTCGGCATCCAGGATGGCCGGGGCGATGGTGTTGAAATCATCGTCGAAAGAACAGGCTTTTCCGGTTTTGAAGCAGGTCTCACAGGCATGGCAGCCGCCGATCTTCAAAAAGGCTGCGTCAAAGCGGGTGACGGTATGACCCTTTTCCGCCGCCGCCTTGATGAAACTGTCCGTCATGGCAAAGCTGTTGCCGTTTTTCCGGGGACTGCCTGTGATTACAACGATGTTCTTGCTCATAATTGTTCCTCCTTATGTTGGTAAGATTGACTTTCTCTTCTGCTGATATTACAATCATAGCAAGAATGGAAGAAAGAACAAGTACGCACATAAAAGTGCGATACTTCCATGAAAGTTTGGTACTTACCGGGGGGAAAGTGTACATGAAGGAAGCAGAAGCATATAAAGCCTGCATCTCCACCGCAAATCTGGCCGATACGGGCTTCAGCTATACGCTGTCTTTAATCAACGGCAAATATAAAATGACGATTCTCTATACCCTCATGTGTTTTGGTGTGGTTCGGTTCAATGAGATGAAAAAGTACATTGGGGAGATCTCCTACAAAACCCTCAGTTCCACCCTGAAGGAGCTGGAAGCGGATCAGCTGGTTCACCGGGAGGAATATCCCCAGATTCCGCCTAAGGTGGAATACAGCCTTACGGAGCGGGGCAAATCCCTGATTCCTATTTTAGACCAGATGTGCGACTGGGGCGAGCAGAACAGACTGTAAAGAGTGAGAGGAGCCCCTGTCAGCATGAGGGGAGATCCGGGCCGTTGGCCTGAAAAAGATAGCGGGAGCCGCAGGGCTCCCGTTTTCTTTTCCCAAATGGAAGCGCTTTTTACCCAAACGGCAGGATGTCGGCAAAACCGATTGACGTCAGAAAAAAGGATGCTATGATGGCAGTAAAGTTAAACGATTGTTTAATTGTTCAAACATTTAAAAGCAATGAGAGGAGTTTTTACGATGAAAAAGACTTACAAGATCGAAGTGGACTGTGCCAACTGCGCCAATCTGATGGAGGAGGCTGCCCGCAAGACCGGCGGTGTCAAGGCGGCCACCGTGAATTTCATGACCCAGAAGATGATGGTGGAATTTGAAGAGGGGAAGGATGCCGCCTGCGTGATGGGCGATGTGGTCAAGGCCTGTAAGAAGGTGGAGCCTGACTGCGAGATTTTCCTGTAATGACGGAATATACAGATCCATGACGAAGCAAGAACAGAAAGCGTGATTGTGATGCAGGAACTGATTGTCAATATTTTATTAGTCCTTGTAGCCCTGTTGACTGTGATCCTTCTCCTGATTGGGCAAAATGACCGGAGCGGTATGACGAAAAAGCAGAAGATCATGCTCTGGCGGATCCTGGCGGCTGTGGTGGTGCTGCTGGGACTTCAATGCGTAGGGGCTGAGGCGTTCAACCGGTTGGGAGCTGCCGGCCGCTGGGTGCGGTTGGCGGCCTATCTGGTGGATTATTACATCATCGGCCATGATATTTTGAGGAAAGCCTGGAAAGGGATTCGGAACGGTCAGGTATTTGATGAGAACTTTCTCATGGCAGTGGCGACTTTGGGTGCGCTGGCGCTGGCTGTCTACGAAAACGGAGATTACCTGGAAGCCATCGCCGTCATGCTGTTCTACCAGGTGGGGGAGTGGTTCCAAAGCTATGCTGTGGGCAAGAGCCGTCGGAACATCAGCGATCTGATGGACATCCGCCCGGACTATGCCAACATTGAGCGGGATGGAAAATTGGAACAGGTGGATCCGGACGAGGTGGGGATTGGTACAGTCATTGTGGTTCAGCCGGGGGAGAAGGTTCCCATTGACGGAACGGTGACAGAGGGAACCTCCACGCTGAATACTGCTGCCCTTACCGGGGAGAGTCTGCCCCGCCAGGTTCGGGCAGGCGATGAGATCATCAGCGGCTGCATCAACATGACCGGCCTTCTGAAGATCCGGACCACCAAGGCCTTCGGGGAGTCTACCGTGTCCAAGATCCTGGATCTGGTGGAGAATGCATCCTCCCGCAAGTCCAAGTCGGAGGACTTTATCTCCCGTTTTGCCAGGATCTATACCCCTGCGGTGTGCTATGGGGCCGTGGCACTGGCCATTCTTCCTCCGCTGGTTTTCATACTGGGTATGGGGCGGAGCCCGGACTGGGAGACTTGGATCTACCGGGCGCTCACCTTCCTGGTGGCAAGCTGTCCCTGTGCGCTGGTCATCAGCATCCCGCTGAGCTTCTTTGCGGGGATCGGCGGAGCCAGCAAGTCTGGCGTACTGGTCAAGGGCTCCAATTACCTGGAGATCCTGTCTCAAACGAAAATCGTGGTGTTTGACAAGACCGGAACCCTGACTCAGGGCGTTTTTGAAGTCAACGGCATCCACCACAGTAAGCTGGAGGACGCGAAGCTGGTGGAGTATGCGGCACTGGCTGAGAGTGCGTCCTCCCATCCCATCAGCAAGAGCCTCCAGAAAGCCTATGGGAAGCCCATTGACCGCAGCCGCGTAGGGGAGGTTCAGGAACTCAGCGGCAATGGGGTCATCGCCCAGGTGGACGGACATCAGGTGGCGGCGGGAAACGGCAAGCTTATGAAACATCTTGGCGTACCCTACATCGACTGCCGCAGCGTGGGCACCATCATTCACATGGCCATTGACGGCAAGTACATGGGCCACATCGTGATCTCGGACGTGGTGAAGCCTCATGCCAAACAAGCCGTCCGGGAGCTGAAATCTGCCGGCATACAAAAGACGGTGATGCTCACGGGAGACGCCAAAAAAGTGGCCGATCAGGTGGCCGGAGAACTGGGTATCGACCAAGTGTACAGTGAGCTGCTTCCGGCGGACAAGGTAGAGAAGGTGGAAGAGCTTCTGACGGGGAAACCGGAGAAGACGAAGCTGGCCTTTGTGGGCGACGGCATCAACGATGCGCCGGTGCTGGGCCGGGCAGACATCGGCATCGCCATGGGGGCCATGGGCTCCGACGCCGCCATTGAGGCAGCCGATGTGGTGCTGATGGACGATGACCCCCTGCAGATTTCCAAAGCCATCAAAATTTCCCGTAAGTGTCTGGGGATCGTCTACCAGAACATTGTGCTGGCCATTGGTGTGAAACTGGTTTGCCTGGTCATGGTAGCCTTGGGCCTTGCCAATATGTGGCTGGCTGTTTTTGCGGATGTGGGCGTCATGATCCTGGCCGTGCTGAACGCCATCCGGGCGCTGTTTGTAAAAAACCTGTAAGCGGGCGAGGTACAGCGCCGGCGCCTATATGTTCCTGCACATCATGGGCTTTGGGGATGAATTGGGCGGTATTTCGAAAGACAGCAGACAAGGGCATAAGGAACGCCCCGCCTGTCAGGTAATCCTGACAGGCGGGGCGTTTTCTCGCTATCAATAGCACTTTCTGTAAATGGCCTCTTCGCTCTCCAGATCGAAAGGATAGTAGGCGTTGGTCATCAGGCGCTGCTGGTTGGCCTCCACGGACAGGGGGA
>CAJKKQ010000022.1 GCA_905200545.1 uncultured Oscillibacter sp.
ATCAACATCGACTCCGACCTGCGTCTGGCCATGACCGGCACCATCCGTAAGTTCATGGCGGAGCATCCCGATAAGTTCGATCCCCGCGAGTATCTCAAGCCCGCCCGCGCCGCCATCAAGGAGCTGGTGGCCCACAAGATCGTGGACGTTCTGGGCTGCGACCACAAGGCCTGATCGTTCATTTCAACTGCATAACCTCACCTTAAAAAAGGAAGGAGACGCGGATGCGTCTCCTTCCTTTTTTCTTTGGCAGGCGGGATCGGGCTCAGGAGAGCTCGAACATGCCGTGGTAGAGCTGGTAATATTCTCCCCGCCGGGCCAGGAGCTGCTCGTGGTCGCCCTGCTCCACCACAGCGCCGTTTTCCAGAACGATGATGGCGTTGGCGTTGCGGACGGTGGAGAGACGGTGGGCGATGACGAACACCGTCCGGCCCTCCATCAGCTGGTCCATGCCCTTTTCAATGAGGGCCTCCGTCCGGGTGTCGATGGAGGAGGTAGCCTCATCCAAAATCAGCACCGGCGGATCCGCCACAGCAGCCCGGGCGATGGCCAGCAGCTGCCGCTGGCCCTGGGAGAGGTTGGCGCCGTCTCCGGTGACCATGGTGTCATAGCCCTGGGGCAGGCGGCGGATGAAGGAGTCCGCGTTGGCGATGACCGCCGCCCGGCGGACTTCCTCGTCGGTGGCGTCCAGCTTGCCGAAGCGGATGTTGTCCGCCACGGTGCCGGTGAAGAGGTGGGTGTCCTGGAGCACCACGCCGAAGCAGCGGCGCAGATCCGCCTTTCGGATACGCCGGATATCGATACCGTCAAAGGTGACGGAGCCGCCGGAGACGTCGTAGAAGCGGTTGATGAGGCTGGTGACGGTGGTCTTTCCGGCGCCGGTGGAGCCCACGAAGGCGATCTTCTGGCCGGGCTTTGCATAGAAGGACAGGCCGTGGAGAATGGTGCGCCGCCCGTCGTAGGAGAAGGAGACGTCATGGAAGCGGACGTCCCCCCGCAGGGGGATCGGCGGCTGATCCGGAGCAGCGCTGTCCTGCCAGATCCACTGGGCCGCCCGGCCCGGCTGGGCGGGCAGGCGGGTGAGGGTTACGGTGCCCGTGTCCTCCTCCGGCGGCTGCTCCATGGCGGTAAAGACCCGCTCGGCACCGGCCATGGCGGAGAGGAGGAAGTTGCCCTGCTGGGTGAACTGGTTGATGGGCATGGCGGACTGGCGCACCAGCACCAGATAGCTGGCAAGGCTTCCCACGTCGGACAGGCCCAGAATCACCATCACCCCGCCCAGCACGGCGATGACGGCGTAGTTGAGGTAGGAGATGGACACCACCGCCGGGATCATGGTGGCGGCATAGCTCTGGGCGCTGACGCCCGCCCGGCGCAGCTGCTCATTGCGCTCCGCAAAGCCCTGAAGGTTGGCCTCCTCGTGGTTGAAGACCTTTACGACTTTTTGCCCGGAGACCATCTCCTCGATATAGGCGTCCAGCTCGCCCAGGCTGGACTGCTGGCGGTTGTAGTAGAACTTGCTGCGCCGTCCGCTGTATCGGATATAGAAGAACATGGCGGCGTAGCCCAGCACCACGATAAGGGTCAGGCGCCAGTTGAGGATGAACAGCAGTGCCAGGGTGCCCACTACCTGGACAAAGCTCTGGATGATCATGGCAAAGCTGTTGTTGAGGGCGTCGGAGATGGTGTCCACGTCATTGGTGAAGAGGCTCATGAGGTCGCCCTTGCGGTTGGCGTCAAAGAAGCCCAGGGGCAGAGTCTGCAGATGGACGAACAGATCCCGGCGGATATCCCGCAGGATCTTCTGGGCCGCCCGCACCATCAGCTGGGTATAGCCCAGGGTGGAGAGGGCACCGGCGGCATAGATGGCTGCCGCCGTGGCCACACCGGCGATGAGCCCCGCCCGGCTGCCTGCCTGGACCACCTGGTTGACAATGGGTTTGATCATGTAGGTACCCAGGAGGTTGGCGGAGGCGCTGACGGCCGCCAGAATCCCCACCAGCACCAACAGCACCCGGTGGCGCCTCAGATAGTCAAGAAGCCGGGAGAGGGTGTGCCGCAAATCTTTGGGACGGCTGCCGTTAAATGGCTTCGCCATGGATGGCCCCTCCTTTCATTTGAGAATCGTAGATCTCCTGATAGATCCGATCCGACGCCAGCAGCTCCTGGTGGGTGCCTACGGCGTGGATATGGCCGTCCTCCAGGATCACGATCTTGTCGGCGTCCATGACGGAGGTGATCCGCTGGGCGATGATGAGCTTGGTGACCTGGGGCAGGGCACGCAGGTTGGTCCGGATCCTGGCCTCGGTGGCGGTGTCCACCGCGCTGGTGGAGTCGTCGAAGATCAGCACTTTCGGACGCTTGAGCAGTGTTCGGGCGATGCACAGCCGCTGCTTCTGCCCGCCGGAGACGTTGACGCCCCCCTGGCCCAGATCCGTGTCCAGGCCGTCGGGCATCTTTTCCAGGAATTCGTCGGCACAGGCAGCTCGGCAGGCGGCCCACAAGGTCTCGTCGGAGGCCTCCGGATCCCCCCAGCGGAGGTTATCCCGGATGGTGCCGGAGAAGAGGACGTTCTTTTGCAGCACGATGCCCACCGCGTCCCGCAGGGCGCAGAGGCGGTAGTCCCGCACGTCCCGTCCGCCCACCTTCACGGTACCGGAGGTGGCGTCGTAGAGCCGGGGGATCAGCTGTACCAGGGTGCTCTTGGCGGAGCCGGTGCCGCCGATGATGCCCACCGTCTCACCGGCGGCGATGTGGAGCTCCACATGGGACAATGCGTCCTTTTCCGCCGACTTGGCATACTTGAAGGAGACGTCGCAGAAATCCACGGAGCCGTCCGCCACGGTCTCCACGGGGTCGGCGGGATCCGCCAGGTCCGCCGGCTCCTCCAGCACCTCCCGGATGCGCCGGGCGCTGGCCAGGGAGCGGGTGAGGAGCAAAAAGACGTTGGAGATCATCATCAGGGAGTTCATCACCTGGAGCACATAGCTCAAAAATCCGGTGAGCTCGCCCACCTGCATGCTGCCCGCCAGGATAAAGTTCCCGCCGTACCACATGATGAGCACCACCGCCGTGTAGAACACCGCCTGAAAGGCGGGCATGTTGAACTGGGCGAAGCGGAAGGTGTCCAGGCTGGCCTGGGTCAGCTCCTGGTTGACGGCGTCGAACTGCTCCGCCTCATAGTCGCCCCGGACAAAGGCCTTGATGGCCCGGATGGCGGTGAGGGCCTCCTGGACGCGGCCGTTGAGGTGATCCACCGCCCGCTGCTGGCGGTGGTAGAGAGGGCCCACCTTGCCCACGATGAGAAAGAGGATCCCACCCAGAATGGGGGAGGCGATAACGAATACCAGTGCCAGCTTCCGGTTGAGGAAGAAGGCCAGGCCGATGCCCAGCACCAGCATCACCGGAGAGCGCACCAGAGGCCGCAGCCCGGCGTTGATGACGTTCTGCATCACCGTCACGTCGGTGGTCATGCGGGTCACCAGGGAGGGAGCGGAGAAGCGGTCCAGGTTGGAAAAGGCGTAGGACTGGAGGCGGCGGTACTCCGCCAGCCGCAGCTGGGCGCCGAATCCGTAGGCCGCCCGGGCGGCAAACCGGGCGTAGGCCAGGCCCGTCAGCAGTGCCAGCAGGGCGCACAGCACCATCCAGCCGCCCTGGCGCAGCAGGTAGGGGATATCATGGGCGGGGACCCCCACGTCCACGATATCCGTCATAATAAGTGGGATCGCCATTTCAAAAACGCACTCCAGAAGCAGCAGCACCACCGCTGCGGCCATCTCCCTGCGGTGAGGTCGCAGATAGGAAAAGACAACTTTCAGATCTTCCATATCATGATATCCTCCTTACAGCAGATATCCGCCCAGATTGCGGTAGGCCCGGTCCAGAAAGCCAGTCAGTTGTTCCCGTTCCTCCCGGGAAAAGCCCTGAAGCATCCGCTCTTCCAGGGCGGAGCACTGCTCCTCCCAAAGCTGGAACGTCTCCCGGCCCTTGTCCGTCAGACGTACCTCACCGGTGCGCCGGTCTGTGGCCGAGGCCGTCCGCATCAGTAGGCCGTCCCGCTCCATGCTCTCCAGCATCCGGCTGATGGCGGCGGGATCCACCTCGCAGTAATAGGCCAGCTGCCGCTGGGAGAGGGGCTCCCGTGTCATCAGGGAGCGGAGCACCTTGGGCTGCCCCGGGGAGAGCCCGATGGCGCTCAGGTGGGGCCGCAGATCGTTTCGCATCAGATGGGCCGTCCGGGAGAGGAGGGTGTGAATGGCATAGCGCATGCCGGTCATCTCCAATCATTGATATATCAATTATTATCGGGAAAAATTATATCCGGAACCGGAGAAAGTGTCAATGCCGGTATATGGGATTTGTCTTTTGAAGAAAGCTGTGGTATACTGTACGCACACAAAACGATAAAGGAGTGTTTCTCATATGGAGTACAGGATCAAAGGCCTCCAGCCGGAGGCACTGTTCCGCTTTTTTGAGGACATCAGTGCCATTCCCCGGGGGTCCCACAATGAAAAAGCCATCAGCGATTACCTGGTGTCCTTCGCCAAGGAGCGGGGACTGTGGGTGAATCAGGACGCAGCCAACAACGTCATCATCAAAAAGCCCGCCTCCGCCGGAGCGGAAAACACCGCGCCGGTGATGCTCCAGGGCCACCTGGACATGGTGTGCGAGAAGCTGGCGGGCGTGGAGCACGACTTTGAGACGGAGGGCCTGGACCTCATCGTGGAGGACGGCGTCCTGCGGGCCAACGGCACCACCCTGGGCGGCGACAACGGCGCTGCGGTGGCGCTGATGATGACCGTTCTGGACGACGATTCCCTGCGTCATCCGCCTCTGGAGTGCGTATTCACCGTCTGTGAGGAGGTGGGCCTGGACGGCGCCAAGGCCCTGGACAAGTCCCAGCTGGACTCCCGCACCATGATCAACCTGGACTCCGAGGAGGAGGGCGTGGCCACCGTCAGCTGTGCCGGCGGCATGCGCTATGCCCTGGTGCGTCCTGCCCAGCGGGAGGAGGCCCACGGCTTCCCCATCTCCCTGGAGATCAGCGGCCTTTTGGGCGGCCACTCCGGCAGTGACATTCATAAGGAGCGCCGCAACGGCGTCAAGCTCATGGCCCGGGTGCTGCGGCACCTGACGGCGGGGAAGGACTGCCGCCTGATGGCCTTCGACGGCGGCAGCAAGGATAACGCCATTCCCCGTGAGTGCTCCGCCTCCGTTCTCTATCTCAACCGCGAAGAGGCGCAGAAGGCTCTGGAGGAAGCACAGGAGCTGGGCAAGGCCCTAGCGGAGGAGATTTTGCCCACGGAACCCTCCTTTGTCTTTACCGCCGCGGCAGGGGAGGAGCAGGACTGCCAAGTGCTCACCCCCCAGGCCGGACAAGCCCTGGTAAACGCTGCATGCCTGGCTCCCAACGGCGTGCGGGTGCGCAATCCCAAGCAGGGCAACTTTGTGGTGACCTCCCTGAACCTGGGTGTTGTGTGCTCCGCCGGCGAGCGGCTGGAGCTGGTGTTCGCTCCCCGCAGCAGCGTGGAGTCTTTGCAGGAGGAGACGGAGGAGGCCCTGGCCCTGCTGGCGGAGACCTTCGGCTTCACCACGGAGATCACCGGCCGGTATCCCGGCTGGGCCTATGCGGAGCACTCTCCCATCCGGGATGTGTTCTGTGAGAGTTACAAGACCCTCTTCGGCGGGGAACTCTCCATCGAAGCCATCCACGCGGGACTGGAGTGCGGCCTCTTCTCCGAGGCTTTGCCGGGCCTGGACGCCATCGCCGTGGGCCCCACCATCCGGGGCTGCCACACCCCCGACGAGCACCTGCCGCTGGATTCCTTCACCCGGTTCTACCAGCTTTTAACAGACGTGCTGGCCAGACTGGCGGAAAAGTAATATAAAATTCTCCCCATTGCACAAAAATTCCCCGAAATTTATATTTTGCTTTCCATAATCGCTAAGATATGATAAAGTATTCGAGGCGTTTCGTTAAGAGATAGCAAAAAAGAAATAGAAAGGGTTTTTGGAATGTCCAACAAAAACAGCGACTTTAAGCCGTACATACCGGCAGACCGTGTGGTACCGGAATTTACGGTGACGTCCGTCCTCATCGGCATCGTGCTGGCCATCGTGTTCGGCGCGGCCAACGCCTACCTGGGTTTGAAGGTAGGCATGACCATTTCCGCATCCATCCCCGCAGCCGTGATCTCCATGGGTATCATCCGGGTGATCCTGCGCCGGGATTCCATTCTGGAGAACAACCTGGTCCAGACCATCGGCTCCGCAGGTGAGTCCGTGGCCGCAGGCGCTATTTTCACCCTGCCGGCCCTGTTCCTGTGGGCCAAGGACGGCATCATCGACATGCCCAGCGTGGTGACGTTGGGATTGGTTGCCCTGGTGGGCGGCGTCCTGGGCGTCATCTTCATGGTGCCCCTGCGCCAGGCCCTCATCGTGGAGGAGCACGGCGTGCTGCCCTTCCCCGAGGGCACCGCCTGCGCCGAGGTGCTGCTGGCCGGTGAAGAGGGCGGCAGCAAGGCCGGCGTGGTGTTCTCCGGCCTGGGCATCGCCGCTGCCTACAAGCTCATCAGCGATGGCTTCAAGGTCTTCCCCAGCGAGATCGGCCACGATATCGCCTTCTACAAGGGCTCTTCCATCGGCATCCAGGTGCTGCCCGCCCTGGCTGGTGTGGGCTACATCTGCGGTCCCAAGATCTCCAGCTACATGTTTGCCGGCGGCACCCTCAGCTGGTTCGTCATCATGCCCATGATCGCCCTCTTCGGCGGTGACGCCGTGGTGTTCCCGGGCTCCGATCCCATCAGCACCCTGGCACCCTCTGATCTGTGGGGCACCTATGTCAAGTACATCGGCGCCGGTGCCGTGGCTACCGGCGGCATCATCAGCCTCATCAAGAGCTTCCCCCTGATCGTGCGCACCTTCAAACAGGCCATGAAGGGCATGAAGAGCGCAGGCAAGGCCTCCACTCTGCGCACGGAGCAGGATATCCCCATGCCCGTGCTGCTCATCGCCATGGTGGTCATCGCTGTGGCCATCTGGCTGCTGCCTGCGTTCCCCGTGAACCTGCTGGGTGCAGTCATCGTGGTGGTGTTCGGCTTCTTCTTTGCCACCGTGTCCTCCCGGATGGTGGGCCTCATCGGTTCCTCCAATAACCCGGTGTCCGGCATGGCCATCGCCACCATTATCATCACCACCATTCTTCTGAAAGCCACCGGCACCGTGGGCACCACCGGCATGACCGGCGCCATCTGCATCGGCGGCATCATCTGCGTCATCGCCGCCATCGCAGGCGACTGCTCTCAGGACCTGAAGACCGGCTTCATCCTGGGCGCTACCCCCAAGAAGCAGCAGATCGGCGAGATCATCGGCGTCATCGCCTCTGCTGCCGTCATCGGCTTCGTGCTGTACCTGATGAACGCCGCCTGGGAGTTCGGCGGCAAGGAGATCCCCGCTCCCCAGGCCACCATGATGAAGATGCTGGTGGAAGGCATCATGAACGCCCAGCTGCCCTGGGCCCTGATCCTTACCGGCGTGGGCGTTGCCATCGTGGTGGAGATCATGGGCGTCCAGGTGATGCCCTTTGCCGTGGGCATGTACCTGCCCTTCAGCCTCAGCGCCGGCATCATGGCCGGCGGCGTGGTTCGCTGGTTCATGGAGCGCCGCAAGAACGTCTCCGAGGAGGAGCGCCGGGCCGGCGTGGACCGGGGCGTCCTGTACACCTCCGGCCTCATTGCCGGTGAGGGCCTCATGGGCGTCGTTCTGGCGGGTTTGGCCGCTGCCAAGCTCAATATCGATGTCTCCGGCATCCTGAACCTGGGCGGCATCAGCTCCATCATTTCCATTATCGCCTTCGTGCTGCTGCTGGCCTCTTTGGTGAAGGTCTGCACCAGCGCCAAGAAGTAAGATCCGCTGTATCCAACAGGCACGGTCCGCCCGCAAGGGCCGGCCGTGCCTGTGCGGTTTTCCCGGGCCGCTTCCGCGGCCCCAACTCAAGACAAGGAGGGCTGCGTCCCATGAAGAAGAAGCAGTCTGAAAACTATCTGGAATACGTGCCTGTCCGCACGCCGGAGACGGAGTTCACCGTGGATGAGACCGGTATCGTCACCCTCACCAAGGAGTGGACGGGATTTTACAACCGCATCGCCCAGCGCTTTTTCCATAAGCCCCGGGTCAGCCATATCGCCCTGGACGGCTACGGCAGCTTCATCTGGAAGCTCATTGACGGAGAGCGGGACGTATACGCCATCTCCCAGAAGCTGGACACTGCGTATCCCGGCATGGAGAAATCCCTGCCCCGGCTCATCAAGTTCCTGGAGATCCTCCGGGATCACCATTTTATCGTCTGGAAAGAGGAGGAAAAGCGGGCAAAAGGGGAGAAGCGCAAATGAATCTCCTGCACTATCTTCCGTACCTGCTGGCCTTTATGGCCATTACGGCGGTGCTCTATGCCTGGGGCCTTTACCGGGCCCAGACTGCTGCCCGGGACGATGCGTCCCTCCTGAAAGCCAAGGGTGTTGCCCGGATTCGCCGGGCAGTGAAAAAGCAGGGCGGCTGCACCTGGGCCCAGCTGCGTGAGACCATCCGGGATCTGAGCGCCGGACGGCCCTTTTCCCGTCGGCGCATTGCCGTCACGGATCCCGACGCCTTTTTGCAGGAGGTTCTGGGCTACATGGTGGATCAGCGGATCCTCAGCGTAAAGCAAACCCGGGGAGAGGACGTGTACACCCTGCGAAATTGAATGGGCCGCCTGCGGGCGGCTCTTTTTTGTGCCCCGGCCCCTGCCCGGCGCATAGACTGGGAGGAAAGGGGAGGGGAGATCATGCGTTTTGTACCGGATTATGACCGCATGGCTGCGGTGCGCTACGCCCACCGGTGGGCCTTTGGCAGAAATCCCAGGTTTTACGACTACGAGGAGATCGGCGGGGACTGCACCAATTTCGCATCTCAGTGCCTGTTCGCCGGGGGAAGCCTCATGAACTTTGTGCCGGATTTCGGCTGGTACTATATCAGTGCCAATCAGAAATCCCCGTCCTGGACCGGGGTGGAGTACCTCTATGACTTTCTCACCCGGAAAGTCCTCTCCACCGGTCCGGTGGGAGAGGAGTGCGGTCTGGAGGAGCTGCGGCCCGGGGATCTCCTCCAGCTTTCCTTTACCGGGGAGGGCTATCAGCACACGCCGGTGGTGGTGGCGGTGGGGCGGCCGGCCATGCCCGCCAACATCCTGGTGGCGGCCCACAGCTATGACGCCGATAACCGCCCGCTGTCCACCTACAATTACCAGAAGCTGCGGGGCATCCACATTACCGGAAATATCCGGCCTTAAATTCCGGGAAAAGCAGTTCCTTTTCCGGTTTTGGTGTGCTATACTGATAGCAAATTCTACGAAAGCGGGGAGGTCGTATGATGAAACGATGGATTGCGCTGCTGCTGGGCATCGCCATGGCGGTGTCTTTGACGGTAGTCCCGGCGTCTGCCGCAGGGACTTACCAGGATATTCCGGCGGACAGTTCCCTGGCCGGGGATATTCAAAAGGCGGTGGACTACGGCCTGATGAACGGCTATGACGGCGATACCTTCGGATACGCGGATTCCATGACCCGTGCACAGTTCGTCGGGGTCTTGTACCGGATGATGCGTGAGCAGTGGGGCAGCCGCGTCACGGCTCCCACGGCGCCGTCCTTTACCGACGTGCCCGCTGCCCATACCTGGTACACCCAGATCGAAGCTGCTGTACAGATGGACGTTCTGGACGCCGGAGGTGCTTTCCGGCCCAATGCCGCCATCACCCGGGGCGAGATGGCCGAGATGCTGGTGCGGGCCCTGGGGCTGCGGGGCGCAGCGGAGCTGTGCGAGAAGAAGGCTGCCCTGCCGTTTACCGACGTCACGGAGCGCAAGGGCTACATCACTGTGGCATATGACATCGGCATGACCAAGGGGACCTCCGCCACTACCTTTGGGCCCAATCTCACCGCCACCCGGGGACAGGCGGCGGCCATGCTGGCGCGGATCTATGAAAAGCTCTCCCAGCGGGCTACCTGGACACATGGCTTTTACGCCATCTCCTCGTACAGCCAGCTGGATCTGACAGACCGCATGGAGGCAGTCAGCGCCGGATGGAGCCGCATGACCTGGGACGGCAGCAAGGCGCTGCTGGCCACCACCGGCGCCAACGGCAACGAGTTTGCCGTGCCGGACGGATACGAGGAGGTTGCGGAGCGCCTGGCGGATTCCGACATTCCTCTGAACCTCAATGTGTTCATGGACACCTCCGGCGGCGTCAGCGCGCTGCTGGCCTCTGAGAGCGGACGCGCCCAGGCTGTGGAGCAGATCCTGAGCGAGCTGACGGTGGCCTATGAGGCGTACGGCGACAACCCTTACAGCGGCGTCACCATCGACTTTGAGGGCCTGCGGGCATCCGACAAACAGAACTTCGATGCCTTCTTGACGGAGCTGTCCGTCAAGGTTCACGACCTGGACAAGACCTTGTATGTCTGCGTCTCCCCGGTGCTCTCCACCGGTGGCTATTACGACGGCTATAACTATTCCCGCATTGCCGCCGTGGCGGACAAGGTCATTCTGATGGCCTATGACTACGAGCCCAAGAGTCTGGCAGGCTATGAGGGCACGGAGTACTACAAGACTGCCGCCCAGGCACCGCTGGATCAGATTTACTGGTCTCTGCGCACCATGGTGGAGCAGGTGGGGGAGGCACAGGCCTCCAAGATCGTGCTGGGCTTCAGCTGTGAAAACGTGGCCTGGAAGATCGACGGATCCGGAAAGCTGCTGGACGCGGATCCCGTCTATCCCACCAACGACACCGTCTGGAAACGGCTCCAGCAGCCCGACACTGTCACCGGCTGGTCGGACACCTATCAGATGTCCTACGCCACCTACACCACGGAGGACGGCAGCCGCTACTTCCTGTGGTACCAGAGCTCCGACAGCGTCCAGGCGGCCGCCAACATGGCAAGCCTCCTGGGAGTCACCGGCGTCTCCATCTGGCGCATCGGCAACATCCCCATGTACGATACCTGGCACTGGGCTGCGCTGCTGAACCCCTGAGGCCCCGGTACCATAACGGAAAAGCAAAAGAGAACCGCTCCATCAGGAGCGGTTCTCTTTTGCACGTTTTTGCCGGAAGGGGAGGGATCATGTCCCGGATTTTCCTTTATTTTTCACGTGTGACAAGGGGTTTGCCTTTGCAGCTGTCCGTAAGGCGTCGTTGTCAATGTGGGTGTAGATTTCCGTTGTATTGAGGTGGTCGTGGCCCAGAACCTCCTGTACCGCCCGGACATCCACGCCGTTTTGCAGCATCAGCGTGGCCGCCGTGTGGCGCAGCTTGTGGGAGGAGTATTCCCGGGCGTCCAGTCCTGCCTCCAAAAGGCGTTTTTTCACCATGGCGTGGACCGTGGAGCGGCTGATGCGCTCATTCTGAGAGGATAAGAACAAGGCGTCAGCATCCCGTCCGGTGATGGGCCGCCGCACCGCCAGATACCGCTTCAGGGCATCCTGACAGGCATCATTCAGGTAGAGGATGCGCACCTTGTTGCCCTTGCCAAGCACCCGCAGGGCATCCTCCTGGATATCCTTGCAGTCCAGGTTCACCAGCTCGGAAATCCGCAGGCCGCAGTTGAGGAACAGCGTCAAAATGCAGTAGTCCCGCTCCTGGTTTTTGCCGTCCACCGCCGACAGCAGCCGGATGCTTTCATCCAGGGTCAGATACTTGGGCAGCTCCTTTTTGATCTTGGGCGAATCCAGATCTTTGACAGGATTTTCACGAAGTAGGTGGGCCTTGTTGGTGAGGTAATTATAAAAGGAACGGATCGTGGCGATTTTCCGGGCCCGGGAAGCCGCATTAAGCCCATAGTCCGACCGGGAACTGTTTTGATGGCGAACCCGGTCACGGCTGAGATAGGTCATATAGCCGTAGATATCCGTCAGGGTCACAGAGGCCACAAACTCCAGATCCACATCCATAATGTCGATTTCGTCCAGCGCGCAGCCGGCCAGGGACGGATCCCGGACTTGCTTGAGATAGCGGAAGAAATTCCGCAGGTCCAGGAAGTATTCGTCCACAGTGCGCTTGGAGTGTGCTTTGATGGTTTCGTGATACGCCAGGAAATCCCGCAGGATGGGCGGCGATTCAATTCGGTAGTTGTTCATAACAGATACGCGGGATAAAAAAGATGTATCCAAGACACATGCCGGCAGGCCTGGCGCCAACGGAGCCAAAACCCGCCGGAAGGCCCCAAAACGGGGCATGACGCCATTTTGCCCTCCCCTAAATTGAACAAAATTTTTATTTTGTTCAATTTATCATATCCCGCAAAATCCTCCTTCCCCCGGGTTCTGCGATCAGACAGCCACACTGCCGCCGGTGACCGCCTGCGGACATAAAACCCGCCGTCCCGGTTATGCTAGATACAATCTCAATAACGGATGTGATGACATGAGCCTGATCCCATGCACCAGCGACTGCGTGTACCAATCCGACGGACTGTGCACCCTGGACAGCGCTGCGGCAGCGGGCCTCCCGTCTCTGGGCGGCGCCTGCGTCCACTTCATTCCTGCCCACGAAGCGCCCCTCGGATCGCCTCACCGATATTGCGGACCGCAATCAGCTGCAATCCGTCAGGAGCACGCAGCCCCTCCGCCCGGTGAGCCGGCACCAGACAGCGGCAAAAACCCAGACGCCGGACCTCGGAGATCCGCTGGTCCAACTGGTTGACACTGCGCAGCTCCCCTGTCAGTCCCACTTCCCCCACTGCCGCCAGGTCGCCGGGTACCGGCCGGTCCAGATAGCTGGAGGCCAGGGCGATGACGGCGGCCAGGTCTGCGGCAGGCTCGTCCAGATATAGTCCGCCGATGATGTTCAGATAGGCGTCACAAGCGGACACTTTCAGCCCGCCCCGCTTTTCCAGCACCGCCAGGAGCATGGCTGCCCGGTTGTAGTCGAAACCGTTGCTGGTGCGCCGGGGATTGCCTCCGGCGGAGCTGACCACCAGGGCCTGGATCTCCGCCAGCACCGGACGGGCTCCTTCCATGACACAGGTGACACAGGTGCCGGGAGCCCCCTCCGGACGGCCGGAGAGCAGCATCTGGGAGGGGTTCTCCACCTCCGTCAATCCCGCGTCCCCCATCTCGAAGACGCCGATCTCGTTGGTGGCACCGAAGCGGTTCTTAGCCGCCCGCAAAATCCGGTAGGAGGTGTGCTGCTCTCCCTCGAAATAGAGTACGCAGTCCACCATGTGCTCCAGGACTTTGGGTCCCGCAATGGAACCCTCCTTATTGACGTGGCCGATAACGAAAACGGTGATCCCCTGCCCTTTTGCCAGCTGCATCAGGGCCATGGTGCACTCCTTTACCTGGCTGACGGAGCCCGCCGGGGAGTCCACAGCATCAGCGTAGAGGGTCTGGATGGAGTCCACGATGAGAATGTCCGGCTTCTCCTCCGACACTGTCTCCAGCAGGTCTCCCAGAGCGGTCTCGGAGATCACCAGCAGGTTGGGGCTCTCCACGCGTAATCGTTTTGCCCGGAGCTTGAGCTGGTGCTCCGACTCCTCACCGGATACATACAGCACCTTGGAAAAGGCGCACAAGCGGCTGCAAATCTGGAGCATCAGGGTGGATTTGCCGATGCCCGGAGAGCCGCCCACCAGCACCAGGGAGCCCTTTACCGCGCCGCCTCCCAGTACCCGGTCCAGCTCCCCCATGCCGGTGGGAAAGCGGATCTCCTCATCCTCCCCCAGCTCCGTCACCGGACAGGCCCGGCGGCGCAGGCCGCTGCCTGCCGCGCTCCGAGCGCTGCCGCGGCTGCTTTTGGGCGTTTCCGGCTGTTCCACGATGGTGTTCCAGGCGCCGCAGGCGGGACACTTCCCCGCCCACTTGGGAAATTCGTTGCCGCAGGCGGTACAGTAAAATAAAGTCTTTTGTTTCATGTTGGTTCCTCGTTTGCCATGAGATAGCCGCTGACGATGGCGGCGCAGAGCCTGCGCTGATAGACGGGATCCCCCAGCGCTATGGTTTCCTCCGGATTGGATAGAAAGCCGCACTCCACCAGCACCGCCGGGGCGGTGACGTTTTTCATGAGATAGATGTCCGGTGAGATGGCCTTGGCGGCCTTGGCTCGGTGGGTGTTGGCCACGGGGTTCAGGGCCTCCTGCACCGATACGGCGGCTTCCTGGGCGCCGGGCACCGTGTTGTAAAAAGCCTGGGCGCCGTGGACGGAAGTGTCCGATGGCAGGCTGTTCTGATGGATGCTCAGCAAAAAGGCGTTGGGGGTCTCATTTACCAGCTCCACCCGGTTTTGTAAGTCCGAGGCCTTCTTCTCCCGCAGGGACTGGGCGCTCTCGTCATGGATGGAGATGTCCGTCTCCCTTGTCAAAACCGTGGGCACCCCCACAAAGCGCAGCAGGTCCGACGTCCGCAGGGCGATATCCAGATTCAGCCCGCTCTCCACTGTGCCGTCCGCCGCCACGGCACCGCCGTCCTCCCCGCCGTGGCCCGGGTCCACCACCACGGTGACCCGGGGCTGTTCCTGGGCGGAAAAGGCGTCGGTAAACGCGGCGTTCCCCTGCCAGAGGAGCCCCGCAAATACGGACAAAAACACCGCCAGAACCCCGCCCAGGGCCAGATGGCGCTTTCGGATCAGCAAAATGCGCACAAGGCAACACCTCCACAGGATGTTCCTATGACGCCGGGCAGGTCCCTTATTCCGATTATAGCGGCAGCGGGCGGTGAAATCAAGACGGTACCACCGCCCCCGTCCCCGCATAGGATGAACCAGGCGCGGGTGCGCGCCTGCGCCTACCCTGTTTCAAAGGAGGCACCATTCCTATGGAGGATAAACCCAGTCAGGGCGGCACTTCCGCCTGCGGCGCCGGAAACGGCACCCTTCCGGGAGCCTGCGCTCCCCTGGCTTTCCCGTATGTGCCCATGCAGGAGAATAACCCCGTGCGCTTCAGCCGCATGGAGGCCCTGCAGACCGGCACGTTGTTCCCCGGGCTGGACCTGCCCTTCAAGGCGGCCATCCAGGCCCGGACGAAGCTGGCAAACACCGCCCTGGTGGAGCTGATGGCCCTGGACTTCGCCATCGACGAGCTGGGGCTCTACCTCACCACCCACTCCAACGACCAGGAGGCCCTGCAGCTTTACTGGTCCTATATCAACCTGGCTAAGGAGGGCCGGGAGAAATACCAGAAAAAGTACGGCCCCCTGCTGCAGACAGATCTGACGCCGGATCAGGGCTATGCCTGGCTCAAGGATCCCTGGCCCTGGGATGAAGGAGGGAACGCGTAATGTTCGTCTATGAGAAAAAACTCCAGTATCCGGTGAAGATCAAAAACACCAATCCTCAGCTGGCGGCCCTCATCATCAGCCAGTACGGCGGCCCCGACGGGGAGCTGGGAGCTTCCCTGCGCTACCTCTCCCAGCGCTACTCCATGCCCTGGGCGGAGCTCAAGGGGCTTCTCACCGACATCGGCACCGAGGAGCTGGGCCATCTGGAGATGATCGGCACCATCGTCCATCAGCTCACCCGCAACCTCACGGAGGAGCAGATCCGCTCCGGCGGCTTTGCCCCTTACTTCCTGGATCACACCACCGGCGTCTACCCCACCGCTGCTTCCGGCTCCCCCTGGAACGCCGCGGGCATGGAGGTCAAGGGCGACGTCATCGCCGACCTCACCGAGGATCTGGCAGCGGAGCAGAAGGCCCGGGTTACCTACGACAACATCCTGCGCATGTCCGACGATCCCGACGTCAACGACGCCATCAAGTTCCTGCGGGCCCGGGAAGTGGTCCACTTCCAGCGCTTCGGCGAGGGGCTGCGTCTTGCCAAGGATAAGCTGGATGAAAAGAACGTCTACTATCTGAATCCGTCCTTCGACAAGTAAAAGCCAATAAAAGCCAACGGCAAGGCCGCCCACAGTCCGTGGGGCCTTGCCGTTTTTTCTCACTCCAAACCCATCTGCCGGGATCGCAGGGCGGTGGAGACGGCGATCTTCTTGACCTCCCCGTCGTCCAGGGCGATGATGGCGATGTCTCCGCTGCGGCTGACCAGCGTGCCGTGGCCGAAGGTCTTGTGCACCACCCGGGCGCCGGGAATATAGTCCTTTGCCTGGGCGGCGATCCGGCTCTCCTCTGCCCGCCGTACCATGACAGGTTTTGCGGCAGAGGTCACCGGCATTCCTTTGGGAGCGGCTTTTGGCGGGAAGATTTCCCGGGAAAACGCGGATTCCAGGCCCACCTTCCGGAAGGTGACGATCTGGAGCTCCTCCCGGGCCCGGGTCATACCCACGTAGAACAGCCGCCGCTCCTCCTCATAGGCGTCCAGCTCCTCCTCGGTTGCCCCCTCATCCGGCAGGGATTTGGGAAAAAGGCCGTCGGCCACATCCATCAAAATCACCCGCTCATATTCCAGCCCCTTGCTGGAGTGGATGGTGGAGAGCACAAAGGGACACGTCTCGTCGGTGGAACCTCGCTGTACCACTGCCCGGAGCTCCTCCAGCCGCTCCAGAAGGCGTTCCGGATTGGGCTCCTGGGCCCCCAGGGCCTCCAGGATATCCGCCTTGGAGGCGTCGGCCCCCCGCTCCTCCAGATAGGCGCCGTAGCCCATGTAATGCACGATGCGGTAGACAGCCTTGTCCGCAGGTTCATGCAAAAGGTTTGCGAGGTGGGTCTGAAGGGCTTTGCATTGCTTTTTCGTCCAGGGCGAGGCCGCCGGAGAGGCGGCGATGTACCCCAGCAGGGTCTCCCCCTCCCGCTGGGCCCAGGCGATGGCCTCCCGGGCCAGGGCCTTGCTGATGCCCGCTCCCAACTTGTAGTAGAGGGTCTCAAACAATGTCCCGTCCGTGGGATCCTGGGCAAAACGGATGATGTCCGTAATGTCCCGCACCACCCGGTTGGTGAAAAAGAGGCTCTCCACCTGGCGGCAGCGGTACGGGATGCCCTGGCGGTCCATCTGGTCAATGAGGGGCAGGGCGCTGTCGTTGTCCCGGTAGAGCACGGCGGTCTCCGTGGTGCAGTTCTCCGCCACCTTGCACAAATACCGGTACTGCTTGAGCCGGTCGTAGACAGAGATTTCCCGCACCGCCGGGCCGCTGCCCCGGGTGGGACGCATGTGCTTGGGCCGGCGGTTTTGATTGCGCTGGATGAAGTTGTCCGCCGCCTGGACAATGGGCGCCCTGGAACGGTAATTTTGCTCCATGTACAGCACCTTGGCGTTTGGATAGACGGTGTCGAACTGCGTGAGGGCCTGGGGCCAGGCGGCCCGGAAGCCGTAGATGCTCTGGTCCTCGTCCCCCACCATGAAGAGGTTGCCGCTCTTCCCCGCTAAAATGCGGATGATGGTGTGCTGGATCCGGGAGGTATCCTGGGCCTCGTCCACGCAGAAATACTGATAACGGCTCTGGAGGGATGCCAAAATCTCCGGATACCGGCGCAGGATGGAGAGGGCGTAGACCATCTGGTCGTCGAAGTCCATCTGCCGGCGCTGGCGCAGGGCCTGGTTATAGGCCTGGAAAAAGGCCGGGAAGTCCACCCCCTCCACCTCCACCGCTGCCAGCTCCTCCCCGGAGAGCATCTGGTTTTTGGCGTAGGTAACGGCGGTCTCCAGGGCCCGGACAGTGCTCTCCGTGGCAAAGTCCCGGCTCTGGGTGCGGTAGAGCTGGGCCATCAGGGCGCTCTTTTCCCCGCCGTCCTCCAGCACAGAAAAGGCGGTGCGGCCGAAAGTCCGCTCATAGAGGCGGATGATCCGGCTGCACACGCCGTTGATGGTGCGAAACTCCAGCTTCCGGGCTTCCTCCTCCCCGAACAGGGCGGCAAAGCGGGCGGACATGTCCCGGGCGGCGGACACCGTATAGGTCATGGTGAGGATGCGCTCCGGGGGGATGCCCGTTACAAACCGCATATAGCCCAGCCTCGTCACCAGCACGGTGGTTTTGCCGCTGCCGGGTACCGCCAGCAGCAGCACCGGCCCCTCCACCGTCTGGACCGCCGCCTCCTGCTGGGGATCCAGATTGGGGGAAAATTGTGCCTTGAATTGGGAAAAATCCATGTAATACTCCGAAACGTTCCGTGATTGCGTGCTATGAAGATATCAGGTGGCGAGGCCCGCCCCCAGCACCAGGGCGTCCAGCTCCGTTTGGGCGGCAGACTGCTCCGCCTGGGCCCTATGCAGCATCTCCTCCAGCCGGGAGAGCACCTGGGCGATCTGGCCGCGGGTGCTTTGTACCTGCTGCTGGGACTTACTGATCTGGTCCATCACCGCCCAATCGGCAAAGAGGCCGTCGAAGAAAAAATCCGCAAAGCGGAGGAAGCCGTCGATGCTGACGTGGAGATCCGCCTGAATATCCCCCACATCCACCAGCTCCGTCCGGAAGCGCCGCAGCTGCACCTGCAGCTGCTCCACCGCCGCCTGGGCATTGTCCAGATGATCGTGCTTGGCAAGGTCGGCAATGAGGCCGCCCCCGAAGAGGTCCCAGGTGGCCCAGCCGTCGGCACTGTCCAGGCTCTGGAGGATCCGGTCTGCCGTGGCCAGGGCCTCCTGTCCGGCGCTGACAGCCTCCCAGATCTCTTTTTCCTGGCTCTCCAGGCCGGAGATCCGCTGCTCCAGGCGCAAAATCTCCCCGGCGGCGGGGCTGCCGGATTCCTTCAGGGCCTCCTGCTTGCGGCGCAGCGTCTCCTGGTAGCGCGCCTCGCAGCCCGCCAGATGGGCAAGCTCCGCCTCCTTGCGCTCCAGATCTTCCTCCACCGCTGCCAGCTCCCGGGCAGCGGCGTCGTATTTCACCCGGGCGGCATAGGCTTCCGCCCGCTCCTTGGTGAGTTTTTCATCCATTTTGCCGATGACGCCGTAGAAAAACGCCGCCAGGCTGTGGCCCTCCAGCCGGTCCACGTCCGCCTGCTCCGCCAGCTTGCTTCGCTCCAGTTCCGCGGTCTTCTCCGTCAGCTGCCCTTTCTGGGCCCGCAGATCCGCTGTCATAACCTCCAGCTGCCGCTTTCGCTCCGTCTCTCGGTGAAGCCGCTGCAGCTCCTCATCGTACATGGACATAGGCGCTCTCCTCTCTCTTTCCAGGCTGGGTCAGGGCTCCTTCGCCCCTCCCTGCCGCAAAAATACATAGGTCGTCTCGTCGGAGTGCTCCGGCGAAAAGGTGTAGTGCAGACGGTCAAAGCCCCGCAGGGCCTCCGGTTCCTCCCCCCGGATCTGGGCCAGGTAACGCACCATCTCCCCCCGGGCCATTTTGCAAAGGGTTCCCTTCTCCACCACCTTGCCGCGAAGCTCCTCCCCAAAGACGCAGGTGATGAGCTGTGTGCCGGGCTTTTGGTGCCGGGAGACGCAGAGGCTGTACTCCTTGGAAGCCAGGTTCACCACGCAGTCCGTCTCCCGATAGAGTTGGTCTGCAAGCAAGCCTCCCCAATAGCTGTAAAGGTCTTTTCCAGACTCCGTTTCCAGCCTTGCCTGCATCTCCAGCCGGTAGGGTACCACCCCGTCCAGGGGGCGCAGCACCCCATAGAGCCCGGAGAGGATCCGCAGGTGCTCCTGAACATAGGCAAACTCCCCGTCGGTGAATACCCCCGGGGCCATGTACTGATACTGGATGCCCTGATAGGCCAGAAGGGCGGGGGTCAGTCCCGTGCGCAGACCTGGCGTGCTTTCCAGCTGCCGGGCATTCCGGGCGGTGAGGGCGTCGCTGCACTGCCAGAGGGCCTGCAGCTCCTGACGGGACATGCCCTGCAATTTACTGTAAAGCGTTTCTGCTTGCTCAAGAAAGCAGGGCAAGTCTTTCCAGGGAAGCGTGTCCGTGTCCGCCTTCATCTTTTTTGCCGGTGAAATGATGATCCGCATGCTGTCTTATGCCTCCGACAGGTAGGCCAAGATTGCTTCCGCATTGCTGTCCGGCTTCACCTTGGGCATCACTTTTTCAATGACTCCCGCCTCGTTGATGAGGTAGGTGGTGCGCACCACGCCCATGCTCACCTTTCCGTAAAGCTTCTTCTCCTGCCAGACGCCGTAGGCCTGGATGGCCTGGAGCTCCGGGTCGGAGAGAAGCACAAAGGGCAAGTCGTACTTCTGGGCGAATTTCAGGTGGGAAGCCACGGAATCCTTGCTGATCCCGATGACCACGGTGTTTTTCTCCTGGAAGGCCCCGTAGCTTTGGGCGAAAGCGCAGGCCTGACGGGTGCAGCCCGGAGTGTTGTCCTTGGGATAAAAGTACACGACTACTTTCCTGCCCAGAAAGTCAGAGAGGCGGACCAGGTTTCCGTCCTTGTCGGACAGGGTAAAATCCGGGGCTTTCATGCCAGCTTCCAGCATATTCGATTCTCCTTTTCTGCATGTGACTTGTTACGGATCCGGGGTGACGGCCACCTTGATGACGCCGTCCCGCCGGTTGGCAAAGAGGTCATAGGCCTCCTGAATGCGGCTCAACGGATAGGTGTGGGTGATGAGGGGCACGGTGTCCAGCTTCCCTTCCTCGATCAAAGCCAGGGTCTCGGCACAGTTGCACCCATCCACGCCGCCGGTCTTGAAGGTCAGGTTCTTGCCGTACATCTCCGGCAGAGGCAGCGTCTGAGGGCCGTCGTAGAGGGCCACCACCGTGACGATGGCGTTGGGCCGGGCGCACCGCCAGGCCATGCGGAAGGTCTCGGGGCTCCCCGCCACCTCCAGCACCGCGTCGGCGCCGCCGTGGGCGCTGTAAGCCTGCACCAGCTCCTCCACCTGCTCCGGGCCCACCGTGAGGACTTCCGGGTAGTGATCCCGGACAAATTCCAGCCGGGCGGGATCCTTGTCACAGACGATGATCCGCCGGGGGCCGTACAGCCGGACGCACTGGAGGGTGCAGATGCCCGTTGGGCCGGCACCGATCACCAGCACCGTGTCCTCCGGATGGATCTCGGAGATCTTGGCAGCCCAGTACCCGGTAGCCAGCACGTCCCCCACCAGCAGAGCCTGCAGGTCCGTGACAGCGTCGGGGATCTTGGTGAGGCCCTGGTCGGCGTAGGGCACCCGGACGTATTCCGCCTGGCCGCCGTCGATGCGGCAGCCCAGGGCCCAGCCGCCGTTGGGATCCATGCAGTTGTTGACCCAGCCGTGGCGGCAGAAGAAGCACTCCCCGCAGAAGGTCTCCACGTTCACGCTCACCCGGTCTCCCGGTTGAAGTGCCGTGACGGCCTCCCCCACCTGCTCCACCACGCCCACCATCTCGTGTCCCACCGTAATGCCGGGCACCGCCCGGGGCACGGAGCCGTGAAGGATGTGCAGGTCGCTGGTGCAGATGCTGCTCAGGGTGACTTTGACGATGGCGTCCCGGGGATGGCGCAGCGTGGGTTTGGGCTTGTCCAGCAGCTGGAACTTCCCGGGTTCTACATAGGTATAGGCCAGCATAGGCGCTTCCTCCTGCTCTGCATTCATGTTCTGCTCCTTATTATAATCGGCGGCACGTGCCCCGTCAACGTCCGGCGGCAAACGAAAAAACCGCCGCTCCCTTACAGGAACGGCGGTTTTCAGTTGCCTTCTCAGCAGGCTTCCTCGGTGTCCTCGGACATCAGGTCGGCCACCATCTTCATCAGAAGCGCGCGATCCTCGCGGCGGTCCGCAAACAGCTCCAGGGAATCGCCCTTCTCCTGGATCAGCTGGCCCACGGCCACATAGCAGGACAGGGAAGACTTCAGATTAAAAATGTCTCCCTCGGGGCTCTTCAGATAGACACTACCCTCGCAGGATTTCACGGTATCCAGGAACTCCCGGATATCAGCTTCAGAACGCAGTCGCATGGGAAACACATCCTTTCTATTATGAATATTGAATAAGTTGAGCTCTGCATCCGCAGTGCCCGCAGCCTCTCTCGACTGCGCCAATAGAGTACCACGAAGGAGCGGCGGTGTCTATGGATGATGTGGATAAGGTTTTTCTGACTGCCCAAGTCCTTTTTTGACAACTCGCACAAAAACACATGAATTTTTTATAGCATAACGACGATGCGTAATCGATTTTCTTTGAAAAAAGCATCCGCTGAGCCGGAGAAAGTCCGGCAGTGGCCCCCGATGGCCGGAACCCGGCGGCCTTGCTTTTGACGGTGGATTTCGCTACAATCATCCCATGTGATTCCAGCCCTCGGGGAGGGCTTTCAAGCAAAGGAGCAACGAGACTATGGACATTCAAAAACTCTCCCAGGACATCCTGCGGGAAACCGGGAAAATCGTGGTGGGCAAGGACGACCGCATCCGCCTCATCATCGTGGCGGTGCTCTCTGACGGCCATGTACTGCTGGACGATCTGCCGGGGGTGGGCAAGACCACGCTGGTGAAAGCCATCTCCATCGCCCTGGGCTGCCGGTCCGGGCGCATCCAGTTCGTGCCGGACATGCTGCCCAGCGACATCATCGGCATGCAGATCTACAACCAGAAAACCGGAGACTTCCAGCTGCGCCAGGGGCCGGTGATGACCAATCTGCTGCTGGCCGACGAAATCAACCGTGCCATCCCCCGGACCCAGTCGGCCCTGCTGGAGGCCATGGAGGAACGGCAGGTTTCCATCGACGGGGAGCGCTACCCCCTCCCCGCCCCCTTCCTGGTACTGGCAACGGAGAACCCCGTGGAGTCCGAGAGCACCTTCCGCCTCCCTGCCGCCCAGATGGACCGCTTCCTCATCCGCATCAGCATGGGCTATCCCCAGCCGGAAGAGGAAGTGGAGATGCTGCGGCGCCTGGGGGACGCCATCCCCTTTGACACCGTGCAGCCCGTCACCAACGCCGAAGAGCTGGTCCAGGCACAAAAGCAGATTGCCTCCGTCCATGTCTCCGACGCGGTGGCAGCGTACATCGTGGCCCTGGCGGAGGCCACCCGCTCCCATCCCCAGCTGGTGATGGGAGCCAGCCCCCGGGCCACCCGGGGCCTCTACCGGGCCTCCAAGGCCCTGGCAGCCATGGAGGGCCGGGACTTCGTCACCCCCGACGACGTCAAAACCCTGGCCCGTCCGGTGCTGGAGCACCGGCTGGTGCTCCAGAGCGGGGCCCGCTTCTCCGGCGCCACCGCCGCCTCCGTGCTGGAGGATGTGCTCTCTCAGACGGCGGTACCCGCTGCGGACATGCCCGGCCATGTGGGATAAGCCGGTACTGACCCACTCCAGCAATCTGGTGTCCCTGCCGGCCCTGGCGGGAGAGCTGCTGGGCGGCGTGCTGGCGGCCTTTTTCGGCCAGGGCGCCCTGGCGGCGGTGCTGCTGCTGATCTTCCTGCTCTCAGGCACCGCCCGGCTGTGGGGCCGTCTGGCGCTGCGGCAGGTGAAGGTGCGGGTGACGGGGGGCAGCCGCTGCCTTTTCCCGGATCAGGAGACCACGTTGGAGCTGGAGCTGCAAAACGACAAATTCTTCCCCCTGGTGTGGCTGGAGCTGTTCTTCCCCCTGGATGAGCGGCTGAGCCTGGTGCCGGAGCGCAGCCGCCGCCCCGACGACTGGGAAGCGGCCTCCCTGCGGGAACAGAAGGCCAATACAGAGCTGGTGGGCGGCATGCGCCTGCGGCCCCTTTTATGGTACGAGACCACCCGCATCTCCTGCCGGTGGACGGCTAAGCGCCGGGGCGTCTACAACGCCGACGGCTGGCGGCTGCGCACCGGGGACGGCTTCGGCCTCACCTGCCGGGAGCGGGCGCTGCGGCCCGGGGAGGGACGCTTCGTGGTCTATCCCCGGCTGACAGACGTGTCTCCGGAGCTGTTTTTGCGCAACCTCTGGAACGCCGAGACCGGCGCCCGGGGCGTCATGGAGGATCCCACCGTCATCCGCTCCACCCGGGACTATCTCACCACCGACTCCCCCCGGCAGATCAACTGGCGGCTGATGGCCCGGGGGCTGCCCCTGACGGTGAACGTCTACGAGTCCATTCTTCCCCGCAGCGTCCATTTCCTGCTGGACGGGGAGAGCTTCAGCGGTCCGGAGCCCCATCCGGAGGCCCTGGAGGAGACGCTGAGCATCCTGGCCTCGGAGCTGGTGCGGCTGGATCAGGCCAAAGTCCGCTGCGGGCTGAGCCTTTGCAAGGGCAGCGCATCCCCGGCGGTGACGCTGCCGGCGGCCACCGCCGGAACGGAGGAGCTGCTGTGCGCCCTGGCGGCCTATGATCCCCTGCCGGAGAAGCTGGACGAGGCCGGGAACGTCATCCCCCAGGCCTCCCGGTTCGACACCGGGCCGCTGCTGGAGGCAGGCCCCTCTGTGGGACGGTACTACTACATCACCTACGACACCGCCCCCCTGCCCGCCCAGACGCTGCTCCACCACCTGGATCACACCTGCCTTTCCGTACTCACCTACCGGGAGACGACCCCCTACGGGGAGTTTGAGACGGTCCCGCTTTGCCATCTGAAGGAGGAGAAGGCCCATGGATGAAGCCAAAAACCACGCCCTGCCCACCTTCGCCATGCTGGTGGGGGTAGGCTGTATCCTCTGCACCCTGGTCACGTTCATCACCATGGGCCGTGGGAACAACGGGGGCTGCTTTCCCCTGGTGCTGACGGTCTACGGCCCGGTGCTCTTTGGGGTGGACCGGCTGTTCCTCCGGCGCCAGCGCACCATGATGTCCCTGACCTTGCTCAACATCGGTGCCCTGGCGGCGCTGCTGGTGCTCATCTTCCTCACCGGCGGCTACCAGGGGGCGGCCATGGCCATCATCACGGTGCTGGTATGCGTATACCCCACCTTCCAGGCGGGGCAGCGGGCCCTGGAGCCCCCTCCCGTCTTTGCCCAGATCCTGACGGTGGACGCCTCCTTCCTGGTGCTGCTGATCTTCACCGGCTATACAGCGGCCACGGAACAGCCCCTTTCCTACTGCCTGCCCATCTGCGCCGGGTGTGCCGCTTCCCTGCTGGGACTGATCCTGCGCCGCAGCGGCGGGGAGCTTCACGGCCGGGGCTGGGCCATGGTGGCTGCCGCTTTTGTGGGGGTATTGGCCCTGCTGTGGCTACTGGTGTCCGTGGCCGCCGCGCCGGCGGGAGCCGGGGTGGTACGGCTGTGGACAGGCCTCAAGGCCGCCCTGGAGGCCTTGGGCCGGCTGCTGGGACAGCTGATCTTGTTCCTGGCCTCCCTGCTCCCGGCGCCGGAGACCGACGGCGCATACCAGATGGAGATGGAGAACCCGGCGATCCCCCAGATCCAGGAAACCGTGCGGGAGCTGAGCCCCGGGGTGCTGATGGTGCTGACGGCGGCAGGCATCATTCTGGCGCTGGTTCTGCTGACGCTGATCCTGCGGGCCCTGTCCCGGCTGCGCATCGGCGGTACCCGGCGGGTCAAAGCTCCCCGGGCCCGGACGGGACGGCCCTCCCTGCTGGAGGGACTGCGGCTTTTGTGGGCGGCCTGGCGGCGCCGCATAGCGCTGCTGCACTGGCTGCGCCGCCACCGCCAGACCCCTGACGGTATCTACTTCCTGCTGGTGCGCCGCAGCCGTAAGGCCCCTTGGCACAAGCGGCCTGGAGAGACACCCCGGGAGTTCCTCACCCGCCTCAAAGCCGCAGCGGAATCCGACAGCGACCTGCGCAACGCCCTGGAGGCGCTGATGGCCGCCGTGGACGCCGCCCTCTACGCCCCCAGTCCCCAAACCGTGACCTTGCCCCAGGCGGACCTGATCCGGCGCCGCATGGGCGCGGCTGTCCGGCGGCAGGCCCTGCGGCGGCTGGGCGAGACGGTGCTGCGGCCGCTGAAAGCTGTAAAATTGCCCGGTTTTCAAACCCATAATTGTTGATTTTACTCCTTGTCTTTTGGGGCTCTCCGCCATATAATTCCCGTATAAAGACATATTAGCCATAATATGTCCTCTATTGAAAGACACATGGGTGTGAGGAATAGAACGGGAGGAATGATCATGCTGACTATGGAGATGATTCGGGACGCCCAGGCGGCCCTGCAGGGCGTTGCCCGGAGGACCCCGCTGGAGCGGGCCCCCAAGCTGGGACTGTACATCAAGGCGGAGAATCTGCAGCTGACGGGAGCTTTCAAGCTGCGGGGTGCCTATAACAAGATCCGATCCCTGACGCCGGAGGAGGCCCGGCGGGGCGTCATCGCCTGCTCCGCCGGAAACCACGCCCAGGGCATTGCCCTCTCCGCGGCCAAGCTGGGCATCCGGTCCATCATCTGCATGCCTGCCGGCGCCCCCATCAGCAAGGTGGAGGCCACCCGCTCCTACGGTGCGGAGGTGGTGCTGGTGCCCGGCGTGTATGACGACGCCGCCCGGGAGGCCGAGCGGCTGACGGCGGAGCACGGCTACACCTTTGCCCACCCCTTCAACGACCCCTATGTCATGGCTGGACAGGGCACCATCGGATTGGAGATCCTGGAGCAGCTGCCCCAGGCGGAGCAGATCGTGGTGCCCATCGGCGGCGGCGGCCTCATCGGCGGCGTGGCCTTTGCGGTGAAGCACCTGAAACCCTCCTGCCGGGTCATCGGCGTCCAGGCGGCGGGAGCCGCCTCCATGGTGGCCTCCCTGGAAGCGGGGCATCCGGTGGAGCTTTCCAGCGTGGCCACCATCGCCGACGGCATCGCCGTCAAGCGGCCCGGGGACCTCACCTACGAGCTGTGCGCCAAGTACGTGGACGAGGTGGTCACCGTCACCGAGGACGAAATTGCCTCTGCCATCCTGGCGCTGATGGAGGAACAGAAGACCGTGGCCGAGGGCGCCGGCGCCACCACCGTGGCCGCCTGCATGTTCGGCAAGGTGGACTGCTCCAAGACCACCGTGTGTTTGGTCTCCGGCGGCAACGTGGACGTCACCACCCTCTCCCGGGTCATCACCAAGGGCCTTTCCAAGGCGGGCCGCATCGTGGAGCTGACCACCAAGGTGCCGGATAAGCCCGGCGGACTTTTGCAGATGCTACGGGTGGTGGCCGACAGCGGCGCCAACATCCTCACCGTTAACCACGCCCGGGAGGACAGCCACTCCGAGGTGGCCGCCTGCATCGTCACCATGGTGCTGGAGACCCGGAATCCGGAGCACGTCCGCCAGATCGAGACCGCCCTGCGGCAGGCGGGATTTCCCTTGAATGAAGATGTGTAAAGCCAATATCCTTTATCCATAAAAAGAGCCCCCGAAACGGTTTGTTTCCGTTCCGGGGGCTCTTCTTGTTTTCGGTTGTATCGGGGCTGTTATGCCTCCCGGGGTGCGTCCAGCAGGGCCAGGATGGCGTCCCGGTCTCCCTCTGCCTCCCCCAGGAGGATCAGAAGCTGGGCCTCATCCAGCACGGGGACGTGGAGCTCCTGGGCCTTCTTCAGCTTGGACCCGGCGGCCTCTCCCGCCACCACGCAGCTGGTCTTTTTGGACACAGAGCCGGACACCTTGGCGCCCAGGGCCTCCAGCTTCTCCCCCGCCTCCTTGCGGGAGTATGCGGAAAGCTCGCCGGTGAGGACAAAGGTGCGGCCGGAAAGCAGGTCCCCCACCGGGGCCTGGGTGGAGACCATGTTCACCCCGGCGGCTTTGAGCCGCAGGATCAGGTCGTGGCCCTGGGGCTGGTCCAGATACTCCCGGATGCACCGGGCGGTGATGGCCCCCACGTCGTCGATGGCGGTGAGCTCCTCCGCCGAGGCGGCCATCAGGGCGTCCATGGATCCCAGCCGGGCGGCGAGGACCTTGGCGGCCTTCTCCCCCACCTGCCGGATGCCCAGGCCGTAGAGGAGTTTGGACAAATCGTTGGATTTGGACTTTTCAATGGAGCGGATCAGATTGTCCGCGGACTTCTCTCCCATCCGCTCCAGCTTGGCCACGTCCTCCGCCCGGAGGCTGTACAGGTCCGCGGCGGTGGTGATGAGTTTGGCTTCCACCAGCTGGCGCACCAGGCTGGGGCCCAGGCCCTCGATGTCCATGGCATCCCGGCTTGCAAAGTGGGTGAGGTTGCGCAGCAGCTGGGCCGGGCACTCGGCGCCGGTGCAGCGCAGCGCCGCGCCGTCCTCGTCCCGCACCACCGGCGCCCCGCACACCGGGCACTTGTCCGGCAGGACATAGGGCACGGTGCCCTCGGGCCGTTGGTCCTTCACCACTTCCACGATCTCCGGGATGATCTCCCCCGCCTTCTGAACGATGACGGTGTCCCCCACCCGGATATCTTTTTCCGTGATATAGTCCTGGTTGTGCAGCGTGGCATTGGTGACGGTGGTGCCTGCCAGGCGCACGGGCGAGAGCACCGCCTTGGGGGTCAGCACGCCGGTTCGGCCCACCTGCACCACAATGTCCAGCACCTTGGAGGGCTTCTGCTCCGGCGGGTACTTGAAGGCCACCGCCCACTTGGGGAACTTGGCGGTGGAGCCCAGCTTCTCCCGGTCCGCCAGGCGGTTCACCTTGATGACGGCGCCGTCGATGTCGAAGGGATAGTCCATGCGCTCATCGTTGATGCGGTCGATCTCCCGCTGCACCACTTCGGTCCCGGTGAGGGTCTTGTGGGGGATCACTTTGAAGCGCTGGGTGGCCAGGTACTCCAGGGTTTCGGCGTGGGTCTCGAAGCTGCGGCCCTCCGCCAGCTGGAGGTTGAAGATCTGGATATCCAGCTTCCGCTCCGCACAGACCTTGGGGTCCAGCTGCCGCAGGGAACCGGCGGCAGCGTTGCGGGGATTGGCCATCAGGGGCTTGCCCTGGAGCTCCCGGGCGTCGTTGATCTCCTGGAACACCGCCCGGGACATGTAGACCTCTCCCCGGACGATGAGCCGGGGGAGCTTTTCCGGCAGCGTCATGGGGATGGAGCGGACGGTCTTCAAATTCTCCGTCACGTCCTCCCCCACCCGGCCGTCGCCCCGGGTGGCGCCCCGGACAAAGACGCCGTCCCGGTATTCCAGGGCCACGGACAAGCCGTCCACCTTGGGCTCCACGGAGTAGGCCACCGCCTCCCCCAGGGTCTCATCCATCCGGGCGCAGAACTCCGAGACCTCCTGGGCGTCAAAGACGTCCTGGAGGCTCTCCAAGGGCACCGGGTGGTTGTAGGTCTCAAAGCCCTCCAGGATCTTGTCGCCCACCCGCTGGGTGGGAGAATCCGCCGTCACCTCCTCGGGGTGGGCTGCCTCCAGCTCCTCCAGACGGCGGTTGAGCCGGTCGTATTCATAGTCCGGGATCACCGGAGCGTCCAGTACATAGTACAGGTAGCTCTGTTGGTTGAGAAAATCCCGCAGCTGTTTCATTTCCTCGCGGTAGTCCATGGGATATCCGCCTTTCTTTGGTCAGTTTGAATTGTTGAGGATGTAGTCCTTCATATCCTCCTCATAGGTCTCCGGTGCCGTGGCAAAGTAGGTGTAGGTATCCGGCACGCTGCCCACGATCACCGTCTCCGCCACGATGAACTCGTTGGAGACCACGGTGGCGGTGGTAAAGCCTGGCAGCAATATGCTGACGGCCACGTCGATCTCCAGAATGATCTGGTGCTTGGTCTGGTTGATGCCCGCGTCCACAAACTCGTTGCGGAAGGTTGCCTTGGAGGAGCCCACGGACTCCATCCGCACGCTGATCCGGGGGCCGCGGCCCGCCAGCAGCGCCGAGCCCGTGAGGCTTCCCACCGGCACCGACAGCTCCCGGGCGGACACCTGGCTGATACGCTCCAGAATCGTCTCCAGAATATCCGCCTGCAGATGGTTGCAGGCGGCCATGTTGCTGCGCACCGCCGTGATCTTGCCTTCGTTGTCCTTTTCAAAGGACACCAGCTCGTCATAGCGGATCTCCCCGGACTCCACCGCCTCGTACACCGCCTGGGACACCACGCCGGTGACGGAGTTGGACACCCGGGCCACCGCCAGCTGTTCCAGCAGCGGACGCAGACGGGCAGCCGCCGTCAGGCCCACCACCAGCAGCGTCACCGATAAAAACAGCGCGATCAGCCGGCCCACGGCGTAGCCCCGGCGGCGAAAACGGAACAAAAATCGGCCTTTCATGGGCTGCACCTCCCTCCCGCTATCCTATGCGGGCGGGGGTTGGCCGTATTTCGCCTTATTCCGGCAGAGCGTTCACCAGGGTCTTGAAGGTCTCCCCCCGCTCCATGAAGTTGGCAAAGCGGTCAAAGGAGGTACTGGCCGGGGACAATATCACCACGTCCCCCGCTTTGGCCCGGCTCGCCGCCAGGTTTACGGCGGCGGGGTAGTCGGCAACGTCCACGATCTCCAACCCATCGTAGTTCTCCGCGCCCTCCACCGCCTGGCGGATGACGCCCGCCGTGGCGCCGCAGAGGATCAGCAGCTTCACATGCTCGTTGACCACGGGGCCCAAGGGGGCGTAGGAGATGCCCTTGTCCTTGCCGCCGGCAATGAGGATCACCTTCTCCGGGAAGCACTTGAGCCCGGCGATGGTGCGGCTGGGACTGGAGGCAATGGAATCGTTGTACCACTTCACGCCCCGGCGGGTGCGGAAGAGTTCGATGCGGTGCTCCACGCCGCCGAAAGAGCGGGCAAAGTCCCGGATCATGCCGTCGGGTACCAGGCCGTCCACGGCGGCGATGGCCACCAGGTAGTTCTCCACGTTGTGGACGCCGGGCAGCCGGATGTCGGAAACGGACATCACCACCCGCTCGCCGTCTTCATTCCGGGCCACGATGTCCTCCCCACGGAGGAACACACCGTCCGCCACCTCCCGCTGCCGGGAGAACAGGCGCACCCGGCCCTTGGCCTTGGCGGCGCAGGCCATGGTGTCGGCGTTGTCGGCATTGAAGATGGCAATATCTTGTGCGGCCTGATGTGTAAAGATATTTTCCTTTGCAGCAATATACTCCGCGTAGTCCTTGTGGACGTCCAGGTGGTTGGGAGAGAGATTGGTGATGACGGCGATGTGGGGGCTTTTGGTCATGGTCATCAGCTGGAAGGAGCTCAGCTCCAGCACTGCCAGATCCTCCGGGGCGATGGTGGGCGTCTCGGAGAGCAGCGGGTGGCCGATGTTGCCTCCCAGATGGACGGTGCGGCCCGCCGCTTCCAGCAGCCGGGCGATGATGGTGGTGGTGGTGGTTTTGCCGTCACTGCCGGTGACGGCGATCTCCTCACAGGGGCACACGTCGAAAAAGGCCTCCATCTCGCTGGTGAGGACGGCCCCCTCCGCCACCGCCTGGGCGATGCCCGGGGCGTCGGGCCGCAGGCCCGGGGTGCGGAAGATCACGTCGGCGTGGATGCCGGTGAGATAGTCCTCCCCCAGCTTCAGCGTGCAGCCCCGCTGTTTCAGGGATTCCCCGTACTCCCCCAGCTCCGTCTTCTTGTCGCAGGCGATGACATGGGCGCCGTGGGACAGCAGCAGCTCCATGAGGGGGCGGTTGGACACCCCCAGGCCGATGACGGCCACGGACTTGCCCCGCAGGCCCTCCAGATATTCCTCAAACTTCATGGGATCGCTCCTTATTCCTGCCGCGCAGGCGGCGTGTTTGCATACATGGGAATTATACCGCAAGGCGGGAAAAATTACAACGCGGGCGTCAAATTTTCCCTGCCGGAGCAACGAAAAGGACGCCCGCATTTGCGGACGTCCTTCTGGATCGCATTTATAAAAACCGAAGACGGCTTGTTATCTCTGCTGATCGCGCATCTTGGCAAAGCACTCGCTGCAGTAGACCGGACGGTCGGACTTGGGCTCGAAGGGAACGCGAGCCTCGCCGCCGCAGGCAGCGCACACAGCGGTGAAATACTCGCGGGGGCCGCGGGCGGCGTTCTTGCGAGCATCACGGCAGGCCTTGCAGCGCTGGGGCTCGTTCTGGAAGCCGCGCTCTGCATAGAACTCCTGCTCACCGGCGGTGAACACGAACTCCTGGCCGCACTCCTTGCACACTAAGGTCTTGTCTTCGTACATGATGTTACCCTCTCTTTGAAAAGAAAAATATATTGCGTTCAGCTTCCGCTGAGATCGCCGGAAAGAAGCTGCCGCGCCACCTTGCGCCGGATGCGCTGCACGGCATTGTCCACGGACTTTGGGGGCTTGCCTACCGTCTCGGCAATTTCCCTGCATGAAAGACCGTCTAAATAATACCCCAAAATCTTCGCTTCGAAGTCGGACAACTGTTTCCGGACACCGGAGAGGATATTGGCGGTGTGCTCCCGGTCAATGAGGAATTCCTCCGGGCTGCACTGGGCCAACGGGTTGCTGCCAGTGGTGTAGGGAGTGCTGTCAAGAAAGGGTGTATCCAACGGGACCGACTGATTGAGCGGTAAATGCTTATCCCGCGCCGCAGCGCGGAGAACGGAGTACAGCCGGTTTCGTATGCAGATTTCCGCGAAGGTCCGGAAAGAGGCGTCCTTCCTGGGATCGTATTCCCGAACCGCTTTGATGAGGCCCACCATCCCCTCCTGGGTGAGATCCTCGCTGTCACCGCCGATCAAAAAGAAGGGGCGGGCACAGGTGCGGACCATCCGGTTATAGCGGGTCACCAGGACCTCCTCCGCCTCCCGGCTTCCAGATGCTGCCAGGGCACAGAGATCCTCGTCACCCAGCTGATCCAGAGGAATCAGGGGGTGCTCATTGCTTTTGCACATAGCCTATTATACCTGCTCGTTCCTAATTCTGTCAAGCAAATTATGAAATCTGCCAGACGAATTTTCTCAAACTTTCTGCGTTTTTATGAAATCCGCCAGTTTCTCGGCCACGGCCTGGGCCTGCTCCGTGGTCTTGGCCTCCACCATGACACGGATCAGCGCCTCCGTGCCGGAGGGGCGCACCAGCACCCGGCCTTCCCCGCCCAGGGCGGCTTCCTCTGCGGCCACGGCCTGCGCCAGGGCCTCCGAGGCCATGATCTTCTCCTTGACGCCGCCGCTGTGGGGCACCTCCACGTTGATGAGCACCTGGGGATAGGTGGCGCAGCCGCTCACCAGCTCCGAGGCCTTCTTGCCGCTGCCCGCCAGCACCTGCAAAAACTGCAGGGCCGTCACCTCGCCGTCGCCGGTGGTCTCCAGGGCGGTGAAGATGGTATGGCCGGACTGCTCGCCGCCGATGCGGTAGCCGTGGCGCTGCATCTCCTCCAGGACGTTGCGGTCACCCACGGCGGTGCACACCAGGTTGATACCGTGGTTGCGGCAGAACTCATGGAGGCCCAGGTTGCTCATGACGGTGGCCACGATGGTGTTGCCGTCCAGCTTCCCCTTCTCCCGCATGTCCATGGCGCACACGGCCATGACCTTGTCGCCGTCGATGGCGCCGCCGGTCTCGTCCACCAGCAGGCACCGGTCGGCGTCGCCGTCAAAGGCCACGCCGATGTCGTACCCGCCCTTCACCACGGCGGCGGAGAGGCCCTCCATGTGGGTGGAGCCGCAGCCGTTGTTGATGTTGATGCCGTCGGGGTCGGTGTTCAGGAAGTCCACCTGGGCCCGGAACTTGGCAAACAGCTCCGGCGCGGTGGTGCTGGAGGCACCGTTGGCGCAGTCCACCAGGATCTTCAGTCCCGCAAGGTCGGAATCGATGGTGGAGGCCACGAAATCAATATATTCCTGCTTCATCTGGCGCATGCCGTGGCGGCGGCGGCCGATGTCCCCACGGGTGCAGGGGGCCATGGGCTCATCGGAGAGGATCTTGGCCTCGATGCGCTCCTCCGTCTCGTCGGGGAGCTTGTAGCCCTGGCTGTTGAAGACCTTGATGCCGTTGTGCTCATAGGGGTTGTGGGAGGCGGAGATGACGATGCCCGCGTCCGCCTGCTCCCGGATGGTGAGGTAGGCCACGGCGGGAGTGGGAATGGTGCCGACAGGCATCACGTCGCCTCCCTGATCGCAGATGCCCGCCATCAGGGCGGATTCCAGCATGTCGGAGGAAATGCGGGTATCCTTGCCGATCATCAGCACCGGACGGCGGCCCGTCTCCTCCCGCAGCACGCAGGCGATGGACTGTCCCACCCGAAAGGCCATGTCGGCGGTGAGGTTCTCCCCCACCACGCCGCGGATGCCGTCAGTTCCAAATAACTTACCCATAGATGATGTTCCCTTTCTGAATAAATATAAAGGATATCCTTGAAAGTAATTGAAATGCAATCGTTACAGGCTCAGCTGGTCCATGACGGGATCCGCGTCCGCCCCGCCGGGCACCGAGAGGCCCAGATGCGCGTAGGCCTTGTGGGTGACGCAGCGGCCCCGGGGCGTCCGGGTCAAAAAGCCCAGCTGCATGAGATAGGGCTCATACACGTCCTCCAGCGTCACCGCCTCCTCGCCGATGGTGGCCGCCAGGGTCTCCAGGCCCACGGGGCCGCCGCCGTAGTTTTCGATGATGGCGGAGAGCATCCGCCGGTCCACGGGGTCCAAACCCAGGTGGTCGATCTCCAGGGCGCACAGGGCCTGGTCCGCCACCTCCCGGGTGATGACGCCGTCGGCCTTCACCTGGGCGAAGTCCCGCACCCGCCGGAGCATCCGGTTGGCGATACGGGGCGTGCCTCGGGAGCGCCGGGCAATCTCATAGGCGCCCTCCGGCACGATGTCCACATCCAGAATGGAGGCGGAGCGGGAGACGATCTTGGCAAGCTCCTCCGGGGTATAGAGCTCCAGCCGCAGCGTCACGCCGAAGCGGTCCCGCAGCGGCGCCGACAGCTGCCCGGCCCGGGTGGTGGCGCCGATGAGGGTGAATTTGGGCAGGTCCAGCCGGATGGAGTTGGCACTGGGGCCCTTGCCCACGATGATGTCCAGGGCATAGTCCTCCATGGCGGGATAGAGGATCTCCTCCACGGAGCGGTTGAGCCGGTGGATCTCGTCCACGAAGAGGATGTCCCCCTCGTTGAGGTTGGTCAAAAGGGCCGCCAGGTCCCCCGGCTTTTCAATGGCGGGGCCGGAGGTGATGCGGATGCCCGCCCCCATCTCCTGGGCGATGATGCCCGCCAGAGTGGTCTTGCCCAGGCCCGGAGGGCCGTGGAGCAGCACATGGTCCAGGGCCTCCTGCCGCTTCCGGGCGGCGGCGATGAACACGGAGAGGTTCTCCTTGGCCTTCTCCTGGCCGATGTACTCCTTGAGGGTTTTAGGGCGCAGGGTCACCTCCCCGGCGTCCTCCTCCAGGAAGGTCTTGGCCACAATGGGATCCTCATAAATGTCATTTCCAAAGTCGATGCTCAAATGCTCACTTCCCTTTTCCTGCTCCCCAGGGGAGCCCCATGCGCCTGCCTTACTTCACCATCTTCTTGAGGCTCTGGCGGATGATCTCCTCCAGAGGCAGGTTCTCCACGTCCACGCCCTTGAGGGCCTGGCTCACCTCGGCGCTGGAGTAGCCCAGAACCGCCAGGGCCTGGGCAGCCTCGGTTGCCTTGCTTGTAAAGGCAGGGATATTGACACTTCCCGCTCCGCCGGAGAAGTCCAGGCCCGTGGCGGCGGACTCCTTGGCCATCTTGTCCTTGAGCTCCAGGATGATGCGCTGGGCGATCTTCTTGCCGATGCCCGGCGCCGCCGTCAGTGCCTTTTCGTCCCCGGTGACGATAGCCATGGCCAGCGCCTCGGGGGAGCCCACGGAGAGGATGGAAAGCGCTGCCTTGGGCCCCACGCCGGAGACGCCGATCAGCAGCCGGAAGCTGTTCAATTCATTGAGCGCAGAGAACCCGTAGAGCTCGAAGATGTCCTCCCCCACGTTCAGGTGGGTGTAGAGCTTGGCCTTCTGGCCCTTTTTCAGCCGGGAGAGGGTGTAGTTGGTGGTCTTGCAGGCATAGCCCACGCCGCCGCAGTCGATGACGGCCAGACCGGGCAGGATCTCCGCCACGGTACCGTCCAGATAATAGAACATGGGAACCTCCTAACAGCTCTGCCGGGAACGGGCGTTCTCCGGTGTATCCTTCATTAAATGGTCTGGGGGGCGTCCCCGGTCTGAGGAAGCCGGGAGGTGGCGCTCCGGGCGTGGCAGATGGCCAGGGCCAGGGCGTCCGCCGCGTCGTCCGGCCGGGGCACGGCCTTGAGATGCAGCAAGCGCTTCGTCATGTCCATCACCTGGCGCTTTTCCGCCTTGCCGTAACCCGTCACCGCCAGCTTTACCTGGGAGGGAGTATACTCGTAGAGCGGCACACCGCACCGCTCCGCCGCGCAGAGGATGACCCCCCTGCCGTGGGCCACGGCGATGCCGGTGGTGATGTTGTTGTTGAAAAACAGCTCCTCAATGGAGATGACGTCAGGCCTCAGCTGGCCGATGAGTTCCGTCATGTCCCGGTCGATCTGGAAGAGCCGCCGGGACAGGGCCAGCCCCGCGGGCGTGGTGATGGCGCCGTAGGTGACCATATGCACTTGTGCCCGCTGAGCCTCCACCAGGCCGAAGCCGATGGTGGCCACGCCGGGGTCGATCCCCAAAATGCGCACGATACCCCTCCCTCGTCACATTCTTAGTCAGTATACCAAATTCCAGGGCTATGCGCAAGGGAAAACCGCTGTCCACAGGGATTTTCCGCGTTGACATCGGCGCTGTAATCGGGTAAAATACTCTCTGCGAGTAAAACAGACAGTCGCGCGGCCGGGCCGAAAGGCCGTCCGTGAGGAAAGTCCGGGCTCCACAGGGCAAGGATAACGGGTAACGCCCGCCGAAGGCGACTTCAGGAAAAGTGCAACAGAGATATACCGCCAGAGCGGTTGAACTGTGCCGGTCACGATGGAAAAGCTGATACGATGGTTGCACACAGCTCTCTGCGATTGAGTCGCAGGGGTGTTGTGTGAAGAGGGACGAAGGGTCCCTTTTCACGATTGCAACCATCGCGCCGCAGCGGCCCGATTCCGCAGGAATCGGGATCTTTCCACCCTTACCGTCAGAGTTCAGCCGCGCTGGTAAGGGTGGAAAGGTGCGGTAAGAGCGCACCCGACGGCTGGAGACTGTCCGTCGCTGTAAACTCTATCCGGAGCAACACCGGAATGGGAGCTGGGGGTCCGACCCCCGGGGCTTGCCCGGCCCGCTCCCGGGGTGGCTGGAGCGTACCGGCAACGGTGCGTCGAGATAGATGACTGTCAGATACAGAACCCGGCTTACAGTTTTGCTCGCAATGATATGCCCCCGGCTGCGTGATCCGCAGCCGGGGGCTTCGCCTGTCCGTGGACAGGCAAAGCCAGATTTGAATTGTGCAGGAAACCCTTCCTGGGTTTCCCGCACACACTCTTCCTTCCCGCTGCGTGGGATTTTCCTCCAATCTGAAAAGTCCTAAAAGCCCCCGGCTGCGTGATCCGCAGCCGGGGGCTTTTCTGGTCTTTCCGATTGATGGCGGTACTGGTTCAGGGCGTAGCCGTCGATGCAGCAGGCCTCCTCCCTCTTATTCTTCCCAGATGCACCGCAGGGCATCCTGGATCTCCTCCGGCACGGTGTCTGGCCAGGTCTCGGTGATCTCCCCGTCCACCATGTCGTAGACGGTGTAGGGCTTCTCAGGCCAGCGAGTGCGGATGATGAGCTCGTTCTCCCCGTCGCCGTCGGTGTCTCCGGCGGTGGCATTCAGGCAGTCCTCCACGGTCAAAATCGTCTCCTCGGTTCCGTCGTTGGGATCCTCCACCCAAAACCGATAGTCACACAGATAGACATGCCCCCGGGGCTCGGCGTACGGGTCCGGATAGTAGTTTTCCGAATTGTACTGGAGACAGGGATACCCCAGCACAAAGTTAAAATAGCTGGAACTAAAGGTCACGTCCATCAGTCCGCCCAACACATGCATGCCGGTATCCGTGCACGAAGTCACAACGCCCGTATGGGTCAGGCGGTTCCACCGGAAATCCATCTCATAGCAAATCGGATCGCCCCACTCATTTTCCAGGGGGATCGCATCAAAATCCACGCCGCTGCCGCATTTGAGCTTCAGCAGATGGCCTTCCCGCTCCACATACAGGTAGCCCTTACCCGCTTGTGTCTCTTTGAGAAAAATAGAAGTCTCCTGCGTCTCCGACACCATGACGGCGTTCCAGGCGATCACCGCCCCGGCCGCCGCCAGCAGCACCAGTACGCCGATCAGCCGCTGCCAGGAGCGCCGCCGCTCCCGGCGCACCGTGTCCTTGGATATGGTCATCAGCGTCTCCATAGGTTCCTCCTTCTCCGTCTCCGGGGCCGCCGCACCCACGCAGCAGGCCATCAGCTCCCCCACCGTCAGCTCCAGCTTTGCCGCCAGAGGCTCCAGCAGCGTCACGTCCGGGTAGCTGAGGCCCGTTTCCCTTAGTTAAAGATATTGTTGGGTATCTCAAGATGTGTCATTCGATTTTGCCGATAAAGCGGTAGAAGATTTCCACTTCCTGTTCCCGGCTTCCGTCCTCACTTTTGACCGCTTCATGGACAAGGATTTTTTCAATCAGCGTATTCAGAAGTTCAGCCGTCAATTCTGTGGGATTGACATACTGTTTCATCAGACCTATCCACTTTTCAGCGTCAACCGCTGTCTGGGCGGCGACCTCCATCGCTTCGTGAAGCCGTTCAATTTTTGCGTCCAATTCTCGCTGTTCGCCCTGATACTTTTCGGACAGCATATTGAAATTGTATTCTGTAATGCGTCCGGCAGACCAGTCCTCATACATTTTTGCAAACAGGGTGTCTACTTCTGCTTTGCGCTTTTCCGCCTTTTTCAGTTCGGCTGTCTGCCGCTTCCTTGCAGTATTGCGTTCCTTGTCGCTGGCGTTAAGTAGCCGTTTCAGAAGTTTGTCCCCATCCTGCTGTGCCAGCACAGACCAGTATTGCAGACGGGAAAGGACATAGGCGTAAAGCACATCATAGCGGATATAGTGCATGGAACACTGGTGCAATCCTTGCCCGTACTTGCTACAATGGTAGTGGGCATAGGGATTTTTGTTCTGGCTGTTCACACCATAGGCCAGCGACCAGCCGCAGTCCGCACATTTTACCAGCCCGGAAAATATCTGTGTTGTGCCGTTCTTCTGCCGTCTGCGCCTGTTGCAAATCTGCTCCTGTACTTGACGGAACACATCTTCGGAAATAATCGCTTCGTGGGTGTTCTCCACACGATACCATTCCTCTTTTGGCTTGCGTACTTTCTTCTTGTTTTTGAATGAAATGTTGGTCTGCTTATTGTGGACGCTGTGTCCGATATAGGTTTCCTCTTTCAGAATACTTTTCACCTGCGCTATCGTCCACGCATAGGCTTTTTCCTCCGGCGCTCCGGCATAGATATTTGCGAAAGTGCCGTATCTCTGGAAATTCAGCCAGCCGGGAGTAGGCACTTTTTCTTCGACCAAAATCCGTGTAATGCTGGCGGCTCCCCGGCCATGAACGGCAAGGTCAAAAATCTTTTCGATAATCCACCTTGTTTCCGGGTCAATCAGAAGATGGCCTTTCTTATCCGGGTCTTTGACATAGCCCAGCGGGGCATAGGCTCCATAGTGTGCGCCATTTGCAAACCGTGTCCGCATGGCCGCTTTTACCTTTTTACTGGTCTGGCGGGCGTGCATTTCATTCAGAATGTTGAGGAATGGGGCAAGCTCATTCTCTCCGTTGATGGTGTCCACATTGTCATTGACAGCGATATAGCGGACTCCTTTGCTGGGAAAGTAGATTTCCGTGTATTGGCCGGTCAGAATGTAGTTTCTGCCTAAGCGGGATAAATCCTTCGTAACAACGCAGTTGATTTTCCCGTCCTCAATGTCATCAATCATTCTCTGAAAATCCGGCCTGTCAAAGTTCGTTCCAGACCATCCATCGTCGATATATTCATCTATGACATTCAGGCTATGCTCGGCGGCATATTGCCGGAGCATCATGCGTTGTGTCTGAATACTCCCGCTTTCTCCTTGCAGTTCATCGTCCCGGCTCAATCTCATATAAAGCGCCGTGTTGTAAATCGTAGTATT
>CAJKKQ010000023.1 GCA_905200545.1 uncultured Oscillibacter sp.
TACTTTGCCTCCGCGCGGCTCACCCGCCAGCAGGCCCGGGACAGCGCCATCTCCCTGCTGCAGGAGGCGGCGGCCCAGGAGGGAGCGGATCAGAGCGTGGCGGATGAGGCGTCCCTGGGCATCCAGACCCTGGCCTCCTACACCCTGGCGGAGGCACAGATCGAAAACCTGGTCACCGCCAAGGGCTACGCCGACTGCGTGGCCTTCATGGGGGAGGAGAGCATCAGCATCGTGGTGTCCAAGGATGACGGGTCGGACCTGACGGCGGAGGACGTGGCCAAGATCACGGACATCGCCATCACGGAGACGGGCTACGACGCCTCCGGCATCAAGATCGTCCCGGCAAATTAGCTGTTGTATTTTCGGCCGGAGCATGGTAAAATAACGCAAAGCGGCCATGCGCCCGGATCACGCCGCAGGCGCGCCGCGACTTTATGTAAGAAATCCTCATACCAAGGATATCGGATAAGGAGTGTCGAGCCATGGGCGAGAGCAAGGAATATATGACGCTGCCGGAGGAGAACGGCAGCATCAACATCTCTGAGGAGGTCATCGCCGCCATCGCGGTGGGGGCCGTCCGGGATGTGGAGGGCGTCTCCGGCATGATGACCAATCTGGGCGGCAGCGTCACGGACCTGGTCACCAAGAAGAACGCGCAGAAGGGCACCAAGGGTGTCAAGATCGATATGACCGGCACCGCCCTGGTGCTGGACGTGTACCTGACGGTGAAGTTCGGCACCCCCATCCCCGAGGTGGCCGAGAACGCCCAGAAGGCTGTCATCTCCGCTGTGGAGGCCATGACCGGCTGCTCCGTGGGCGCGGTGAACGTCCATGTGGGCGGCGTGACGCTGGAGTAAGATTCAAGAGAGAAAGAGAAGAGGACGTAAAGATTTATGATTCGGAATACCGCGCGGGAGATCGCCATCCACCTTTCCTATGAGCTGAGCTTCAGCGACCTGCCTGTGGAGGAGCTGCTCAGCCGCCGGCTGACGCCGGAAGCCTTCGCCGCCCTGGCGGAGGAGGAGCCCCTGTATCAGGAGACCCCCAACGCCAAACAGGCGGAGTATATCCGCCGCCTGGTGAAGGGCGTGGCCGAGCACGGCGCCGAGCTGGACGGCTACATCGCCCGGTACGCCAAGGGCTGGAACTTCGCGCGGATCCCTCTGGTGGCCTCCGCCATCATGCGGGTGGCCATGTACGAGATCCTCTATATGCCGGACATCCCCGCCGCCGCGTCCATCAACGAGGCGGTGGAGATCGCCAAGAAGTACGAGACGCCGGAGACGGTGAAGTTCATCAACGGCATCCTGGGCAGCTTCCTGCGCCAGGAGGTATCCCAGTAACACGCACGGCAGAGCGGACGCGGCGGGTGAGTGCCGCCGGCCGGTCTGCCGTTTTTTCTGTCCCCCGGGCTCGTCCCGGAGAAAAGGAGACCATATGGAACAGCATATTTTCGGCGTGGCGGAGGTCAACCAGCTCATCAAGCACATGCTGGACGGGGAGCCCATGCTCCAGGGGATCCTGGTGCGGGGGGAGCTCTCCAACTACAAGATCTATCCCTCCGGCCACCACTACTTCACCCTCAAGGACGCCGACGGGGCGCTGCGGTGCGTCATGTTCCGGGGGCAGGCCTCCCGGCTGCGGTTCCGGCCGGAAAACGGCATGAAGGTCATCGCCTCCGGCCGCATCACCGTCTTTCCCCGGGACGGGGCCTACCAGCTCTACTGCGACTCCCTGACGCCGGAGGGCGTGGGAGACCTGGCGGTGGCCTTCGAGCAGCTCAAGGCCCGGCTCTACGCCGAGGGCCTCTTTGACCCCGCTCACAAAAAGCCCCTGCCCCGGTATCCCCAGACCATCGCCATCGTCACCTCCCCGGCGGGGGCCGCCGTCCACGACATGATCCGCATTCTCCGCCGCCGTTTTCCCATCGCCAAGGTGGTGCTGCTGGGTGTCCGGGTCCAGGGGGCGGAGGCGCCGCCGGAGATCGCCGGAGCCATCCGGTACGCCAACAAGTGGCGGGTAGGGGACGTCATCATCACCGGACGGGGCGGCGGATCCATGGAGGATCTGTGGGCCTTCAACGACGAGCGGGTGGCCCGGGCCATCTATGACTCGGAGCTGCCGGTGATCTCCGCCGTGGGCCACGAGCCGGACGTCACCATCGCGGACTTTGTGGCGGACGCCCGGGCCTCCACGCCCTCCAACGCCGCAGAGATCGCGGTGCCGGACTCCGCGGAGCTGCTGCGCTGGCTCCGGGGAGCGGAGGGCCAGATGGCCCGGAAGGAGACCGCCCGGCTGGAGGATCTGCGCGCCCGGCTGGATACCCTGAAGGCCAAGCGGGTGATGACGGACCCCATGGCCTATCTCCAGGATAAGCGCATGGAGCTCACCCACGTCCAGCAGCGGCTGGGCGACGTGTCCGGGACCTTGCTCTCCCGGAAGAAGGAGCGCTTTGCCGCCCTGGCGGCGTCGTTGGACGCCATGAGCCCCCTGAAAGTCCTGGGCCGGGGCTATGCCATGGCCCAGAATACCCAGGGACAGATCCTCAAGAGCTGGCGGGACGTGTCGGCGGGAGACGCCGTCACCGTGACGCTGGGAGAAGGCGCCCTGGAGTGCCGTGTGGAGGACGCATATGATACGAAAGAGAGGTACGGGAAATGAGCGCCAAGAAGGCAACGTTTGAGGAGAAGATCGCCCGCCTGGAGGAGATCGTGGCGGCACTGGAGAAGGGAGACGCCCCTCTGGCGGACTCCCTGGCCCTCTTTGAGGAGGGTACCAAGCTCATCGCCGACTGCGCCGGTCAGCTGGAGACGGCGGAGCAGACGGTGGTAAAGCTGATGAAGGGTGCCGACGGCGCTCCCGTGGAGCAGCCCTTCGCGGATCAGGAGGGCTGAGGGATGGAGTCTTTCAAGAGCCGTTACGACACCTACCGCCAGGCGGTAGAGGGGTATCTGCAGGGCCTCTTCACGGACAAGACCCCCTGGGAAGACCTGTACGAGTCCATGCGCTACAGCTTGCTGGCGGGGGGCAAGCGCATCCGGCCGGTGCTGACGCTGGAATTTGCCCGCCTTTCCGGGATGGAGAACTGGCGGAACGCCCTGAGCCCCGCCTGCGCCCTGGAACTGGTGCACACCTATTCTCTCATTCACGATGATCTGCCCTGCATGGACGACGACGACCTGCGCCGAGGCAAGCCCACCAACCATAAGGTCTACGGGGAGACGTTGGCGGTGCTGGCGGGAGACGCCCTGCAGCCGGAGGCCTTCCGGCTGATCCTCACGGCCACCAATCTCCCGGCGGAGCGCCGTGCGGCGTGCGCCCTGATCCTGGCGGAATCCGCCGGTGCCCAGGGCATGGTGGCCGGGCAGGTGCTGGACACCCTCCACGCCCCCGGGAGCCGGGAGGAGCTGACGCTGGTGCACCGGCTGAAGACCGGGGCCATGATCGACGGTGCCTGCCGCATGGGCGTGGCCGCCGCCGGCGGATCCGGCGCCCTGATGGACGCCGCCGCCCGGTACGCCGCGGGCCTGGGCATGGCTTTCCAGATCCGGGACGACATGCTGGACGTGGTGGGCAACGCCGGGGAGTTCGGCAAGCCCATCGGCTCCGACGCCCAGGAGGGAAAGGTGACCTTCGTGAACCTGCTGGGCATCGATGGCTGCCAGCAGGCGGTGCTGGACTACACCCGCCAGGCCAAGGAGGCGGTGGCCCCCTTTGACAAAGCGGGCTTCCTCACCGCCCTGGCGGATTCCCTGGCGGAGCGGAACAAATAAAAAACGCATAAAAAACGGCGCTGGGACAGGCTCCCGGCGCTGTTTTCTGCTGTTTTCGGGACAATTTGCCACGGGACATAAAAAATTCATTTTTGCATATACGGAATATGTTGTATATTTATTAAAAAGATGCTATACTAGAGACCGCTAAGCGGCGGCGCAGTATTCTAGTCAGATCCGCCGTCCCCTAAGGAGGGCCTAAAAATCCTCTGAAGGGCATACCGGTGAAACCTCTGGTGCCTGCTTGATACGCCCAGTTTCGGGTGGGTGCTGGGGGGAAGCGTGTTTTTTTCTTCGCGCTTGCGGACTCAGGGCGCTTTCCAATGGCATGGTTATCCCGACCCTGTTTCCGTGGAGACCTGCTCTTGTGCACAGACGTACTCCCATCGTGGTATTTCCGGCCTGTGTACGAAGCAGACTATGAACCTGTAATGCGGTGCATCGGCCCTGCGGGGCCGTAACGCTGTGTGCAGATGTAGCCTGCCTTGCGTGGGGCGGGTGGATGGAGGAACCACGCGGCGGGCATCCCGGCCAGGATGCCGCCGTGATCGCCTGCTGAAACCCGTTCTGCAAAAGAGGCTAAAGGGACGGATGGACTGGGGTGGAAAACACCTAGGCTGTCCTGACGGGACGGAAAAGGGATTGCAGTGCGGACTAAGTGGCAATCGGGTAGCATGGACCGGCAACGCTGTGCAGCGGCTCTGAAAGGGGAACCGCCTCCACCGGCAACGGGAGGTGCGCCGCTGGGAAAGCCAACCCGTACCTAAGCCGTAAGATTTACCTTTTCCGCCGCCGCCTGCTTAGCGAGTTTGTATGTGATCCTTCCTGACAGGAGGTTTTTTCATTGTCTTCCAAAGGGCGCGCCGGCGGCCGGAAACAGCCGGGCCGCAGCTCCCAGTACCGCTGGGCGGCTGAGGTGTTCGTGCTGGCCATTGTCCTCTCCGCCGCACTGTCCATGGCGTCTGAGACCACCCTCTCCGGGGCGGGCATCGCCGCGGCGCTTTCCGTGCTGGCGGTGTTCATCGGCCTTGGCATTTTGTTCGACATCATCGGCGTGGCGGTCACCGCCGCAGACCCCAAGCCTTTCCACTCCATGGCCTCCCACAAGGAGAAGGGGGCGGCGGAGGCGCTGATGCTCCTGCGCAACGCCGGACGGGTCTCCAGCGTCTGCAACGACGTGGTGGGGGATATCTGCGGCATCGTCAGCGGCACCACCGCCGCCGTCATCGTGGTGCGGCTCCAGGCGGCCTTCGGCGTGGAGTCCGTGCTGATGAGCGTGGGCGTCACCGCCCTCATTTCCGGCCTCACCATCGGCGGCAAGGCCCTGGGCAAGACCGTGGCCATCCGCAGCTCCACCCAGGTGGTGTACTGGGTGGGCCGGTTCCTCCATCTGTTTCACCGCTGAGAGGAGTGCTTCATGATACTTGAGAACATTCACACGCCGGAGGATGTCCGGCGCCTGGACCGGAAGGAGCTTCCGGCCCTGTGCGCGGAGCTGCGTCAGTTTTTGGTGGACCATGTCTCCCAGACCGGCGGGCACCTGGCCTCCAACCTGGGAGCCGTGGAGCTGACGGTGGCCATCCACCGGGTGTTCGACACCTCCCGGGACCGGCTGGTGTTCGACGTGGGCCACCAGTGCTATGTCCACAAGGCCCTCACCGGGCGGCAGGCCCTCTTCGATACCCTGCGCCAGCTGGACGGCCTCTCCGGCTTCCCCAAGCCCCATGAGAGCGTCCACGACGCCTTCATCGCCGGACACGCCTCCAACTCCGTATCTGTGGCGCTGGGCATGGCAAGGGCAAGGACCTTACAGCACGCGGATTACAGCGTCCTGGCCCTCATCGGGGACGGTGCCCTGACGGGCGGCCTTGCCTACGAGGGCCTCAACAACGCCGGGGCCTCGGGGGAGCCTCTCATCGTCATCCTCAACGACAACGGCATGTCCATCAACCCCAATGTGGGGGCCATGCCCACCCATCTGGCGAGGCTCCGCTCCAAGCCCGCCTATTACCACTTCAAAAAGTGGTACCGGGGGCTCTTCGGGGCCCAGCCCACGGAGCATCCCATCTACCGCTTCAACCACCGGGTGAAATCCACCCTGAAAAAGACCATCTTCCCCGGCAGCACCCTCTTCGAGGATATGGGCTTTACCTACCTGGGACCTATCGACGGCCACGACCTGGACCGCCTGGTGAATGTGCTCCAGTGGGCCCGGGAGCTGCGGGGGCCCGTGGTGGTCCATGTGAAGAGCGTCAAGGGCAAGGGCTACGCCTACGCCGAGCGCAATCCCGGCAAGTTCCACGGCGTGGCCCCCTTCGACCCCGAGACGGGCCTTTTGAAAAAACCCGGGGGAGAGAGCTTCTCCTCCGTCTTCGGCAAGACCCTGACGGACTGCGCCGGGGAGGATTCCCGGGTGTGTGCCATCACCGCCGCCATGGCGGACGGCACGGGGCTCAATACCTTTGCCAAGGCCCATCCGGAGCGGTTTTTCGACGTGGCCATCGCTGAGGGACACGGGGTGTCCATGGCGGCGGGCCTGGCGGCCCAGGGGATGATCCCGGTGTTCGCCGTGTACTCCACCTTCTTGCAGCGGGGGTACGACCAGCTGATCCACGACGTGTCGCTGATGCACCTCCATGTAGTGCTGGGGGTGGACCGGGCGGGATTGGTGGGCGCCGACGGCGAGACCCATCACGGCTGCTTCGACGCGCTGTTCCTCTCGGGGATCCCGGGCTTCACGGTGCTCTGTCCCGCCAGCTTCGCGGAGCTACGGCATATGCTCCGCCAGGCGCTTTTCGAGATCGAGGGCCCCGTGGCCGTCCGCTATCCCCGTGGCGGGGAGGGGACCTACCGGGCTGACCACGCGGATCAGGCGGCCGTGGCCCTGCGGACCGGGGCGGACGTCACCATTTTGGCCTACGGCGTGCTGGTGAACAACGCCCTGGAGGCCGCGGAGCTTCTGGAAAAGCAGGGGGTACACGCGGGTGTGGTGAAATTGAACCGCATCTCCCCCCTGGATATGGAGGCCCTGGGCGGCCTTCTGGACGAGACGAAAGTCCTGGCGGTGGCGGAGGATTCCTTCGGCGCCGGGTGCGTGGGCCAGCGGGTGGCCGCCATTTTGGCGGAGGCCGGCAGGGCCCCGGAGAAACTGATTTTGCAGAATCTCGGCAAGACCTACGCCCCGGAGGGGAGTGTGGCACAGCTGGAGCAGCGCTTCGGACTGGACGGGGGGGGCATCGCAAAGGCGGTGCTTCGCGGCCTTGGCCGGGAGGAGCGCAAATGAGAAGAGAGAGAGCGCCCCAGGGCGCGCGGAGGGAACCATGAGCGCAAAGAAACGACTGGATGTGGTGCTGGTGGAGCGGGGGCTCCAGGAGAGCCGCCAAAAGGCCCAGGCCACCATTATGAGCGGACTGGTGTTCGTAGGGGGCCAGCGGGTGGACAAGCCCGGATCCCCGGTGGCGGAGGACGCCCAGATCGAGATCCGGGGCAATGTGCTGCCCTATGTGAGCCGTGGCGGGCTGAAGCTGGAAAAGGCCATGCGCCAGTTTCCCATCACCCTCACCGGCACTGTCTGCGGCGACATCGGCGCCTCCACCGGAGGCTTTACCGACTGCATGCTGCAAAACGGGGCCCAGAAGGTCTACGCTGTGGACGTGGGCTACGGGCAGCTTGCCTGGAAGCTCCGTTCCGACCCACGGGTGGTGTGCCTGGAGCGCACCAATGCCCGCTACCTCACTCATGAGCAGGTGCCCGATGAGCTGGACTTCGCTTCCGTGGACGTGAGCTTCATCTCGTTGAAGCTGATCCTGCCGGCCCTCCGGGGGCTTTTGAAGCCGGAGGGACACGTGGTGTGCCTGGTGAAGCCCCAGTTCGAGGCGGGCAAAGAGAAGGTGGGCAAAAAGGGCGTGGTCCGGGATCCCGCCGTCCATCTGGAGGTGCTGGAGCACTTCCTGGAACATGCAAAGGAATCTGACTTTACAGTTCTTGGCCTGACGTTCTCTCCCATCCGGGGACCTGAGGGCAACATCGAGTATCTGGGATATCTCCAGGCGGGCGAAGCCCAGGAGAGCATCCCGGATCTCAAGGAGCTGGTGGCAGCATCCCACCAGGAGCTCAAGGAACACGGAGAGGAGCACGGCCAATGAATCCCAGGAAAATCATTCTCTGTCCCAATCCCAACCGGGACCGGGGCATGGAGGCCACCCATCGGGCCGAGCATCTGCTGCGGTCCATGGGCTTTCGGACGGTGGTGTGCTCCCCCTTCAAGGACCAGAAGGAGGGGGCCTTCGCCGACTACGACGTGCGGCCCCTGACGGCGGAGCTGCGCAGCGCGGATCTGCTCATCACCTTCGGCGGGGACGGCACCATTTTGCACCTTGCCAAACTGGCGGCCCTCAACAAGACCCCGGTGCTGGGCATCAACATGGGGGGCCTGGGGTTCATCGCGGAGCTGGAGGCCGGGGAGCTGGATCTTCTGAAAAAGCTCCGGGACTGGGACTTTGAGACGGAGGAGCGGATGATGCTGGACGTCACCGTCCAGCGGGAGGGGCGCCAGATCTATCAGAATCTGGGCCTCAACGACGCGGTGATCCGGGAGGGCCCCATCTCCCACGTGATCCACCTGAAGGTCTCCTCCGACGGGCGGCACCTGGCGGACATCGCCGGGGACGGCGTCATCATCGCCACCCCTACGGGATCCACCGCCTACTCCCTCTCTGCCGGAGGACCGGTGGTGGAGCCGGTGGCCCAGACCATGGTGGTGTGTCCCATCTGCACCCACAACATGCGCTTTTCGTCCTACGTGCTCTCGCCGGAGCACGTGCTGACCATCGAGCTGGAGCGCAACGGCCGCAAGCCGGTGTACCTGTGCGTGGACGAGAGCCGCGCCTTTTCCCTGAAAGCCGACGACCGGATCCAGGTCCGCCGTTCCAAGCACACGGTGCGCCTGGTGCGGCTGACGGAACGGAGTTTCTGCGAAATTTTTGCCCAAAAAATGCTGCCGGGAGGATTTGACGATGAAAAATGACCGCCAAAACATGATCCTGGAGATCATTTCCCAGGAAAATATCGAGACCCAGGAGCAGCTGCTCCAGCGCCTGCAGGAGCGGGGCATCACCTCCACCCAGGCCACCATCTCCCGGGACATCAAGCAGATGCACCTCATCAAGGAGCCGGTGGGCCAGGGGGTGTATAAGTACGCCGTCTCCGGCAACCGGGCCAAGCTGAACTTTGCCGAGCGGCTGCGCACCATCTTCCGGGAGAGCGTCACCAGCATCGAAAGCGCCCAGAACATCGTGGTGGTCAAGACCATGCCGGGCCTGGCCAGCGCCGCCTGCGCCGCCCTGGACGAGATGGGCGTGAGCTATATGGTGGGCTCCCTGGCGGGAGATGATACGGCCTTTTTGGTGATGAAGGACACGGAGTCCGCCCTGAGCTTTTGCCGGGAGATCCATGAGATGATGTAAAGGCCGGCGGGGAAGACCGGATGTACAATCGCGCAAGGGGCCGCTGCCCCGGGGAGGGAGCCCATGCTGGAGCTGCTGCACATTGAGAATATCGCGGTGATCCAGGAGGCGGACATTCAGTTCGCCCCCGGCTTCAACGCCCTCACCGGCGAGACCGGCGCGGGCAAGTCCATCGTCATCGACGCCATGGGGGCCGTGCTGGGAGGGCGCACCTCCCGGGACCTGATCCGCACCGGGGCCGCCCGGGCCTTTGTCAGCGCGCAGTTTTCCGGCGTTCCGGCGCAGCTGCCGGGTCTTCAGGAAAACGGCATCGCCCCGGACGAGGAGGGGAGCCTCCTTTTGCAGCGGGACATCAGCGCCGACGGGCGCAACGTCTGCCGCATCAACGGCCGCCCGGTGAGCGTGGCCCAGCTGCGCGCCATCGGGTCGGAGCTTTTGAACATCCACGGCCAGCACGACGGCACGCAGCTGCTGGACGAGGAGCGCCACGGGGAGTACCTGGACCGCTTCGGCCGGACGGAGGGGCCCTTTTCCGCCTACCGCGCCGCCTACGACGCCATGGAGGCCCTGCGCCGGCAGATGGAAGCGTTGCGGATGGACGAGGCGGAGAAGGCCCGGCGTATGGACTCCCTGCGCTTCCAGATCGACGAGCTGGAGCGGGCGCAGCTGGTACCCGGGGAGGAGGAGACCCTGCTGGAGCGGCGGAGCCTCCTGCGCAACGGGGAGAAGTACCTTGCCGCCCTGGCGGGGGCCGACTGTGCCTTAAGCGGCGGCGACGAGGGAGGCGGCGCGGTATCCGCCCTGCGGGACGCCGAGGAGGCCCTCTACGGTGTGCGTACCCTGAGCGAGGATCTGGGGAATCTTTATGAGCGATTGAAAGCGGCCCGCTGTGAAGTATATGACCTTGCCGAAAGTGTCCGGGACAAGCGGGAGGAATTTGACTTCTCTCCCGGGGAGCTGGACGACGTGGAGGCCCGGGCGGATCAGCTGTACCGGCTGAAAAAGAAGTACGGCGCCACGGTGGAGGATATGCTTGCCTACCTGGACAAGTGCCGCGCGGAGCTGGACGCCATGGAGACGGCGGATGACACCCTCATCCGCCTGGAAGGGCAGATGAAAAAAGCCCGCGCCGCCGTGGACGCGGCGGGGGCAGAGCTGACGAAGGTGCGGCAGGCGGCAGCCCGGGTGCTGGAGGAGCGCATCCAGCGGGAGCTGCGGGAGCTGGACATGGCCCGGGTGCGCTTTGCCATCGACTTTGCCGCAAAAGACCCGTCCCCCGACGGGTGCGACGCCATCCGCTTTCTGATGTCCGCCAACGCCGGGGAGGACCTGCGCCCTATCGCCCGCATCGCCTCGGGCGGCGAGCTGGCCCGGATCATGCTGGCCCTCAAGAACGTTCTGGCAGAGCAGGAATCCGTGGGCACGCTGGTCTTCGACGAGGTGGACACCGGCGTCTCCGGCCGGGCGGCCCAGAAGGTGGCGGAAAAGCTGGCCCAGGTGAGCCGCCATAAGCAGGTGCTGTGTGTGACCCACCTTCCACAGCTGGCGGCCATGGCGGACACCCACTTCTCCGTGGAGAAGGGGGAGCGGGACGGCCGTACCTATACCCGCGTGGTGCTGCTGGACCGGGAGGCCCGAAAGGCGGAGCTGGCCCGGATCACCGGCGGCGCCAATGTGACGCAGGCCCTGCTCCAGAGCGCCGGGGAGCTGCTGGACGCGGCGGAGCGCTACCGCAAGACCCTGGAGGCCCAGGCATGAGTGGATTTTTCTTTGTGGCGGCAGGGGGCGCCCTGGGCGCGGCCGGGCGGTACGCCGTGAGTTTGCTGCCCTATACCGGGTCTTTCCCGGTGCTGACGCTCCTGACCAACTTTGCCGGGGCGCTGCTCATCGGCTTCATCGTGGGGGTGGGCGGGAGCCGTAATGCCACCCTTTTCTGGAAAACCGGCGTGTGCGGGGGATTTACCACCTTCTCCACCTTTTCCCTGGAGGCCCTGGGCCTGCTGGAGGAGGGCCGCACCGCTGCCGGGTGTGCCTACATTGCCTTGAGCCTGGGGCTGTGCCTTATAGGGGTCTGGCTGGGCCGGGCTCTGGGAGCCCGGGTGGGGGCGTGAAAGTCCCGCATTCCATCCAAAAGAGAAAAACCTGGCAGCCGGCTGGCTGCCAGGTTTCGTCTTGTCTGTTTCTGATTTCAGGCAAAAAGTGATGCCAGGATCGCAATGATACAAATGAGGCTCACACCGCCGCAGAAAACGAGGATGACATTTCTGACTTTTTGATCTGCTTTTACAGCCTTGTCGATCTCCCCTGAAAAAATAGCCAGAAAAATCGCAGGGATCAGAAAGTACCAATAGACCTGCATGTGATCCGCCCCCGTTTCCGATTTGCCCGATGCGTCTGATCCCCTCAAGGGAACCTGTTTTTTTTAGACTATCATATTGCCGGGACCTTCTCAAGAGCGTTTGCAGGAAATGGCGGGACTTTCCTGCGATTGCTTCGGCGCAAGCGGGCCTTTTGGGGGCAAGGCCAAACGAAAATGAGGCTGTGTCTTTTGATGATAAGTCGTTAATCCGTTGCCGCTGCCGCATCTTCCGTACCGGAAATTCCGCTTTCCTCCAACAGATCCGCGGGAATTGCGCTCACGGCCAACTGTTCTTCTTCGGGTAAGCTGTTGTACCAGTCCAGCCATTCCAAGGTCTCTTGGGAGAGATTTGCCTCGTTGATCCAGTTGTCTCCGAACCGCACCTGGCTTGCGGTTTCTTCGGTTTTGCCATCTTCTTTCCACTCCAGCGGAGGAGCAGATGGATTTGTCACCTGGTACCACGTGCCATCTACGATCAGAAAGGCCTCGCTCCCTCTGTCCACGTAAGTAAATCCCGGCCGCCCGTCCGGGGAGAACTCGTAACACGCGTCCCCCTCCACAGCCTCGGGTTCCTGGCATGCCCGCACTTCCAACCCATGGAACCATTCCATCACAGGGGCGGTACATACGCAGTCAGGATCATATTCTTCCGGTCCGATGACAAAGGTCCGCTGGATCCCCTGGGAGCAGAAAGAGCCGCTGATCTGTATGGTTGGTTCTGGAAATTCGTACACAGTGGAAGCGTCCACCGTCTTTTGACAGCCTGTCAGCCCTAAGATACAGGTCAGGGCGGCGATCAGCGCCATCAGTTTGTTCATCTCGTTCAGCCTCCTTTTCCCATGTGCCTTTACTGACATAGACGAAAAATTTTCTCACAGGTTCTGTTTTTGCCCCTGTGGCAGGACGGACCTTTGTTCATCAGCCCTTCGCTTGAACAGGGACCTTTTGGCAGCCCTCTTGACAATCGACCGTTTATCGGCTATAATCCCACCCGTATACAGCGAGGAAGAGGAGCAGTACCCGCCACGAGGCTGCAAAGAGAACCCCTGGACGGTGAAAAGGGGAGAGCGGACGGCGGCGAATACACCTTGGAGCTGGCACCCCAACGGCCCACGGGCCCAGTAGGCGTGCTCCGGGAGCGCCCGTTACCGCGCCGCCGTGTGATGGCACGGCATGAGGCCGGGTTTCGCGAGAAACCGGCGAACCAGAGGTGGTACCGCGAAGTTCGTTCGCCCTCTGTCCCGGATGGGACGGGGGCGTTTTTGCTGTAAAAAATGCGGCGGGTTTCGTCCGGAGGAGGAGAGTGCGTTGCGGGAAACAAGACGGGGCACGGCCCTGGTATTTGCGGCGGCGGTGCTTTACAGCATCGGCGGCCTTTGCATCAAGGTGATCCCCTGGAACGGCATGGCCATCAACGGCGGCCGCACCGCCATTGCCATGGTGGTCATCGGGATCTATCTGCTGCTCTCCCATCACCCCCTGCGCTTTAACCGCTGGATCGCCCTGGGGGCCCTGGCGGTGTTCGGCACCAATGCCCTCTACGCCGTGGCCAACAAGCTCACCACCGCCGCCAACGTCATCGTCCTGCAGTACACGGCCCCCATCTTCGTGATGCTCTTCTCCGCCCTGTTTTTCAGAAGAAAGCCCCAGCGGCTGGACCTCATGGCCTGCGCGGCGGTCTTCGGCGGGGTGGCGTTCTTCTTCCTGGACAGCATCCAGATGGGAGGGGGAGCCGGAAATGTGCTGGCTCTGCTCTCCGGCGTCAGCTACGCGGGGGTGTTTCTCCTGAATGACCTGCCGGATACGGACCCCATTTCCTCGGTGTTCTGGGGAGACCTTTTATCGGCGGTGACGGGGCTGCCCTTTTTGCTGCAGGAGACGGTCTTTACTCCCACGGCCATCACCTCCCTGGTGATTTTGGGTGCCTTCCAGGTGGGCCTTGCCTACGTGGCCCTCTGCATCGGCCTCAAGACCACGCCGCCGGTCACCGCCAGCCTCATCTCCGGCATCGAGCCGGTGCTCAACCCCATCCTGGTGGCGGTGTTCTACGGAGAGCGCGTGGGACCCCTGGCCCTGGTGGGAGCAGCGGTGGTCATCGGCGCGGTGGCCGCCTACAATGTTTTGAAAATCCGCTCAGCGTCCAAACTAGAACATGCAAAAACCATTTGAGATACGGAGGAAACGATCATGACCTGTTACGAAGAACTCAAGGCCCGGGGCCTCATTGCCCAGGTGACGGACGAGGAGGAGATCCGCAACCTGGTGAACAACGGCAAGGCCGTGTTCTACATCGGCTTTGACCCCACCGCCGATTCCCTGCACGTGGGCCACTTCATGGCGCTGTGCCTGATGAAGCGGCTGCAGATGGCCGGCAACCGGCCCATCGCCCTCATCGGCGGCGGTACCGGCTATATCGGCGACCCCTCCGGCCGCACGGACATGCGCTCCATGATGACCCCGGAGACCATCCAGCACAACTGCGACTGCTTCAAAAAGCAGATGGAGAAGTTCATCGACTTCGGCGAGGGCAAGGCCATGATGCTCAACAACGCCGACTGGCTGTTGAAGCTCAACTACGTGGACCTTTTGCGGGAGGTGGGCGCCTGCTTCTCCGTCAACAACATGCTGCGGGCGGAGTGCTACAAGCAGCGCATGGAGCGGGGCCTGAGCTTCCTGGAGTTCAACTACATGATCATGCAGTCCTACGACTTCTACCACATGTTCCAGACCGTGGGCTGCAACATGCAGTTCGGCGGTGACGACCAGTGGTCCAACATGCTGGGCGGCACGGAGCTCATCCGCAAGAAGCTGGGCAAGGACGCCTACGCCATGACCATCACGCTGCTGCTCAACTCCGAGGGCAAGAAGATGGGCAAGACCGCCTCCGGTGCCGTGTGGCTGGATCCCAACAAGACTTCTCCCTTTGAGTTCTACCAGTACTGGCGCAACGTGGGCGACGCCGATGTCTTGAAGTGCATCCGGATGCTGACCTTCCTGCCCCTGGAGCAGATCGATGAAATGGACGGCTGGGAGGGCAGCCAGCTGAACACCGCCAAGGAGATTCTGGCCTACGAGCTCACCAAGCTGGTCCACGGCGAGGAGGAGGCCGAAAAGGCCCAGGAGGCCGCCCGTGCCCTCTTCGGCGGCAGCGGCGACTCCGAGCACATGCCCTGCACCACCCTCTGCCGGGCGGACTTCACCGAAGATGGCGAGATCGACATCCTGACCCTTCTCGTCAAGTGCGGACTGGCCGCCTCCCGGGGCGAGGCCCGGCGTCTGGTGCAGCAGGGCGGCGTCACCGTCTGCGGGCAGAAGGTGGCGGACATCGAGGCCAAGTTCTCCTGCAAGGACTGCTGCGGCGAGGGCGCCATCATCAAAAAGGGCAAGAAGGTCTATCACAAGGCCCTCCTGCAGGAATAACACAAACGGCAGACGCGGGGCATGCGCTCCGCGCCTGCCTTGGCGTTTTGTGAAAACCAAGCTTTTAAGAAAGGAACCGCTATGATCACTGTCAACGACGTCTCCCTGAACTTCTCCGGCCAGACGCTCTTCAAGCACGTGGACCTCAAGTTCGTCCCCGGCAACTGCTACGGCATCATCGGCGCCAACGGCGCCGGCAAGACCACCTTTCTGCGCATCCTCTCCGGGGATCTGGAGCCCACCACCGGCGAGGTGGTGATCTCCAAGGACGACCGCATGAGCGTTTTGAAGCAGGACCACTTCCAGTACGACGCCTACACCGTGCTGGATACCGTCATCCTGGGCAACCAGCACCTCTACGACGTCATGAAGGAGAAGGACGCCCTGTACGAGAAGGAGGACTTCTCCGACGCCGACGGCGTCCGGGCCAGCGAGCTGGAGGCGGAATTCGCCGAGATGGGCGGCTGGGAGGCTGAGAGCGACGTCTCCCGCCTGATCCAGGGCCTTGGCCTCTCCAATGACATTTTGTACAGCGAGATGAGCACCCTCACCGCCAAGGAGAAGGTGAAGGTGCTGCTGGCCCAGGCCCTCTTCGGAAAGCCGGACATCATCCTCCTGGACGAGCCCACCAACCACCTGGATATCCAGGCCATCGAGTGGCTGGAGGACTTCATCATGGACTGCGAGAGCCTCATCATCGTGGTCAGCCACGACCGGCACTTCCTCAACACCGTCTGCACCAGCATCGTGGACGTGGACTACGGCCAGATCAAGATGTACGTGGGCAACTACGAGTTCTGGTACCAGTCCAGCCAGCTGATGCAGCGGATGATCAAGGACCAGAACAAGAAGAAGGAGGAGAAGATCAAGGAACTCCAGGACTTCATCTCCCGCTTCTCCGCCAACAAGTCCAAGTCCAAGCAGGCCACCGCCCGGAGAAAACTCCTGGATAAGCTGACGGTGGAGGAGATGCCCGCCTCCTCCCGGCGCTATCCCTTCGTGGGCTTCACCATGGACCGGGAGCCCGGCAAGGAGATCCTCACGGTGGAGGGCCTCTCCAAGACCGTGGACGGCCGCAAGGTGCTGGACAACGTCTCCTTCCGGGTGAACAAGGGGGATAAGATCGCCTTCGTGGGGGAGGACGAGATCGCCAAGACCACCCTCTTCAAGATCCTCATGGAGGAGCTGGAGCCCGACGAGGGCACCTTCAAGTGGGGCACTACCATCACCACCAGCTATTTCCCCCTGGACAACTCCGCCTTCTTCAACGACTGCGACCTCAACCTGGTGGACTGGCTGGGCCAGTACACCGGCGACTCCGCCGACGAAAATACCGAGTCCTTCAAGCGCTCATTCCTGGGCCGGATGCTCTTCTCCGGGGACGATGTCTTCAAGCCCGTGAAGGTCCTCTCCGGCGGCGAGAAGGTCCGGTGCATGCTCTCCCGCATGATGCTCTTCGGCTCCAACGTGCTGATTTTGGACCAGCCCACCAACCATCTGGACCTGGAGTCCATCACCGCCGTCAACAACGGCCTCATCGACTTCAAGGGCGTGGTGCTCTTCGCCTCCCACGACCACGAGTTCGTTCAGACGGTGGCCAACCGCATCATGGAGTTCGTGGACGGTAAGCTCATCGACAAGATGGGCACCTACGACGAATATATCGGCGGCATCCGGGAGGAGATGCTCGCCCGGCTGAACGGATGACCCTGTAACTGAATTGTAGTTGACATAAAAATCAACCGCCCCTATACTGAGCGTATATCAGTACAGGGGCGGTGTTTTTGTGGACAAGGGGCGCATCATTGGGGCCATCATGCTGCTGGCGGTGACGGCGGGAGCCATCGGATATACGGCATCCCGGCAGGCGGCGGAACAGGCGGAGGAGGAAGCAGCCTATCAGGCTTTGCTGGACGCCGCGCCGGCGGCGGAAGTGGTGGGGGAACCCGTATCTCCCAACGGGCGGTTTGAGGTGCGGACCGTGGGAGAGAGTGATCTCTGGATCAGCGGTGTCCGGATTCCGGAGGCGCTGCAGATTGTGGATACCGAAACCGGGGAAGTAGTTTGGGAGGACACCGGGTACGTCAGCCAGTCCGCCCTGTGGTCCCCGGGGAACAACCTGGTGGCCATCGCCTGCGGGGCAAGGACGTGGGGGACGGTCCGCGTGGTGAACACCGCCTATTGGACCACTTGGGAGTTCACGCTGCCGGACGGCTCGCCCATCCCGGAGTACACCTTTTTGCCGGAGGACTGGGGCCGGTGGCTGGACATGGATACGCTGCTGGTGACAGTGGGGCAGGGCGGCGACGCCGGAGCGCAGCATACCTACCGCTGTTCTCTCCGGCCGGATGAGGACGGCACCCTCACCGGCTCCGTCCTGGAGCAGACCACGGAGATCCTGCCGGGCAGCTATGACTTCGACCGCGACGGCGCGCCGGAGACGGTGGAGGCGGTGACGGTGCTGGATCCGGAGACGGTGGGGGCTTCCGCCTGGTACGAACTGCGGGTGACGGACGGGGACGGCACCCCGCTGTGGTCGGCCACGGCGGGGCTGTCCCACGCGGGCTGGCGGAGCTTCTTTGCCTGCACCGTGGACGGGGCGGATTGCCTGCTGACCTATGATCCCGCCATGTACCAGGGCAGTGCCGCGTTTGCCTACCAGCTGCTTTCCCTGGAGAACGGCGTCCTGACCCTCCTCCGGCAGGGCAGCGTGGAGTTCGACATCGACGCGGGAATTCTGGATTTTGACCCAGAGGCCATCGCCGCCTTTTTGGAGGAGGTCCACGGCTATCTGGATGCAAGTACGCTCCTTCTCTCCACGGAGGGAGGCGAATACGCCTCCGGCGGCTCCGGGGCGGACTTCCGGGGGGACGACTTCTCCGGCACCCTCTACGATACGCCGGGCACCTGGCTGGAGCGGGTGCAGGCGGCCCGGGCGGCTCTGGAGCAGGGCTGAGGGCGGCCGGGCGGTTTCCAAAGACAGCGGCGGCGCCGCCTCCATACCGGGGCAGATCCGGGGGAGGCGGCGCTCTTGTTCGCCGGGGCCGGGAAAAGAAAAAATTTCGCTTCCGGTGTCAGACCCGGCGGTACCGGAGCGTCTATGAGAACAGAGGGACAGGAGGGAAGCGGGCGTGCTGATCTATTTACAGGCCATGGAGGAACCCGGAGACCGGGCCAGGTTCCAGGAGATGTATCTTGCCTACCGGGGGCTGATGTATCATGTGGCCTATGCCATTTTGAAAAACCGCCAGGACGCGGAGGACGCGGTGCACCAGTCCTTTGTAAAGCTGGCGGAGCAGGTGGAACGCCTTCCCGACGGCCCCGGCCAGCGGATGCGGAACCTGGCGGTGACGGTGGCGGAGCGCAAGGCCATTGACCTGTGGCGGCGCCGTCAGCGCCATCCCCAGGTGGATCTGGACGAGGTCCCGCTCTCCTACAGCCAACCCCTGCCCTCTGACGGCACCCTGGCAGACGCCATGGCAAACCTTCCGCCCCGGTACCGGGAGGTGCTGCTGCTGAAATACTACAACGGCTATTCCAATGGGGAGATCGCCGCGTTTCTCTCCGCCACGCCGGAGGCAGTGGCCCAGGTGCTCCACCGGGCCAGGGCGCGGCTGGCGGAGATGCTGGAGAAAGGAGGCGGATGCCCATGATCATCACGGAGGAGATGCTCTACGCGGCGGCGCCGGAGGCGGCGGAGCGGTTCCTGGACACTCTGCCGGACCGGGAGGGGTGCCAAGTGTCCTTCTCGGCGGCCTTTGAAGGGGAGATGGACCGTCTGCTGCACAGGCGGCGGCGCAGGCCCTGGCGGGGACTGCTGCTGGCGGCGGCAGTGCTGGGGGCCCTGACGGTGGGGCTGAGCGTGGGAGCCGGCAGTCAGCCGGACTGCCAGATCTACTGGTCGGAATCCGACGGGGTGCTGCAATACTCCGTGCGGATGGAGCAGGAGAGTACCCGGCCCTTTGCCCTGGCGGAGCTGGAGGCGGTGCCGGATGGCTTTGCCCAGGTCCGGCAGGTTCAGGAGGGGGAGACGGCGCAGACCGTCTACCGGGCGGAGGACGGCCGCAGCATTTCCCTGCGCCAGGTGTGCGCCCAGGAGTATAACGGGGTGTTCACCGGCGCCTACACCGCCCGGGAGGCGGAGGTAGGGGACCGGCTGGGGATGCTGGCGCAGTCCGCGGACGGTTCCATCATGGAGCTGCTGTGGACGGACGGCCCCTATATTCTGACCCTCCATACCACGGGCCTCTCCCAGGAGGAAGTGCTTGCAATCGCCCAGGACATCACATGGTAAGAAAGGAACGGGACATGATGAAACGAAATTACATTCCCTTTGCCGCCGGTATGGCCACGATGCTGCTGCTCATCGGCCTGGTGGGAGCCTCCCTGGCGGGGGAGACCGGCAAGACCAACCCGCCGCAGAGCGGGACACTCAGCGGGGAAGTATCATACGGCCAGGCGGGGATCGCCCTCTTGGGCAAGGAACAGCTGCCCGCCGGCACCACCCGCACCACGGCGGAGGGGACCCAGGTGCCCACCGTGCTCACCTACACCGACGAAAAAGGCGAGAAGCACTACTATGTGGAGGCGCAGACGGCGGCGGAGGTGCTGGATATTGCCTACGGCGCGGTGTACCGGGAGGATCTCAACTGCGTGGACTTCGGCACCATGGCGGCGGCGGACGAAACGGGGACCGTGCTGACGGATGAGGACGGCAGCCCCGTCTACTGGTCGGCGGAGGAATTCTTTGAGAAGCGCACCATGCGGGGTGAGGACGGCACGGAGCGGATCATCGCCATCGGGGACCAGAAGAGTGAGATCCAGACGGGCAGCGTCACCATCACCACCGGCGCAGAGGCCACGGACGAGGAGGTCCAGGCCCGGAAGGAGCGGCTGATGGAGACCCCCACCGCGCCGGAGTACGGCGTGAGCCAGGGCATCTTCACGGAGGTGGATCCGGCGGAGATGGACAAGGCCTCCTATCTGGGCCGGTTCGTGGACGGCGCTTACTTCCAGGGCCATGAGGTGGACTATACCTTCTCCTTCATCCCGCAGCTGCGCTACGCCGCCCTGGTCATTGAGAACACCGGGAAAGAGGACATCCTGGTGCGGGTGGCGCGGCCCTACACCGTGGGGGACAACGACCAGAACTTCTCCCAGGTCCGTGTTCCCGCCGGCAAAACCCTGACCCGGGCCTTCCGCATCGAGGACGGACAGGGGGCGGATCTTCGCAACAAGCTGGCGGTGGAGATCACCTCCGTGGGTGCGGAGGAAGTTCAGGTGCGCCTGTCCTCGGAGCAGTACCGGGAGGGCGTGAAAAAGTAACACAGCATGGAAACGCCGCCCGGTCACCCGGGCGGCTTTCCTTTGCGCTGCCGCTTATCCTTCGTCGGTTTCCAAAAGCCCGTACTGCACCAGCGTCCGGCGGATGCGTGCGAGGTTCTCCTCCCCGGGCTCGCACAACGGCAGCCGCAGGGGGCCCGCGTTCCACCCCAGAAGATTCAGCGCGGTCTTCACCGGGATGGGATTGACCTCGCAGAACATGGCGTCGCAAAAGTCCTTGAGCCGGAGCTGCAGTTTCCCGGCGGCGGCGAAGTCGTTTTGGAAGCAGAGCTCCGTCAGGCGGTGCATCTCGCCGGGGAGGATGTTGGCCACCACGGAGATGACGCCCTTGCCTCCCAGCAGGCAGATGGGAGCCGTCTCGTCGTCGTTGCCGGACCAGACGGAAAAGTCCTCCGGGCACAATTTCACCGTCTTCTGGATGGCCCCCAGGTTGCCGGAGGCCTCCTTGACGCCGTTGATGTTGGGGTGCTTGGCAAGGGCCGCGTAGGTCTCCGGGGCGATAGATACCCCGGTGCGGGAGGGGACGTTGTAGAGGATGACGGGAACGCCCACGCCGTCGGCCACGGCGGTGAAGTGGCGGATGAGGCCCGTCTGGCTAGCCTTGTTGTAGTACGGGGTCACCACCAGCAGTCCGTCGGCCCCGGCCCGCTCGGCGTCCCGGGAGAGGGTCAGGGCGGTCTCCGTGGAGTTGGAGCCGCTGCCCGCGATCACCGGCACCCGGCCGTCCACATGCTCCACGCAGAATTCGATGGTCCGCATCCGCTCCCGGTAGGACATGGTGGCGGCCTCGCCGGTGGTGCCGCAGACGATGACGGCGTCGGTGCCGTGAGAGAGCTGGAAGTCCAGCAGCCGCCCCAGGGCCGTCAGATCCACGGTGTCGGCGGTGAAGGGCGTGACGATGGCCACACCGGAGCCAGTGAAAAGGGGAGAGCGCATAAGTCGTACCTCCTATACCTTGCGGCGCTTTGTTTGCTTGTGACGCCATTGTACAGGATAACTTTATGCAGGATAATCGGAAAATGTGCGAAAAACCTTGCAAAACCTGTCCACCCGGCGAAAAAGACCGGACGCCCCTCGGGCGTCCGGTCTTTTGGGTGCAGGATAGCCTTAGTCCATGTAGCCCTTGGCGCACAGCAGCTCCGCCAGGAGCACGGCGCCGCCGGCAGCACCCCGGAGGGTGTTGTGGGAGAGGCAGACGAACTTATAGTCGTACTGGGTGTCGGGCCGCAGGCGGCCGATGGAGACGGCCATGCCGTGCTCCAGGTTCCGGTCCAGCCGGGTCTGGGGACGGTCGGGCTCCTCAAAGTAGTGGAGGAACTGCTTGGGAGCGGAGGGGAGGTCCAGCTCCTGGGCGGGGCCCCGGAAGGCGGCCCAGTCGGCTTTGATCTGGTCCATGGAGGGGGCCTTGCCGTCGGCAAACTTCATAAACACGGCGGCCATGTGGCCGTCCTGGCAGGCCACCCGGAAGCACTGGGCGGTGATGGAGGGACCCTCGGCCTTGACGATCTTGCCGTCTTCGATGTGGCCCCAGAGCTTCAGGGGCTCCTGCTCGCTCTTCTCCTCCTCGCCGCCGATGTAGGGGATGCAGTTGTCCACCATCTCAGGCCAGCGGGCAAAGGTCTTGCCGGCGCCGGAGATGGCCTGATAGGTGCACACCAGCACCTTGTCCAGGCCGTACTTCTTCAGGGGGTGCAGGGCGGGGACATAGCTCTGGAGGGAGCAGTTGGACTTGACGGCGATGAAGCCCCGCTTGGTGCCCAGGCGCTTGCGCTGGGCGTCAATGACGGCGATGTGGTCGGCGTTGATCTCCGGCACCACCATGGGCACGTCGTCCGTCCAGCGATGGGCGGAGTTGTTGGAGACGATGGGGCACTCCAGCTTGGCGTACTTCTCCTCCAGGGCCCGGATGTCCTCCTTCTTCATATCCACGGCGCAGAAGCAGAAATCCACCATGCCCGCCAGCTTCTCGGCATCGGCCTCGGCGTCCAGCACCACGATCTTCTTGGCCTCCTCCGGCATGGGGATGTCCAGGGCCCAGCGGTTTGCCACGGCCTCTTCATAGGTCTTTCCGGCGCTGCGGGCGCTGGCGGCCAGGGCCGTCAGGCGGAACCAGGGATGGTTCTCCATCAGGGTGACGAAGCGCTGGCCCACCATGCCGGTGGCGCCGATGATGCCCACTTTGTAAGTTCTCATTGTCGCGTTACCTCCTGCTGCGTTTGTCACGGCCGCCCCCCGGGGAGGGCCGTCGATTTTTGGTTGAATGTGCCGCCGGTTTGTACTATAATGATGTCCATTAAGGAAAATCAGCCTGTGTACATGCGGGACGGACATTTGTGTTTATGTTAGCACACTTTTCCTCCGGGGTCAAGGCCGGGAATTTGGGGAGGATGCATGAAAAAGCTGTTGATGAGCCTGTCGGTAGTTGTGCTGTTTTTCGCCTGCACCGCCGTTTCAGCGGGGGCGGTAAGCAACGACATGGTGAAAGTGGGGCTCCGGTACGGATCCAGCGCCCTGTTTTCCGCCAACCTGGAAAACGCCGTGGGCTACGGATACGAGGTGGGCTATTACGACGAGGGCCGGGAGTTCCAGTCCCTGGGGTATCTGGACGAGACCACCATCTCCATGACCGCCGCCGGTACCATCTATATGAATTCCTCCGGCACCTATTCCGCCTCCGTGCCCTCCGGTTCCTACCGGACCATGGGCGCCTGGCACGGGGAGGTGACGGGCTTCCGGGACTTTGACGAGGCCGCCGACGCCGCCCGGGACTACGACGGCTATCCCGCCTGGGTCAACGGGGAATTCGTGGTGCGCATCGGCTGCGTGGACTCCCGGGAGGAGGCGGAGGAGCTTCTGGATGACGCTGGGGCCCGGGGCTCCGCCGTGCGCTCTTCCTCCTCCGGCGTGTTGGTGACGGTGACGGGCACCACGCAGGTGCTCTTCGAGTTTGACGGCTCCGGCATCTGGAACCTGGGCGTTCTGCCCGACGGCCAGGGGGAGGAGTCCGTCACCTGGTTCAAGGGCTGCCGGTACCTGGGGGGGTTCGAGTATCCCCGCACCACCGGCGGCAATCTCAGCGTGGTGAACGTGCTGGACCTGGAGCAGTATGTCCGGGGTGTGGTGCCCTACGAGATGCCCGACACCTGGCCGGAGGAAGCCCTGAAGGCCCAGGCGGTGTGCGCCCGGACCTTCGTGTGCCGGGAGACCAAGCACCTTGCAAGCTACGGCTTCGACGTGTGCGCCACGGTGGACTGCCAGGTGTACTCCGGCATGGGCAACAGCACAAACAGCCCCACCGCCGCCACGGACCGGGCGGTGCGGGAGACGGAAGGGGAGTGCGTCTACTATGACGGCGTCCTCATCGAGGCGGTGTACCACTCCTCCGACGGCGGCGCTACCGAGGACGCCAAAAACGTCTGGGGCGGGGACGTGCCCTATCTCCAGGGGAAGAAAGATCCCTACGAGGCTATGACCTCCATCCCCAACTACAACTATACCGTCACCTACACCTATGACCAGCTGACGTGGGTGCTGCAAAACAGCGGGTACTCCATCGGCACCGTGTGCGACGTCTACGTGGCGGAGCGCTCCGCCCTGGGCAATGTCACCAAGGTGGTCTTTACGGACACCTCCGGCAAGCGCCTGACGGTGACGGGCCAGGCCTGCTCCAACGCCTTCTACTCCACCACTCTGGGCAAGAACGTCCGCAGCCTGCGCTTCACCATCTCCGGCGGATCCGGGGAGGGGAGCGGCACCGCCGGCGGCTACGTGGTCAACGGCACCACGGTGCTCTCGGACCTCTCCGGCGCGGCGGTGATCTCCGGCTCCGGCACCTTGGGGACCCTGAAGGGCGGCACGTACAGCGCCATCACGTCCTCCGGCACGGAGACTCTGGCGCCATCCTCCGGCACTGCCTCCAACTCCGGCTCCGTCCCCTCCGGCAGCGGCATCACCATCACCGGCACCGGATATGGGCATCATGTGGGCATGAGCCAGTACGGCGCCAAGGCCATGGCGGAGCAGGGTTACGACTATCTGGACATTCTGGAATTCTACTATACCGACGTTACCATTGAGTGAGGAGCTATTTAAGACCATGAAAACCAGCGATTTTTACTACGACCTTCCCCAGGAACTCATCGCCCAGACGCCTCTGGAGCGGCGGGACGGATCCCGCCTGCTGACGCTGGACAAGGTGACGGGGGAGTGGGAGCACCGGCACTTTTACGACCTGCCGGAGTACCTGAACCCCGGGGACTGCCTGATTTTGAACGACTCCCGGGTGCTGCCCGCCCGCCTGCTGGGCCAGCGGCTCCCCGGCGGCGGCGCCTGCGAGGTGCTGCTGCTCATTGACAAGGGGGAGGGCACCTGGGAGTGCCTGGTGCGCCCGGGCCGGAAGATGAAGCCCGGCGCCCGACTCTCCTTTGGCAACGGGGAACTCACCGCCGAAGTGACGGAGGAGCTCCCCGGCGGCAACCGCCTGGTGCACTTCAACTACAACGGCATCTTCCTGGAGGTGCTGGAGCGGCTGGGGAAGATGCCCCTGCCCCCCTATATCAAGGAGGAGCTCCAGGACTCCGAGCGCTACCAGACCGTCTATTCCAAGGTGCTGGGCAGCGCGGCGGCCCCCACGGCGGGGCTCCACTTCACGCCGGAGCTGCTGAAGAAAATCGCCGACATGGGGGTGAACATCGGCTATGTGACCCTCCACGTGGGCCTTGGCACCTTCCGGCCCGTGAAGGAGGACAACATCGAAGAGCACCCCATGCACAGCGAATACTGTGTGGTGCCGCCGGAGACGGCGGAGCTCATCAACCGCACCCGGGCCTCCGGCGGCCGGTGCGTGTGCGTGGGCACCACCTCCTGCCGGACCCTGGAGAGCTTCGCCGCCGAGGACGGGCATATGGAGCCCTCCGCCGGCTGGACGGACATCTTCATCTACCCCGGCTACAAGTTCAAGGTGATGGACGCCCTGGTGACCAACTTCCACCTGCCGGAGTCCACGCTGGTGATGCTGGTCTCCGCCTTCGCCGGGCGGGAGCACATCCTGAATGCCTATGCCGAGGCGGTGAAGGAGCGCTACCGCTTCTTCTCCTTCGGCGACGCCATGTTCATCCACTGAAAACCCCGTTTCCGCCCCTGGCTCTCCGCCAGGGGCGTTTTTTTGAAAAAAGTATGGAAAAATAGGAGGTTTGTTAACACAAACGTTTGCAAATCACCTTGACAGTGTGATTTGCATATGGTATCTTAGTGAAAATCTCCCGGCGGGCCGATGCTGCGATTCGCAGCGGGGGCAGCCAGGCAGACCCGCCGCCTGGAGGCGGAGAGGGTCGGGCCGCGGGACGCGGCAGTCCGGGACACCGGACGGGACGGCGGAGGGCCGGAGCAGGGAGGAACCGACGCATGAATCCACGGGAGCATGAACAGGTGGCTGTGGGCGTGTCCACCGTCACCATCGTCATCAATATCGCACTGTCCTTATTCAAATTTGCCGCGGGCATTCTGGCCCGGTCCGGGGCCATGGTGTCCGACGCGGTGCATTCGGCCTCCGACGTGCTGGCCACCCTCATCGTGATTTTGGGGGTGAAGCTGGCGGGCCGGGCCGCCGACGACGACCACCCCTACGGCCACGAGCGGCTGGAGTGTGTGGCGGCGCTGATCCTGGGCCTCATCCTGGGAGCCACCGGCGTGGGCATCGGCATCACCGGCATCCGCAAGATCGTGGGCGGGGAGGACCTGGCCTCTCCCGGCGCCCTGGCCCTGGCGGCGGCAGTGGTGTCCATCGTGGTGAAGGAGGCCATGTTCTGGTACACCCGGGCGGCGGCCCGGCGCATCGACTCCAGCGCCCTGATGGCGGAGGCCTGGCACCACCGCTCCGACGCGCTGTCCTCCGTGGGCAGCTTTGCGGGCATCCTGGGGGCCCGGCTGGGCTGGCCGGTGCTGGATCCCATCGCCTCGGTGGTGATCTGCCTCTTTATCCTCAAGGCCGCCTGGGATATCCTCACCGACGCCCTGGAGCGCATGACGGATCACGCCTGCGATCCGAAACTGGCGGAGGAGATGGAATCCTCCGTCCTGTCCCAGCCCGGCGTGCTGGGGGTGGACGCCCTGAACACCCGCCTCTTCGGGGACCGGATCTACGTGGACGTGGAGATCCGGGCCAACGGGGAGCTGACCCTCAACGAGACCCACGCCACCGCCCAGGCCGTCCACGACGCCCTGGAGGCGGGCTTCCCCCAGGTCAAGCACTGCATGGTCCATGTGAACCCCGCCCGGGTGGAAAGCTGAATCGCGGCTGAGTGCGCCGGAGCCTTTGGCTCCGGCGCTTTTTGTCTCTTGCGTACCGGGGCGGGATGGACTATAATAGAAAGGCTATGGGCCCACGGGCCCCGGCCCGGAAGGGCGGGGGAGGGCCCACCCAAGACATCCACAGGAGGAGCGGTATGTTTCAGGTTCTCAAGCAAGAGGGCCGCGCCCGGCGCGGTCAGTTTTCCTGCGCTCACGGCGGCGTGGTCCAGACGCCGGTATTCATGAACGTGGGCACCCAGGCGGCCATCAAGGGCGGCGTCAGCGCCCAGGACTTAAAAGAGGTGGGCTGCCAGATCGAGCTCTCCAACACCTACCACCTGCACCTGCGGCCCGGCGACCACATCGTCCGGCAGATGGGCGGGCTCCACAAGTTCATGCACTGGGACGGCCCCATCCTCACGGACTCCGGCGGGTTCCAGGTGTTCTCCCTGGCCTCTTTGCGCAAGATCAAGGAGGAGGGCGTCACCTTCGCCTCCCACATCGACGGCCGCAAGATCTTCATGGGCCCCGAGGAGTCCATGCGCATCCAGTCCAACCTGGGCAGCGACATCGCCATGGCCTTTGACGAGTGCGTGGAGAATCCCGCCACCTACGAGTACGCCAAGGCCAGCTGTGAGCGGACGGCCCGGTGGCTGGAGCGCTGCAAGATCGAGCACGACCGCTTGAACAGCCTGCCGGAGACGGTGAACCCCGGGCAGATGCTCTTCGGCATCAACCAGGGCGCCACCTTTGCAGACCTCCGGGTCTGGCACATGGATGAGATCGCAAAGCTGGATTGCGACGGCTACGCCATCGGCGGATTGGCAGTGGGAGAGCCGGCGGAGGTGATGTACGAGATCATCGACGCCGTGGAGCCCCATATGCCCAAGGACAAGCCCCGCTACCTCATGGGCGTGGGCACCCCCACCAACATCATCGAGGCGGTGCACCTGGGGGTGGACTTCTTCGACTGCGTGATGCCCTCCCGCAACGGACGCCACGGCAAGCTCTTCACCTGGGAGGGCACCGTCAACATCCTCAACGAGAAGTACGCGACGGACGAGCGGCCTATCAGCGGCAGCTGCGGCTGCCCCGTGTGCCGCAACTACTCCCGGGCGTACCTGCGCCACCTCTTCAAGGCCGACGAGGTGCTGGCGCTGCGGCTGGCGGTGCTCCACAACCTGTATTTTTATAACGACCTGATGGTGAAGATCCGCGCCGCCCTGGACGCCGGGACCTTCGAGGAATTCCGCGCCCGGTACAGCGGCAAGCTGGAGCAGCGGGTCCAGGACTGAGGGACCCGGAAAGAAAGGACTTGCAAAAGCGTTTGTATTTGGTATAATGTTACCATTCTGATCTTACAAAAAAAGGAGACACAACAATATGGAATCCATTATTATGATGGTGGTCCTCATCGCCGTGTTCTACTTCCTGCTGATCCGGCCCGAGAACAAGCGGAAGAAGCAGGCCCAGGACATGCGCAACAGCCTGAAGAAGGGCGACACCATCACCTCCATCGGCGGCATCGTGGGCAAGGTGGTGCAGGTGAACGACGGCACCATCATCATCGAGACCAGCGAGGACCGGGTCCGCATGGAGCTGACCAAGTGGGCCGTGTCCACTGTGGGCGTCCAGACCGGCGAGCAGCCTGAGACCAAGAAGAAGGAAAAGAAGGCTGAGGAGGCTCCCGCTGAGGAAGCCAAGGAGCCCAAGGCGGAAGCCCCCGCTGAGGAGCCCGCTGCCGAGACTGCCGAGGCTGCTGAGGAGCCCAAGGAGTAATCACCGTTTCTCCATCATAAAAATACCCTCTCTCGTCATATGCTCTTGGGGAGCAGAAGATGAGGGAGGGTTTTTCTATGGAAAAGACCGCGCAGGCCCGGAGGGGGCTGAACCTGGGAGGAAAGCAGGCGGGAAAGCGGATCGCCGGGAAGAAGCGCAAGCGCCTCTCCGGCCCGGCGGCGGCAGCCCTGGGCAGCGGCACGGCCCTGGGAGGATATGTGGCGCTGCTGGCACTGCTGGCGGCCCTGCTGGCCCGGGGCACGGTGCCGGAGGGGAGCCTGACGGGTGCGGTGATGGTCTGCTGCGCCCTGTCGGCTCTGGCGGGGGGCGCCGTCAGCGCCGGTCGGAGCACGTGGCGTCCCATGCCTGCCGGCTTCAGTGTGGGCGCCGTCATGGCGGTGATTTTGGTACTGGGCGGGCTCTCCGCCCCGGAGCCCCCGGACTGGGCAGGGCAGGGGGGAGCCCTGGTGCTCTGCACCCTGGGAGGGGGGCTGCTGGCGGGATTTCTGGCTGCCCGCCGGGCCAGGCGCAAGCGGCATCACTGAGAATGGGACTGTGAAATTCACCAAAAATGCCGCCGCCGCCCCGGTTTGCCCCGCGCCGTCCCGTCCGGCGCGGGGCAGGGGAGGCCGCCCCGTCCGGCGCCAGATTTGGGGTCGCCGTCCGGTATTTTGCCACAAGATGTACAGATTTGATGGGCTTCCCGGCCTTCCGGTTTATGGAGTTTACATAATACAGTTTACATAAAAATTTGACATAACTGACAAAAAATGAGAACTTCCCGTAAATTCCTTGCGAAATCTGGAAAATTGCACTATATTAGAGAGAAGTAAAAGGGTTACGTTAACCGCCTCATATTTCCCGGCAACCCCGCATAGGGTCATAGGGAGGTGAGGCGGATTGAACTGGAGCGGTAGGAAACGGCCATCCGGGGACAGGGCGTCGGCGCTGCCGCGCCTGGTATTTTTAGCCCTGTGTTTCGCGGCAGGCATCTTTTTGGGACAGGTCCTGGCAAAGCGGTTCCCCGCCTCCGCGGGGGAGGAGCTCTCCCGGTACCTGACGGACTATGTCACCCTCAGCGGGGAGGCGGTGCCGGGAAAGCGGACGCTGCTGACGGCGCTGGTGATCTATTTTCGCTATCCGCTGCTGGCGTTCTTCCTGGGATTTGCGTCCCTGGGGGTGGCGGCCATCCCGGCGGTGACCACCGCCTATGGGTTCTTTTTGTCGCTGTCCGTGTGCTGCTTCACGGCGGCCTTCGGGCGGCCCGGCATCCTCATCGCCCTGGCGGTGCTGGGGGTGCGGTGCCTTTTGACCCTGCCGTGCTACTTTTTGCTGGCGGTCCCCTCCCTGGGGACGTCGGCATCTCTTGCCAGCTTGTCGTTTGGGAGCGGCAGGCGGGCGGCCCCGGTGGTGTACGGCCGGGGATGCTGGAAGCGGCTGGCTGTGGTGTGCGGCGTGCTGCTGGCGGGTGTGTGTGTGGAATTGTTTCTCTCTCCGGCGCTGCTGGAGAGCGTGCTGGAGCGGGTGCTGACCTGACCATAGAAAGAGAGAGGGGGGGATTTTCCTGGCAACGGAACATCTGGACGGCTTTCGCCGCTATTTATCGGAGGAGCGCCGTTCCTCCGAAAACACCATCAGCTCCTATCTGCGGGACGTGAGCCAGTTTGCCTCGTATCTCACGGAGCGCTATGAGACGGAGCTTGCCCAGGCGAAGCCGGAGATGATCCGGGGCTACATGGACCACATGCTTGCCCAGGGAAAGTCCGCCGCCTCCGTCACCCGGTTTCTGGCGTCGGCCAAGTGCTTTTATAACTATCTGGTCTCCTCCGGTGCCGTGGCGGAGAGCCCTGTCAAGGGCATCACCGCGGGCCGGGCGGAGCGCAAGTACCCGGAGATCCTCACCAACAAGGAAGTGGAGCTGTTTTTGGAACAGCCCCAGTGTGTGGACGACAAGGGCTACCGGGACCACGCCATGCTGGAGCTGCTCTACGCCACCGGCATCCGGGTCAGCGAGCTCATCTCCCTGGATCTTCAGGACCTGAACCTCCCGGCGGGGATCCTCCGGTGCGCCAGCAGGGGCAAGGAGCGTATCATACCCCTTTACAAGACTGCCGTCAAGGCCCTCCAGGACTACGTGAAGAACGTCCGTCCCCGGCTCATTGCCGACAGCGATGAAACCGCCCTCTTCGTCAACATGAACGGCGAGCGCATGAGCCGTCAGGGCTTCTGGAAGATCATCAAGCACTACCAGGAGACGGCGGGCATCGAAAAGGACATCACCCCCCACACCCTGCGCCACTCCTTCGCCGTGCACCTGCTGGAAAACGGCGCGGACCTGCGGGCCATCCAGGAGATGCTGGGCCACGCCGACATCTCCTCCACCCAGATCTACGCCCACGTCATCAAGCAGCAGCTCAAGGATGTGTACCAGAAGGCCCATCCCCGGGCCTGAACCCCTGCGTTTTCTCCGCGCCCCGGCACAGCCGGGGCGCTTTTTTCATCGGGGGGAAAAAATTTTCCCCGCTTTCCCCAAACAAACCGGCCCGCCGGGAACTCTAATAGACGAAAAGAAAGGAGGGATGGCATGGACCGACAGGAATTTGCCGCCCGGACACAGGCCCTGCGCCAGCGGCTCTACCGCACGGCGTATCTGTACCTGGGCCGGGAGGCCGACGCCCTGGAGGCGGTGGACGAGGCGGTGTACCAGGCCCTGCGGAGCCTGGGGCAGCTGCGCCAGGAGGCATACTTTGAGACGTGGCTCACCCGGATCCTCCTCAACGAGTGCCACCGGGAGCTGCGCCGCCGGAAGCGTCTTGCCGGGGAGGAGGCCCTGCCGGATTCCGCCGGCCCCGACGCTTACGACCACCTGCCCTTAAAAGACGCCGTGGCCCGCCTGCCGGAGACGCTGCGGGCGGTGGTGATCTTGCGCTACTTCACCGGCTATACCCAATCGGAGACCGCTGCCGCCCTGGCCATCCCCCAGGGCACCGTGGCCACCCGCCAGCGGCGGGCGCTGGAGCTATTGCGGCTGGAACTGGGAGAGGAGGGGAACCCATGAACCGAAACGAGGAATACCGGGCTTTGCTCCAGGAGCTGGAGACGACGCCCCCGGCTTTGGACACCGCCGTGGAGCGGGCCTTGAAGCGGCATCGCGCCGCCCGGAAGCGGCGGCTGTGGGGGATCCCTGTGGGGAGCCTGGCCGCCTGCTTTGCCCTGTTCGTGGGGCTGGTGAACGCCTTCCCCACCTTTGCCGCCGCCTGCGAGGACGTGCCTGTCCTGGGGGCCCTGGCGGAGGCGGTGCGCTTTTCGCCCTCCCTCTCCGCCGCGGTGGAGAACGACTATGTCCAGCCCGTGGGCCAGAGCCAGACGAAAAACGGCATCACCGCCACGGTGGAATCCATCATCGTGGACCAGAAGCAGGTGAACATCTTCTTCACGTTGGAGGGAGAGGGGTACGAGAGGCTCTCCGCCGAGATGCCGGCGTTCTCCCCGACCCAGCAGTGCAGCATTATGGGGGCGGTCTTTCAGCAAAAGCCCGGCACGCTGCTGAACTTCACCCTGGACTACGTGGACCGGGACGTGCCGGAGGGCTTCACCATGACCTTCTCCGTCACCGGGCAGCGGGAGGGGGAGCGGCAGGAGGCCGCCGCCTCGGACCGGGCCATTGAGGATGAGCTGCTTGCGCCTCCAACAGAGCCGGAGGCGGAGATCCTGGCAGAGTTCACCTTCGATCTCACCTTCGACCCCCAGTTCACCGCCCAGGGGGAGGTGCTGGCGGTGAACGAGACCTTCACCCTGGACGGCCAGACCTTCACCCTGACGGAGGCGGAAGTCTATCCCACCCACCTGCGCATCAATGTGGAGGGGGCGGAGGACAACACCGCCTGGCTCAAGGGCCTGGACTTCTACCTGGAAAACCAGGACGGAGAGCGCTTCGACGCCGTCTCCAGCGGCGTCACCGCCAGCGGGGAGACTGACAGCCCCGCCATGGTGTCCTACCGGCTGGAGAGCCCCTGGTTCAGCAACAGCGACCACCTGACGGTGCATATCACAGGCGCAAAGTGGCTTGCCAAGGAGCATCAGCGGGTGTACGTGGATCTGGAGCAGGGTACGGCTCCCTGGCTTCCCGATGGGGTGAGCCTCTCCTCCGCCCAGCGGCGAGAGGACGGCTGGGTGCTGACCTTCCGGATGGCGGGGGCCCTTTTGAGCAGTCCCTTTGACATGACCTTCTATGACGCGGAAGGGAATGCCTGGGAGGCCCGCCAGATGGGTGTCACCGTCTCCGATGACGGGCAGCCGGGCTTTTTGATGCTGCCCCTGCCGGACTATCAGGCCGGGGAGGTGTGGCTGACGGCCAACTACTCCCATGAGAGCACCCTGCCCCAGCCCGTGGACATCCCTCTGAAATAACGCCCAAGCGTAAGCGGGGGCGGCCTCTTCCGGGCCGTTCCCGCTTTGCGTTCTGCCGCAGCCGGGGGCAGGGGGTAAAAAACACGGGAATTTCCGGGAAATTACGCCTGGGATCGTGAGTTTTCTATTGAATTTGAGATAAGAATAGAGTATAATACCCCTGCTGAATTTCAAATCAAAGGAGAAGACCCCTATGATTACCATTACCAAGGACACCATCATCGGTGATATTCTGGATATCGCCCCCCACACCGCTCCCATCTTTTTGTCCATCGGCATGCACTGCCTGGGCTGCCCCTCTTCCCGGGGCGAGACCGTGGAGGAGGCCTGCATGGTCCACGGCGTGGACGTGGACAAGCTGCTGGCCCTGGTGAACGAAGAGGCCAACAAGGCTCAGTAATGGGCACGCACGGGACGCATCCGGAGCTCTCCGGATGCGTCCTGAGATTGTCGGAAGGGAAAGGAGAGGCACCATGGGGGAGCTGGAACTGACGCCCCGGCTGCGCCAGGCGGCACAGTGGGTGCCTCAGGGCGTCCGCCTGGCGGACATCGGTACGGATCACGGGCACCTGCCCATCTGGCTGATGCTCCAGGGCCGGATCCCCGGCGCCATCGCCGCGGACCTGCGGCCCGGGCCCCTCTCCCGTGCCCGGGAGAACGCCCGGCGCTACGGCGTGACGGGCATCGACTTTCGGCTCTGCGACGGCCTTTCCGCCATCCAAGCGGAGGAGTGCGGCACTGTGGTCATCGCCGGCATGGGAGGCGAGAACATCGCCGCCATCCTGGCAGCAGCTCCCTGGACGGCGGACGGACGCCATACCCTGGTGCTCCAGCCCCAGTCCCGGCCGGAGGTGCTGCGCCGCTTTCTGATGGACCATGGCTACGCCATCACCCGGGAGGCTCTGGTGGAGGACCGGGGGCATCTGTACCCGGTGCTGGAGGCCGGGGCGGGGGAGATGAAGCTCACGCCGGGCCAGCTCCATTGCGGGGTGAAGCTCCTCCGCGACCCCCTGTGGGACCGGTACCTCATCGAAAAGATCATCCAGCTGCAAAACGTGGTGGCGGGCCGCAGCCGCTCCGCGGACCCGGCCGACCGGGCCCGGGCGGAGGAGCAGCGCGACCTCATCACGGAACTTCTCGCTATGAGAGAGGAGTGGCGCCATGCCAACGGTACGAGAAATTGAATCTGCCCTTTACCGCCTGGCCCCCAGGGAGGGCGCCATGGACTGGGACAACGTGGGCCAGCTGCTGGGCGACCCGGCAGCGGAGGTGACACGGGTGCTGGTGGCCCTGGATATCACGGAGGACGTGGCGGCGGAGGCCGTCCGGCAGCACTGTCAGCTCATTGTCAGCCACCATCCGGTGATGAACTGCAAGTGGCTGCCGGTGCAGTCCGTCCGCGCCGATACGCCCCAGGGACACCTGCTCATGCAGATCCTCCAGAACAACATGGCCGCCATCTGCATGCACACCAACCTGGATGTGGCCCCCGGCGGCGTCAACGACGCCCTGGCCGCCGCCCTGGGACTGGAGGATCCTGGGCCCCTGGGAGACCCGGAAGGCCTTTGCCGCATGGGAACGCTGGCAAAGGAGATGCCTTTACACCAATTTGCCCAGCACGTATGCCGCTGCCTGGGAGCCAACGGCGTCCGGTATGCGGACGCGGGGCGGCCCGTGCGCAGGGTAGCGGTGGGCGGAGGTGCCTGCGGGGACTATGAAGCTTACGCCATCGCCGCAGGGTGTGATACGTTTGTCACCTCCGACCTCACCTACCACACCTTCCTGGACGCGCCGGGGAAGGGCATCAACCTCCTGGATGCGGGCCATTTCCCCACAGAGGATCCCGTGTGCGCCCGTCTTGTGGCGTACTTACAAGAGCAGTTTCCCCAGCTGACCGTTATGAAATCCACTTCCCACCGGGAAGTGATCCAGTATTACGTAGAAGGAGAGTAATCAACCATGTCCGGACATTCCAAATGGCATAATATTCAGAAGACCAAGGGCGCGCAGGACGCCAAGCGCTCCGCCGCGTTCACCAAGATCGCCAAGGAGATCATCGTGGCCGTGAAAGAGGGCGGCGGCTCCGGCGACCCCAACAACAACTCCCGCCTGGCTACCGTCATCGCCAAGGCCAAGGCCGTGAACATGCCCAACGACAACATCAAGCGCACCATCGACAAGGCTCTGGGCGCCGGCAGCACCGAGAACTTCGAGTCCGTCACCTACGAGGGCTACGGCCCCGGCGGCGTGGCCGTCATCGTGGAGGCCCTGACCGACAACCGCCAGCGCACCGCGCCGGAGGTCCGTCACGCCTTCGACAAGTGCAACGGCAACCTGGGCGCCCAGGGGTGCGTCTCCTGGTCCTTTGACCGCAAGGGCGTCATCGTCATCGACAACGAGGAGGGCGAGCTGGAGGAGGACACCGTCATGATGGACGCCCTGGACTCCGGCGCCGACGACTTCCAGGCCGACGGCTCCGTTCTGGAGATCACCACCGATCCCGACGCCTTCAACGACGTGGTGAAGGCCCTGGAGGAGAAGGGGTACAGCTTCGTCAGCGCCCAGATCGAGATGGTTCCCCAGAACTACATCACCCTCACCGGCGAGGGCGATGTGAAAAACATGGAGAAGCTCATCGACATGCTGGAGGACAACGACGACGTCCAGAACGTCTGGCACAACTGGAACAACGACTGAGCCCAATCAAGGACTGCAAGAGGAGACGGCACCCGCCGTCTTCTCTTTTTTTGTTTATAATTAAACAAAACTTTTCTTTTGTGCAAAGTGCCGCCGGAGACGGCACCCGCTGGCCCCACTCTAACTCTGAGCATAACCATAACGCTTACCATGGCTCTTACTATAACGGGAAAATTTTGCAAAATTTTCCCGGCTGTTGCACGGCTCCGTGCAAATACCGCCACCCGGGAGGGAAATAGCAGAGGAGGAATGCAAACATGGCAGAGGGACACAAGAAGAGTTTCATGCTGTATTTTGACAATTACCCCAGCATTGCCGCGCTGCCGGCGGATCAGCGGGGGGAGCTGCTGGTGCTGCTCTACCGCTACGCCATGGCGGCGGAGGAGGGCTCTGCGGATCCGGAGGAGTTTGCGGATCAGTTCCCGGATCTGACGCCGGAGACCCACATGGCCTACCGCTTCCTGGCGGAGACCATCCGCCGGGATACGGAGAAATGGGTGGCCAAGCAGCGGCATTACCAGTCAGCGGCAATGCGCCGCATGGAGGAGAGCGGGCGGAAACCCGGCCCGCCGGACCGGGACGACATCAGCTGGATGCGGCCGCATATTGAGCGGCTCAGGGCTTCCATGGAGAAAACGCCGCTCGACTGACAGTCGGTTGCCTTTTTCCGGCTCCGGAGGTATGCTGAGGACGAGGTGAGACACATGAACAAGGAGCGGTTCGGCACATTCATTGCCCAGCGCCGCCGGGAACTGGGCCTGACCCAGCGGGATCTGGCACAGGCGCTGCATCTGACGGACAAGGCGGTGAGCAAGTGGGAGAGGGGGCTCAGTTACCCGGACGTGACACTGCTGGAGCCCCTGGCGGCAAAGCTGGAGCTGACGGTGGGGGAGCTGATGGCCTGCAGCTTGGAGGCGGCAGCCCCGGAGGCAGAAAAGGAGGAGCCCATGGAGACGCTGATGACCATATCCAAGGACACGGTGCGCCGGGAGCGGCGGCGCTCCTGGCAGCGGCTGATCGGCGTACTGGTACTGCTGGCGGCGGCCGGGGCGGTGATCGCCTGGAACGCTCTGATCCAGCGGGAGCAGAGTTTCACCAGAATCTATCTCAAGGAGACCGTCAACGGGGTGAATTACCTCTACATTGATGCCCTGGATGGCCATCTCCTGCGGCTCCGGTGCGGAGACAACATCGATTTTGACAGCCTCCAGACGGGATATGACGGTTATCAGATGGAATACGTCTGGAACCAGGCCACCCATCACGGCGTGGTTTCCGCGTGTACAGCCACAGGTTATTCCTGTTACCAGGGGAGCATTTACATCGGCTCTTTTGATGACTCCGGCTATGGCAACTTCATATTCGGTTATACATGCCTGCAATACCGGGGCGAAAACCATTATCAGGATCCGTACCTGGAGCCCAAGGGCCGCGTCTTTGTAAAAGACCTGCGGTTCTTCGTAGATAACTTAGAGACCGGAGAAGAGGATACCATCCTCTTTGTTGAGGACTGCCTGAAATCCACCTTTGCAGATGCCGACGGCGACGGGGAACTGGAGATCGTGGTCCGCACCCGCTGGCCGGAGAAGCCCTACACCGTCTACGACATGGTGGACGGAAAAGTGCAGGCGGTTGCCTGGCCCAATACCGTGCCGAAGGAGATCCGGGACGCCCTGACGTGCGTGTGGGAGCGATAGGCCGTCCCTCCAACCCCTTGCAAACCGGGAGGTCTACCGCCGGTGGATTGCCTTTTTCCGCCCAGTGCGATACACTTTGGGCGAGAGGTGATAGCATGAACAAGGAACGCTTCGGCGCGTTCATCGCCCAGCGCCGGCGGGAGCTGGGCCTGACCCAGCAGCAGCTGGCGGAGACAGTACATGTGACCAACAAGGCGGTAAGCAAGTGGGAGTGCGGGGGTTCACTTAGATAAAGATACCACATCAATCCCACGCTGACTTTTGCTCAACCGATACAGCCGGAGGGCTGGATAACAAGAAAA
>CAJKKQ010000024.1 GCA_905200545.1 uncultured Oscillibacter sp.
GGACCTTCTCCACCAACGGCGTTTCCATCCAGGGCCGCTACGGCATCCCCTGCGTGGGCTTCGGCCCCGGCGCCGAGTCTCAGGCTCACGCCCCCAACGAGATCACCTGGAAGCAGGATCTGGTGACCTGTGCCGCCATGTACGTGGCCGCCGTGAACCTCTACAAGGAAGAGAACAAGACCGCCGATGTCACCGAGTTCCGCCAGAGCCTGACGGACAACGTCATCCAGTGATTCCTCGAGGGGGAGCAAGCTCCCCCTCGACCTCCCCCACCACCAGTGACACCGCGTCACTGGTGTGTGCGCCCAAGGCGCACAAGTCATTGTATTTTCACCACGTACACGCCGCGGTGAAAATGATTGAAATTCTTTTGCCGCACCGCGGCAAAACTCTGCGAGGCGACTTGCCTCCTCCAAAATTATAATTTAAGGAGAGCTGATTATGTCCAAGACCATCGAGCTGGCGCAGCATCTGGAAAAGCTGCACATCAACAATATGTACAAGTCCGACTTCTACTGGACCTGGGACAAGACCGACGAGGAGCTGGACGCCATCTTCACCGTGGCCGACGCCCTGCGTGACCTGCGGGAGCGCAACAAGTCCACCCGGATCTTTGATTCCGGCCTGGGCATCTCCATCTTCCGGGACAACTCCACCCGTACCCGCTTCTCCTTTGCCTCCGCCTGCAACCTGCTGGGCCTGAACGTCCAGGATCTGGATGAGAAGAAGAGCCAGATCGCCCACGGCGAGACCGTCCGTGAGACTGCCAACATGGTCTCCTTCATGGCCGACGTCATCGGCATCCGGGACGACATGTTCATCGGCGAGGGCCACAAGTATCAGAAGACTTTCATGGACGCCGTGGCCGAGGGATACCGGGACGGCATCCTGGAGCAGCGTCCCACCCTGGTGAATCTCCAGTGCGACGTGGACCATCCCACCCAGTGCATGGCCGACATGCTGCACATCATCCACCACTTCGGCGGCGTGGAGAACCTCAAGGGCAAGAAGATCGCCATGACCTGGGCCTATTCTCCCTCCTACGGCAAGCCCCTGTCCGTTCCCCAGGGCGTCATCGGATTGATGACCCGCTTCGGCATGGACGTGGTGCTGGCCCACCCCGAGGGCTATGACGTGATGCCCGAGGTGGAGGAGATTGCCAAGAAGAACGCCGCAGCCACCGGCGGCACCTATAAGAAGGTCGCCACCATGGAAGAGGCCTTCGACGGCGCCGACATCGTCTATCCCAAGTCCTGGGCTCCCTTTGCCGCCATGGAGCAGCGCACGAAGCTCTATCAGGCCGGTGACCAGGCCGGCATCGACGCCCTGGAAAAGCAGCTGCTGGCCCAGAACGCCCAGTTCAAGAACTGGACCTGCTCTGAGGAGATGATGAAGCGCACCAAGAACGGCAGCGCCCTGTATATGCACTGCCTGCCCGCCGACATCACGGGCCTGTCCTGCAAGGAGGGCGAGGTGGACAACTCCGTGTTCGACCGCTACATCGATCCTCTGTACAAGGAAGCCAGCTACAAGCCCTATGTCATCGCCGCCATGATTATGATGGCCAAGGTGAAGGATCCTGTGTCCGCCCTGATGGCCATGGACGCCGGCAGCAAGCGCAAGCTGTACTAAGCACACCGCCCGCACCAGCGGGCCCCTATGAACGAACCAGAAACATTTGGCGGGAATGTGGCACCATGTTCCCGCCAAATCTTTACCCGCCGGGTTTTCCCCGCAGGCTGCGGAGCCTGCACATTAAATTTTAGACGAGGTGTCACCACAATGGGTAAACGCATTGTCATCGCTCTGGGCGGCAACGCTCTGGGCAAGAATCTGCCGGAACAGATGGCTGCCGTGAAGCATACCGCCCGGGCCATCGTAGATCTCATCGAAGAAGGGCACCAGGTGGTGGTGGCCCACGGCAACGGCCCCCAGGTGGGCATGATCAATACCGCCATGACCACCCTCTCCCGGGAAGACCCCACACATCCCATGGCTCCCATGTCCGTGTGCACGGCCATGAGCCAGGGCTATATCGGCTACGATCTGCAAAACTCCCTGCGGGAGGAGCTGCTGGACCGGGGCATCAACAAACCGGTGGCCACCATCCTCACTCAGGTGGAAGTGGACCCCGACGATCCCGCTTTCCAGAATCCCACCAAGCCCATCGGCACCTTCATGACCGAAGCGGAGGCGGAGGAAATGCGCCGCCGTGGCAACGCCGTGATGGAAGATGCCGGCCGGGGCTGGCGGCGCTGCGTGGCCTCTCCCCTGCCTAAATCCATCATTGAGATCGACACCATCCGGGCCCTGGTGGACGCCGGACAGGTGGCTGTGGCCTGCGGCGGCGGCGGCATCCCCGTCTACAAGACGGAGGGCCACCACCTCAAGGGTGCCGGTGCCGTCATCGACAAGGATTTCGCCTCCGAACTGCTGGCAGAACAGCTGGACGCGGACACCCTCATCATCCTCACCGCCGTGGAAAAGGTAGCCGTCAACTTCGGCAAGCCCGACCAGCAGTGGCTGGATCATCTGACTCCGGAAGAAGCCCGCAAGTACGAGGCGGAGGGTCAGTTTGCCCCCGGCTCCATGCTGCCCAAGGTGCAGGCTGCGGTAAAATTTGCCCAGTCCAAGCCCGGCCGCACCGCCCTGATCACCCTGTTGGAAAAGGCCAAGGACGGTATCGCCGGCCGCACCGGCACCGCCGTTTCCCAGTAAGCGGGCACGCTTGGGCGAAAAAAGGTTGAACTGTTTATTTTGTACAAGGAGAGCGAGTTTTTCGCTCTCCTTGTTTGCTATTATTTGTGCTTTTCTGTCTTTTTGCACAAAGGTCAACCTATACAAGTTTATTTTTTCTGGTTCTTACAACCAACAAACGTAAAAATTTAGTTGAATTTTTATGTTTTGGAATGTATGATGAACATAAGCAGAATGTTCCAACCATCCTGCCCACTGGTAATCGTTTTACTATTTTTTAAGGAGGAATCCAGAATGAAGAAGTTTCTTGCGCTTCTCCTGGCCATGGTGATGTCTCTGAGCCTGGCTGCCTGCGGCGGCTCCGACACGGAAGATACCACCACCACCACTGACGACACTGCCACGGAAGAGTCCGCCGCTTCTGATGTGAAGATCGGCCTCATCTGCGTGCACGATGTCAACTCCGGTTACGATGCCGCCCACATCGAGGGCCTCACCGCTGCCTGTGAGGAACTGGGCATCGATGTTGACAGCCAGGTAGTCTTCAAGTACAACATCGCTGAGGATCAGAACTGCTACGATGCCGCCGTGGACCTGGCGGAGCAGGGCTGCAACATCATTTTCTCTGATTCTTACGGCCATCAGACCTACATGCTCCAGGCCGCCCGTGACTATTCCGACATCACCTTCGTCTCCTGCACCGGCGACCAGGCTGGCGTCGCGGGCCTGGACAACTTCAAGAACATTTTCCCCTATACTTATGAGTCCCGCTACGTCTCCGGCGTGGTGGCCGGCATGAAGCTCAAGGAGCTGATGGACGCCGGTACCGTCACCGATCCTTATGTGGGCTATGTGGGTGCCTTCCCCTATGCCGAGGTGGTCTGCGGCTACACCGCGTTCCTGCTGGGCATCCAGTCCATCGTTCCCGAGGCTCACATGGACGTGCAGTACACCAACTCCTGGTATGATCCTGTTGCTGAGGGCGAGGCTGCCAATACCCTGATGGCCCGCGGCTGCGTCATCATCGGCCAGCACGCTGACTCCACCGGCGCTCCCTCCGCTGTCCAGGAGGCCCAGGACAAGGGCACTGTGGCTTACTCTGTGGGCTACAACATCGACATGCTCTCCGTGGCTCCCACCGCCGCTCTGACTTCTGCCCAGAACAACTGGTCTGTTCTGTATAAGGCCACTCTGGAGAAGTTCATTGCCGGCGAGGAGATCCCCGCTGACTATGCTACCGGCCACGCCAACAATGCCGTTATGATCTCCGCCCTGGGCGAGAGCTGTGCTGAGGGCACCCAGGAGGCCGTGGACGCCGCTTGGGCCGGCATTGACGACGGCAGCCTGAAGGTGTTCGACACCTCCAAGTTCACCGTGGGCGGCCAGACCGTCACCGAGTATGAGGTGAACTTCTCCATCATCGACTTTGCCACCGGCGACGTGGTGTTCGAGGGTCCCACCGAGAACGTCATTGCGGACGGTGCCTTCCAGGAGTCCGTGTGCCGCAGCGCTCCTTACTTCGATCTGCGCATCGACGGCATCACCGAGCTCAACAACAACTAAACCCAGCCTGAAAAGGGGGCTGCCCTGTGGCAGCCCCTTTTTTCCAAATCCCCCTTCGCGGCAGGCAGGCCGCCGGGGTCTTTTCCCTTTTCTTTTCCCTCCGGAGGCACATGCCTACACGAAAGTCTTAAAAGAAAGGAAGATTCGCTTGGAACAAACCTATGCCATTCAGATGAAGAACATCACCAAGCGCTTCGGCAAGGTGGTCGCCAACGACAGCGTCTCGCTGGACATCAAGCGGGGCGAGATCCTGTCGCTGCTGGGTGAAAACGGCAGCGGCAAGACCACGCTGATGAACATGCTGGCCGGGATCTACTTCCCCGATGAGGGCGAGATTCTGGTCAACGGGCAGAATGTCACCATTGCATCCCCCAAGGATGCCTTTGAGTGCGGCATCGGCATGATCCACCAGCACTTCAAACTGGTGGATGTCTTTACAGCGGCAGAGAATATCATTCTGGGACTGGAGGGCCAGCAGAAGCTGGATCTGAAAACCGTAGCCGCCAAGGTCAACGAGATCTGCGACAAATATGGTTTTGTCATCGACCCCTACAAAAAAGTCTACAACATGTCCGTCTCCGAGAAGCAGACGGTAGAGATCGTCAAGGTCCTCTACCGGGGCGCGGACATTCTCATACTGGACGAGCCCACCGCCGTCCTCACCCCTCAGGAGACCGACCGGCTCTTTGAGGTCATGCGCAACATGAAGGCCGACGGCAAGGCCATGGTCATCATCACCCATAAGCTCAATGAGGTGATGGAGGTTTCCGACCGGGTGGCGGTCCTGCGCAAGGGCCAGTACATCGGCGATGTGGCTACCGCGGATACCAACCCCCAGAAGCTCACGGACATGATGGTGGGCCACGCCGTCACGCTGAACATTGACCGCCCCCTGGTGGAAAACCGCCACCTGCGTCTGGAGGTCAAGGATCTCACCGTCCTGACGCCCGACGGCATCAAGGCCCTGGATCGGGTTTCCTTCCAGGCCTTCGGCGGAGAGATCCTGGGCATCGCAGGTATCTCCGGCAGCGGTCAGAAGGAACTGCTGGAGTCCATTGCCGGTCTTCGGAACACCCAGCCCGGTTCCCATGTCATCTATCACCCCCCCTCTCCCGACGAAGCCATCGCCGGTCAGCACATTCCTGTGGATCGTGAGGGCGAAGAGCTTCTGGGCAAAACGCCCCGGCAGATCCATAACATCGGTGTCTCCATGGCTTTCGTGCCGGAAGACCGTCTTGGCATGGGCCTGGTGGGCTCCATGGGCATGGCGGACAATATGATGCTCAAAACCTACCGCTCCGGCAAAGGCCCTCTTCTCAACCGCAAGCCCCCCCGTGAGCTGGCAGAAAAGGTCAAGGAGGAGCTGGACGTGCTGACGCCCAGCATCAACACTCCCGTACGGCGCCTCTCCGGCGGCAATGTCCAGAAGGTACTGGTAGGCCGTGAGATCGCACAGGATCCCTCAGTGCTGATGACGGCTTACGCCGTCCGGGGCCTGGACATCAATACCTCTTACACCATTTATAACCTGCTGACGGCTGAAAAACTCAAGGGCGTGGCCGTCATCTACGTGGGTGAGGACCTGGATGTCCTGCTGGAGCTGTGCGACCGGATCCTGGTACTGTGCGGCGGACAGGTGAGCGGCATCGTGGATGCCCGCACCACCACCAAGGAGGAAGTCGGTCTGCTGATGACCAAGTTCAGAAAGGGGGGCACGGAAGCATGAGTCAGGTAAAGCAGCATAAAGAACCGCTGTTGCGTATCGCCAAACGGGATACCATCAGCCATCCAAAAGCCTGGGCCATCCGCATTGTGGCAGTGCTGTTGTCCCTGGTGGTCAGCGGCCTGTTCATCTTCGCCGTTACCAAGCTCAATCCCGTTCAGGTGTACGAGGCCATTTTTGACGGTGCTTTCGGCACTTCCCGGCGCTCCTGGGTCACCGTTCGGGACTCCATGATGCTCCTTTGCATCGGCGTGGGCCTGGCCCCCGCCTTCAAGATGAAGTTCTGGAACATCGGCGCCGAGGGGCAGATCCTCATCGGCGGCGTCATCACCGCCGGCATCATGCGTTTTTACGGGAACGCGCTGCCCACCCCGGCCCTCCTGGTCATCATGGCAGTAGTGAGCCTGCTGTGCGGCTGCCTGTGGGGCGTGATCCCCGCCGTGTTCAAGGCGGTGTGGAACACCAATGAGACCCTCTTCACCCTGATGATGAACTATGTGGCCATCCAGATCACCAGCTATTGCGTGGCCATGTGGGAGAATCCGGTAGGCTCCAACACCGTGGGTGTCATCAACCAGATGACGGGCTACGGCTGGTTCCCCGCTGTGCTGGGCCAGAGCTACGGCCTCAATGTCATTTTGGTACTGGTGCTGACGGTGGGCATGTACATCTACCTGAAGCACTCCAAGCAGGGCTATGAGATCGCCGTGGTAGGCGACTCGGAGAATACGGCGCGGTACGCCGGCATCAACGTCCGGAAGGTCACCATCCGCACCATGGCCATTTCCGGCGCCATCTGCGGCCTGGCCGGCTTCATTGAGGTGGCCGGCGTCAGCCACACTATCTCCACCGCCACTGCCGGCGGCCGGGGTTTCACCGCCATCATCGTGGCGTGGCTGGCCAAGTTCAATACCTTCGTGATGATCCTGATCTCCTTCCTGCTGGTATTTTTGCAGAAAGGCGCGGTGCAGATCGCCTCGCAGTTCAACCTCAACGACTACGCGTCCAATATCATCACCGGCATCATCCTGTTCTTCATCCTGGGCAGTGAGTTCTTCATCAATTACCGCGTGATCCTGCGCGGCAGAAAGGAGGCCGACGCCAAATGAGTGAACTGGTCATCCGTCTGCTGCAATCCTCCATCTGCTTCGGCACCGTCATCATGTACGGCGCCATCGGCGAAATTCTGACGGAGAAATCCGGCAATCTGAACCTGGGCGTCCCGGGCATCATGTACCTGGGCGGCATCTCGGGTCTGGCGGCCTCGTTCTTCTATGAGTTCAATAACCCTGATCCCAACGGCCTTGTGTGCCTGCTGATCTCCTTCCTGGCGGCGTTCCTGGTCTCCGCGCTGGGCGGCCTGCTTTACAGCTTCCTGACCATCACCCTGCGGGCCAACCAGAACGTCACCGGATTGACGCTGACCATCTTCGGCGGCGGCATCGCCAACTTCTTCGGCGGCAGCCTCAACACCATGGCCGGCGGCGTGGGCCAGATCTCCGTGGCCACCACCAGCGCCGTCTACCGGGCCACCATTCCCGGCCTCTCCGGCCTGGGCGTGGTAGGCAAGCTGATCTTCAATTACGGTTTCATGGTATACCTAGCCATCGTCCTGGCCATCGTCATGCACTGGTTCCTCAACCACACCCGGAGAGGCCTGAACCTCCGGGCCGTGGGTGAGAACCCCGCCACCGCCGATGCTGCGGGCATCAACGTCACCCGCAACAAGTACCTGGCCACCTGCATCGGCGCGGGCATCTCCGGCCTTGGCGGCTTGTACTACACTATGGACTACATCAAGGGCACCTGGGCCAACGACGGCACCATCGAGTCTCTGGGCTGGCTGGCCGTGGCTCTGGTGATCTTCGCCACCTGGCGCTCCGTCAACGCCATCTGGGGCTCCTACCTCTTCGGCTTTTTGTTCTGGGTGTATCTCATCATCCCGGGACTTGCCCGCAAGGATATCGAGCTGTTCAAGATGCTGCCCTACCTGGTGACCATCGCGGTGCTGATCATCACCTCCCTGCGGAAAAAGCGGGAGAATCAGCCCCCCGCCAGTCTGGGCCTTGCCTATTTCCGGGAAGAGCGCTGACCTCTGCAGACACAAACCCGAACCGCATTGCCTGATGCGGTTCGGGTTTTCCCATTTCTTTTGGAGATCTGGGGCCATTCACAAAATGTTTTCAAATTGTCCATTTTTTCGACAGCCCTTGTGTGCTACCGTAGTGATACTGATTTTCCAAGATCTGTGAGGTGTCCGTTATGCGTCTGCCGTCCTCCTCTCCCCTGAGGGAGCTGAAGTACGCTTTGTGGTTCCCGGCCTATCTGCTGGCCTACGCCCTGGCGGAGCATCTGGTCACCACCCGCTACTGGGCCACCGAGCTGCCTGTGGACAACTGCATTCCTTTCAGCCAGTACGCCCTGATTCCGTACAGTCTGTGGTATCCACTGCTCATCGGGCTGGGGTTGTACCTGCTGTTCCGGGACAGCGCTTCTTTCCGGCGGTACATGTGCTATCTGGCGCTGACCTTTTTCCTCAGCGTGGCCATCTGGCTGCTGGTCCCCAACGGACAGGATCTGCGCCCTCAGATAGAGGAAGGCGATTTTCTGTCCCAGGTGGTGGTGCAGCTCTACCGGATTGACACCAACACCAATGTCTTCCCCTCCGTCCATGTAGTAGGCGCGGTGGGTGCAGCGCTGGCGGCCTGGAACTGTCCCCGACTGCGCCGCCGTCCGGCTGTCTGCTGGAGCATTGTAGTGCTGGCGGCAGCTATCTGCCTATCCACACTGTTTCTCAAGCAGCATACCGTGCTGGACGTGGCAGGCGGTCTGGTTCTCTCCACCCTGGTGGCAGTCCCTCTCTACCGCCGGTCTCCCGCTTCGGTACCTAAGCGGGCTGCTCCCATGAGCCGCCGGCGGAACGTCTCCAAAACCTCCCCGGATGCAAACTAAAAAAGACCCCGGAACCAGATGGTTCCGGGGTCTTTTTATATGTTGCTTTGGTGGCGTTTGGCTGCCGTAAGCAGATTGGCCATCAGCATGGCCCGGGTCATGGGGCCCACACCGCCGGGAACCGGCGTGATGTAAGAAACCTTGGGCTCCACGGCATTGTAGTCCACATCGCCGCAGAGCTTTCCCTCCGCGTTGCGGTTCATGGCTACATCGATGACCACGGCCCCCTCCTTCACCATATCCGCCGTCACCAAGCCGGTGCGGCCCACAGCGGAGACCAGGATATCCGCCTCCCGGGTGATGGCTGCCAGATCCGGCGTCCGGGAGTGGCACACCGTCACGGTGCCGTCCGCCTGGGTCAGCAGCATGGCCATGGGCTTACCCACGATGTTGCTGCGGCCCAGCACCACACACCGCTTGCCCGCCACCGGGATCTCATAGGCGCGCAGCATCTCCATGACGCCGGCAGGGGTGCAGGGCAGGAAAACCGGCGCACCGATGGACAGCCGTCCCACATTCACCGGATGGAAGCAGTCCACATCCTTCTCCGGGGAGATGGCATTGAGGATCTGTTCCTCGTTCAGGTGCTTGGGCAGAGGCAGCTGGCAGAGGATGCCGTCCACCGCCTCTTCACTGTTGAGGCGCTCCACCAGTTCCATCAGGGTCTCCTGGGTGGTGTCGGCAGGGAGCTTGTACTCAAAGCTGAGGAAGCCACACTCCGCGCAGTCCTTTTCCTTTCCGGTGACATAGACCCGGGACGCCGGGTCGTCACCCACCAGGATCACCGCCAGGCCGGGTTTGCGCCGCAGCCCCTGGGCTCCCTCCGCCGCCCGGGCCTTTACCTGGGCCGCCAATGCCTTCCCGTCAATGCGTGTCGCCATGGGTCTGTTCCTCCTTTTCCGTCTCTGCTTCCTTCTTCTCCTCCTGTTGGGGTCCCTGCGGGATATTCTCTCCGGCAGCCTCCTCCGTCCGAACGGCATCCGCCGCGGCGCTCTCCGGCAGTACCTCTGCCTCCGCCGCGGCAGCCGCCCGGGCAGCCACCTGATTTACCAGCAGTTCCTCTCGATTATGGTGCTTGATGCGAATGTTGTAAAAGAGCATTACGGCAGACACCAGCACCATCACCATGCTCAAAGCCTGGGAGACCCGGATGGGCTCGCCGAAGATGGTCCAGTCAAACAGATACAGGCTGTCGGTCCGCAGCCCCTCGATCCAGGCCCGTCCCAGGCCGTACCACAGGAAGTAGAACCAGGTGTTCTCCCCGTCGAACCGGCGCCCCTTGGCGACAACGAACAAAATCAGCAGCAGCCCGATGAGGTTCCACATGCTCTCATAGAAGAAGGTGGGGTGCACCTCGATGGACTGATAGGAGCTCACCCACAGTCGCATCCGCCAGGGCAGATCCGTGACGGCACCGAAGGCCTCCCGGTTGATGAAATTGGCCCAGCGTCCGATGCACTGGCCCAGCAGCAGTCCCATGACGCAAAGGTCCGTCATGGCCCCCAGCTTGATCTTCTTGTGCCGGGTGTAGAAAAACGCCACCAGGAATCCGGCGATGACGGCGCCGTAAATGGCCAGGCCGCCGTCCCACACAGCGATCATCTCTTTCCAGTTGAAGCTGCCGTCGCTGTTGCGGTACAGATCCAGATAGAAGATCACGTAGTACAGCCGGGCGCCGATGATGCAGCTGGGCACCGCCCAAAGCACCATATCCAGGACGTTATCCTCGGTAAGTCCGTAGCGCTTGGCCTGCTTCATGCAAAGCAGCAGTCCCGCCAGCATGGCCACGGCCAGGATGATCCCGTACCAGTAAATTCCGTGGCCGATGTGGATGGCGATGGGATCGGGGTTGAATTCCCAGTCACCGAACAGGCCGGGAAAACTGATGGGCATATCCTTCAATGCAGTCAAAGGGGCACTTCCTTTCTCTCTTTCGGGGGTCAGTCTTCTTTGGGCACGATCTCGCTGAGGACCGCCCGGTCCGCCGTAAGATTATCCCGCAGGAACGCCGCGATATCCTCTTTGGTGATGGAGTCAAAAGCCTGGGGGAACCGGAAGGGGTCATAGCCGTGGAAATATCCCTCCGTCAGGGACACGGCGATATTCTCAAAGGAGTTGAGTCCCCGGAGGTTCTCACCAAAGGCCGCCCGGCGCACCCGCTGATAGAAGGCCTCGTCCACGCCCTCCGCTGCCAGGCGCTCCGCCTCCTTCTGGATCTCCGCCGCCACAGCCCGGGCGTCCTTGCTGTCGCCTCCGGCGTACAGATAGGCGACACCGGGCATCATCTCGAAGGCCCCGCCGAAGCTGGTGTTGATAAGGCCCTGGTCATAGAGGCGCAGGTACAGCGGGCTGGAATTGCCCAGCAGGATGTCGCAGGCCATGTCGCCGATGACCGTAGCGCGCAGATAGGCCTCTCCCTCCTCCGCCGGGGCGCACTTGTAGCCGGTGAGGAACTGGGGCGTGGCCACCTCCATGGCCATCCGGGTCTCTTTTTGGGCAACTTCCGCCGGCTCCTCCCCGTAGTCCCGGGGGATCACCGGACCGCCCTCCCGGGGCAAAATGGCCTGAGCGATCTCACTGATACGGACGGGATCCACATTGCCCACCACCGTCAAAATCATGTTGGAGGGGGTGTAGAAGGCCTTGTGGCAGTCGTAAAGGGTCTGGGCAGTGATGTGGGAGATGCTCTCCACCGTGCCCGCGATGGAGGTGCGGGCGGCATGGCGGCTGTAGAGGGCCTGCATCATGCGGGTATAGAGCTGCCAGTCGGGGTTATCCTCGATCATGCGGATCTCCTGGCCGATGATGCCCTGCTCCTTGGCCACGCTTTCGTCGGCGAAATAGGGCACAGACACAAAGGAGAGCAGGATCTTCAGATTCTCCTCAAACCGCTCCGTGGAGGAGAAGTAGTAGCCGGTCATGGCGTTGGAGGTGAAGGCATTGGGCTCCGCGCCGTTTTGGGCCAACTCCTGGAGGGCGTTGCCCTCCTTGGTGTCGAACATCTTGTGCTCCAGATAGTGGGCGATACCGGCAGGGGTGTCCAGCCACTTGCCCTCCAGCTGGAAGCGGGTATCCATGCCGCCGTAGCGGGTAGCGAAGAACGCGTAGCTCTCGGCGTGCTCCGGCTTGGGCACCACGCAAAGCTGCAAGCCGTTGGGCAGCTTTTCCCGGTAAACGGACTCCCCGATGCGCTGATAGAAGGTCTCTTTCATTGGGCGTCCTCCTTCCCCTTGAGGAAATAGACCGTATCCAGAGAGACGGTCTCCATGGCCTGGAAGATCCGCTTGGCCGGGACTTCCCGGACGGCCCGGGCCAGGATCTCCGGGGTCTCCTCCTGTCCGGTGGCGGCCTGTCCCAGATAGAAGTTCTCCAGGCTGCCCTGAGAATCCCCCATGGCGGCGTAGGCATTGAGCAGCACGCTGCGGGCACCGGAGAGCTCCCAGTCCTCCAGACGGCCCGCCGCCACCTCCTGCAGCTGCAAAAGGATCTCGTCGTAAGCCTTCTGGAAATTCTCGAACTCAATGCCGGAGGAAACGGTGATGATCCCCTTCTGGCGGTGATAGGTGGAGGAGGCGAAGTAGCACAATGACAGCTTTTCCCGGACGTTCAAAAACAGCCGGGAGTTGCTGGATCCGCCGAAGAGGGTGTTGCCCACCAACAGTGCGGGGGTATCGTCACTGCCGCAGGTAAAGCCCATTCCCAGCTTTCCCTGGGTCACATCCATATTCTCCACCACAGTGCGCACCTCCGCCGGCGCCTGATGGGGCCGGGCCAGGGCGATCTCCCGGATACCGTCCCGGGGCAGGGTGGAAAAGGCCGAGCGCAGGGCGTCCTCCACCCGGGCTCTGGGGGCGCTGCCGCTGTAGATGAGCTCCAGTTGGGCGGTAGAGATCAGCTCCCCATACAGGGCGTGGAGCTTTTGCAGGGAGAGGCGCTGGGCGGAGCGCTCGTCGCCCAGGCGGCTGATGCCATAGGGCTCCCCGGCGCACATCTCCTGCAAAAGGCGCAAAGAGGCATAGTCCCGCTTGTCGTTGACGATGCTGCGGATGGCGTCGGTGAGGTTGGTTTTCTCCGTTTCAAAGTAGGAAGGAACGAACCGGCCCCGCTCCGTCACAGGATTGCACACCAGCTCTCCCAAGAGCTCCGCCACCGGCTCCAGCAGCCGCTCCCCGCCGGGGACAAAGCTGTCGTCAATAAAGCTGGCCACGAAGCCAATGCATTGATTTTCTCCCTTTTTGCGCACGGTATAGTCCACCTTGGCACCGTAGAGCAGATCCAGCTGCTGTGACAAGGCCCCCAGATCCGGCCACCGGACGGTGCCCCGCCGCAGTACGGCAGGCAGCAGGGCGAAGGCGGAAGCGGACTCCGCCTTGATGGGGGTGACGAACTGAGCGGAGAGGAGACTGGTCTTGAACTTATGGGCCGGCAGGTAGGTGAGGTATACTCCCTCGGCCAGCTTGGTTCTGGTCATTTCCACGCTTTCAACTCCTTTGCGGCAATTTGCACGTAGGGTATTATTATACCTGATTTTACCGCATAATTCAAACTATTTTCCTGTCTGACAGTTTTGTGGGCGTTTGGGCCCTCATAAAGCGCAGGAAATTGTCCCGTGCGATGCCCTCCCGCTCCGCCTCAGACATCCCCAACTTTTCCAGGCAGCGGAGAAATACCCCCGCCTGCCCGGCATCCTCGATGCCGGCAGCGGACTCGTTTCCCGGCCCCATAAAGTGGCAGAAGTCAAAGCCGCAGATCACATGTTCCGGCCCCATCACCTCCGCCATATGGGCGGCGTGGAGCGCCAGGGTCTCCACCGTCTGCTGCCGCGCCTCCCGGTTGACGAAGCCGTGAAAGGAGTTGACTCCCACCACACCACCGCAGTCCCGGATGGCCCGCAGCTGCTCATCCGTCAGGTTCCGGGGTACGTCGCACAGCGCCGCGCAGTTGGAATGGGATGCGATCACCGCTCCCTCCGCCGCCTCCAGGGCATCCCAGAAGCCCCGGCGGTTCAGGTGGGAGACATCCAGGATCATCCCCCGCTCCCGCATCCGCCGTACCGCCTGGTGTCCCAGATCTGTGAGCCCCCGGTCCGGGTCGCACCCGGCTCCGGCGGCCAGGGCGTTTTCCCCGTTCCAGGTAAGCATCCCCAGCCGCACGCCGAAGTCCGCGTAGCGGTCGATGCCCTCCAGGTCTATTCCGATGGCGTCCATCCCCTCCACCGCCAGAAAGGCGTACAACTTTCCTACCGTCCGGGCCGCCCGGGCCTCACCAGCGGTGCGCACCACCGCCAGAGAGGTGCACTCCGCGAACTCCGCCCGGGCCGCCTCACACATGATTTCCGTGCGCCCTGCGGCGCTCTCCGCTCCGGGAACTCTCTCCCAGAACGTCTCCCCGTGACCTCGATCCGTCCACAATGCCAGTACCATACCTTCCACGCCGCCCCGGCGCAGCCGCGCCAGATGACAGCGCTCCAGCACCCGCTTCTCCCCCAAAAGGCGGCGGCGGGTCACATCGTAGAGAAGATCCGAATGGGCATCCAAAATCATAGTCGTCCTCCTTGCAAAAATCCGGCGCCCCATGCCGGGTGCGCCGGATTTTGTTGTGGTTCAGGCCCCCAGCACAGTACCCACCAGGATCCCCAGATAGGTGCCGATGACATAGCCGAAGGTACCCACCAGCATCACCGGCCCCACCAGGGCACTCCACCCTTGGGAGATGGCCATGCCCGCCGCAGTGGTGGGACCGCCGATGTTGGCGTTGGAGGCCAGGATGATGTCCTCCAGGTCGAAGTGCAGGAGTTTGCCTCCCACGAAGCAAAAGAGCATGTTCACCACCACCATGATGCCGGTAAAAGCCAGCAGCAGCGGTGTCTCCGTCAAGATCTTGCTGACGGAGGCGGGCACGCCGATGACGAACAGGAACAGATAGATGAGATAGGTGCCGATCTCCTGGGAACCGTGGAGCTTTGCCACCTGCTTTTCGCCCCAGGTGGCCACCGCCATGGCCACGGTGGTGATCCACACATATTCACTGCCGAAGAAGGTGTTGAGCATATGAAGCACCACGCCGGTATCCGGAATCAGGGCACTCACCAGAGCGGAGATACACTTGGCCGCCCACACCACCGCCACGGAGTACGCGAAGTTGAACGCAATGTCCTTCAGGGAGATATCCTTGCGGCTCCAGTAGGCCGCCGCCTGGGTCCGTGCTCCCTCCCGGTCCCCTCCGGCCTCCACGGCATCGATGTGGGGATGGGTGTAGCGGCTGCGGAAGAACTTCAGCCCCGCGAAAATCAGCAGGGCAAAGAAGTAGAGGGCCATCAGCAGATTGTCCGCCACGGTGGCAGAGGCCTTGATCTCCCCCACGTCAAATTCCAGCGCCAGAGCGGCGAAGTTGACGCCGCCGCCGATGTAGGACCCGGTCATCATGGCCGCCACGCCGGAAAGCCCCGGGATGTACCGGTTCAGAAGGCCGTAGGCCAGGAAGGCGCCCGCCACGGTCCCGGCGGAGCCGATGAGGAAAATCACCATCATCCTCCCCGTCTCCCGCCAGATCTTCTTCATGTTGCATTGCAAAAGCAGCAAAGGGATCCCCATGGGCACCGCGAAATTCCACACGATATCATCATAGAGGACGCAGCTGTTAGGGATGATGGCCAGGTTCGAGGCAGCCAGGGCCACCAGCAGGGCGATGAGGGCCCCGGAGACCTTGGACGCCCAGGCATAGCGCTGCTCCAGCCACACGGCCAGAGCCACCGTGACGCACATGAGGGCCAGCAGTGCCCAGGTGTCGTCCTCCGCCACCAGGGTGGGCCGTCCCAGCCACCCCGTAAACAGTTCCGTCAGCATTGTATTCCGCTTCCTTTCCGTATAACACACACAACGATAGGGCCAGTATACCAGATTATCCCGCACGCGCAAAGGGCGCGGGCCAAATTTTCCGAAAAAACAGGCCCGAAGCGGGAATTTTCCCGCATTTTTCCCTTGACTTTTCTCCCACTTTCCTGTAAACTAATTCTCGTTGTAAAGCGGTCGTACTTTACAGAAAGGGGCGCCTCATGAAAAATCAGACCTATCGCATGACCATGCTGTACGATTTTTACGGGGAACTCCTGACGGATCGGCAGAAGGAGTTCTTCGACCTCTATTATAATGAAGACCTCTCTCTTGCGGAGATCGCGGAAAACGCGGGTATCTCCCGCCAGGGCGTCCGGGACGTCATCGTCCGGGCGGAGGGCGTCATGCAGGAGATTGAGGACAAGACCGGCCTGATCCGCCGGTTCGAGCAGGTGCGGGGCCATCTGGACGCCATCGAGCAGGCCGCCGCGGAAATCAAAACCATCAACTACCGGCAGTATGAGGACGCCCGGCTCACGGAGCTGGCAGACCTCATCCGGGCGGAAGCCTCTGCGCTGAAGGAATGATCTATGGCATTTGAAGGTCTCACTGAAAAACTCAACGCGGCGTTCAAGAAGCTGCGGGGCAAGGGCCGCCTGACGGAAAACGACGTCCGGGAGGCCATGCGGGAAGTGCGTCTGGCTCTTTTGGAAGCCGACGTGGGCTACAAAGTGGTCAAGGAATTCGTGGCCACCGTCACGGAGCGGGCCATCGGCTCCGACGTGCTGGAAAGCCTGACCCCCGCCCAGCAGGTCATCAAGATCGTCAACGAGGAACTCACCAATCTCATGGGCGGCGGCACCGCCAAGATCGCCATGGCCAACAACGGCCCCACGGTGGTGATGATGGTGGGCCTCCAGGGCGCCGGCAAAACCACCACCACTGCCAAGCTGGCAGGCCTGTTTCGCCGGCAGATGGGCAAGCGTCCCCTGCTGGCCGCCTGCGACGTTTACCGTCCCGCCGCCATTGAACAGCTCAAAGTCGTGGGCGGGCAGTTGGAGCTGCCGGTCTTTGAGCAGGGCCAGGGAGATCCCGTGGCCATCGCCCAGGCGGCTATTCGCCATGCCAGGGATTACGGCAACGACCTGGTATTTTTGGACACCGCCGGCCGCCTCCATGTGGACGAAACGCTGATGGACGAGCTCAAGCGCATGAAAGCCGCCGTCCATCCCAACGAGATTTTGCTGGTAGTAGACGCCATGACCGGCCAGGACGCCGTCAACGCCGCCACCGCCTTTGACGAGGCGCTGGGCATCGACGGCGTTGTGCTCACCAAGCTGGACGGCGACGCCCGGGGCGGCGCGGCCCTGACCATTCGGGCCGCCACCGGAAAGCCCATCAAATTTGTGGGCACCGGCGAAAAGCTGGACATGATCGAACCCTTCCATCCCGACCGCATGGCTTCCCGCATCCTGGGCATGGGCGACATGCTCTCCTTCATCGAAAAGGCCCAGACCTCCTTTGATGAAAAACAGGCAGCCAAGCTGGAGGAAAAGCTCCGCAAAAACAGCTTCACCCTCCAGGACTACTACGACCAGCTCCAGCAGATCCGCCGCATGGGCGACCTCAGCCAGATCGCCGGGATGCTTCCCGGTGGCCTGGGCAAACAGCTCTCCGGCGCCAGCATCGACGAAAAGCAGATGGCCCATACGGAGGCCATCATCCTCTCCATGACGCCCCAGGAGCGGGAGAATCCCCAGATCCTGGGAGCCAGCCGAAAAAAGCGTATTGCCGCCGGCTGCGGACTGCAGGTGGTGGACGTGAACCGCCTTTTGAAGCAGTTTGAGATGATGCAGCAGCTCACCAAACAGATGAACAAGATGGGCCGCAGACCCGGCATGCCCGGACTGGGCGGCCGGATGCACGGCCTGGGGCGGAAAAAGCGCCTGAAGTAAACGGTTATAAGTGCTCGCGCATTTATAGATACAGAACAAACTTTTTAAACTTTTTGGAGGTAACAAACATGGTTAAGATCAGACTGCGCCGTATGGGCGCCAAGAAGGCTCCTTTCTATCGTGTGGTTGTGGCTGACTCCCGCTTCCCCCGCGATGGCCGTTTCATCGAGGAGATCGGCACTTACAATCCCTGCGTCTCCCCCGCCGAGATCAAGATCGACACGGACCGCGCCCAGGCCTGGATCAAGTCCGGCGCTCAGCCCACCGACACTGTCAGAGCTCTGCTGAAAAAAGTGGAAGTCCTCTGATTTCGGAGGGCAGACATGAAGGACTTGCTGCTCTACATCGCCAGGAACCTGGTGGATGATCCCGACGCCGTCTCCGTCACGGAGATCCAGGGCGATCAGGAGCTGACGTTGGAGCTGCGCGTCGCCCCCGACGACATGGGCAAGGTGATCGGCCGCCAGGGCCGCATCGCCAAGGAGATCCGGACTGTGATCCGCGCCTATGCCCAGCGCACCGGCGTCAAGGTTTCCGTGGATATTGTAGACTAAAAAAGAAGCGGCGCACAGCGCCGCTTCTTTTTAACGCCTGTCCAACATATCGAAGAGCTTTCCCACAGCTGAGAGCAATGTTCCGCCCGCTGCCCAAACCAGCATGGACAGCAGCCCCGCATCCATAAAAAACGCGTAGACCGCCACAAAGTAGAAAAGGCCTCCGAAGATCCAAAGAGCCGTGCTCCATTTGTTCACGCGCTTTTTCCCGGCATAGTGTTGGATCTGGGCCCATTCCTCGTCTGTCACCGGGATGGGCACTTTTCTCCAGAGTTTGCCGCTGTCATCCGTTTCCTTGTATAGAGAGAGGTCATCCGCCTTCTCCGGCGCGTACTCCTTCTCCCACAGTCCCAGGCGGAGCAGTGTCTCCTCCCGCTCTCTCCGGTCTGCGGCAGATTGTCCCTGCCGCTCCTTCTCCAAATACTCCCGCACCTTTTCATGCATGACAAAGCTCCCCTTTCTGTCTAAACGCAGCACCTGCCCTCTCTCCGGCAGATGCGATGCCTTTATTTCTGCCGGTCCAGTAGCCGGATAATCTCAGAGATGCCCAGCAGCAAGGTGCCCTGCACGCCGGCGGATACCCATAAGATCAGCATCTGGATCAGCGCCATGCCATAGTCTCCGCGCATTCTCAGGTACCAGAACTGCCAGATTCCCTGCCCAGCGCCCACGATACAGGCCAGGATCCCGAAAATCCACAGGGCCTGACTCACACGGTTCCGCCGCCGGACAGGTCCCCGGTCTGCGTGGGCACAAATCTCTTCCCATTCCTCATCCGTCACCGGGATGGCTACGACCTTGTACCGCCGCTCTCCCTCGGTGTAGGGATACTCCAGGACTACATCCTGGGTCTGTTTAGTCCCCTCCGGCAGGTACTCCCGCTGGCAAAGCCCCATCTCCACCAGCTTTTTCTCCCGAAACGCCGTCTCCTTTTGCCGCTGCCGTGCAAGATACTCCGCAACTTTCTCGTGCATGGTGCCGCCTCCCCGCTCTTTTATTTCTATCAGTGTATCATTTCCCTTTCCGCAAAGCAAGGTAAGCCTCTTGCCCTGCCGGGGCAAACACGCTATACTGTCTTTATCACTGCAAAGGAGATTTCCTCCATGAAACTGGAAACCATCAAAGTCGGCCGTATCGTCAACGCCCACGGCATCCGGGGTGAAGTCCGGGTGCAGCCTCTGGAGCGGGACGCGGCCTTTTTAAGCCGCATCAAGACCTTTTATCTGGACGGCGCTCCGGTGGTACCCACCGCCAGCCATGTCCACAAGAACCTGCTTTTGCTGAAGCTTCCCGGGGTGGAGGATATGAACGCCGCCCTGGCCCTCAAGGGTCACGACCTGCTGGTCCGCCGGGAGGATGCCCCCCTGGCCCCCGGCGAGTGCTTCGATGCGGAGCTGGTGGGCATGGCGGTCTGCGACGCCGCCACCGGAGAATCCCTGGGGGAACTGGTGCGGGTGGACGAGTACCCTGCCCACAAGGTCTACACCGTCCGGGGCAAGCGGGAATACCTGATCCCCGCGGTGCCTGGTGCTTTCATTCAGGCCGTCCACCTGGAGGAAAACCGCATGGAAGTGAATGTATGGGAGGGCATGGCGTCTGATGAACATTGACATTCTCACCCTCTTTCCCGACGCCGTGGAGGCCTATACCGGTGTCAGCATTCTGGGCCGGGCCCAGCAGCGGGGCTATATCACCATCCGGGCCCACCAGATCCGCCAGTTCACCACCAACAAGCAGATGCAGGTGGACGACTATCCCTACGGCGGCGGCCGGGGCGCCATCATGCAGGCAGACCCCCTGTACCGCTGCTGGGAGCATGTGGTGAATACCTATGGCCCCGGCCGCACCATCTTCCTCTCCCCCTGCGGCCGCACCTTTACCCAGAGCGTCGCCCGGGAGCTGCGGGAACAGTATGACCATCTGATCCTGGTGTGCGGCCACTATGAGGGCATTGACCAGCGCTTCATTGACGCCTGCGTGGACGAGGAGATCTCCATGGGAGACTTCGTCCTCACCGGCGGAGAACTGCCCGCCATGGCGGTGGCGGACGCCGTGTGCCGCATGGTGCCGGGCGTCCTGCCGGACGCGGAGTGCTTTGAGGAGGAGTCCCACTGGAACGGCCTGCTGGAGTACCCCCAGTACTCCCGTCCCGCCGTATGGCATGACCGGGCGGTGCCGGAGATCCTCCTCTCGGGAGACCACGGTAAAGTGGCCGCCTGGCGGAAAAAGGAGAGCTACAAGCGCACCATGACCCGCCGGCCGGATATGTTCGCAAAATTTGACGAATCCCAGCTGACCACCAAGGCTGAACGGAAGATCCTGGCGGAGGCCAAGGCGGAGCTGGCGGCAGAACAGGCGGCCCGGGAAGCTGCAATCCAGGCAGAGGCCGCTGCTGCGGACAGTGCCCAGGACACGGCCAATATTCCGGGTCAGCCGGACGCTGCGGCCCGCGCAGAATAAGCCTATGGAGAAAGCGGACTTCGGTCCGCTTTCTTTTTGCACCCCCGGTTTGTCCTCACAAACTTTTTGCTGGGCCCCTCTTGACAAATACCCCCACGGGGTATATATTGATGGACAGATAAAATACCCCCCAGGGGTATTCCCTGGAGAAGGAGGCCTTCCATGCGGGAAGAAAAATACGACATCTCCGGCATGCACTGTGCCGCGTGCAGTGCTTCCGTGGAAAAAGTCACCCGGCGGCTGCCGGGGGTGGAGCGCAGCGACGTGAACCTCACCACCGGCATCATGACCATCTGCTATGACGAAAGCCAGGTACAGCCGGAGCAGATCGTGGCCAAGGTGGAAAAGGCGGGTTTCGGCGCTGCCCTCCATCAGGACCATCCGGCTCCTGCCGCGGCGCAGAGCGCAGAGGACGCAGAGGCGGCAGCCCTGCGGCGGAAAAAGACGGAGCTGATCGTCGCTGCCGTATTCTCGGTGGCGCTGCTGTACGTCTCCATGGGCCAGATGCTGCCCTTCGGCCTGCCTGCCCTGCCCCTGCCGGACATTTTTTCCATGCATACCCATCCGGTGAATTTCGCCATTTTGCAGCTGATCCTGGCAGTTCCCGTCCTCTACTGCGGGCGAAACTTCTTCCTGGGAGGCTTCAAATCCCTCTTCCACGGCAATCCCAACATGGATTCCCTGGTAGCCATCGGTTCCGGCTGCTCCTTTGCATACAGCCTGGTGATGACCTTTCTGATCTCCGATGCCCCTCAGACCTATGTCCACAACCTCTACTATGAGTCCTCTGCCGTGGTGCTGACCCTGGTGTCCCTGGGCAAATTTCTGGAGAGCCGGAACATGCAGAAAACCAAGGGTGCCATCACCGCCCTGATGCAGCTTGCCCCGGACACCGCCATCCTGGCGGACACCGGCCTGGAAGTCCCCACTGCCAGCCTGAAAGTCGGCGATACCGTGCTGGTAAAGCCCGGGGCTCGGATCCCCGCCGACGGCTCCGTAACGGAGGGCGAGAGCAGCGTCAACGAGGCCATGCTCACCGGTGAGAGCATGCCGGTGGAAAAGGGCCCCGGCAGCGAGGTCATCGGCGGCAGCGTCAACCAAAACGGCGTGCTGTACGTCCGGGTGACCCGCACGGGAGACGACACGACCCTCTCCCGAATCATCCGGTTTGTGGAGGACGCCCAGGGGAAAAAAGCCCCCATCTCCAAGACCGCCGACAAAGTGGCCGGCGTCTTTGTCCCCACCGTCATCACCATTGCCCTGCTGGCCGCTGTGGCCTGGGCCATTGCAGGTGAGCCTTTCTCCTTTGTACTGCGGGTGTTCACCTCCGTGCTGGTGATCGCCTGCCCCTGCGCCCTGGGCCTGGCCACCCCCACCGCCATCATGGTGGGCACCGGGCTGGGCGCCCGTCACGGCATTCTGATCCGCTCCGGCGAGATCCTGGAGATCACCCACAGCGTGGACACCGTGGTGCTGGACAAGACCGGCACCGTCACCCAGGGGACCCCTGCCGTGACGGAGATCGTGCCCTGGGAGACCACCCAGGAAACGCTCCTCACCACCGCCGCCGCGGTGGAGGCTGTGTCCTCCCATCCCCTGGCAGACGCCATCACCGCCTGTACCGGAGAGCGGGGGATCCAGCTCCAAGCACGGCCGGAATCCTTTGAGAACCTCTCCGGCCGGGGTCTCAAGGCCACCCTGGAGGGAAAGACCGTGCTGGCAGGAAACCGCCGTCTCCTGCAGGAGCACGGTGTGGATCCCGCTCCCCTGCAGGATCGGGCGGAGGCCCTCTCTGCCCAAGGGCAGACCCCCATGTACTTTGCTCTGGACGGGCGCCTTCTGGGCCTCATCTCTGTGGCCGACCCGGTGAAGGAGACCAGTGCCGACGCCATCCGGCGTATGAAGGAATCCGGTATCCACACGGTACTCCTCACCGGCGACAACCGGGCCGCCGCGGAGCACATCGGTGCTCTGGTGGGCGTGGACGAGGTCATCGCCGAGGTGCTGCCGGAGGAGAAAGCCGGGGTGGTGGAAAAGCTCCAGGCCCAGGGGCGCACTGTGATGATGGTGGGTGACGGCATCAACGATGCCCCTGCCCTCACCGCCGCCACCGTGGGCTGCGCCATCGGCAGCGGCAGCGACATCGCCATTGAATCCGCCGACATCGTGCTGATGCGCTCCGACCTTCAGGATGTGCCCAGGGCCCTGCGCCTGTCCGCTCTGACCCTGCGGGACATCAAACAAAACCTCTTCTGGGCTTTCTGCTACAACACCATCGGCATCCCCATCGCCGCAGGGCTGCTGTATCTTTTCGGCGGGCCTCTGCTCTCCCCCATGTTTGCCGGGGCAGCCATGTCCCTGAGTTCCGTGTGCGTGGTGGGCAACGCCCTGCGTCTGGGCCGGGCAAAATTATAAAGGAGGCTACATGATGGATCAGGAAAAGCACAATGACCGCCCCCAGGGACAGGCACTGGACCCCCAGGTCCTGACCTTGATGACGGAAAAGCTGGGGCTCTCGGAGGAAGATCTTCCTGCCGGCTGCGGCTGCACTCGCCACAAGCACCGGGAAAAAGGCGAATATGACGCCTTGATCCGGCGGCTGAACCGCATCGAAGGCCAGGTGCGCGGCGTACGGGGCATGGTGGAAAAGGACGCCTACTGCACCGACATCCTCACCCAGGTATCCGCTATCCAGTCCGCACTCAACGCCTTTTCCCGGGAACTGCTGGGCAACCACATCCGCACCTGCGTGGTGCGGGATATCCAGGACGGCAAGCTGGAGGTGGTGGACGACCTGCTCTCCACCATCCAGAAGCTGATGAAATAAAAAAGAAGAAACGAGGAATGAACATGACGACCATCTCTGTCCCTGATATGATGTGCGAAAACTGCGTCAAGCGCATCACCAATGCCCTCAATGAGGCAAAACTCACCTTTTCCGTAAGTTTGGCAGACAAGACCGTCTCCATTGACGGCTGCGAGAACTGCGTGAAAACCGCCATGGGTGAACTGGAGGATCTGGGTTTTACGCCTGAAATCCGCTGAATCCGTTGCCGCGCAAGGATCCGGCGCTTCCGCAAGGAGCGCCGGATCCTTTTTTCTGCTGTTATCATTTTGTTACCGCTCTGTTTTAAATTTCCGAAAATTTCCAGGCCGTTCCTGTCCAAATCAGGCGAAAGTGGGAGACATAACACTTCCAAACCCACAAAAACTTGACAAGAGTGGGAATCAGGTGTATACTAGCCCCAGTTTTTCAAATAGTAACAAAAGTTACAAGTTGTTTCCATCCTCTGATACAGCCTCTATGGGCCGACGGAGCGGTTGGAAACAGCACCGGGTGAAAAACGTTTTTTACAGGAGGCTATATGTTATACAACCTGCAAAAAAAAGTGCATGATTTCTGGAGCCGCCGCCATCTGGTGGTGCTTTCCCTGATGGCCGTGCTCTGCGCAAGCTCTGCCGCCATGACCCAGGCCGACGCCCTCTATATTCTCACCGGGGCGGAGGACTCCGCCATCGTTCTGGACGGCAGCAAGTCTGTGGAGGACTTCTCCTCCCAGCTGGTGTATCTCTCCAGCGGCAGCAAGGGCTATGACGTGACCCTTACCGCCGGGCAGTCCGTCACCATTCTCTGCAATGGAGAAGCCCTGACCACCGAGTCCAAGCGGGAGACGGTCTCTTCCCTCCTTGAGCGTATGGATGTGACCCCCGGCCCCCTGGAAATGGTGGCTGTGGATCTCTCCGACGATGCCGTGACCCTGACGGTCAGCGATCAGATCACCTATTACGACGAAGTGACGGAGACGGTTTCCTATGAGACCGTTCGCCGCGCCAACCCCGACCTGCCCAAGGGCACCGAAAAAGTGGTCCAGCAGGGTAAGGACGGCGTACGCACCGCCATCTATGAGGTGGTGTGGTCTGAGGGCCAGCAGGTCTCCCGCCAGTTTGTGGAGGAGCAGGACAGCACGGCTGTCAACGAGATCGTGGAGTACGGCACCGGCGCCAAGACCGTGTCCGCCACAGACCGCATCGCCAGCGTCGCCAAGAACGCCGACGGCAGCGGCACCCTGACCTTTACCTCCGGCGCCACACTGAATTTCTCCGGTGTGAAGTCCATGACTGCTACGGCTTACACTGCCGGCTACGGCGGAGCGGACTACTGCACCGCCACCGGCACCACCGTGCGGGTGGGCACCGTGGCTGTGGATAAGAGCGTCATCCCCCTGGGCACCCGCATGTATATCGTGGCGTCTGACGGCTCCGTCATCTACGGCATGGCCGTGGCGGAGGATACCGGCGTCAAGGGCAACAAGGTGGATCTCTACTACGACACGTACCAGCAGTGCATCAACTTCGGCCGGCGCACCTGCACCGTCTATATCCTGGAGTGAGGACGCATCCTCTCAGGGAAATCATGTATCGCTTTCTCCCCGGCACCTGGGTGCCGGGGAGTTTTTCTCTCCGCAACGCTCCGGAGAATACCTGCTCCCTTTTCAAACGACGTCAACTCTGGTATACTGAACGTATCTACACAGAAAGGCGGCCGCAACATGAATCTTTGCGACTACAATACCATCCGGGAGCTGCTGGGCCGGCATGGCTTCCGCTTTTCCAAATCCATGGGTCAAAACTTCCTCATCGACCCTCAGGTTCCCTATGACATTGCGGCGGCCTCCGGTGCCGACGAAACCTGCGGCGTGCTGGAGATCGGCCCCGGCGTGGGACCTCTCACGGCAGAGCTGGCCAGGCGGGCAGGCAAGGTGGTGGCGGTGGAGCTGGACCGTGCCCTGCTGCCGGTGCTCGCCGAGACCATGGCCCCCTACCCCAACGTGGAGATCGTGCCGGGAGACGTTTTGAAGCTGGATCTTGCCGCCCTGGCGGCGGAGAAATTCCAGGGCCTCACCCCCATGGTCTGCGCCAACCTCCCTTACAACATCACCTCCCCGGTGCTGGAAAAGCTGGTGGAGACCCCCTGCTTCCAGTCCGTCACCGTCATGATCCAGCGGGAGGTGGCTCAGCGCCTGTGTGCCCCGGAGGGATCCTCCCAGGGCGGATCCTTTACGCTGTTCCTGCGCTATTACATGGAGCCGGAGCTGCTCTTTGACGTGCCGCCGGAGAAATTCCTGCCGCCTCCCAAGGTGACCTCCGCCGTGATCCGCTGCGTCCGGCGGCCGGAGCCTGCGGTATCTGTCCCCGATGAGGCGTTCTTTTTTAAAGTGATGCGGGGCGCTTTCCTGCTGCGGCGCAAGACCCTGCCCAACTCTCTGGCCGCCGCCCTACCCGGGTATTCCCGGGATGCCATCCAGTCCGCCATGGAGCGCTGCGGCATCCCCGCCAACGCCCGGGGAGAACAGCTGACCCTGGCCGACTTCGCCGGCCTGGCTCAGGCGCTGGCGGAGGTTAAAAAGTGAACGGCGTTTTCTCTTGTGTTTTTTTTCGTTTTTCTGTATAGTATGGATATTGAACAATCTTTGAAGTTCATGAAATTTTGACAGGAGGCGCATGCGCTATGTCCACGAAAGCCTATTATCCCAGAACCGAGATCGGGCCGGGCAAAATCGGTTTTTCCAAGACCCGCTCCATCATTGAGGCGCCCTTCTACGGCAACAATGTCATCAAGGTCAATACCCTGCGGGAGGCCTATGAGCTGGCCAAGAACTCCCCCGGTACCGTCGTCACCGACATGCCCGTCTATCGGGGGGAGGAGTTCGGCCTGGAGCCCGACGCCAAGGTTCTCCTTTTCAACGACGGTTCCATCACCGGCCGCTACGCCCCCGCCCGGCGTATCACCGGCAAGGAGGGCGTCAACACCACCGCCCTGGATAAGATCCTCATGGACGCTGTGTACGACACCCGCTGGAAAACCATGTACCACGCCGAGGTCTATATCGGCCTGGATCCGGAGTTCATGGTCAAGGCCCATCTGCTGATCCCGGAGGGGGAGGAAAACCTCCTCTACAACTGGATGCTGAACTTCCAGTACCTCTCCGACCAGTATGTGAAGATGTACAAGAACTCCAAGCCCGTGGGCGACGGCAAAGAGCCCGACGTGTATATCTTCTCCGATCCCCAGTGGACCGGCGCTCCGGGTCAGGAGGACGTGTGCGATCCCAAGTGCCTGTGCTACTTCAACACCGATCAGAACTGCGCCGCCATTCTGGGCATGCGCTACTTCGGCGAGCATAAGAAGGGCACGCTGACCCTGGCCTGGGCCATCGCCAACCGCAACGGCTACGCCTCCTGCCACGGCGGTCAGAAGGAGTACACCCTGGACGACGGCAGCAAGTTCGTGGCGGCGGTGTTCGGCCTGTCCGGCTCCGGCAAGTCCACCCTCACCCATGCCAAGCACGGCGGCAAGTATCCCGCCATCAAGGTCCTCCACGACGACGCCTTCATCATCAACACGGAGACCTGCGCCTCCATCGCCCTGGAGCCCACTTATTTCGACAAAACCTCTGACTATCCCGTGGATGCGCCGGACAACAAGTACCTGCTGACGGTGCAGAACTGCTCCGCCACCATGGATGAGGACGGCAAAATCGTCTGCGTCACCGAGGACGTCCGCAACGGCAATGGCCGGGCCATCAAGTCCAAGCTGTGGTCTCCCAACCGGGTGGATAAGATCGACTCCCCTGTCAACGCCATCTTCTGGATCATGAAGGATCCCACCATCCCGCCCATCGTACGCCTCAAGGGTGCCTCCCTGGCCTCCGTCATGGGCGCTACCCTGGCTACCAAACGCTCTTCTGCCGAGCGGCTCAAGGAAGGCGTGGATCCCAACGCCTTGGTGGTGGAGCCCTATGCCAATCCCTTCCGCACCTATCCGCTGGTGAACGACTATGAGAAGTTCAAGAAGCTGGTGGCGGAGAAAAACGTGGCCTGCTATATCATCAACACCGGCGACTTCATGGGCAAGAAGGTGCAAAAAGAGGATACGCTGGGTATCCTGGAAGCTGTTGTGGAGGGCAAGGCCCAGTTTAAGCCCTGGGGCCCCTTCGAGGATATTGAGATCCTGGAATGGGAGGGCTTTGTGCCGGATCTCACCGACAAGGACTATGTGGCCCAGCTGAAGGCCCGTATGACCGACCGGCTTAACTATGTCACCAAGCTGGATACCGCCGAGGGCGGATTCAACAAGCTCCCCGCAGACGCCGCAGACGCCATCCGCAAGGTGGTGGACGAGGCCAACAGCCTGTAACAAAAACACCCACCTTGAAAGCGATGCTTTCAGGGTGGTGAGCTGCCGACGGACAAAAAGGACGCTGTCCCCTGACGGGGACAGCGTCCTTTTGATACCGTTCCTTATTCTTCCCGCTCCCGGGCGTCCAGCATGCGATCCAGCTCCTGGATGAGACGGGCATGGAACCAGCAGGCGTTGTAGCAGACGGCGGTCACCACATCAAAGCGGAACCATGCCACCGTACAATCCGTCCGGGCCCGGAAGGTCTCCTCCGCAGGGATCTTTTCCCGCCAGGGGCCGCTGCGGCAGACCCCAAACACGGTACCGGGGCCGGCGCTCTCCCGGTCATTGAGGGTGCCATCCCCCTCCAGCAGAATACCGATGCGGCCTTGTGTCTCACAGCTCTCCCCAGGAGCCATGGTGCCCCGCTCCAGATCGAAGCAGGCGCCCAGCATCTCCTCTCCCCGCTCCGGCAGCCAGGGAAAACAGGCACTGCCCGCAAGAATCAAACTCACAGTACGAGCCCCCTGCTTTACGTCCGGTCCGGATACTTCTGGCAGAGCTTGTCCAGCTCGTCGATCAGGGCAGTCAGCTCCGCCTTGGTCATCCGGGCCTCCACCTCGGCGGTGTCGTTGCCGTCCATGGTATTGGGCAGGTAGAAGGACACATCCACCAGGAAGTCCTCCCCATCCGCCTGGGCGGAGAGGGCAAAGTAGGACTCCACAAAGGAAGAGTCATAGCGGTCCTTGATTCCGGCATTGAGCACCTTCAGCCCGGCAGTCATCTCCCGGAGCTCATAGGTCAAAAGGCAGCTGTTGGAGTCCTTGCGGATGTCGCCCTCCTCGTCCGTCCAGGCACAGCGCAGCACCAGCCAGTTGCGGTCGTCGGTGTCCGGCTCTCCCCCGTCGGCGGGAAACTCATAGTTCACAATATCCAGCTTCAAACTGGCCTCGTCATTTTTAAAAAGCATGTTGGGTTCTCTCCTTACTGATCGTTATGGTGCTGGGCGTAAAACGCGTTATAGTCCAGCAGCTGCTTCTGCAGCAGGGCCGGGGTGTCCAAGCCGTAGGGGCAGCGGGACTTGCAGGCGTTGCAGTGGATGCACTCCCGGATCTTTTGCATTTTGGCGTACCACTCATCACTCATATAGGGCTGGTAGGGCGACCGGCGCAGCAGGGCGCTCATACGGGCCGCCTGGGGGATATCGATGCCGGCGGCGCAGGGCAGGCAGTACCCGCAGCTGCGGCAAAACTCCCCGGCCAGATCCTTGCGGTCCTTCTCAATGACCGCCTGGAGCTCCGGCGTCAGCTGAGGGTTGCGGCGCGTGAGCTCCAGCCACTCGTCCAGCTCCTCCTCCCGCTGGATGCCCCAGATGGGCACCACATTGTCGTATGCCTGCATGTAAGCATAGCAGGCCTCGGCATTGTTCAAAAGGCCGCCGGAGAGACCTTTCATGGCGATAAAGCCCATGTCCGCCTCCCGGCAACCGCGCACCAGCTCCAGATCCTGCTGCGAGGCCAGGTAGCAGAAGGGGAATTGCAGGGTCTCGAAATAGCCGGAATCAATGGCAGCCTGGGCTACCTTCAGGCGGTGATTGGTGATGCCGATGTGGCGGATGTAGCCCTTTTGCTTAGCCTCCAACGCTGCGGCAAAGGGGCCGTCCGGATCCTCGGGATCCGGCAGCACCGCCGGGTTATGGAACTGGAAGAGATCGATGTAATCCGTTTGCAGGCTCCGCAAACTCTGCTCGATGTGGGCCTGGACGGTCTTTTTATCTCCGCCGCCGCTTTTGGTGGAGATCACTACATGCTCCCGCACATCGTGGAGGGCTGCTCCCAGCTTCTCTTCACTGTCTGTATACATATTGGCGGTATCGAAATAGTTGATGCCCGCCTCATAAGCCCGGCGCACCAGCTTCACAGCCGCCTCCTTGGAGATCCGCTGGATGGGCAGGGCGCCGAAAGACGTCTTGGTCACCATCAGCTCTGTACGGCCCAGTCTTACCTTTTCCATATCGTCTCCTCCTTGTTCCCCTGTCCGGGTGATGGGTTCCCGTTTATTCTACCACAGCCCCCGGCATTTGCAAAGACAGGATGGACATGATATAATCGGCCTGCAAACATTTTCCCATGGTGAAAAAGGAGGGATCGGCCTGTGAAACGAAACCTGACAGCACTGGCCCTGGCAACAGTCCTGCTGCTGTCCGGATGCGGCGGGAACGATTCCGGAAAGACGGAGACAGCTTCCCAGCCGACACAGGAAGCCGCCCCGGAAAACACTGCGCCGTCCGACACCCCCGTTCAGGTGCCGGAAGAGAGCGGGGAACCGGACAAAACGGAAGATCACGTTCTCTCCACCCTGGAGGCCAGTGTGGACGGCGGACGGGTGCTGACACTGTGCGCCATAGGCAAGCAGCGGGCCGACATGGATCAGTGGGGCGTCCGGGAGGTCCGGGTATATGAGGGGGACACCCTGCTCCAGACGATTTCCGTCCAGGAAGCCATTGATGCGGACGGCGTGGACGGCATCGACACCGGCTACACCCAGTGCTGGTCTGCGGAAGAGGCGATGTCCGTGGAGGATCTGAACTTTGACGGCAGCGGCGATCTGGATCTCTTCGGCTGGATCCCTGCCAGCAACACCGTCCCCCACTACTACTGGCTCTGGGACAGCGGCAGCAACTCTTACCGTTACGCACTGTGCCTCCAGGGTGCCTCCGTGGATGCCCAGGCACAGGAGGTCGTATCCCAATACCATTACGAAAACGGTGTGGATTACACCGACTATTACGCGCCGGACGACAGCGGAAATCTGGTGCTGGTGCGCCGGGAAATCGCCGACTGGACCCAGGGCGATGGCCAAGCGCCGCTGGTGACGGTCTACACCGTGAAAAACGGCCAGCTGACGCTGGCCCAGTAAAGGAGGAGCAGGCATGGACAAGGATCTGCATTTGAAGCTGACGGTACGGCTCTACACCGACGACAATCAGCGCTGCTTCGGCCCGGGTATCGCCACGCTTCTCCACCGGGTGGAGGAGCACCACTCCCTGCGGGCGGCGGCGGCCTCCATGGGGATGGCCTACTCCAAGGCCTGGCGGATCATCCGCACCGCTGAGGGTGTCTTCGGCTGCAAGCTTCTCGCCTCCACCATCGGCGGCCAGCACGGGGGCGGCGCCGTGCTGACCGGGCAGGCCCAGCGGCTGCTGGGAGCCTACGACGCGTACTGTGCAGACGTACAATCCTACAGCCAGAGCCGCTTTGAAGCGGCCTTCGGGTTTTACCGGAACCTGGAAAAGGAATAAAAAAAGGAAGCGGATCGCGATGCGATCCGCTTCCTTTTTCATGCGTTACTTGCCGGACTGGGTGGGATCTTCCTCGGTGGGGCTGGGCACAGGATGCTCCTTGTGCTCCACCATAGCACGGATCAGCTCCACCGTGCCGCCCAGGCCCAGATAGCTGGAGTCCATGCAGAAATCATAGCTCTCCACGGCGCCCCACTTCTGGGAGGAGTAATACTCATAGTAAGACGCGCGGCGCTTGTCGGTCTTGATGATGATTTGACGGGCCTTTTCCGGCGTGACGTTCTGCCGCTTGGCTACCCGGGCGATGCGCACGTCCATAGGGGCGTGGATGAAAATGCTCAGATGGTTGGGGTTATCCGCCAGGGCATAGTCCGCACAGCGGCCGATGATGACGCAGGGGCCCTGATCGGCAATGTGGCGGATGGTATCAAAGGTAGCCAGGTACACCTGCTGCTCCAGGGAGTCCCCGGCGCCGGTGCCCGGCAGAGCAAACATATAGGAATCCATGGCGATGGAGTACAGCAGGCTCTTGGGACGCTCGTCAAAATTTTCAAAAATCTTCTCGCACAGGCCGCTCTTCTTCGCTGCTTCCTGGAGAAGTTCTTTATCATAAAACGGGATGCCCAGCTCCTTGGCCACGCGGATGCCGACTTCCTTGCCGCCGCTGCCAAACTGCCGACCGATGGTAATGATGGTCTTCATAGAAATCCCTCCTTTGGTATTTTTATTATACCTCGTTTTTTCATCAGCGTCAAATAAAACCACGCCTCCCGGTATCGGAAATCGGGTTTGTTATGCACCTATTTTCTGGTAAAAAACACGGGCCCGCGCCGTTTGGCGCAGGCCCGCAGGGTGCCGGTCTTATTCCGCCCAGGTCTTGCCCAGACGGCGGTACATGGTCTTTTTCACAGCCCGCAGGATATTTTCATACCCGGTGCAGCGGCAAAGGTGGCCGGAGAGGAGCTTGCGAAGCTCCGCATCGGTGTACTCCTTCCCGCTCTCCAGGATCTCCCAGGCGGTGAGGATGAAGCCCGGCGTGCAGAAGCCGCACTGGATGGCCGCCTCCTCCACAAAAGCCTGCTGGATATCGCTGAGCTCGCCGTTGGGGCCCAGGAGCCCCTCCAGGGTGGTGATGTGCTTGCCCTCCGCCCAGACGGCCAGGTAAATGCAGGAGTTGAAGGACTCCCCATCGATGATGACGGTACAGGCGCCGCACTCGCCTACCTCACAGCCCTTTTTCACGCTGGTCATGCGGTAGTCGTTGCGCAGCATATCCGTCAGGCTGGCCCGGACATCCACCGTCCGCTCCGTGGCCTTGCCGTTGAGGGTGAAATGGACCGTCTGATACTGCATCTCATGTGCCATTAGAGCTCACCTCCCGCCAGTTTCACCGCTTCGATAAAGGCCCGCTTGGCGCTCTCCACCGCGATGTGCATCCGGAAATCCTTTGCAGCACGCCAAGAGTCCCGGGGATTGATGTCTTCTTTCACTGCCTGGGCAAAACGCTCCGCCAGGTCCATGGAGACGATCTGGCCGGCTGCCAGCGCCTCTGCCGTGGCTGCCCGCAGGGGCACGGGGCCCGCTACGCCAAAGGCCACTCTGGCCCGCTCCACCGTCTTTTTATCGGCGGAGAGGCGGACGTTGACGGACGTGCCCAGGGTGGCGATGTCCATGGCATTGCGCATGGCATATTTAATATAGTGGCCAAAAGTATCAAGATAGCTGTCTTTTGGAATGAGAATGGCGGTCTGGATCTCTCCGTCCCGGATATCCACCTTGCCGGCCTTGATGTAGAAGTCGTGGATGGGCTGGCGGCGGATGCCCTCAGGGCCCGTCAGCTCCACAATGGCGTCATAGGCGTGGAGAGTGGATGCGGAGTCGGCGGAGGTGACACCGTTGCAGGTATTGCCGCCGATGGTGCCGATGTTGCGGATCTGGGGACCGCCCACCTGGTCCACCGCTTCTCCCAGAACATTGATGTACTGCTGAATCAGAGGATCCCGGGTGATGTGGGAGAAGCTGGTGAGGGAGCCGATACGAAGGGTGCCGTCCTCCTCCATCTTCACGCCCCGGAGCTCATCCAGACCGTAAATGGAGATCAGCTCCTTGCCGGCCCGTTTGCCCTCCCGCATCTGCACCAGCACGTCGGACCCGCCAGCGATGATCTGGGCCTCGGGATGGGCCAGGCGGAGGGCCACGGCGTCGGCCACACTGGCAGCCTGATACAATGCTTTCATATCATACATAGGTGGTTCCCTCCTTTATTCCTCGATGAGCCCCGCCTCTTTGAACTTGCGGTAGAGGACGTGAGGCGTGATGGGACAGGCGTCAAAGGCGACGCCGGTGGCGTTCAAAATGGCGTTGCGGATGGCAGGGGCAGGAGAACAGGCCGGGGGCTCGCCCAGGGCTTTGGTGCCGTAAGGCGAAGTGGGCTCCGCATTCTCCACAAAAGCCGCCTGCAGCGTGGGATGGTCCATAAAGGTGGAGAGCTTGTAGTCCAGGAGGTTGTTGTTCAGGGGCTTGCCGGTCTTTTCGTCGAACTTCAGCTCCTCGGAAAGGCCATAGCCGATGCCCATGGACATGCCGCCGTGTACCTGGGCCTCCGCCAGAGCGGGGTTGATGAGGGTGCCGCAGTCGTGGACGTTGACGATGTTCAAAAGCGTTACCTTGCACATGGGGATATCCACTTCCACCTCGGCAAAGGAGCAGCCGAAGGAGTAGGCGTTGGACTTGATCTGGGCCGTGGTCTCGGCGGTGATGTGCTGGCTGTGCTCCAGGGAGTAGAGGCTCTCGGTGGCCAGATCCCCCAGGGACTTGAGCACCCGGCCGTCGCTCTTGCGGATGATCTGGCCATCCACCAGGTCCAGGTTGGAAACCGGCATCCGGGTCTGCTCGTGGGCAATGTCCAGGATCCGCTCCCGCAGGGCCTTGGCAGTCTGGATGATGGAGAAGCCGCCGATGTAGGTCTGGCGGGAGGCGTAGGCACCGGTGCCGTAGGGCGTCACGTCGGTATCCTGGGAGGAGACCACGTGGACATCGGAGAGGGGCACGCCCACCGCATCCGCCACCATCTGGGAATAGGCAGTGTCGCAGCCTTGGCCGATCTCCGTCTCACCGGTCTGGAACTGGAGGGAGCCGTCCTGATTGACCACCATGCGGCAGGAGGAGGACTCCAGAGAGATGGGCCACACGGCGGTATTGTACCAGAACACCGCCATACCCACACCACGGCGGATGGGACCGGTCTGGTTCTTGTAGAGCTCGTACTTGCGGCGGTAGTCCAGCAGTTCCATGCCCTTGTCCAGGCACTGGTTGAAGGTGTCGCTGTAAAGCTCGTTCTTGGAGAAGGGATCCGTATACCCCACAGGCATCAGATTCTTACGGCGGAAGGCCTCCGGCTCCATGCCGATTGCCTTGCAGATATCATCGATGTGGCACTCTCCGGCAAACATGGCCTGAGGGATGCCGTAGCCCCGCATGGCGCCCGCGGAGGGCCGGTTGGTGAATACCGTCCAGCAGTCACACTCCAGATTGTCGCAGGGGTAGAGCTGGGGGAAGGCGCCCATGCCCTTGGCCACGATGCCGTGGCCGTGGGAGGCGTAGGCTCCCTGGTTGGAGAAAGCCTCGAACTTCCGGGCAACCAATGTGCCGTCCTTGCGGACATAGGAGATGATATGGGTGCGGATGGCGTGGCGGACGCGGTTGGAGACAAAGGTCTCTTCCCGGGTGCACTCCAGCTTCACCAGACGGCCGCCCACCTGGGTGGAAAGCCAGGCGCACAGCGGCTCGTACAGCGCGTCCTGCTTGTTGCCGAAGCCGCCGCCGATGTAGGGCTTGATGATGCGGACCTTGCCCCAGGGGATCCCCAGCGCCTGGCCCACCACCCGGCGGACGATGTGGGGGATCTGGGTGGAGGTCACCACCACCACCCGGCCGGCCTCCATATAGGCAAAGCAGCCGTGGTTTTCAATGTGGCAGTGCTGCACCGTGGGGGTGTCGTACCAGCCCTCCACCTTGATGAGGCCCGGCTCCTGGCGGGCGGCCTCGTAGTTGCCCCTGCGGATATCCGTATGAGCCAGGATGTTGTTTTGGTACTTCTCGTGGAGCTGGGGAGCGCCGTCGGCCATGGCCTCCTGCACGTCCAGCACAAAGGGCAGCTCCTCGTACTCCACTTTCAGGGCCCGTACGCCCTGCATGGCGGCCACCTCATCCTCAGCAATGACCGCCGCCACCTCGTCGCCATAGTAGCGGACATGGCGGTTCATCAGCAGGCGGTCCGCCACATCCTGATGGGCGGGATCTGTGGACCAGGGATGGCCTGCCGTGGGGAAGGGGATATCCGGCACATCGAAGCAGGTGAGGACTTTCACCACGCCGGGAATGGCCTCCGCCGCGGAAGTGTCGATGGACTTGACATAGCCGTGGGCGATGGTGGAATGGCAGATCTTGGCCACCAGGGCGCTGCGGTCACAAAGGTCGTCCGTATAATTTGCACGGACTGTGGAATTCTCCTAGGCATCTACCC
>CAJKKQ010000025.1 GCA_905200545.1 uncultured Oscillibacter sp.
ACCACCGCCTGCGCCGACGGCGCATGCGCCGCTCTGGCCGCCTGCCGCTGGTGCGAAGCCCTGGCCGCCAAAACCTGATTTTTCTTTCTCTGATCCACAGCAGCGCCGTCCGGAGGCTTCTCCGGACGGCGCTTTTTTCCTTCTGCCTGCCCCTCTCCGGACAGCAGGGCATTTCTTTAGAAAGTTGCATATTTCTTTACTAAACCACCTTTTTCTTGGAATATTCTCAGGAAATAAATTGCCGTTAACAAAATTTTAACTGACACACCTATTTACTTTTTAAAGTTGGCAGTATATAATGGCAACATTGATACATAGCTTGAGAAGGTGAAATCGTCCCATGAAGCAAACGGTGGTTTCCTCGCAATATCTGGTCATCGCCCTGGATCTGGCCACCCGCATCGCCAAGGGCGAACTGGCAGAGGGCGCCCGGATCTATGGCCGCTCCGTGATGGCGTCGGAGTACAACGTCTCGCCGGAGACCATCCGCCGGGCCCTGCGGCTGCTGGCGGATATGAAGGTGGTGGAGGTGAAGCCTCAGAGCGGGGCCGTAGTCCTCTCCGCCGACAACGCCCGGCGGTACATAGAAAACTTCGCCCAGGACAGCGACGCCAGATCTCTGTACAAGCATATCCGGTCTCTGCTGCATCAGAGCGGGGAGCTGAACCGCCAGCTGGAGGAGGCTGTCACCGCCCTGGTAAAGGGCCGGGATACCTTTTCCGCCGCCGCCGAACCCTTTCCCAACTACGAGGTGCGGGTTCCGGAGGACTCTCCTCTCATCGGCAAGAACATCGGGGAGCTGAAATTCTGGCAGTCCACCGGAGGCACCATCGTGGCCATCCGCCGGAGCCAGACCGTGATCCTCTCCCCGGGCCCTTACGCAGAGCTGTATGCCGGAGACGTCATCGTACTGGTGGGCAGCCCTGCCGCCGCGGAAGCCGCCCATCATCTGATACACGCAAAGGAGTGAACCAAGGACATGATCCAGTTTGAACATGTGTGCAAGACCTACGGTAAGACCCCGATCCTCAAAGACCTGAACTTTACCATTCCCGACGGGCAGTTTGTGGTTCTCATCGGTCCCTCCGGCTGCGGAAAGACCACCACCCTGAAAACCATCAACCGCCTCATCGATATCGACTCCGGCACCATCTCCATTGACGGCAAGGACATCCACTCCCAGGACAAGGTGGAGCTGCGCCGCCACATCGGCTATGTGATCCAGCAGATCGGCCTGTTCCCCAACATGACCGTGGCCCAGAACATCTGCGTGGTGCCCCGGCTTTTGAAGTACGACAAGAAAAAGCAGGAGGATATCGTACAGAATCTTCTGAAGATGGTGGGCATGGAAAGCCAGGCGGGCAAGTATCCCTCCGAGCTCTCCGGCGGCCAGCAGCAGCGCATCGGCGTGCTGCGTGCCCTGGCGGCCTCTCCCCCCATCGTGCTGATGGATGAGCCCTTCTCCGCCCTGGATCCCATGACCCGGGAGACCCTCCAGGACGAGGTGAAGAACATCCAGCAAAAGCTGGGCAAGACCATCGTCTTCGTCAGCCACGACATGGGCGAGGCGCTGAAACTGGCGGACACCATCATCTTCATGGAAAGCGGACAAGTGGTGCAGATGGCCTCCCCCGAGGAGATGCTGGAGCACCCTGCCAACGACCTGGTGCGCAACTTCCTGGGCAAGCACACTCCCGAATCCTCCGCCCCCTCCAAGGTGGAACACTTCATGCGCACCAACATTCTCACCGTCAAGCGGAACCGTGGCGTGCTGGAGTGCGCCGAGCGCATGGCCCGGGGCAGCGTGGATACCCTCCTGGTCACCGACGAGGCGGGCCGCTACGCCGGCACCGTCACCATCGGCGACATCCGCCACTGGGGCCGTGAGCTCACCACCATCGAACCCCTGGTGCGCCAGACCGCCCGGACCGCCCGGGTGGGCGACGAGGCCAAGGAGAGCTTTGACTATCTGCTGGACTCCGGCGCCAACTACGTGGTGGTCCTCAACGAGGACGACACCATCGCCGGCATCGTCACCAAGACCAGCGTTGCCCGCTCTGTGGCGGAGAACCTCTGGGGGGATGCCAAATGATGGAGACTTTGCGCACCCTCTTCCGGGACTACGGCGCCGAGCTGGTGACAGCCATCGGGCAGCACACCGTCTACGTGCTCATCTCGGTGGCCATCGGCTTTGTGGTGGGACTGCTGGCGGGCATTCTGCTCTCCCGGATCCCCCGCCGGCTCTCCGGGGTAATCATCCCGGTACTCTCCATTTTCCAGACCATTCCCGGCCTGGTGTTCATCGGCGTGCTCTTTATCTGCTGGGGCAACATCTATCCCACCGTCATTGTGGCCCTGAGCGTCTACGCCATGTTCCCGGTGCTGAAAAATACCTACACCGGCATCCTGGGGGTGGAAGGCAAGTACATCGAAGCTGCCAAAGGCTGCGGCATGTCCTCTTTGCAGGCGCTGGTGAAGGTGGAGCTGCCCCTGGCCATGCCCACTATCGTGGCCGGTCTCCGCATGGCCGCCATCTACACCGTCTCCTGGGCGGTGCTGGCCTCCATGATCGGACTGGGGGGGCTGGGCAACTTCGTCTACCGGGGCACCTCCTCCAATAACAACACCCTGATTTTGCTGGGCGCCATCCCGGCGGCCATTCTGGCCATCCTCTTCGGCGCCGTCATCGACCTGCTGCAAAAGAAGGTCACACCCAGAGGGCTGGTGAAGGAGGTGGGCAGATGAGCTGGGACGTTATCTTTGAACACCTCTTCATCGTACTGGCTGCCAGCATTTTGTCCATCGCCGTGGGACTTCCTTTGGGCATCTGGGCCTATGTGTCCCGCCGGGCCCGGCCGGTGATCCTCCGAGTCGTGGACCTGCTGCAGACCATCCCCTCCCTGGCCCTTTTGGGCATCATCATGGTGGTGCTGGATCCCGGCAAGCTGACGGTCATCATCGGCATCACCCTCTATTCCCTGCTGCCCATCGTCCGCAACACCTGCCTGGGCCTCCAGGAGGTGGATCCCGGCGTCAAGGAAGCGGCCCGGGGCATGGGCATGAGCAAGCCCTACCGGATCTTGATGGTGGAGTTTCCCCTGGCCTTCCCCACGGTCTTCACCGGCATCCGCATCGCCGTGGTGAACGCCATCGGCACCGCCGTGTTCGCAGCTTTTGTAGGCGGCGGAGGCTTGGGCGGTGTCATCACCCAGGCCATCCGTATCTCCGACATGGGCATGATCGCCGCAGCTACCGGCGTCCTCATGGTCATCGCCGTGGTGCTGGATCTCATCATGAGCTGGTTTGAAGGGCAGATGCGCAAGTCCCGGGGCGGTTCCAAGAAGATGTGGATCCCCGTGGCGGCCATTCTGGTGGCTTTCTGCCTGCTGCTGCCCTATGGCCGGGGCTCTACCGGCGACATCATGCTCTATGACGGCGACTACTCCGAGACCCAGCTGATGCACCACATGGTGAAGATGCTGGTAGAGGATCAGACAGATCTCACCGTCACCATCCAGGACCAGATGTCCCAGGTGAACAACTGGAACGCCCTGAAGGACGACGGCCACACCTGCGACCTCATGATCTCCTACGACGGCACCCTGCTGACCACCTTCTTCCACCAGGACACCCCGGACGTGCCGGAAGGCATGACCATCTACGACTATGTCAAGGAAAAGGCTCTGGAGGACTACGACCTCCACGTGCTGGGAAAGCTGGGCTTTGAGAACACCTACGCCATCGGCGTGCCGGAGGCGTTGGCGGAGGAATATGATCTGGAGACCATCAGCGACCTCATTCCCATTGCGGATCAGCTGACTTTCGGCGCCGAACAGGAGTTCTTTACCCTGGAAGGCAGCATGAAGTACAACCCCTTCGTGGAATATTACGGGCTGAACTTCAAGGACTACAACCCCGTGGACATGGGCCTCAAGTATGCCGCCATTGAAAATGGGAGCTTCGACGTGGCGGTGGTCTACACCACCGACGGCCTTAACCGCAAGGTGGGATTGAAGGTCCTGGAAGACGACAAGAGCTTCTTCCCCGACTACTATGGCATTTTCGTGGTGCGGGGAGACATTCTGGAGCAGTATCCGGAGCTGGAGGGCATTTTGGAACAGCTCACCGGAAAGATCTCCACCGACCAGATGGCGGAGCTGACCTACCAGGTGGACGTGCTGGGCCGCACTGTGGACGAGGTGGCCCAGGAGTTCCTGGTGAGCCAGGGATTGCTGAGCGCGTAAAAGAATGCTACCATGGTTTCCGGGGGAAATTCCCCCGGAAACCTTTTTCTTTTGCGAAACCTCCGGTGCTTTTTCCCGTCTTGATCCGTGAAGAGAGAACTATGAGAGGAGGCGGTTCCCATGGAAGACAGCGACATCATCCAGCTATACTGGGACCGGTCGGAGCGGGCCATTGCGGAGACCTCCGGCAAATACGGCTCCTTTCTCTGGCGCATCGCCTGGAACATCCTGAAAAGCCACGGCGACGCCGAGGAATGCGTCAACGACACGTACCTTCGCACCTGGAACGCTATTCCCCCCGCCAGGCCCAGTGCCTTTCGGGCCTGGCTGGGGCGCATCACCCGGAACCTGAGTCTGGACCGCTGGAACCAGGAGCGGGCCCAGAAGCGGGGCGGCGATGAGACGGCGCTGCTGCTGGGGGAGCTGGAGAGCTGTGTCCCCTCCCCCCACCGGACGGAACAGCACCTGGAGGACCAGGCCCTGGCGGACCTCATCAGCGCCTTTTTGCGCACCCTGCCCCGGGAGAGCCGGGTGATCTTCCTGCGGCGCTACTGGTACGGGGAGAGCCTGGAGGCCATTGCCGCGGGCCTGGGGTGCAGCGGCGGGAAGGTGAAGTCCTCCCTCTTCCGTACCCGGGGAAAACTCAAAGCCTATCTGGAAGAAGAGGGGGTGGCCCTATGAAAGCACAGCGCCTTTTTCAGGTGCTGGGACTCATTGACGAGGAGCTGATCGATGAGGCATGGACCTACGCTCCCGCCGCCAGAAAGCCGTCCCGCACCCGGCAGGCCCCCTGGCTGCGGGGCGTAGCAGTGGCTGCCTGCTGTGTGCTGGTGTGCACCTTCGGCTTTTTCTATCTGGTGACCGGCGGCTTTCGGGGCATGGGCTCCGCTGCGCCGGAAACCGCCGCACCGGAAACCGCTGGAGACAGCGCTGATGCGGGGAGCGCCACAACCGAGGAAGCGGAGAGTAATTCCTCTGGCGGCTCAGCACCGAACTTTTTATCCTATTCCGGGCCGGTGCTGCCCCTCACCACGCTGGAAAGCGACACGGGGCTTACAGCGGAGCGGGCGCTTACCTTCGACTTCACCCCCGGCACCTATGACGACGGTTCTCCCCGGCAGTGGGGCGCCCAAGTGACCGACCACTACGTGCTGACCAATCCCACGGAGGCCGACGTGACCGTCACGGCTCTGTATCCCGTCAACGGCAGTCTGGCGGGCCTGTCCGTCCTGGCGCCGCAGGTGACGGTGGACGGCGCGGCAGCGGCGTATGAGGTGTATGCCGGCGGCTACGCGGGCACCTTCGGCGACGAAAACGACCGCGACGGCTCCACCCACAATCTGGCGGGACCGTACAGCTGGGAGGATTACGCCGCCCTGGTGTCGGATGAAGGCTATCTCACAGACGCTCTGGGAGATGGGCCGGACCTCTCCACACCAGTGATCGTATACCGCTTTTCCGACTTCTCCGCCCCCCACGAGACATACAGAGCCGCTACCCAGGCGGTGGAATTCACCATTGACGAAAGCACCACCACCATTCTCAGCTATGGGTTCAACGGCTTGTCCCTGGATGCACAAACCGGATGGCGGCGGTACGACTATTTTGTTCCGGACGGCATCCGGAAGGAATCGAACCTAAAAGTGCTGGTGGTTCTGGGAGAAGATATCAGCAGCTATACCCTTCAGGGCTACTCCAACGGCGCCTGCGAGACCGCCATCGATGGCGTGACCTGCACCGTCACCCGGCAGGAAACCACCCTGGAAGACGTGCTGCAGGAGCTGTGCCGGACAGAGCTGGCACAGTACACGGACCAAACCCAGTGGCCGGAACTCTCCCAGCTGCCCCTGGAGCTGTACGTCAAGGCGGCGGCGGAGCTGCTGACGGAATACGGCCCCCTGTCTGATGCCCCCATGGACCGCTACATGGACGGACGGCTGGACGACCTGCTGAACGAAGCGCTGTTTATGGACCGGGTATTGTATCTGGCGGTGCCGGTGACGATCCCGGCAGGAGGCAGCACGGAGCTCTCCGTCACCTTCTGGAAAGAGCCCAGCTATGACTTTGCGGGCTCCGGCACCGGACGGGAGGGGCTCCAGGACTTCGGGGTTCTGACCACCGCCGGATCCAACCTGGACTTCTCCTCCCAGACTGCCGCCCTGGTGAACGGCAGCGGTGTGGAGATTTGGGAGGACGATTTCGGCCTTGTACCGGAGGGCGATGCGGTCTCTCTGGACCTGAGCCAGGCGTACTACCATCTCACAGTACGTCCCGTGGAATAAGGAAAAAGAGCGCCTGCGGCTTGCAAGCCGCAGGCACTCTTTCCATTTATGTCACTGCTTCCGGCCCCGCAGCCAGGCAATGACAGCCAGGGCCGCTGCCGCAGTCGCCGGGAGCCAGGCTCCGGCAAGAGGGGATTCCGGAGCGGTATCGGGAACCGGTTCAGGTGAAGCCTCCGTTTGTTCCGTCTGGGGTGCAGCGCTCTCCGCATCCTCCAAGGCAGCAAGGGAGGCGGACTCCAGCACTGTGGGGGCCGGAGCTTCCGCCGCCCATGCCGGGGGATCGTTTGGCAGCAGCGCCTGATCCAGAATCTTTTCCGGCCGGTTGGGCGTCTGGTCCTGGTTCTCCTGCCAATCCAGCAGTCTGTAGGCCAGCGGCAGCTGCCAGCAAGATCCATCCTCCATCACCGCCATCACCCGGTCCGAACAGGCCGCGGCAATGGCCACCCCTTCTGTAATCTTTACAACCTCATTTTCACACTCCGTCTCCAGGGCCGATGTGCGGACCAGCGGGTCCGACGAGTCCACCTTCCCCTCCCGCAAGATGGCGGGGCGGAACTGTCCCCAGGCCCAGAGGGTGCCGTCCGCCGTCACCGCCAAGCTGGGCGTGAACCAGTCCACCTGCTCCAGGAACTTCTCCGGCTGCCCCAGGAAATACCCCGCTTCGGCTGTCACACGAGGCACCCGCCAGAGGCTGCCGTCCTCCCCCTGCACCAGGAGATACGCCCGGTCCCCAAAGCCGCTCCAACTCCGCACATCCGCCACATGTTCCATGAGCGGCCGTGTTGAGAGGGTATCTCCGTCGAACCCGAAATGAATCAGCGTCCCGTCCTCCAGCACCGCCATATCCCCCTCCAGCTGGGCTACATGGTCCAGCACCTGTACGGGCCGGAAAAAGGGATCGTCCCGGTGTGCCTCCATCGATTCCCCGAACCGGGCTCCCCAGACCCATACGGTGCCGTCGGTGCACAGCGCTGTGCAGTTGGTATCGCCTATGGAGACTGCCGCCACATCCTCCAGAAGGCGGTAGGGCTCCCCCTCTCCGAAGGTCCGGCCCGCGTGGCCCCCCCAGCCCCAGAGGACACCGTCCGTATCAATGGCGGCAGCCATGACGAACCCCGCCGCCACATAGCGGGCATTCTCCAGCAGAAGATTGGCATCCTCTCTGGGCAGCGGGTCCTGGTCCGTAGGGCCAACCTCGCCATGGAAGCTGTCCCCCCAGGCATAGAGTTTTCCATTGGCGTCAATCACATAATAGGTATAACCACCTTCCGTCACAGGCTGGATCTCCGGCTCCAGCGCCCGGACCGGCAGCGTCAGCAGCACCGCCGCCAGCAGCACTCCGGCAAATCTCTTCATCTTTACCGCCGCCTCTCTCCAATGCCTTACAGGCTCTCATTTACCGCCATCATATCACAAATCTTCTCTCCCCTCAAGGAAGCGGAAAATTTTCTTCCCGATTCTGTGGACAAACGCGGGAGTTTGGCGTATACTTGCACTAACATCAGGAGGCATCAGTTTGATTTATGGTTTCCATAAGCAAATTTGATGTCTTAAATTTTAACAGAAGGAGTGGTTCTATGTCTGAGAGTTATGCGGGCAAGATCAACCGGAAGCTGCTGAAAAAGCGGCGCATCATCAATGCCGCCGCCGGACGGGAACCGGCGGATCTGGTGCTGAAAAACGCCACCTACGTCAATGTATTTTCCAACTCCCTCTGCACCGCCGACATCGCCGTGGCGGAAGGGCTCATCGTGGGCATGGGAGAGTACTCCGGCAACGAAGAAGTGGATATGACCGGCAAGATCGTTCTGCCGGGATTCCTGGACGCCCACATCCATCTGGAAAGCGCCCTGGTGAGCCCTAAGGAGTTCGTCAAGGCGGTGCTGCCTCACGGCACCACCACCGTTGTAACGGATCCCCACGAGATCGCCAACGTCATGGGTGCCGACGGCATCGAGTACATGCTCCAGGCCACCGAGGGACTGCCGGTAGACGTGCGGTTCATGCTGCCCTCCTGCGTCCCCGCCACCCCTCTGGATGAGTCCGGCGCCATTCTGGACTACCGGGCCATCGACTCCTTCTACGACCACCCCAGAGTCCAGGGTCTGGCGGAGATGATGAACTTTGTGGGCATCATCGCAGGAGACGACCAGCCGGTGGAGAAGATCGTGGCGGCTCAGGCCCATCACAAGAAGATCGACGGCCACGCCCCGGACCTGGTGGGCAACGACCTCAACGCCTACGTGGCCGCGGGCGTGTACTCCGACCACGAGTGCCACGACCTGAACGACGCCATCGCCAAGCTGGAGCGGGGCCAGTTCATTATGATCCGGGAGGGCACTGCCGCCCAGAATCTGGACGCCCTGTTCCCCCTGCTGTGCGACAAGTATTCCGAGCGGTGCATGTTCTGCAGCGATGACAAGCACCCCAGCGACCTGCTGGAAAAGGGCCACATCGACTACATGGTGAAAAAGGCCATCGCCCTGGGCGCCGACCCCATCACCGCCGTAAAGGTGGCCTGCCACAACGCTGCCCGGTACTTTTTGCTCAATAACCGGGGCGCCATCGCCCCCGGCTACCTGGCGGACTTTGTGGTCATTGACAACTTCCAGGACTTCACCATTGAAAAGGTCTACAAGCGGGGCGAGCTGATGGTGGAGAACGGCGTGGTGAAAGACTTCCCGGCGCCGCCCATTGAATCCTATCTGGAGGATCGGGCCCGGAACACCTTCCACGTGGAGACCCTCACCGCCGAGCACTTCTCGGAGCATCGGCCCCGGGGCATCATCGGCATGGTGGACGGAGAGATCACCACCGTGGACGCCGGGTACTCCGACCGCATCGATGTGGAGTACGACGTACTGAAAATCGCGGTGGTGGAGCGTCACAAGAACACCCACCACATCGGCATCGGCTTTTTGCAGGGCTACGGCCTCAAATCCGGTGCCGTGGCCACCTCCGTGTCCCACGATTCCCACAACATCATCGTGGTGGGCACCAATGAAGCCGATATGGCTGCCGCCGCCAACCGGGTGGTGGAGCTGGGCGGCGGCATCGTGGTCTGGGACGGCGGAGTCCCCAAGGCAGAAGTTCCCCTGGCCATCGCCGGCATTATGAGCGACGAACCCCTGGTGACGGTGAATGCAAAGCTGGAGGCCGCCAAGGCCGCCGCCCACGACCTGGGCGTGAACCCCGGCATCGATCCCTTCATGACATTGAGCTTCATGGCGCTGCCGGTGATTCCCACCCTGCGCATTACCACCCGGGGCGTCTTCGACGTCTCCACCCAGAGCTACGTATAAAGACCTCCTCAAAATATTAGCACTCTCACATTGAGAGTGCTAATATTTACAAATCGTTCATATTTCTGTCATACAATTTCCGATTTTGGGCTCTATCATAAGGCTTGTAAAAAAGAACAGGGGCGATGGAAGAACCCCCGTTCCCATCCGGCGGCATCCTGATGATCCATAACCGCCGAATCAATTCCGGATCATGCTTCATATATTAAGGAGGAATTGATTATGTTTGACCTGAGACCTTATGGCAGAAATTCTATGAACGTTTGGAACCCGTTCTCCGAGATGGAGGAAATGGAAAAGCGCTTTTTCAACAACAACTTCTTCTCCAGCCCCAGCTTGGCGGAGTTCAAGACCGACATCACCGATGAGGGTGACCACTACACCCTGAAGGCTGACCTGCCCGGCTTCAAGAAGGAAGATATCCACCTGAATCTGGACGGCGACACCCTGACCATCCAGGCGGAACGTCACTCCGAGCACGAGGATGCCCAGAAGAAAGACAAGTACGTCTGCTGCGAGCGCTCCTACGGTGCTTACAGCCGGAGCTTCGATGTCTCCGGCATCCGGGCCGACGAGATCACCGCCAGCTACGAAGGCGGCGTTCTGGAGCTGAAGATGCCCAAGAAGACCGCCCAGGCTCCTGCCAGCCGGCAGATCTCCATCCAGTAATCCCATAAGCAAAATGAGCCCCGCGGCTTTAGCCGCGGGGCTCATTTCTTATGCTTCCTGAACCACAGTGATCTGGCAGGCCTTCATGGCCTCCAGAGCCGTGCGGTGGGCCTGAGGCGTCACCCCGGCACAGCATCCGGCCTCCACCATGATCTCCGCCTCCGGCAAAAAGGCCTTCACCAGCAGGGCGTTGGAGAGGACGCAGATATCCGTGCACACCCCGATGAGCGTCACCTTCTCCACCCCGGGCTGTCCCTGTTTGCGCAGATCCTCGTCCTGGGCTTTCAGCAACGCCCCCAGGTACCGGCTGCCGAAGGTAGGTTTGTCAATGGGATGGGCGGCGTACTCCTGAAGCTGGGGGATGATCTCCCACCCCTCCGTTCCCCGGATGCAGTGGAGCACCGGCAGCTTCTTCCCCTCCTGGGTGGAAAGATAGTCCGCCTCATGGGTATCCCGGGTAAAAAAGACGGTCTCACCCCGGTTGAGTCCATCCACCACCCGCCCCACCACGTAGGGTACAATGTCAGCGGCCTCCTGCGTCCCCAAGGCACCGGAGACGAAGTCGTTCTGCATATCCACAACCACCAATACATCCATATGTGATCCCTCCCGCTGTGTTTTTCTCACTATAGCAAATTCTCCTCCCCGGCGCAAGAGTGTCCTCCTGCCGAGGAAAAAGAAGTTGACTTTTCCCTGGTAAACGACTAACATAGATGTGTTGTCGGCAAATTTTCCAAGAATTTGCCGGAATCGTGTGAGAAATAAGGAGAGAGAACATTGAAGCGTGAAAACTTCCAATCCCGTCTGGGATTCCTGCTGGTGAGCGCCGGCTGCGCCATCGGCATCGGCAATGTGTGGAAATTCCCCTATATCACCGGCCTTTACGGCGGCGGCGTGTTCGTGCTTTTCTACCTGCTGTTCCTGGTGATCATGGGCGTGCCTGTGCTGACCATGGAGCTGGCGGTGGGCCGTGCCAGCCGCAAGAGCGCGGTGGAGGGCTACAAAGCGCTGGAACCCAAGGGCAGCAGATGGCACATCCACGGCTGGTTCTGCATCATCGGCTGCTGCCTTCTGATGATGTACTACACCACCGTGGCCGGCTGGATGCTGGACTACTTCTATAAGTTTGCCGTGGGTGCCTTTGAGGGCGTGTCCAACGACGCCGTGGACGGCGTATTTTCCACCATGCTGGCCAATCCCGGCGAGATGACCATTTTTATGGTGATCATCGTACTGGCTGGCTTCCTGGTGTGTTCCTTCGGCCTGCAGAAGGGTCTGGAGCGCATCAGTAAGTGGATGATGCTGGCCCTGCTGACCCTGATCGTGGTGCTGGCTGTCCATAGCCTGACCCTGGACGGCGCCATGGAGGGCGTGAAGTTCTACCTGCTGCCGGACTTCCAGCGTGCTTCCGAGGCGGGCCTCGGCAACGTCATCACCGCCGCCATGAACCAGTCCTTCTTCACCCTGAGCCTGGGCATCGCCGCCATGGAGATCTTCGGCAGCTACATGTCCCGGGAGCACTCCCTCACCGGCGAGGCCGTGCGGATCTGCTGCCTGGACACCTTCGTGGCCCTTATGTCCGGCATGATCATCTTCCCCGCCTGCTTCTCCTTCGGCGTGGAGGCCAACAGCGGCCCTGCCCTGATCTTCATGACGCTGCCCCGGGTATTTGTCAACATGGCCGGCGGCCGGCTGTGGGGCGCACTGTTCTTCCTGTTCATGACCTTTGCCAGCTTCACTACGGTGCTGGCGGTGTTTGAGAACATCATGGCCAGCTGCATCGACAGCTTCGGCTGGTCCCGGAAGAAGGCCACCGCCATCTGCTGCGTGTTCATTCTTATTGCCAGCATGCCCTGTGTGCTGGGCTACAACCTCTGGTACTTCGAGGCCACGCTGCCCAGCGGCGCTGTGGGCCAGATCCTGGATATCGAGGACTTCCTGGTGAGCAACCTGCTGCTTCCCATCGGCTCTCTGATCTACCTGCTCTTCTGCGTCTCCAAATGGGGCTGGGGCTTTGACAAGTACCTGGCAGAGGCCAATACCGGCACCGGACTTCGGATGGCCCGTGTCTTCAAGCCCTACTTCCAGTTCATCCTGCCCATCATCATCCTGGCTATTCTGATTCTGGGCCTTTCCAACTGGTTCTGGCGAATCCTGATCTGTGTCCTCGTGGCGCTCTTCGTGTTCTTCATGGCCCGCCGCAGCAAAAACTGATCTCCTATAAACTGCCGCAGCGGCCAGCCGAAACCGGCTGGCCGCTGCTTTTACTGATCCCAGTTGCGATATGAAAAAGCCGCCGGACTTGCCGGTGGCTTTTATTTTACCGTTTTTAGGCTCTCAGATACCGGCGGGCTGATTTTCGGAGGTCTCTTCTTGGATCTCCTCCCGTTTTTCCGGCTGCTCTTTCAGGCTCCGGATCCAGCCGATCAGCGGCAGGCGCCGGTCGATGATATTGACGAACTTCCCCACCGTCAGAGCGGAGACCACCGTGCCCACACCGATGCCGTTGAGCTTGCCGAAGAACAGGAAGGAGAGCGCCACCGCAATGACGATCAGTGTCACATCAAAGTAGACCTTCACGGTACCGAACCGCTTTCCGCTGACCTGGGAGATGGCCCGCACAACGCCCTCTCCCGGAACCACCAGAGTATCCGGCGCCACCTCAATGGAGATGCCCACCGCCAGGATCACGCAGCCCACCAGCAGGCTGATGAGCCGTACCAACAGCGTCTCCGGCTGAAAGAACCACAGCAGCGCCATACTGACATCGATGAGGCTGCTGAAGAGAATATTGACGGCGATCTGGAGGAACTGGATGGGGTGAAAATCCCGCTTTAGCAACACGATCTGCGTCAAAATGAACAACATATTGAACAAAAAGGTGGTCATGCCGAAGCTCATGCTGGGCTGCCACAAGCTCAGCACATAGGGGACACTGGAGATCTGGGAAGTTCCCAGGGCGCTCTTGGTAATAAAGGCCACCCCAAACGAGTTGATGGCCACCCCCAAGACAAAGAACCCGTACCGCGGTGCAAGATGTTTCATTTCGTCTCCTCCTCCAAATTCTGCGTTACTGTTTTCAGCAGCCGTACCAGCTGGGATTGCTCCTCCGGGGACAGGTTCCGGGCTGCCTGGGCGTCCGTCTGGCGGAAGATCTCCTTGGCCTGCTCCGCCAAAGCACGTCCTTCATCCGTCAGCCGGAGGAAGGACGCCCGTTTATCCTGACCGTTTTCCTCCCTGACAATCAGTCCCTGGCGCTCCATCCGCCCCAACAGATTGGTCATGGTGGACTTGTCCAACACGCAGTCCCGGCAGATATCCCGGGCAATGCAGCCATCGTGCTCCAGCAGATACTCCAGGATCTTGGGCTGCCCGGGATAAAGGCCCAGTACAGCAATCTGCTGGGTGATAAGGCGGTTGCTGTGATGGAAAGCCCGCAGCAGCAAAAAGTGCAGCTCCTGATCCAGCATCTTTCTCTTTCCTCCGCAATTAGTTTTAATTCAAACCTTTTATATGATAGTGCATTTTCCTATCTGATACAATATACAATGTCCCAGAAAACCCACAGCCAACTCCGCAGGTTGTTGGCTCTTTTCACAAGACCGCTCTTGAGGGCGGAAGCCCTTCCGGCATTGTCCCCTCCCAATGCCCTCCCGCCGCCGCCGATTCTGTCACCCTCGCCAAATTTGCAGGAAGAAGTGCTCAATCCTGCAAAACAGGGCTTTTCAAGCGGAATCCTTTGTGGTATATTGAAACGCAAGAAACACGGGCTCCCCGTGATACGCAGGAGGTCTCCCCCATGATCACACTTCACGAAAACGGCGCCTTTTTGGTAAACGGCGCCCCCTGTGCCAGCGCTTCCCTCTCCCCGGAGGAAGGCCGCAGGCGGACCATGGCATACAGCATTCTCCAGTCCCACAGTGTCTCCGGCGATCCGGGGCACCTGCAGATCAAGTTTGACGCCCTGATCTCTCACGACATCACCTATGTGGGCATCATCCAGCAGGCCCGGGCCTCCGGCATGAAGGAATTTCCGATTCCCTACGCCCTCACCAACTGCCACAACAGCCTCTGCGCCGTGGGCGGTACCATCAATGAGGACGACCATGTCTTTGGCCTCTCTGCCGCCAAGAAATACGGCGGTATCTATGTCCCCGCCAACCAGTCCGTCATCCACTCCTATGCCCGGGAGCAGATGGCCGGATGCGGCAGGATGATCCTGGGCTCCGACTCCCACACCCGGTACGGGGCTCTTGGCACCATGGCCGTGGGCGAGGGCGGACCGGAGCTTGCCAAGCAGCTGCTGAAAAACACCTGGGACATCGACTATCCGGAAGTGGTGCTGGTGTATCTCACCGGCACGCCCCGCCGGGGCGTCGGCCCGCACGACGTGGCCATCGCTCTGGTGAAGGCCACCTTTGCCTCCGGCTTTGTCAACAACCGGGTGCTGGAGTTCTGTGGGCCGGGCATCGCCTCGCTGCCCATCGACTTCCGCAACGGCATCGATGTCATGACCACGGAGACCACCTGCCTCTCCTCCATCTGGGAGACGGACGCTGTGACGGAGGGCTTCTACCAGGCCCACCAGCGTCCCGGGGACTACCGCCCCCTCCACCCCCAGGACGGCGCGTACTATGACCGGTACATTGAGATCGACCTCTCTCAGGTGGAGCCCATGATCGCCCTGCCCTTCCACCCCTCCAACGCCTGGACCATCCGGGAATTCCTGGACAATGCGGAGGAGATCCTTGCCGGGGTGGAGGCGGACGCCCGTAAGCGTTATCCCAAGGCGGATCCCCAGCTTTGCTGCAAGATCCATGACGGCGGCGTCTGGGCTGACCAAGGCGTCATCGCCGGGTGCGCCGGCGGCCTCTTTGACAACATCACCGAGGCGGCGGACATCCTCCGGGGCGGCTCCACCGGAAACGGTGCCTTTACCCTGGATGTGTACCCCACCAGCGTGCCGGTGAGCCTGGAGCTCACCAAAATCGGCGCCACGGCGGACCTGCTGGAGACCGGCGCCGTCATCAAGCCCAGCTTCTGCGGCCCCTGCTTCGGCGCTGGGGACGTCCCCGCCAACAACGGTCTCTCCCTGCGGCACACCACCCGCAACTTCCCCAACCGGGAGGGCTCCAAACCCGGCGAGGGCCAGTTTGCCGCCGTGTGCCTCATGGACGCCCGGTCCATTGCCGCCACGGCCTTGAACGGCGGAAAGATCACGCCTGCTACGGACATCGACTATGCCCCCGTCCACCACGACTACCACTTTGACAAGGGCGTCTATGACCGGCGTCTCTACTACGGCTTCGGCAAAGCGGATCCCAGCGTGGAGCTGGTGATGGGGCCCAACATCACCGACTGGCCCAAGATGCAGCCCCTCTCTGAGAACCTGCTGGTGGAACTGGCCGCGGTGCTGCGGGATCCCGTCACCACCACCGACGAGCTGATCCCCTCCGGCGAGACCTCCTCCTACCGCTCCAACCCCCTGCGGCTGGCGGAGTTCACCCTCTCCCGCCGGGAGCCCGCCTATGTGGGCCGGGCCAAGGCTGCAGCGGCTCTGGAGGCAGAACGCCGTGCCGGCAAGGCTCCGGAGGCGCTGAAGACCGTCCTGGACAAGGTGGGTGACGGCGCGGCCCTGCTGGGCAATACCCAGTTCGGCTCCTGCGTCTTTGCCAACAAGCCAGGCGACGGTTCCGCCCGGGAGCAGGCGGCCTCCTGCCAGAAAGTGCTGGGCGGCTTCGCCAATATCTGCTACGAGTTTGCCACCAAGCGCTACCGCTCCAACTGCATCAACTGGGGCATCCTGCCCTTCACCCTGGACCAGGGGACGGAATTCCCCTATGAAAGCGGCGACTACGTGTTTGTGCCCGGCATCCGGGCGGCCATTGCCGCTGGCACCGAGGACATCCCCGCCAAGGTCATCCGTGCCAACGGTACCGTGGAGGATCTGACGCTCCACGTCCGGGGCCTGACCGAGGATGAAAAGGAGATCATCCTGGATGGGTGCCTGATGAATTACTACGCAAAGAGGGCTGATTGAGATGGATAAAATCAAAATGACCACCCCCATCGTGGAGATGGACGGCGATGAGATGACCCGCGTTCTGTGGGGCTGGATCAAGGAAATGCTGATCGAGCCCTTTGTGGATCTGAAAACGGAGTACTATGACCTGGGCCTGCTGCACCGCAACGAGACGCAGGATCAGGTGACGGTGGATGCCGCCAACGCCACCCGGAAATACGGTGTGGCGGTCAAGTGCGCCACTATTACCCCCAACAAGCAGCGCATGGAAGAGTACCCCCAGCTGACGGAGATGTGGAAGAGCCCCAACGGCACCATCCGCTCCATTCTGGACGGCACCGTGTTCCGCACGCCCATCCTCATCGACGCCATCCGTCCCGTGGTGAAGAATTGGAAAAAGCCCATCACCATCGCCCGTCACGCCTACGGCGACGTCTATAAGAGCGTGGATTTCCACACGGACGAGCCCGGCGAGTGCACCATGACCTTCCGGGGCGTCTCTGGAAAGGAACAGACCGTGGTGGTCCAGAAGGTGGACGGCCCCGCCGTGTGGCAGGGCGCCCACAACAAGGACAGCTCCATCCGCTCCTTTGCCCGCGCCTGTTTCCAGTACGCCATCGACACCAAGCAGGACCTGTGGTTCTCCACCAAGGACACCATCGCTAAGGTCTACGACGGGGACTTCAAGCAGATCTTTGAAGAGGAGTACGAGAGCCGTTACAAGGCGGAGTTTGAAAAGCTGGGCCTCACCTACTTCTACACCCTCATCGACGACGCCGTGGCCCGGGTCATCCGCAGCGAGGGCGGCTACATCTGGGCCTGCAAAAACTACGACGGCGACGTCATGAGTGACATGGTGTCCACCGCCTTCGGTTCTCTTGCCATGATGACCAGTGTCCTGGTGGCCCCCGACGGCACCATGGAGTTTGAGGCGGCTCACGGCACCGTCACCCGCCACTACTACAAGTACTTAAAGGGCGAGGAGACCTCCACCAACCCCATGGCCACCATCTTCGCCTGGTCCGGGGCTCTCAAGCGCCGGGGCGAGCTGGATCAGCTGCCGGAGCTGGTGCACTTCGGTGAAAAGCTGGAGGAGGCCTGCTACGATACGTTGAACGCCGGGATCATGACCAAGGATCTGGTGGGTCTGGTGGAGCCGGGCTTTGCTGCCACAGCGGTAACCAGCAAGGAATTCCTAAGCGCCATCGCGGAGAAATTATCTAATAAATTGGCTTAATTGTTTATTATAAAGGACAACTCCCCACGAATCTGCAAGATTCGTGGGGAGTTGTCCTTTCAAAACTGATTGGAAAATGTGGTGTGAATGCTGTAATAATACCCTGACATCAGCAGCGGCACATAGACCGGATCGGTGGCAATGATGGTGCCGTCCTCCAGCTTTAGCCCAAAGGACTGCAGATTCTCTGTGATATAGAGCATCCGCTCCACACCCAGAGAACAAAATTCCCCGGGGCGATAATACTGAATATCCTGCCAGCCCTCCACGCCCATGGCGTCCCATTGAATTTGGGCCTCCACGCCTTCCCGGCAGGTGGCTTCCACGGCTTCAATGGCGAACCGGCCCACAAAGGACTTGTCCCCCAGAATCGTCTGCTGGCCGTCGATCCCTACCGTAGTCCCTCCGGATGGTTCTCCCTCCGGGGTATAGACCGTTGCGGTCAACGTCAGAGAAATCGGCCGCAGAAAGACCCCGGCCCGGTCCAATATACCGAAAAGCACAAAACCCACCAGAACCAGCGCCAGGAGGCTCCCCAAAATCTGCCCCCACCGCCGCCGGGTCTTCTCCCGAGCCTGCCGGACCAGCAGCACCAGTGCCCGGCGCACCGTCACCTCCGGTTCCGCCTCCTCCTGCTCCTCTCCCCGCAGCAGGTCCAGCACCTGAAGTCCCAACGCGTCCGCCAGGGGCTCCAGCAAACCCACATCGGGAAAACCTGCTCCCCGTTCCCACTTGGAAACGGCCCGGTCCGACACATGGAGGGCTTTTGCCAGATCCTTCTGGGTCATGTTCTTCTCTTTTCGGGCCGCTGCGATCAGGGACCCGGTCTTTTCCCGGTTCATATCCATCACCTGTGCCCAGCATAGCACAACCGGCTCGCCCCCCGCAACAAACGCTGCGTGGAGCGGGCCGGATCTGTTGGTACTCAGGTGATTACAGGGCGGCATTGATGGCGGCAATGGCGCCGTCGGATACGGCTGTGGCCACCTGGCGCACCTGCTTGACCCGGATGTCACCGGCGGCATAGACGCCGGGGATGGCGGTCTCCATCTTCTCGTTGGTGGGGATGTACCCATCCTCCAGGGTCAGTTCCGTGTAGAGCTCCGTGTTGGGCGTCACACCGGCGTACACGAAAATGCCGCAGCCGGGGTCCTCCACCGTCTCAATGTGGCCGTCATGCTCACTGGCAATCTCCAGACGCTCCACCTGGTCCTGACCGTAGACAGCATGGAGCCGGGAGGCCAGCCGCAACGAGATGTTGCCGGCGGCAGCCACTTTCCGGCGGAACTCGGCAATGCAGCCCAGCTGATCCTCAAAGTGGATGATGGTCAGGTGCTTGGCAAAGGAAGCGAGATACAGCGCCTCTTTCACGGCGCCGTCGGCGCCACCCACCACGTAGACGTTCTTGCCCGTGTAGGCAGCGCCGTCCCGGGCGGCGTTCATGCCCATGCCTTTGCCGGACAACTCCGCCTCCCCAGGGATCCCCAGTTTCCGGGGCGTGCCACCGTTTGCCAGGATGATCCGCTTGGCCTCATAGGTGCCCTTGTCGGTGGTAACGGTCTTCACCTCGCCTGTCAGTGTGACGGCAGTAACATCGGCGTAGACGATCTCCACACCGGCTCGCAGCGCCTGCTCCTTCATGCGGGCGGCAAAGGTGGCACCGGTCTCCTGGGGCTCAATGGCCGTGTAGTGGGTAACGGTGGACACCTTGCCGATGATGCCGCCTACCTGGCCCTTTTCCAGGATCAGAGCCCGCTTGCCGCGGCTCACGGCGTAAATGCCCGCGCTGATGCCCGCAGGGCCTGCTCCGATGATGAGGATGTCGTACATAGTGATCCGCTTCCTTTCTATTTTTTCAACAGTGTGTGGAAATTTTACAGAAGGCCCTGGAAATGCTGCATCAGGAGGCTGGCGCAGGTGATGCCCAACCAGCAGCAGGCACCCATGAAGATGGGCTTTCCACCGGACTTCACCAGCTTGACGATGTCCGTGTTGAGGCCGATGGCCGCCATGGCCAGGATGATGAAGAACTTGGAGAGCTCCTTGAAGGGCTGGAAGAAGCCGGCATCCACACCCGCCATGGTGGAAACTGTGGTGATGACGGAGGCCAGGACAAAGAAGAGGATGAAGAAGGGGAAGATCTTCTTGATGTCAAAGGAACCGCTGGAAGCACCGCCGCCCCGCTTGGCCTGCCAGGTGCGCCAGAAGGCCAGTACCAGCGTGATGGGGATAATGGCCAGGGTGCGGGTAAGCTTGACGATGGTGGCGTACTCCAGCACCGCGCCGTTGGTGCCGTGGAGGGTGTCCCAGGTGGAAGCCGCCGCCGTGACGGAGGATGTGTCGTTAATGGCCGTTCCGGCGAAGAGGCCGAAGCCCTCGTTGCTCATACCCATGGCGCCGCCCAGAGTGGGGAAAAACAGGGCTGCCAAGATATTGAAGAGGAAAATGACGGAGATGGCCTGGGCGATCTCCTCGTCGTCCGCACCAATAACGGGAGCGGTGGCAGCGATGGCGGAGCCGCCGCAGATGGAGGATCCCACGCCCACCAGCACGGAGATATTGCTGGGGATCTTCATCCACTTGCGCAGCAGGAACGCGATCACCAGGGACATGGTGATGGTGGTGCAGATAATGGGCAGGGACTGGGCACCCACCTTGGCGATCTCAGAAAGGTTCAGACCAAAGCCCAGGAGGATCACTGCATACTGCAGGATCTTCTTGGAGGTGAAAGCAATGCCCGCCTGATAGCGGGTGCGATCCCGCAGGACCAAGGACACCACCATACCCATGAGAATCGCGAAGACAGGACCGCCGATGACCGGGAATGCGTGTCCCAGCAGCCAGCTGGGGATAGCCAGGATCAGACACAGCAGCAGACCCGGGCCGGCTTTTTTCCAAAACTCCATGTGATTTTCTCTCTCTTTCGCAGCGTATTTTACTTGGATGACTTGATTATAGCGCAGGACTACGATAAAATGAAATGAAGAATTGTTATATAACAATAAATTTATATAATAGGTGATCGCTATGCTGGATCCACGCTGGAATACCTTTCTCGTGCTGTGCGAGACCATGAACTATACCCGGGCCGCCGAGCAGCTTTGCCTCACCCAGCCGGCGGTGACCCACCACATCCACTATCTGGAGGATCACTACGGCTGCCGCCTCTTCTCCTACGAAGGCAAGATCCTGCGGCTGACGGAGGCAGGGATGCGGCTGCGGGAATTTACCCGATCCATGGCCTACAACAGCAAGAAGGTGGAAGCCACCATGGCGGCTCCTGCCCCCATTTCGCTGCGGGTGGGAGCCTCCAAGACCATCGGGGAATACGTCATCGCCCCCAGGGTGGAACGCTTTCTGCGCTCCCAGCCGGAGGCCTCCTTCTCCCTGTTGGTGGACAACACCCAGGTGCTGCTGCGGGCGCTGGAAGCGGGGCAGCTGGACTTTGCCCTGGTGGAAGGTTTCTTTGACCGTAGCCGCTATGATGCGCAGCTTTGCCGGCAGGAGGCATTTTTCGGTGTCTGTGCTCCCCAACACCGGCTGGCAGGCAGAGCCGTTCCCCTGGACGAAATAACCGGTGAACGGCTGATCCTGCGGGAACCCGGCTCCGGCACCCGGGCCATCTTTGAAGAGGCCCTGCACCGCCAGAATTACACCCTGGACAGTTTCCCCAGTGTGGTAACCATCAGCGATTTTTCCACCATCAAGTCGCTGGTAGCAGATGGCCTGGGATTATCTTTTTTGTATGCCCCGGTGGTGGAGCAGGAGCTGGAGGCTGGAACCCTGGCACGGTTTGATCTGGCGGAAGTGCCCATGAGCGGTGCTTTCTACTTTGTGTGCCTCAAGGACAATTTATTCGCCAAAAACTGGATGGACTGGATGCAGTGAAGCAGAAAAAAGGCAGCGCGGAAAAAAACTCCGTGCCGCCTGTCATCATAAAAAAGGAGCAAGCGATAAGACGCTTGCTCCGACATGGCGCAGCGGGAGGGATTCGAACCCTCGTGGGATTGCTCCCAAACTGATTTCGAGTCGTTGGAAGCGGGTGTCTTTTGGAGCATTTTGAGCGCTTCTCTGCGCTCCTCAAAACGCCGGAAGCCCTTGATTTTACTAGGGTTTCCGGCGTTTCCACTGTTGGCACAAGGCTTTGGGGATTTTTCCCTTCAAAGCAGATTTTTCGGAAAAGTGTTAGCATTCTGTTAGCGTTTTGTGAGCGAAAACCGAGTTGACTCTGTATGGAGCCCATTTCTGGGAGTGTCGGAATCAGAGCAAAAATATCATTTTTTGGAAAAGTTTGTGCTATTGATAGCACAAACTTGATTTTTCGTTTTCTTTATGCTACACTCCAGCCAGAGGTGATACGATGCTGAAAAGCGGAAGTGAACTGCACCGCCGTGATCTTTATTTGAATCGACTGATCGCGTTTCAGGATACCGAGCCGGTCAAGATCATCACAGGCATCCGGCGCTGTGGAAAATCCAGTCTGATGAAACTGATGGTCCTTCATCTGCGTCAGACCGGAGTGAGCGATGATCAGATCATCGAGATGAATTTTGAATCTATGGACTTCCGCCGAATGACCGCGGAGGAACTGTACCGGTATGTGAAGGAGCGGCTGCCGGAGAAAAAGCGTGCCTACCTGTTTTTTGACGAGATCCAGCGCATCGACCAGTGGCAGGATGCGGTGAATTCCTTCCGGGTGGATTTCGACTGCGACATCTATGTGACCGGCTCCAACGCCTATCTTCTGTCCTCCGAGTATGCCACCTACCTGGCTGGACGGAGCGTGGAAATTAAGATACTTCCTCTCTCTTTCCGGGAGTTCCTGGACTTCCACGGCTATGTGGTCAGGGAGAGCAAAAGCCCCGCCGGAGGAATGCGGAAGCGGATCTATGATACCGATGGTGAAAGCTATGAGCCGCAAGAACTTCTGGATGCTTATCTGCGCTTTGGCGGGATGCCCGGCATTGCAGATGTGGGGCTGGATACCGATAAAGCGCTGGCCCTGCTAGACGGGATCTATTCCACGGTCGTGGTGCGGGATATTCTGGAACGGGAGCGCCGCCGTGGTCAACGGCAGATCACAGATCCAGATTTGCTGCGGAAGATCATCATGTTCCTGGCCGACAATATCGGCAACAGCACCTCCATCACATCCATCAGTAATACCCTCGTAAATGAAAAGCTGCTGGACCAAAGCCGCAAGGGAAATCCCTCTGTTCACACCATTCAGGCCTATGTAGGTGCACTGCTGGAGTCTTATGTCTTTTACGAGATTAAGCGCTTCGATATCAAGGGTAAGGAGTATCTACGCACCCTGGGCAAATATTATATTGTAGACATCGGTCTGCGCAACTATCTGTTGGGTTTCCGGGACATGGATACCGGACACATCATCGAGAACATCGTTTACTTTGAATTGCTCCGCCGGGGATACGATGTGTCCATCGGCAAGGTGGACAACAAGGAAGTGGATTTTATCGCTGCCAATGCGGAACAGAAACGGTATATCCAAGTGACCGAGTCTATAAATGAGCCAACCACCCGCGAGCGGGAATTGGCTCCTCTGCGCATGATCCGAGACAACTACGAGAAGATTGTGATTGCCGGAAACTGCAATCACCCCATAACGGAAGACGGTATCAAGATCATTAGACTAACAGACTTTCTTTTAGATACCTGACGGGAGTACCCAGACACTCTTACAGGTACTCACAACAAATAGCATCCCGTGTATGACAGCGTCTGCGAGAAATCGCAGGCGCTGTTTTCGTCTCTGCAATACCCCTCGTCCTTCGTCCCCCGTCCGCCCACTCGTCGCAATGTACTCCACTCATCGTTTTCGCCTGTCGGCGAAAACTCACCGCTTCGTCATTGCTCCTCTCCCCCAAAAGCAGGCTTTTGGGGGTGCCCCCGTATTGTTTTTGCCGCCCATGAGGGATACACCCCTACCCCCAGTGAAAGGCGGCAAAAACGGCGGCAAAGGGGCGCAGGCTGCGGGCCAATCAAGGCCCGTTGCCTGCGCAGCCGAAGCCGCAAAACGGGGTTCCGGGGTGTCCCCGGGCGCACGCCTTGCTGCCCCTATAGGGCGGCAAGGTATAGTGCGTTATACCGCCCTGACAACCGCACGTGAAAATGCCCGGCCCGCCTTGTAGGGGCCGGGCATTTCTCGCGGGCGGGGAAACCGCCGCCGCACCAGTCTTGCAGGGTTCAGCAACAGTCTCTCTGCGGCGGGTTCCACATTGGCAGGGCGGTATGTGAAAAAGCCCTCGTCCACCGCACGCCCACCAGTTCAACGAAAGGAGTTTTGTGTGATGCCTTACGCCATTATGCGCTTCGAGAAACGAAAAGGAGGACCGGCTTCCGCCATTGAAAAACACCACGAACGAAAAAAGGAACAGTACGCCAGCAATCCGGATGTGGACACGAAACGTTCCCATCTCAACTATCATCTCATTCAACCACGGCACAAGTACTACGCAGAAATCCAGTCCCGCATTGAGCGTGCCCAGCGGGAGAATCCTAAGTGCAAGGTACGCAAGGACAGCGTGAAGTTCATCGACACCATTGTCACCGCCACACCGGAGTATCTGGCCCGTCTATTGCCAGAGCAGGTGCGCCGCTACTTTGAGCGGGCGCTGGACTTTTTTAAGAAAGAGGTTGGCGAATCCAACATCTTCTCCGCCGTGGTCCACATGGATGAGCGCAATCCCCACATGCACCTGTGCTTTGTTCCGCTGACAAAAGACAACCGGCTGTCCGCCAAGGAGGTGATTGGAGGGCGGGACAAGCTTGTGGAGTGGCAGGACAAATTCCACGACCACATGGCCTCAGAGTTCCCGGAGCTGGAACGGGGGCAGTCTGCCGCCGTCACCAGACGGAAGCACATTCCCACATGGCTCTACAAACAGTCCCACCGGCTCACCGACGAAATGAAACAGATCCGCACCGAGCTGGAGCAGATCGGTACGCTGAATGCCAAACGGCAGAAGGAAAAAATTCTGAAGCTGCTGGAGCAATGGTATCCCCAGGTCAATGCTTTCGAAGCAAAACTAAAGCCTTACGATGAGCAGATCCAGATTTTGAGGCAGAACGCCTTGATCGAAAGAAGGGATGCCGAGCGAGCCCAGTGGGAACAGCATCAGGAGCACCTGGAGAAAATGTCTCTCGTCTATGAGCTGCAGGAGTGTCAGGATTTCATTGACTCCATCCCCCAGGATCTGCGGGAGCAGCTGAAGGAACACTATGAGGCGCAGCTAAAGCAAAAGCAGGAGCAGCAATTCGGACATTGAGGAGGTAATCAACATGCGCAATCCGTACACATCCACATTTGAACAGGACCATCCCTGTCGGGCACAGATCATCCGCTGCAAAGCGGACCGGGAAGCAGCCCCGATAAAGGACTACCGCTATCCGGAGGAAAGTGGTTCCTTCACCGGGACACTGGCCTTCCGCTGCTGGCACAGGAGCAAGCCCATGCTCCTGTGCTTTTTTGATGCGGATGACGGCCGCAAAATCAAGCTGTCCGTCTGGTGGCAGAGCTGGGGTGTGAACTACTCCCCATCCAAAACCCTCATCAACTTTGCCGATGAGGTATTTGACGGTTCCCGTTGGCACTGCATCTACCGGAAGAAGTCCAACGGTTATATCCGCTGGGAGCAAGCGGAGCGGTTAGATTGGCCGGATGATGAAGGAAGAGCGTCCGGGCCGGGATGATCCTCCGGCTCCGGGCGCTCTTCCATGTAGTGATTCAGTTCGTTTGCCATTTCCAACGCCAGACGGAAGCCGCAGAGGAAGCTATCCACAGAGCGTTCCTCGATCATCAGGTTCTGGGCATCGATGATCCGCAGCACCAACTTCCGTTCTGGCTTGTCCAGCCGTTCAATGAGCTGCCGGTGGCAGGTTTCGACTTCCTGGTTGGCCTCTGTCATGGGCAGAGGGGTATAAAATCGGTCGTACAGCAATTTCAGCGTTTCGTTCATGTGCCTCGCCTCCTTGTAGCAAGACACAATAGCATATTTTATAGAATAAATCTATTATTTATTTTCATTAACTGAATACCTTCTGTGCTTGTGCTAACAATTTTTGCGCTTCATCAATCTTTGCATTATAACGTGCCTCAAATGCACGCATTTTCTTTGAAAGTGCTTTCTGCTGCGAGATATCTGCTGGCAACTCGATAACTATACTATCCACTTGCTCTGGTGTAAGCTCTATTAGACCCGTGGAGCCTGTAAAAAGACGGTTAATCTGCTGTGCACCAAACCCATTGCGTAGATAATCTGCCAAATAATACGGATATATTTTTTTAGAATCTACTCTAATAATAGTCACATGTCCATCTGCAATGGCAGGGAATTTTGCGTCGTAAACACATGCTTTGCCAAGGGTTCCATCTCCAGTAGAAGCCAACAGGACATCTCCTTTTTGAACCAAATTAAGGTTGCTTCCCTCCTTCTTAGCCTTGTCTACATATTCATCATATGCAGACTTCTCGATCCAGTCAGCTCCTTCAAGTATCAGAGTTCCAAACCGGCTAATATTACTGCCCGCTTTAATTACAACAGCAAATCCTTCGTCTTCATCAACATAGCTATCCGCATTTGGGCTTTTTCCGCGCATAGTGTCTATTTGATTTATATCCTTGATCATTGGGTTTGACTTTTCTCTTAGCGATTCTATTCTTTCCCGTATACCTACATCCCAATACTTGTAGTCTAAACGAATAGTTGTGCTTTTTCCAATAAGGCAAGCATCTACATCATAAGCTGTCCAATTATATCCTCTTCTGGGCGATCCCATTGTAGAGTCCATTACTTGGCAAGCCATTTCATTATATAATCTCTGTGAATCAAATCCACGCACTTTATCTCCGGAACCAACATATCCCAAGCTATCCAACTTACAAAATGTGATATTGTAGTGGTCATCAAAGTCAATATCTGGATTTTCGCGTTTTTCCATATACAAAACACTTGATCTGACATTGATTTTGTTGGGTTTAAAAGTTTCACTTGGGAGATTTATAATTGCTTTAATGCGACATTGCTGTAAAATATATTTTCGCAAATCTGCTCCGGTCTCTGTATTTAGTAAACCTTCATCGATAACGGTACAGATTTCCCCTCCAGGAACGGTAGATGCAATCATTTTTTGGATAAAAAGATACTGGCCTTTAGTAGATGATACAGCATACTGTTGCATATCGTCCTTTGACAAAGAATCTCCTTCGGCCGTTCCAAATGGAGGATTGGTTATTATCAAATTACAATCTGGTTCAGATGTATTCCAATTTTGGGCTTGAGAGGATAGACTGTCCTCATTTCTAATGTTAGTATGTCCGTCACCAGCAATTATCATATTCATTTTAGCTGATGCGGCAACACCTTCATTTGCATCCGAGCCAAAAAAGACATTTTCTTTTACTTTTTTCACCAGAACATTATATGTTGCTTGAGTAATTTCTCTATTCTGTAATTTTTTGCACAATTTAGATAAAGAGTCTTGTAATAGATAAACCAAAAAACCCCCTGTACCACAAGCCGGATCAAGAACTTTTATATCTGAACCAGTCATCAATGCGTTAATAATTTTGTTTTCGCCAACAAGCGCATTCATTACCTGTACTAACTCTCTGGGGGTAAAGTACTGCCCAAGCTTTTTCCCCTTTAAGGTAGCACGAACATAATATTCAAAAGCGGCTCCTTTTGAGTCAACACTGCAATCGCAAAATGATACAGACGCTAAATCTTTGACAAGGCTTAAAAAGGTCTTGGGATTTTTAAGGTGAATCTCATCTTCCAAAACTTCGCCGTAGGGGGTATTTTCCACAATACTTTCAATCATTGCGTGAATTGCCACTTTAACTTGATCAGCGTTTTTTGCTGGGACTTCTGCCAATTCAAAAAAACGATAAGAATAAGGCAGCTCAAATGTCTCATCCAAATCACTTTTTTCTTCCAAAAGTCGCAAAAACAGTAGTTTTGAAAAGTCAGAGAAAGCAAATTCTTCATTCTTTTCTATCTTTCTAATAGTACTATGCCCTTTATAAAACAGAGCATTTAACTGCCTGAGTGGCAAGCCTGGGCGATAAGGCAAACTACTGTCATTGGAAATAGGGATAATTGTAGCGTCAGGATCTTTCTTTAGTTCTTTTAATACTTTGGGAAGTTGATCTCTACTGGGGATCTTGTCTATAGGTTTCCCATCCCACAGAATTCTCCTTTTATTTTTGGTATTAAAGCAGTGAATATCTACGCCATTAGTTACAATAACAAACGGGACCCTTATTTCTTTTGCTCTAGCATAAGAAATCGCCTGATCTCTATCTTTATTTGTAAGCTTTTTAGAAATTCTCTTTGCCTCTATAAGAAATGCAGCATTTTTCTTGCCCAAAGTAACAAGAATATCCACAAATCCTTTCGAATAGCTATCAGTAAGGGTGGACATAGTCTCAAAGTCAAAATCTTTTTCTATATCATATCCACGTCTGCTCAAATAAGGTAATATCTTTTTGATTACAGTTTCTGTTTCACTTCTTATATGTGTCATGAGAATTCCTCCAAAAATGCTTATATATTGAGTATTATATCGGAAATCGAGTCATCCTTCAAATATGTTTTGCGCTCAAGTTTGTGCTTTTTCCCGAAACACCTTCACATTATAGTAATTCCGACACTTGGGCCCGCAGAATTCGCTCTTGGCGTGGGTGTTGTAGTACACCTTTCCGCAGTTTTTGCAGATCTTCAGAGGCACTGACTCCGCCGAAATCATGGATGCATAAGCAAATCGGATCACGGATTCCAAACTGCGGACCTCCCACACCAGCTGAGGATTGGGGCCGCTTGTCAGCCGATAATTCAGAAAACCAGAGAGATCCATAACCCTTGGATTGGGGGTAGGCACCAGCTCCCCCTGCACGGTCAGGAAGTGCTGATACAGCATCATAAAGCTACGCTGAAAGATCAGGATATCTTCACCATATTCCCGGCTGTTCAACGGGTGATAACACGGGGGCACATTGGGGTCTTCCGTGGCGTCCTCCCCCTTCTCGGCGTTGAGTCCCAGGAGCCCGTAGCGGGCCGCAAAAGCGGCACACAGGCGGTTTTTGTCCGGTGTTCCCATGCGCAGCTGACGTCCTAGTTCCAGAGCATCCGCCACCAGAGGACCAGACTGCTCTGCACAGTTATACGTGAGGTCTGTGGCTCCCTCCGCAGGGGCCAAATATTCTCCGCCCCATTTGTGGGGCTTGATCTGATAAGCCGACCACCGCGTCCAGAGGACATTCAGATTGGGAAACACTGGTTTGAAGTCCATAGTACTTCCTCCGTTGTAATACTTGTAATCAATATATCATCTTTCGTTTTGGGGTGCAAGAAAGCACCCCGCTTTCCTTTTATTAGGGCGTATGTACAATCAGAGGTCCTCCGGTTTCCACTGGCCGGTGACTAGAAAGTGAATTTTCTCCAGCGCTTTCTGCCGCTGCTTGGTAATGTTCCGGGTGGTACACCCCATCTGTTTTGCGATGTCCCTGGTCGGGATGCCAAAGACGATATTCAGCCTTAAAATCTCCTGCTGCTGGGGCGTCAGCTCCCGCATAGCCGCGCTGACGGGGTACTCCGTTACCAGATTGGGCAGCTCCGACGCGGTCTGTGAAAAAATGATGTCCAGCCAGTCATCTTCCTTATACAGGTTCAATTTATTGGGAATCTGGTAGTGCCCATCTGCGCTGGCTCTTCCATTCAAACAGGAAAAATCAAAATCGTCCCTATGATCCCCGTGTCTTCGGTCATTGTTTCTATCGTAGTCATCCAGCGCCTGCACCACACCGTCCCAGTCTCCCTGCCGGGCCAGCTCCTGCAATTGCTGCTCCAACCGCTCTTCTTTTAAGTCCCACATGGTCTTCTTCAAGGTGCTCACCTCCCCGGTTCCGTTTTTGGCCGTCTCATCGTCTATATAATAGGCGGTGTAATTTATGTAATAATTATAATCTATTACATATAAAAGTCAAGGAGGTGTGAATATGACCAGAGAGGAAAAAGGAGCAACCCGCTACCGGGCTATGTTTCGGCACTATCCGGATGCCCTGACCCCGGCACAGGTGCAGGAGATGCTGGGAATCGGCAGACGGATGACCTATGGGCTGCTGCGCAGAGGAGAGATTCAGAGTGTCCGCATGGGGCGGCTGTACCGTGTACCCAAGATCGCGGTCATTGATTACCTCTGTGCGACAGATCAGAAAGAAAAGACTTGAAAACAGCGTCCATGCAAGGTAACATCACAAGACCTTGAATGGACGCTGTTGATTTGAGAGGAGGAATGGATGGTTCCTATGAGCAATCGAGAAGTTACTGGAAGTCTCTTCGAACGAAACGGCCGTTACACCGCTGTTTTGAATCTGTATGACAAAAACGGAAAGCGCAGGCAGAAATCCGTTGCCCTGGGCATTCCGGTGAAAGGCAACAAGCGCAAGGCCCAGGCCCGACTGGAGGAATTGAAGAAGGAGTACAGTTCCGGGATCACGGAACCGGAAGTTCCCCAGGAGGAGTCCCCGCTGTTTGCGGACTTCCTGCGGGAGTGGCTGAAAGTCACGGCTCCCACCATCGAGCGTACTACATACCAGAGCTACAAGGGTCTCATCGACGCCCGGCTGGATGCATTCTTCCGGGAGCACGGACTGCGGCTGGAAGAGTTGGAGCCCAAGCACATCCGGGAGCTGCACCAGTCTATCTTCAAGGACGGCTGCAACGCCAACACCGTCATCCATTACCACGCCGTGGTGCGCAAGGCGCTGCAGTACGCTGTGAGGAACGGGTTGGTAAACGAAAATGTAGCCGACCGGGTGGACCGGCCCAAGAAGGGAAAATACCTGGCGGCGTTCTACTCCAAGGAGGAACTGGCCACCCTGTTTGAGGCCACCAAGGATGACTCCATTTCTGTGGTGATCCAGCTGGCCGCCTACTACGGTCTGCGCCGCAGCGAGGTGCTGGGCATCCGCTGGAGTGCCATCGACTTTGAGAAGGGCACACTATCCATCAACCACAAGGTCACCGAAGGCATCGTGGATGGTAAGGTCCATCTCTATACCGAGGACAAGCTGAAAACCAAGTCCAGTTTCCGCACTCTGCCCCTGATCCCGCCAGTGCGGGTCTTGCTGGAAGAACAGCGTGCCCGCCAGCAGAGGTACCGGAAACTGTTCAAGAAGTCCTACTGCACCGACTACCTAGACTATGTGTGCACTGACGAGATGGGCAAGCTGTTCCGGCCCAACTACATCACCGACCACTTCAAGCTCCTGCTGAAGCAGCACGGCCTGCGGCACATCCGGTTCCATGACCTGCGCCACAGCTGTGCCAGCCTGCTGCTCAGTCAGGGCATCCCCATGAAACAGATTCAGGAATGGCTGGGGCACTCCACCTTTGCCACCACCGCCGACATTTACTCCCATCTGGACTTCAACTCCAAGTTGGAATCGGCCGACGCCATCACTGCGGCCTTTGCCGAAGAGAAACCGACAGAGGAGCAGAAAGAGGACGGCTTCGGCATGAGGCTATCCATGTGAGGTGACGAGATGGACTATCGCTATCTTCGGAGAGAATACCCTGAAACAATCTCCATGGAGCAGCTCTATCGGATCTGCCACATCAGCAAACGGAAAGCCCGCTGGTTGCTGGAACATGGAGTGATCCCCTGTCAGGATTCCGGCAAGCAGACACGGCGCTTTTCCGTCCGCCTGGATGATGTGATTTGCTTTCTGAAACAGCGGGATGCGGGGCTACCGGATGATGTCATTCCACAGGGGATCTTCTCCAGCAGCAGTCCACATCCGGTCCGTTCGACCAGCCCTGTGCTGGATGAGAACAGGCTTTGCGCCTACCTGATGAAGTGCTGGGAAGACTGGCCCGACATGCTGACCACTCGGCAAGCGTCAGAGCTGTGTGGGTACAGCGTGAATGCCCTCAACCGCTGGCGAAACCTGGGGCAGATTCAAGGAATGAAGTACCGGAATACGCTGCGGTACTCCAAGGAATCCCTGGCCTGCTGGCTGGCTTCCGTCAAGGGGCAGAGCATCGCCGTACCTTCTCCGCAGCACAGAGAATGGATGAAAGGTTTTCAGTCAGAAAAATAAAACAGCGGCATGGAGTTCCATTCCATGCCGCTGTTGCTATGATAGTGTGCAACTTGACATTCCACTCCTCTGTGATATACTAAAATCAAAGAAACCAAGAATCAAAGAAATCAGTATATCATTTATAAAATTGACATAGGATAGGAGGGAGAACCAAATGGCAACGGCAGCAAAGGAGCGGCGTATGGAGCGCAAGACCATTCGTATTTCATCCAAACGGCAGGTCACCATTCCCCAGCGGTATTTTGAGCGGCTGGGCTTTGGTGAGGAGGCGGAGTGCATTCTCCGGGGGGGTGAGCTGGTAATCCGTCCTGTCAAGGCCCAGAGCGGCGGAGAGTTTTCCGAGCAGATCCTGGCTGATCTCATTGCTCAGGGGTACAGCGGAGAGCAGCTGCTGGAACGGTTTAAGGCAGAGCAGAAAAAAGTGCGCCCCGCTGTGGAGCGCATGATCGAGGAGGCGGATACCTTGGCGGCCTCCGGTCAGAGCGGCCCGTCCCTGGATGAACTGTTTGGGGAGGACTGAGCCATGTATGAGCTGCGGTACCTGCCCGGCGCGGAGCGGTTTTTCAAGAAGCTGAAGGAGAAAGGCTTGAAGGACGCCTTTCGCAAGGCCCTGGAAGCCATCGCTCAAGATCCCTACACCGGTGAGAGCAAAACCGGAGATCTATCTGGAATTTACGGCTACGATGTCTACTACAACAAGACCAATTACGAGATTGCCTATCGCATCTATGAGGAGGACGGTAAGTTGGTGGTGGTCATCCTGGCCGGTACCCGGGAGAACTTTTACCAGCAGTTGAAGCGTTACATCAAGTCTTAAAGAGTGACAGACAGCGGCATGGGTATCCCATGCCGCTGTTAATTCAGGTCAATCCCAACAAAGACATTTGTTTACAAGAACCGCGAAAAATCTTTGCAGATATATTTTGCAAATCGATCCTTACAGTATTCCTCGTGTTCACCGGTAACCGGGTTAGTTCGTTTGCCGTTAAACCATATGCTATGTTTCCCTGCGTTTTTTCCATTGCGGTTTGTAACGCATTCCGATAAAAATTCCTGGGAGGACATGATCCACATAGTATCTAAGCGCTCAGAATAAAAGATAAAATAAAAATTCGGAGTCTCAGAGTGATCGATGGCTGAAAAAAGTGCTGCGTCCCCAAATGTAACTTCTCGGGACCTTGCTTTGATTTGAATTTCAATGAATGTCCCATCCTGCTTTTTGATGACGCAATCGACGCCGTGATCATCGACCAAGGGCAGATAGCAGTCAAGACCTTCCATCAGCATATCACCGACGATTCTATACTCCATGCGTTTTCCGAACCCTGCCGTGTGGCGAAATGCGATCCCCATATACTCTGTCCCCTTGATTGGTTTGGAAACATTATATCCGATTTACATAGCGGTTGCAATCATCGGATACACTTGTCGGATGATAGAATAAGCACGGTGATCATGTCAGAATCACCGTGCTTATTTTTTTGGCGGAGGTGAAGAGATTCGAACTCTTGCGCCGGCAAAGCCGACCTACCGGATTTCGAATCCGGACCCTTCAACCACTTGGGTACACCTCCATGTATTGAAAATCGGTCGCCCGATTTACAACCTGCTTATTCATTTTTCGGGAAAACTGTTAGCATTTTGTTAGCATTTTGCGTTTTTTGCGTTTTTCCTAAATCCAGCAATCCGTTGCGGCACAAGGATTAGCGGTTTTTCACCATGCCTTCATGAGTGACGATTTCGAGTCAGCCCCGTTATGACCACTTCGATACCGCTGCATAGTATGTTCGCCTGGCGCAAAGTGCGCACAGCAGGCACCCATATAGTGACTGCGGATTGTATTATGCCATATTTTTTCTTCCGATGCAAGCCCTAAAGGCCCGGATGCGGCTCCAGCAAATTTTAAAAACACGGTAATTTTTTGAAACTGTGGTACAATAGAATTGTACAGCACTCTGAAAGGGAGATGGCAATATGACGCCCCAGCTTTTCCTTTACGGTTCCCCAGACCGCTATTACAATTACATCCGGGCCGTCCAGGCCGCCGGCGGCTCCATTCTGGTATCCCGGGACTTGGGTGCATGGCACGGCTGCTGTGGACTGCTCCTGCCGGGAGGCGGCGACATGGAGCCCTGGCGCTACGGTCAGGAAAACACAGCCTCCCACTCTATGGATCCTGCCCGGGATGAAGCTGAGCTGGCCCTTCTGGAACAGTTCACAGCGGCACGGCTGCCGATACTGGGCATCTGCCGGGGCATGCAGGTACTCAATATCTTTTTCGGAGGAACCTTGCTTCAGGATTTGCCGGGACACTCTGCAGTTTACGGACGGGATCGCCTGCACCGTATTCGGGAGATTTCCTCCCCGCTGAACCTATGGAATGGGAATCTGTTGGTAAACAGCGCCCACCATCAGGCAGTGGATCGGCTCGGCAGCGGTCTTATCGCCGTGCAGTGGGCCCCAGACGGCACGGTGGAAGCGCTCTGCCACCAGTCCCTCCCCATCTGGGGGGTACAGTGGCATCCGGAGCGGCTGACTGGAGCGTGGGCGTTGCCCGGGACTGTGGAGGGACTTCGGCTGTTTCAGGCATTTTGGGCACTTTGCAGGAAATCAACCGGAGAAAAATAAAAAAGTGTGAAAGTCCCGCTTGACACGTTCTCCTTTTCATGGTAATATAACAAAGCTGACAATTTCCACGGAGGGCCGACGCAGGTGTAGCACAATGGTCAGGGCACCAGCCTTCCAAGCTGGGGATGCGAGTTCGATTCTCGTCACCTGCTCCAACTTATTCGCGCCAGTAGCTCAGCTGGATAGAGCAACTGCCTTCTAAGCAGTGGGCCAGGGGTTCGAGTCCCTTCTGGCGTACCAGCTTCCCTTTTGGAGCGACCGTCAGCCGAATGTGTCCCATGTGGATCCGTACAGGATTTCATATGTGGTGGGTGTAGCTCAGTTGGTTAGAGCACCGGATTGTGGTTCCGGGTGTCGAGGGTTCGAGTCCCTTTACCCACCCCACAAAAAGAAATGAGGGATCGGGAGTGTCCCGGTCCCTCATCCCTTTCCACACAGGGGTGTCGCCAAGTGGTAAGGCAAGGGACTTTGACTCCCTCATCCGCTGGTTCGAGTCCAGCCGTCCCTGCCATGTATCATTCCGCGTATTTTGCGCGTTTTATATGACCCGGTAGCTCAGTAGGCAGAGCAACTGCCTTTTAAGCAGTGGGTCCGGGGTTCGAATCCCCGCCGGGTCACCAAGGTAAGTTGACAAATTTCTCGTTGAAATTTGTCAACTTTCTTTTTATCTCAAAGTATATAACTGATTGAGCCGCAGCGGTTTCCGTTGCGGCTATTTTTATTTTAAAGTGTACTTGTTTTTTTGTAGCAATCTTTGTATAATACAATTAAATTTACTATAAAAAGGGGGTAAGGCAATAGTTCAAAACATCTGTACTTGTAAACAGATGTTTTCGCTTTGACTGAACTATTCAAATTATGAAAACGATAAAGTACAGTTTACAAGGGACTACACAGGGTAGGTATCTGACGGGAGGGGTGCCG
>CAJKKQ010000026.1 GCA_905200545.1 uncultured Oscillibacter sp.
GAGGGCGGCGAGAAGATGTCCAAGTCCCGGGGCAATGTGGTGAACCCCAACGACATCGTGGAGCAGTACGGCGCCGACACCATGCGGCTTTATATTATGTTCATCGGCGACTTTGAGAAGGCCGCTACCTGGTCCAACGATGCCGTCAAGGGCTCCAAGCGGTTCCTGGACCGTGTGTGGAACCTGGCGGAGAACGCCGCTGAGAGTTATGAGGTGACCCCTGCCAACGAGGCCATCATCCACAAGACCATCAAGAAGGTCACCGAGGACATCGATTCCCTGAAGATGAACACCGCCATTGCCGCCATGATGACCATGGTCAATGAGCTCTCCGCCAACGGCTGCACCCGGGGCGATATGAAGTACCTGCTGCTGCTGCTCAATCCCTTTGCCCCCCATATCACAGAGGAGCTGTGGGAGAACCTGGGCTTTGCGGCCCAGACCGGCAAGATGTGCTGCCAGGCCCAGTGGCCCATGGCCGATGAGAGCAAGACCGTGGCTGCCACGGTGGATATGGCTGTCCAGGTGAACGGCAAGCTCAAGGGCACCATCTCCATGCCCACCGACAGCGAGGAGGCCGCTGTGGTGGAGGCCGCGCTGAAGGTGGAGAAGGTTGCCAAGGCTGTGGAAAACATGAAGGTGGTCAAGACCATTCTGGTGAAGAACCGGCTGGTGAACCTGATCGTAAAGCCCCAGTAAATGCGTTGTCGCGCCAAGTGGCGCGTCCAAGCGTTTTGCCTGCGGCAAAACCTTGAATCGGGCGGGCTTTGCCTGCCCGGTTGGCTTTGATGCGGGGCCCCCGCAAAATCAAAAAGGATTTTGTGGGGTGCCAAGAACCGGCTGGTGAACCTGATCGTAAAGCCCCAGTAAATTCACTTTTTACCGGGATAGCTGCTGCGGATTTTCTGATTGTGGAAAACCAAAAGCACAAATTTTCACCGAATTCTCTTGACATCCTTCCGTAAGGTCTGTATAATGCATTTGTTAAAGCCATTGTTTTATGGCCCTTAAAGTATCCTGGATTGAGCCGGATACCTCGGAGGGAGGGAAATATAGATGTCTGAGATCCATGTGAAGGACGGCGAGTCCATTGACAGCGCCCTGAAGCGGTTCAAGCGCAGCTGCGCCAAGGCTGGCGTGATTGCCGAGGTCCGTAAGAGAGAGCATTATGAGAGCCCCAGCGTCAAGCGTCGCAAGAAGTCTGAGGCTGCTCGCAAGAACAAGAAGCGCTATTATTGATCGTTAAAAAAGGCTGTGCCCATCCGGCACAGCCTTTTTTCATGCTTTGCGGCTACGATCTGCGGGGAAACAGGGAGGGGAGCAGATCCTGCACCTGGGAGACGCACAAAAACGCCGCCGAAAATCCCAGGGCCGTCCCGGTGCGCAGCTTGTGGGCGATGGTCTCCCCGTCGTCAAAGAGGACAAAGTGTCCCTGTCCGCCCTGGGTGTATGTAAAATACCGGGCACACAGATCCTGGGAGAAGAAGACCGACGGGGATTCCCGCTCCATCAGCGCCTCCAGTTCCTGAGCGGTGAGGGGAGTCCCCTCGCCGGTGCGGGCCGGCAGCGTAAAGTCCATGCGCACCCGCTCCACCAGAAGCGCCGCCCGGCCGGAGTATTGCTGCAGGGCGTCCCGCAGCCGCTCCTGGAGGCTGCCGCCGGAGAGGGCGGTGGAGATCAGGACAATGGCGCCCGGTGCGGCCGGAGCGTAGGATTCCGGTACATAGAGGGCCCTGCGGTTGGCGGAGAGGGTGCGGGACAGCTGCCCGGCAAAACGCTCCAGATCACTGCGGATGGGTACCTGGAAATCCAGCACGGCACCGCTGTATCCCCGGCGGCTGCACTCCCGCAAAACGGCGGCGCACAGGGCCTCCGGATCCTCCACCCGGGGGGATTCCTGGCTGCTGACAGACAGCAGCCCGCCCCGGGTCTGTAAGAGTATGCTCTGGCGCAGCAGCGTGGACTCCGGCCCGATCCGGTAGGATCTGTGGGCCAGAGCCCGGGTATAGCGGGAGGCCTCCTGGGTCTGGGCCGCCGTGACAGACAAGAAAAGCTGCAAGCCATCTCCCCCTTGTGTATTGATGTTTGGCCTGTTATACTAAAAGCAACCTATGCAGACAAGGAGCCGCTTATGCCCGTTTCTCTGATCCCAAACCATTTGTTTGAATCCTATCAGGATATCACGCCCCAGTGGCTGGCCGGACAGGGGGTGGAGCTGCTGCTCAGTGATCTGGACTTCACGTTGGCTCCCAAGAGCGTCCGCCAGCCGGACGAGGCGCTGCGGACGTGGATCGGGTCTTTGCAGGAGGCGGGGATCCGGCTGATGATCGTCTCCAACAACCGCTCCGGCCGGCGGGTGACGGAATTCTGCGCCCAGCTGGGCGTGGGCTACCAGGGCCACGCGGGAAAGCCCAGCCCCCGGGGACTGGAGGCCGCCATGGCCCGGGCAGGAACGGATCCGGCTCACACCGCCATGCTGGGAGACAAGCTGCTCACCGACGTCCTGGCAGCCCATCGAGCCGGGGTTTTGGCCCTGATGGTGGAGCCTGCCGGCGGGGCAGTGACGGCCTGGCAGAAGGTGCTCCACGCCCTGCAGGCCCCCTTTAAGGCCGCCTGCCGCCGCCGCTTGGCGAAAATTGGGTGAAAAAAAGCGGTGGAAGACCGAAAAATACTTGCATTCATGGACAACATAGGATAAAATATCCTAGGTAAATTTCGTGAGAAGGAAATATTGAGAAAATGCCCTCCCGCAGGTCGTTTTCTCGTAGATTTGTGAGGAGGAAAACTATGCCTACCATTACTGCCGGCGATTTTCGCAAGGGAATGATTTTTGAGATGGAAGGAAAGCCCATGCTGGTGGTGGACTTCCAGCACGTCAAGCCCGGCAAGGGCGCCGCTTTTGTGCGTACCAAGTATAAGAACGTCATTACTGGTGCCGTCCGTGAGGAGGCTTTCAACCCCAGCGCCAAGTTCGAGCAGGTGGCTGTGGAGCGCAAGAACGCTGAGTACAGCTACAACGACGGCGACCTGTACTACTTCATGGATCCTGAGACCTTTGATATGGTTCCCCTGAACAAGGAAGTTCTGGGCGATGCCTTCCAGTTTGTCAAGGAAAACACCATGTGCTCTCTGCTCAGCTACAAGGGCAGCGTGTTCTCTGTGGAAGTGCCCAACTTCGTGGATCTGGTGGTCACCGAGACCGAGCCCGGCGTCAAGGGTGATACCGCTACCAACGTCACCAAGGCCGCGACCCTGGAGACCGGCGCTGTCATCAAGGTGCCTTTGTTCATCAACGAGGGAGAGAAGATCCAGATCGACACCCGTACCGGTGAGTATCTGGGCCGCTGCAAGGAGTAACTGCCAAGAAGGGGGGACAACAGTCCCCCCTTTGGAATATCTGAAACATGCTACTTTTTTGAAAGGAAAGGAGCCATTATCATGGAAATTACTGAGAAGGTCGCCTATCTGAAAGGCCTGGCTGAAGGTATGGAGCTGGACACCGGCAAGAAGGAGGGTAAGCTCCTCTCTGCCATCATCGACATCCTGGACGACATGGCCCTGGAGATCGAGGACATGAAGGACAGCCAGCAGGAGCTGGCCGACGGCCTGGACGCTGTCAGCGATGATCTGGAGGACGTGGAGGACGTTGTCTTCGGCGAGGATGACGAGGATGAGGACTTCGACGACGAGTACGAGTACGACGATCTGGACGAGGACGAGGACTGCTACGCCACCACCTGCCCCACCTGCGAGGAGACCATCTATTTTGATGAGTCCGTGCTGGATGACGGCGAGGTCATCTGCCCCAACTGCGGCGAGAAGCTGGAGTTCGATCTCACCGGCTTGGAAGAGGATGAGGCGGAGGACAAGGACGAGGAGTAATCCCGGTTCCTTAGATCCCATTGGCAAAGAACAAATCCCCGGCGGGAATTCCCGCCGGGGATTTTGTCATAGGTCGAGATTATTTAACGGCTTTTTCCTGGAGACTGCAAAGACCTGCACCGATGGCAGTGGCGAAGGTGGCGTTTTCCGGAATGATATAGTGAATGCCGTAGAGCTCCTCGAAAAAGCGGAAGTTGGGGCCCACCTGATCCAGAGTGGTCATGGAGCCGGTGAGGACTACCGTGGAGGCACCGCAGCCCTGGCAGGCCAGTACCGTCATGGTACCGATGGCCTGGAGCACCAGATTCACCGCTCCGGCGGCCAGATCAGCGGGGGAGGCATCCTCTGCCAGGTTGCCGAAGTTTGCGGCAGTCATGTTGGGATCCAGGGTGGGAGCCACGGTTTTGGAGATGTCACGGATGGTGAGATCCACCTGGTTGAGGTCTCCGCAGGAGGCCAGTTTCTTGATCTGGCCGAAGCGCTCCATCCCTACCAGCTTGTGGCACAGTCCGCCCAGGGTGCCGCCGCCGATGCCGCTGCCGCACAGGTGGCGGACAGCACCGGAGCGCTCCGCCCACAAAAAGGCTGTGCCGGTGCCCATGGTCACCACCACAGCGGATTCCTGCCCGGAAAGAGCCAGGGCCCCGGTACCGCTGGCCCGGAACTCATCCACCTTACAGGTGGGCAGACCATAGATATTCCCATCCACAAAGGAGGCACCCACACCGGTGAGTACCACCCGGCGGATATTTTCCAAAGAGAGGCCGTTGCTGGTCAGATAATTGCCCAGGGCCCCATACAGGCTGGTCACCTGATCCTCCGCCCGGACCCGCAGCATGGAAATGACGCTGCCGTCCGTCCGGAGCCCCACGATCTTGGTGGTGGATCCGCCGATATCAATACCTAAGATTACGTCCATAAGAACCTCCGTCCGCTCTGTGCGGATATTAGGGTTTGCAGGCCGTTCAGGGGCCTGCCGGCACCCTTTACTATAGGGGGATGGAGGCAGGAAGTCAATGAAATTTGATAATTCTTTCACGAATATTTTAGAAAACGATTGCTTTTCCCGGCGGCGGCGCTTATAATCGAGGAAGTAACACCCGACTTTACTTTTATTTTGAGGTGTGAGATGAAAACAGAAGAGAAACTGAACATGACCATGCTCTGCGATTTTTATGAGCTGACCATGGGAAATGGTTATTTTCAGGCGGGATATCAGGATCGTATTACCTATTTTGATGTGTTTTTCCGGGATGTGCCCGACAAGGGTGGCTTCGCCGTCTGCGCGGGATTGTCCCAGTTGATCGACTATATCCAGAACCTGCACTTCAGCGCTGAGGATATCGAATTCCTTCGGGGCAAGCAGCTTTTTTCTGAGGAGTTCCTCCAGTTCCTGGCGGACTTCCGCTTTACCGGAGATCTCTATGCCATTCCGGAGGGTACTCCCATTTTTCCCCGGGAGCCGGTGGTGACGGTGCGGGCTCCGGCCATCCAGGCCCAACTGATTGAGACCTTTACGCTGCTGACGGTAAACCATCAGAGCCTCATTGCCACCAAGGCCAACCGGATCGTCCGGGCGGCCCAGGGACGGACGGTGCTGGAGTTCGGCTCCCGCCGGGCCCAAGGCGCTGACGGTGCCATCTCCGGCGCCCGGGCGGCCTACATCGGCGGCTGCAAGGGCACAGCCTGCACCATTTCCGATCAGCTCTACGGCGTGCCTGCCGGCGGCACCATGGCCCACTCCTGGGTGCAGATGTTTGATTCGGAGTACGAGGCATTCAAGAAATACTGCGAGATCTATCCCACCAACGCAACGCTGTTGGTGGATACCTACAATGTGCTCAAGTCCGGTGTACCCAACGCCATTCGGGCTTTCAACGAAGTCCTGCGGCCCAAGGGGATCACCAAGTGCGGTATCCGGCTGGACTCCGGCGACATGGCGTACCTGACCCGGGAGGCCCGGAAAATGCTGGACGCTGCGGGCTGGACGGAGTGCCAGATCTCCGCGTCCAACTCCCTGGACGAGTACATCATTCAGGATCTGCTGCGTCAGGGTGCCCAGATCGACATGTTCGGCGTGGGTGAGCGGATGATCACCGCCCGCAGTGAGCCGGTGTTCGGCGGCGTTTACAAGCTGGCTGCCATTGAAGACGATCAGGGCAATATCATTCCCAAGATCAAGGTCAGCGAGAATGTCAACAAGATCACCACGCCCCACTTCAAAAAGGTGTATCGTTTGTATGACCGCGCCACCGGCAAGGCGGAGGCGGACTATCTGACGGTGTGGGACGAGCAGGTGGATGACAAGCAGCCTCTGGAGCTGTTTGATCCCCGCTCCACCTGGAAGCGCAAGACCCTGACGGATTTTGAAGCCCGCCCGTTGCAGGTGCCGGTGTTCCTGGGGGGCAAGCTGGTGTATCAGGAGCCCACGCTTCAGCAGATCCAGGCTTACTGCAAGAAACAGGTGGACACCCTCTGGGACGAGGTCAAGCGCTTTGAAAATCCCCATAATTACTATGTGGATCTCTCTCAGAAACTCTGGGATATCAAGCAGGAGCTGCTGCGGCAAAGCCGCTGAGCAGGCAGTCCCGCCTTCCGGGCGGGACTGCTTTTGTTTACACAAATATGGTTGCGGAGAAGCGCTCTTTTGGGTATAATAACACGATAAACAGTTGTTCAGAGGAAAGGAGATATCCCCCCAATGAGCCGGATCTTACAGACGGAGGAACGGACAGAGCGGCGGATTTCCGCAGTGACCAGCTTGTCCATGTGCGCGCTGACGGTCATTGCCCAGATCGCCATTACGCTGCTGCTGACCCGTTTTTTGCGGGAGAAAACCTATGTGGTATATGCGGCGCTGGAGATCATGGGCGCCATATTCGCCATCCGTGTTTACCAGCGTCCGGGGAGCCCCTCCTACAAGCTGGCGTGGATGTGCCTGCTGCTGGCACTGCCGGTATCGGGCATGATCCTCTTTTGCCTTTGGGGCGGGACGCATCAGGCCAAGAGCCTGAGTATGCGGAAAGTCCCGCCCATCCGGGAGCGGGAGAGTACCCGTATGGAGAGCGAGGCCAATCTGGCCCGCCTGCGGCGTCAGTCTCCGGAATGGGGGCGGTTGGCTGCCTATCTGCAAAAGCGGGGCTTTTTGCTTTACCGCAATACGGATGCCAAGTATTTCCCCGACGGCACCGCTTTTTTTGACGACCTCATCGACCGGATGCGGGAGGCGGAGGTCTATATCTTCTTAGAATACTATATCCTGGCAGAGGGGCAGATCTGGAACCGGATCTTCTCCGTTTTGAAGGAGCGGGCAGCCCACGGCGTGGAGGTACGCATCATCTTCGATGACTTCGGAAACATCACCCGGCTGTCCGACGAGATGCTCCAGGCCATGCAGGATGCCGGCATCGAGGTGGCGGTGTTCAATCCCGTCCACCGCTATGTCAACCGCATCTATTTCAACTACCGGGATCACCGGAAGATCGCCGTCATCGACGGATACTATGCCTATACCGGCGGCATCAACATCGCCGACGAATATGCCAACCTCATCGTGCGCTTTGGGCACTGGAAGGACAGTGCCGTGCGCATCGAGGGGGAGGGGGCCTGGGGCTTTGCCACCCAGTTTATGCAGATGTGGAAGATGATGGGGCGTACCATGCCCAATGAGGACGACTACTACCGTCCCCGCCATCAGGCCCAGGGGGCCGGGTGGTGCCAGCCCTTTACGGATGGGCCCCTGAACAACCCGGACAACCCCATCGAGGAGACGTATCTGCAGCTCATCGCCTCCGCCAAGCGGATGCTGACGCTGACCACCCCCTATTACGCGGTGGAGGAGTCCATGCAGAAGTCCCTGTGCATCGCCGCTGACGCCGGCGTGGATGTGCGGCTGATGATCCCTGCCATTCCGGACCACAAATTTACCTATATGGTGGCGGAGACCTACTGGGGCGAACTGCTGCGCCACGGTGTGAAAATCTACAAGTATACCCCGGGCTTCCTCCACGCCAAGAGCGTTATGGTGGACCGGGAGGTGGCCCTGGTGGGCAGTACCAATATGGACTACCGCACCTTCCAGCTCCATTATGAGTGCGGCGTGCTGCTCTATCACTCGCCTGTGGTGGAGGAGCTGCTGGAGGATCTGGATCAGACGGCGGCGGTCAGCACGCTATATACGCTGGAGGAGTGGGAGAAACGGTCGTGGCCCCGCCGGATGTTCGCCTCCATTTTGAAACTGGGTGCCATCTGGCTGTAAGAGAGCGCCGAAAACCTTACCACGGAGGATCTATGTCAAGAGAACTTACCCCCCAGGAGATCGCAGAGCGAAGCCTCATCAAGACGTATCGCAAGAGCTTGTGGAACCCCTTTATCGCCGCTGTGAAGCGGTACGAGCTGGTCTCCCCGGGAGACCGCATTGCCGTGTGTATCTCCGGCGGAAAGGATTCCATGGTGCTGGCAAAGCTGATGCAGGAACTCCAAAAGCACACGGACCAGCCCTTTCACCTGGAGTTTCTGGTGATGGATCCAGGTTATAACGCCGCCAACCGGGCACTGATTGAAGAGAACGCTGCCCGGCTGGGAATCCCCATCACGGTGTTTGAAAGCGATATCTTTGACGTTACGGTCAAGGTGGAGAAGAATCCCTGTTATCTCTGCGCCCGGATGCGCCGGGGCTTTTTGTACAGCAAGGCCCGGGAGCTGGGGTGTACCAAGATCGCTCTGGGCCATCACTTCTCCGACGTCATCGAGACGACGCTTCTGGGGCTCTTCTACGGCGCACAGCTGCAGACCATGCCCCCCAAGCTCCACAGCAAAAATTTCCCGGGCATGGAGCTCATCCGCCCCCTCTACTGCGTCCATGAGGATGCCATCATCGCCTGGAAGAACTATAATGACCTGCGTTTCCTCCAGTGTGCCTGCCGCTTTACCGAGGCCCGGGATGCCTCCGGCGACGGAATCGGGGAGAGCAAGCGCCAGGAGATGAAGATGCTGCTGCGGGAGCTGCGCAAGACCAACCCCAACGTGGAAAAGAGCATGTTCCGGGCTATCCACGGCGTCCAGCTGGACACCTTCCCGGGATTCAAATACAGAGGACAGAGCCACTCCTTCCTGGAGTTTTACGACGGCACCGCCTGGTGTCCGGGCGGGGAGGAGCCCAATCCCTGAGAGAAAGGCAACTATGGACTATTATCGTTGTGAAAATCCTGAGTGCGGGTACATAGCGGAAGAGGAGCCGGATACCTGCCCCCGCTGCGGCGGTACCTTCTTTGTGCCGGTGGAGGAGGAGATGCTCTCCGGCGGCGACTGGGTGCAGCTGGGAAACCAGGCGGTGGACAGCGGCCGGGATCCGGACGCCCTGGCCTGCTACCAGCGGGCGGCAGCTATGGGCAGCTTGTCCGGCCTGACCAATCTGGGCTGGTGCCTGGAGACCGGTGTGGGCGTGGCGGCAAATCCTACCCACGCAGTGGTGCTCTATGCCCAGGCGGCGGCCCGGGACTATCTCCCGGCCCTTACAAACCTGGGGTACTGCTATGCAAACGGCGTAGGCGTGCCGGTAGATCCCGCCAAGGCCCTGGAATGCTTCCTCAAGGGGGCGCGGCAGGGCTTTCCCCGGGCGCAGTTTTTGCTGGGGGACGCCTACCGACAGGGAAGCGGTACGGAGCAGAACCTCCAGGAGGCAGTGAAGTGGTATCGCTCTGCGGCGTGGCTGGGCTATCCTGCGGCGCAGACGGAGTTGGGGCGCTGCCTGGAATTTGGCACCGGTGTTGCCCAGAATGTGACCCGGGCGGTCTTTTGGTACCGCAGTGCCGCCCAGCTGGGCAGCCCCGCCGGCCAGTGCTGCCTGGGATATTGCTGCGAGACGGGTCAGGGTGTGGAACAGAACTGGCACGAGGCCGTCAAGTGGTACCGGGCTGCGGCGGAGCAGGATTATCCCCGGGCCCAGTGCAACCTGGCCTGGTGCTACGAGTACGGAAAAGGCGTGACGCAGGACTTTACCCAGGCGGTGAAATGGTATCGTGCCGCCGCAAAGCAGGACTATCCCCGGGGGCAGCTTTGCCTGGGCCTTTGCTATCAGCGGGGCAAGGGTGTACCTGTGGATCTCCGGGAGGCAGCTGCCTGGTATCGCGCTGCGGCGGAACAGGGAGACGAGGACGCCCAGTGCTGCCTGGGGTACTGCTATGAAAGCGGCGAGGGCGTGGAGCAGAACTGGGAGGAGGCGGTGAAGTGGTATCGTGCCGCCGCGGAACAGGGGTTGGCCAGCGCCCAGTGCAATCTGGCCTGGTGTTATGAGTACGGCAAGGGTGTCGAGCAGGACTCCACCGCCGCGGCAGCCTGGTACCGCCGGGCTGCGGAGCAGGGAGAGGCCCGGGGGATGTTTTGCCTGGGTGTCCTGTACCGGCAGGGAAGCGGTGTGGAAAAGGATCCGGCTGCTGCTGCCATGTGGTATCAAAAGGCCGTGGATGCCGGCTCCTTTCACGCCATGTGCAACCTGGGCGTGTGCTATGAATACGGCGAGGGCGTGGAGCGGGATCCCGTTCGGGCGGCGGAGCTGTACCGGGCGGCCGCGGAACGGGGGGATCGCATCGCCGCGTGTAACCTGGGCTGCCTCTATGAGGCCGGTCAAGGCGTAGAGCAGAGTTGGGAAGAGGCGGTGCGGTGGTATCGCCGGGCAGCGGAACAGGGCTATCCCCGGGCGCAGTTCAGTCTTGGCTGGTGTTTGGAGCACGGAAAGGGCGTGGCCCGGGATCGGGAGGAAGCGGCAAAGTGGTACCGGGCGGCTGCCAAGCAGGACTATCAGGAGGCTAGGGAGGCCCTGGCCGCCATGGAGCGCAGGCAGCATCACCCCGGCGGCCTGCTGTGGGATATCTGGAACGAGCTGCGCGGACATGGATGAGCAGCAGGGCCGGATGGTTCCAGCGCAGGTTGACCTTCCCGGTAAAGTGCGGTACAATACCTCTGTTACAGCCATAATAATATCAACCAGACCGGCAGGTGCGAAGGAGTGATCGTGTGCCTGAGATCTCTGTGATTGTTCCCGTCTATCAGGCGGAGAAATACCTCAAAGCATGCGTGGAGAGCGTGCTCCATCAGACGTTTTCCGATTGGGAGATGCTGCTCGTGGACGACGGCTGTACGGATGGCTCCCCGGCCATCTGCGATGCGTGCGCTGCCGGGGATGACCGGATCCGGGTCTTCCACAAAGAGAAAAACGAGGGTGTCAGCAAGGCGCGGAATCTGGGCCTTGCTGAGGCCCGGAGCCCGTATATCGCTTTTTTGGATGTGGATGACCGCTACGAGCCCCAGTGTCTGGAGACGCTGTGGAACCTGCGGGAGCGGGCAGGAGCGGATTCTGCCGGGTGCGCCCACTGGAATCTGTGGCCGGACGGCAGGGAGGAGGCGGAGCTGCTGCTTCCCCCGGCTGTTTATGATGAGCAGGGCATCCGCAAGGGGATCGTACTGCCGCTGCTTGGTGAGCGGCTCCGCCAGCCGGTGTTCAACGGATTCATCTGGCGCTTTTTGTATTCTACGGAGATCATCCGGAAAGTTGGTATCACCTTCGAGGGCGCCTATCTGGAGGACGAGCTGTTCTTGATGGAGTATTTCTGCAATGCCAGGCGACTGGCGGTAACGGATCAGCCGTTGTACCGCTATCTCTTCAATCCCGCCTCTGCCACCCACAAATATATGAAGGATTTCCGGAAGGTGTTTTGCCGTTATATGGAGCGCAAGGAGGAGTTGGCTGCACGGTATCAGTTGGAGTCGGAGTGTCCCCAGTGGCGGGAGAACACCAACTGGGCGGGGCTGTTGATTGCCATTGGAAACGAATTCGCAAAGGGAAATCCCAAGACACTCCGGGAGCGGCAAAAGGCGGTGGAAGCGCTGTGCGCCGAGCCGGATATGGCCAGGGCCATTGCTACGCTGAAGCCCGAGGGTCTCAACTCCAACAAGCGGTTGGTGGCAGATCTGGTGAAAAAAAAGCATTTCTTTCTGCTGGCACAGATGTACCGCCTGAAGAACCGAATCTGAAAGAGGAGCTATTTTAGCATGTTACTGCGCGAGAGTTATATCTATCACCTGTGGGCGGTGCTCTGTGGAGTCTATTATGACAGCACGCTGCACCGCTGTCTGGCTGCTGCGGGGAGTTGGTGCAACCGCCAGATCGATACCAGCGCCCTGCTGCGGGTGCTGTGCCGGGAGGGCGTGGTGGCCCGGGCCTGGGAGGACAGTTTCCTGTGCCGGCTTTTGAGCGGCATCATCAATTTCCCTGCCTGGCTGTTACACCGGCTGTACAGCGCACTGCAGCTGACTTTTGCAGACAGCGTCTTTTCCCGGCTGGCCTTTGCCATGGGGGATGAAACAGCCATCGCACAGTCGTGGCTCATCATGTTGCTCTGGGTGATCCCGTTTTCACGCTGGAATAACGCCTATACATTGATGGCGTTTGCGTTTTTACTAGTGCTCTTCCACGCCGGTGCTATGCACACCCGGTCATTCCGGCTGGATGTGCGGTCCATCGGTTTTTATCCCCTGGTGCTCTTTGGCTCCATGTTCTTGGCGGTGGCATTTTCCTATGCACCGTCGCTGTCGCTGCGGTTTTTGGTGTATCACATCTCCGCTGCCTTGTGTGTGCTGGTGACGGTCAGTGCCGTGCGGTGCACGGAGGATCTCAAACGGCTGGTAGCCGGTGGAGGTTTCTGCGTACTGGTGTCCTCCTTGTACGGCGTCTATCAGCGGATCCAGGGTGTGGAGGTCAACGAGTCCTATGTGGATCTGACGGTTAATGAGGGAATGCCCGGCCGTGTGGAGTCCTTCTTTGATAATCCCAATACCTTTGCAGAAGTCCTGATCCTGTTGCTTCCGCTGGTGCTGGCACTGATTCTGTGCTCCCGGCGTCCGTTCTCCCGGCTGGTGGCCTGCGGTGTGTTTGCGGTGGGAATCGTAGCGCTGGGCATGACGTATTCCCGGGCCAGCTGGGTGGGCATGGCCTGCGCCATGGTGGTCATGGTGTTTTTGTGGAAACCCAAGCTGATTCCGGCTTTTGTGGTGCTGAGCATTCTCTGTGTCCCGTTCCTGCCGGATACGATCTGGCACCGGATCCTGACGATTACCAATACATCGGACAGCTCCACAGCCAGCCGGATCCCGCTGTATGAAGCGGCTATTGAAGTTATCCGGAAGTCTCCTATCTCCGGCGCGGGACTGGGAACAGCTGCTACGCAAGCGTATATTTCGGACTTCAATCTTTACCATGCCCAGGCGCCTTTTGTGCATGCTCATAACTTCTTCCTGGAGGTTTGGATCGAGGCCGGATTATTGGGGATTGTAGGCTTCGTGAGCGCCATGTTGTGGAATATTAAAAAGACTGCCCATACTGTCCGTCACTGCAGGCCCTCCGCAGCCCGAACCATTACCTGTGGGGCCTGTGCCGCTATGTGCGGTGCGATGGTGTGCGGTCTTGCGGATTATCTTTGGAACTATCCCAGAGTTATGTGCATTTTCTGGTTTGTGTTTGCTGTTGGCATTGCCGGGATCAAGCTCTGCCGGCAGGAGATGAAAGATCGGACTTGACTTACGCGCAAAACCCGGTAAAATAAAAGGGACGCACGGAGGAATGCGGAACTTTCTCCGTGCGCCCTTCTACCACGTTTTTGGGGAGCATACCTTGCCCATCCATGAGGGAAAAAGCCCAACCCCACAACCCGCTGGGACACTACCAGAAGCGGGAAGGATTTTAGAAAAGCTGGTGGTCAAAAAATGGCCATGACCACATGTTTGACCACAATTGGAAAACTTGATAACCGGGTGTAGCGCAGTTGGTAGCGCGCTTGCTTTGGGAGAATACGCCCAGGCCACCCCACAACTTCATATCCGGGTGTAGCGCAGTTGGTAGCGCGCCTGCTTTGGGAGCGCGCGGGCCTCATCCATGAGGGAAAAAGCGTAAACCCACAACGTGCTGAGACACTAGCAGAAGCGGGAAGGATTTTAGAAAAGCTGGTGGTCAAAAAATGGCCATGACCACATGTTTGACCACAATTGGAAAACTTCATAACCGGGTGTAGCGCAGTTGGTAGCGCGCTTGCTTTGGGAGCATACCTTGCCCATCCATGAGGACAAAACCTCAACCCCACAACCCGCTGGGACACTACCAGAAGCGGGAACCATTTCGGCAAAGTCGTTGGTCAAAAAACGGCCTTGACCACATGTTTGACCACAGTTATAATCATTTTATATCCGGGTGTAGCGCAGTTGGTAGCGCACGTGATTTGGGTTCACGGGGCCGGGCGTTCGAATCGCCCCACTCGGACCAAAACTCCGCAAAATCAAAAGATTTTGTGGAGTTTTTCTTTGTTTTTATTGCAAAATAATCAAAATGCGTTCAAGTACTTCCCAGCGGAAAGACTTGCTTATTCAAAGGCAGTAAAAGTGTGTCTGATGACCGGTTTTCCTCCCTATTTCCTTCCCCACGCATTGCGTCTCAAGCAGTCCATGAGCAGAATAACCTGCTTTGAATCATCAGAATTCAAAGCAGGTTATCTTTGTATATAGCTTGTTAAAAACTGATACGCCTAATGCGAGCGCAAAGCAGAATTGAGGCAACAGCCAGTTACTTTGCTTTTTGTTCCCTCCGTGGTAAAATTTGGGCAAGATGGTGATCAATATGGATACCAAAGAAACCAACAAGATCTCCTTCTCTATGCCTATGCAGCTGATGGAAAAATGGAATGTTTGCGGAAGAATGACCGCTCCCGACGATGCCGCTTGTTGACTTTCTTGTCATTCTTGTCATATGCTCATCACATGACAAGAATCCGATTCGGAATCAGATATTGGCTCCAGCCAAATAGCGTTTCAGCAGGAAAACACAGAAGTAGGGAAAGGTATAGATGTCATCACTATATCCGATGTTCCCGCCGGTGAACTTAATGCCACATTGAATACTGTTCAGTTGACCCTAATCCCTTGATGTTCTATCGTTTCCATGGCGTAAATATTGGTTTCCACAATGGAAGATGTAATAAATCAAGCGAAAACTTTCCTCAAATCAACTATTAGAATTCCACATCAGATTATTAAATTGTTTATACAGATGGAATAATTCCCCGAACTGTAATTGCAGCTACATCAATTTCTTGATATAATGTATATAATTTGAGAAAGTATTCGCATCTTATACTACATGTAGAGGATTAAAGCATAACTATGGAATTGCGAAATATTGGTATTGCCTTATCGGGCGGAGGCATTAGAGCTACGATTTTTCATCTTGGACTTTTTAAATGGTTAGCTGAAAATAAACTTTTGGAAGAAGTAAGGCGTGTATCTTCTGTTTCTGGTGCCAGCCTCTGTGTCGGCTTGATTTATGCTCATAATGATTTGACATGGCCATCAAGTGAGACATTTCTTTCCACCGTCTTGCCCTCGATTGAGAGAGTCATATTGGCCAACGACATACAAACATCTGCCGTGTTGCGACTCATCTGTTCTCCATACTACTGGAACAAAAAGCCTAACGTCATTGCGAAACAGTTGGAGCGCCAGTGGGGGATTCACGGGTCCTTGGCCGATCTCTCGGGGGATGTTGTCTGGTATACCAACTGCACTACTTATGAAACGGGAAAGCGCTTCCGCTTTTGCAAGAAAAACATGGGCGATTATAAAATTGGGTATGTTGAGAATCCTGACATTCCTTTGTCCCATGTCATGGCTGCATCAGCTGGATTTCCTGTTTTGATTGGCCCCTATTGCCTGTCCACAAGTGAATATCAGTGGAGTCCCCCGAAATATTCCGATGCGGATTATTCTGTCCCCGAAAAAAGCATCCACTTGTGGGACGGTGGCGTTTACGACAATTTGGGGCTGGAGTCAATATTTACGCCAGAAAACACAGGTAAATTGAAAGACGGTTTGGATTACATGATTGTCAGCAACGCCTCTGCGTCAATTGGTCCTTATCGACGTCATGCAGGCTTCACCTTTTCTAATTTGAAACGTTTGTTAGATATTTCTATGGACCAAGTCACATCGTTGAGGAGCCGCATGGTGATGGATTTCATTATACGGACCAAGCAGGGAATGTACTTGAAAATAGGAAACAGCGCAGAAAAGATTACTTCGGACAGCAAATGCCCTGATGACTTGAGAACGCATTTATTGCAGGAATGCCTGTCTACCTTGGATTCAGAAAAAGCTATGAATTATAAAACAACCCTTCAGAAACCCAAAGAATCCGATTACAGCCTATTGCTGCGTCATGGATACGAAGTGGCAAACTGCACTTATCTTTGCTATCAAAAATAATCTTAGGACAAGAATATCTATTGTAAGAAAGGAGTTATTATGGGCCAGACAATTACATTTTTTCCAGAAGGTAACGCAGAATGCGTCCTCCTCGAATTAAACAACGGAAAACGGATGCTGATGGACTATGCCAATATGCATAGTAGCGATTCAAGATATACAGATTTGACAGAATCACTGAAGAATGTCGATACGTTTGATGTCGTGATGTTTACCCATCCGCACGATGACCATGTCAAGGGGGCGGCAGACTTTTTCTATTTTGACCATGCGATAAAATATCGAACAGGTGAGCGAGCCAAAATCAAGGAACTGTGGATATCCGCTGCATTCTTTTTGGACGTCAACCCATGCGAGGATGCGCGGGTCATTCGGCAGGAGGCGCGATACCGGCTTAAAGAATGCGGCGGGGAAGGGGTAAAAATCTTCGCCGCCCCAGGATCCCTTACCTCCTGGCTGGAGAAGAATGAATTATCGACCAATGAAAATGACCATCCAATTATCCATGCCGGGACTTTACTGGATAGTTCACAGCATAACTTGGGTGACGAGATTTCTATCTTTGTCCATGCCCCGTTTTCTGAAGATGCCGAGGATGTGGATAATCGAAACGATCCATCCATCGTAATCCAGATTGCACTTGAAAACGTAGACCAAACTACGAATCTGTTCATTACAGGGGACACCCCGCATGATGTGCTCGACAAGATTGTGGAGCGCTCCGAATTTTCGGGAAATGCTGATTATTTGAAGTGGGACCTATATGATATACCGCACCACTGCAGCTATACAGGACTTTCTGATGAAAAGGGGGAAGACATTACAGAACCTTCGGAAGACATAAAGCGTTTGCTTCAGGAATATGGCCAGGAGAACGCATTCCTTGTGGCATCGTGCCGCGCATTTTCCGATGTCGGAGACGGTGATACGCAGCCGCCCCATGTCCAGGCAAAAAAGGCATATAGGAAATATTGCAAAAACGCCGACGGTTCTAGCAAAACTTTGCTTATAACATCGGAGTATGGCGGGAAAACGAATCCAAAACCCCTGCGATTCAAAATCGATCGTACGGGCATACGGGAAGACACGGGGTTCAATGCCGCGTTCATTCATACTCCTGCGCCGCGGGCAGGGGGTTAACAATGGGAGACTTTTTCAATTTGACAATGGAGGTGAAAACGCTCGTGGAAGAACACGAGCGTTTTCGCGCTTCTCTAAACGCCATAAGAAGTCATGATGATACGGATTCCCTATGCGATGAACTTGAACTTGATTTTGAAGTGGTTGGTTTGCCCCAGCATCGATTGATTCCTGTTCGGAACATCGAACCGATAACAATCTATATCAGTAATGCGGAGACCCTTCCAGTTGTCATTGTTAGGGATGATTTTCCGATTGTTCCCCACCTAAATGTCCATGAGGATAACGTCCGGAAATCTTTGTGTTACTCAGATTTGGGTTATCAAGAAATACGGCATAAGCTGAATGGTCGTTTCTTATTGACATGTATTGAAAACTGGTTCCGAAAAACCTCGATGAATCAGCTTCATCGTCCGGACCAACCGTTAGAGCCATTTTTCCCGTATGTAAATAACGTCATTGTTTGGAACGGACAGTTGGGGAAACCGTATTTTGACAAATACATTGTAGAGGATCGTGAATTCGGAAAACTGATGTATCAATCCAGCGACGGGAATTACTTCGCAGTATTCTCTCTTCCTGTCCCTCCGGATTTTTCAAACTTAATACATAATATGCCCCAAACATTGTTGGAGTTGCTCTGTTCATTCAAAAACTATGACACCATTATAACTTGGTTGACAGATCTTTTGTCTATAGTCAGATTTCCAAAAATATATAATAAGTATTTTAGGCAAGAGAGGAATTCATTGCTTGCTTGTAAAGTCTTGATAAACATTGCCATTCCCAAGCAACGGACTGATAGGGCTCCTATTGAAACATTTGACCTGAGGTCTTTTGTTATTGACAAGTCCTTAAAAGATATACTGACTGATTATGGGCTCTCCTTAAACGGAAGTAAACTGGAACCCAGTAAACATACGGGTGGAAATGGCGCTAATATTGCCATTACTCCGTTTATTGTTCACCTGGCACAATCAAAGCTCAAATGCAGGTGTGCAAACCTGGTTGATGAAGCTGACGGAGAAAAACATTTTTCGCTTGTTGGCGTGGGTGCAATTGGATCGCATATCCTTAACAACTGTTTGCGGTCCGGGTATGGTAAATGGACGATTATCGATCATGATTATTTCTGGCCGCACAATATCGCCCGGCACGTGTTAACAAGCAACGATATCGGCTATTCAAAAGTAAAGTCATTGGAAAAAGTTGCGAGCCACATCCAGTCTGATTCTGACCTCGTTGCTATTGCATCAGATGTTTTTGGCAAAGACAACTCTGTAATCGTAGCATTTGGCCAATCAGATATCATATTGGATGCATCGGCGTCCATTGCTGTTGAGCGCCATCTTGCGTTGGATGTTCAATCCGATGCGCGAAGAATTTCCTGTTTCTTGAACCCCCAAGGGACAGCAACAATCATGCTGCTTGAAAGCGTCGACAGGTCAGCTCGGTTGGATCTGCTGGAAATGCAGTATTATCGGGAGCTGTTGAAGAATGAAAAGTATTCGGATCACATGTCATTACCGGAAACCATGGTATACTCCGGAACATGCCGCAGCATTTCAAGCCGCATATCACAGGATAATATTTCTCTAAGCGCGGCATTATGTTGCAAAGCAATAAAATTGCATACAAGCAACACTAATGGTGAAATCATTATATGGACCCACGCCACTGATACTGTTGAAAAAGAGTCTTTCATGGCGGACAAATGGATTACACACGAACAGGGGGGGTGGAAAATAGAATTGTCACTATCGCTGCTTGGTGAAATGCGCACTGATCGAGAAAAAGCCTTACCTAACGAAACTGGCGGCGTTCTTATTGGAGCATATGATATCACAAGAAAGCGTATTTATGTTGTATACCAAGTGAGGGCACCAGAAGATAGCATCTCCTCTCCAACCTCTTTTATCAGAGGCTGCGCTAATCTGCCCGAGCGTCTTAAATATATTCATGAAACAACTTTAGATAATCTTACTTATATTGGCGAGTGGCACTCCCATCCCAGTGTTAATACTCAAAGAAGTACGGATGATGTAAAGTTGCATAAAGCAATTGTCGGCTATAATCGTGAAAATTGTCTTCCAGGTTGTATGATGATTCTCGGCACCGATAATTTTAGTATCTTTATAGATGAATGAGCGGACTGAATTCTAAATTGGCGGAGATACTTTGGAGTGTTTTTTCTGGGCTACTCCATCAGCATGCCGCACAATCTTTGAAAACTGTTAAGGTGGAATTCTTCTCCTGGGAGGAGGGGCTGTGCGTCCAGAGTATGCACATCGGTCCCTATGACGATGATCCTGCCACCGTAGCAGCCATGGAGGCGTATGCCGTAGGACAGGGTTACGGGCTGGATTTCAGCCAGTACCGGTTCCATCACGAGATCTATTTGAGCGACGCCCGGTGGACTAAGCCGGAAAAACCGAAAACCGCCATCCGGCAGCCGGTAAGGAGGATACCATGAAAGGCTTCACCAGAGAAGAAACCCGCTTCTCCCTCTGCGGACTCAACTGCCGCCTCTGCTCCATGCACCTGGGCGGCTACTGTCCCGGCTGCGGCGGCGGGGCGGGCAACCAGAGCTGCGCCATTGCCAAATGCTCTCTGGAGCACGGCGGCGCTTCGTTCTGCTGGGAGTGCCCGGAGTACCCCTGTTCCCGCTATGACGGTTTCGACGATGGGGACTCCTTCGTACCCCACCGGAACCGGCAGCAGGACATTGCTCAGGCCCGTGAGGTGGGGCTGGAGGCCTACCTTGCCCAATTGGAGGAAAAGCGAGCGATTTTGGAGAAACTTCTGGCCCATTACAATGATGGCCGCCGCAAGACGCTGTTCCACACGGCAGTCTATCTCATGCCCCTGGAGGATCTGCGCTCCGTGATGGCCGCGCTGACCAGCCGGCCGGTACTGGCTGAGCAATCCGTGAAGGAGCGGGCCATCGCTGCTGTGGAGTTGCTCCAGCAGTCGGCGAACCGACAAGAAATCAGCCTGAAACTGAACAAGAAACCGAGGAAGGGATAGTCTGTTACTTTGCGTTGCTTGTGGCAACGGGCCGCTTTCCCTACAATGGGGAGCGAAAGGAGTGAGTCCGTATGCTCAATGAAAATATCAAAGCCATCCGAAAATCAAAAGGCCTTTCCCAGCAGGACCTTGCCGACAAGCTGAATGTGGTGCGGCAGACCGTGTCAAAGTGGGAGCAGGGATTGTCTGTCCCCGACTCCGATCTGCTCATTGCCCTGTCGGAGGCTTTGGAGACCCCTGTCAGCACATTGCTCGGCGAAACGGTGACAGAGTCGGAGGCGGATGAGGTCAAAGCCCTCTCGGAAAAGCTGGAGATTATTAACCTGCAGTTTGCCCGGAAAAAGGCCATGCGGCGCTCGACCCTCCACTGGCTGCTCATCGCAGTATGCTTGGGCATCCTGGCTGTTGCGGCCGTTCTGGTCGTGGTGAACAGCCCTTACCTGGGCTGGGATTACAGCGCCCCGGAGACCGCCGTCATGGGCGTGGCCATCCACGCTTTTGAGTGGGGCTTTGTCCGTCTGGCACCCTTCGCCCTGGTGGCGGCGCTGGTGGGCGTGTTCCTGACGCGGAAAAGAGCATGAGACAGGCAGAGGCCCCCGGCTTTCGCCGGGGGCCTCTCCCATGCTTCATTTTACCCAGTGGATGACAGCATTCCGCAGAAAGCGAGCGCAGCATTTCTTCTTTCATTTGAAACGGTTAATCCAGACGGAGATCCATAATCTTGTAGACAGCAAACAGGCCGACCACCGCACCGACCGCCGCCGGGACCGGCAGGACAGCAATAGGCTGGCGGAGAAAAATCCCCGCACAGAGCACCGCAAAGAGGATCAGGAAGAGCAATATCCAAGGCCCCTTTTTCTGTCCTACGGAAAAAGAGCGCCGACAGATCCAGTAGACCACGCCGCAGGCGGTGAGTAAGATCCCCGCGCCGGAAATCAGCTGTCCTACGGTCAGCGTCAGCTCCGGCCAGCTTCCAGCACTCAGCAATCCCTCCAAGACACCAAATCCAAGCCAGATGGCCGTCAAAATAGCCGCGGCCAGCAGACCATCTCGGAGCATACACAGTAGGCTCTCCCAACGGGGCATGGGCGGCAGCTCTGCGATAATGCTGTCGCAGAATTCCTTGGGATCTGGCCCGATCACAGATTCGGCCTGCTCGCCCCGTGTCTCCGCGTCCCGCAACATCTGCGTGATATCCCGACGCACCTGCTCCTGCTCCCAAGTGCTGATCCGGGAGCCCCGCAGATACACCACAATATCGGTCAGAAGTGCCTGCCCTTTTTCACTCAGAGCCTTCTCCACCCGGTTATTCTCTTCCAAAAGCAGCTTCGTTTTCCTGCGCATAGGGATACCCTCCTGTCTGTTCAATCAGTTGATCCACCGCCCGGGACAGTTCCCGGTAGTTGCGGAAAAATTCCATCAGTTCCTTTTGACCGAGGTCGGTCAAGGCATAGTATTTTCGCTGTGGTCCCTCCGGCGAGGCCCGGAAACTGGCGGCGATGGAGCCGCGCTTTTCCAGCCGCAGCAGCAGCGGATAAACGGTTCCCTCCGGGATCCTGCCGAATCCGTAACGCTCCAGGTTCTGTGAGATTTCATAGCCATAGCGCTCTTCCTGGCGGAGAATGGCCAGTACACAGCCTTCCAGCGTCCCTTTCAGCATTTGAGACGGGATCAAAGAATCACCTCCGCTTCACTATCTTGCTTTGCAAGGTAGGTGTTTACTACATTGTAATGCAAGGTAGCCGGGATGTCAATACCACGCACTCAATTCTGCCAATGCGGTGGCGCATTTCTGTCGTGGAATAGATCTTGAGACAGGAAACGGCCTCCGGCGAAAACCGGAGGCCGTTCTTGCGCCTTACTTTGCCCAGCAGACGACTGCGTCCCGCAGGAAGCGGGCGCAGCCGGGCACCTGTTTGTCGTAGTAGGCGGTAAACCGCTCATCCATCACATAGAGCTCCGCGATCCCCCGGTGTTTGGCAGGGTCGTACCGGTTCCCGGTGATGGTGAGCCACCGGCGGTGGAGAGCACAGATTTCCTTGCCCTCCTCGCTCTCCGGGGACACCCCAGTCTGGATGGCAGCCTCCAGCCGATCCTGGATCTCCCGCCCCAGATCCGTCCACTCCTGGTACTGCGCCTGGGTTAGGTTCATCACCGCGGCGTTGGCCTCGTCCACCTCTTGGTCGCCGTACTTGGAGCGGATCTCTGCTCCGTAAACTTTCTCATTATGGGCTACCGCCCGCTGCTTGAACGCCTCAAATTTCTGCTCGTCGTTCATGATCTCGTTCCTTTTTTCCGCTCCGATGGTGTCTTTCACCGACCGGATGAGCTGTTCCAGCCGCTCCCGCTCCGCTTCCAATGCGGCCAGGTGGTTTCGCAGGGCGGCCAGACGGTCAAAGGAGGGATCGTCCAGACATTCCTTGATCCGGGCCAGCTCCACCCCGAGGGCCCGGTAATAGAGAATGTCCTGCAGCTGGTCCACCTCCGCCCCGCCGTAGTAGCGGTAGCCGCTCTCCGCCACCCGGCTGGGCTTCAGCAGGCCGATCTGGTCGTACCAGCGAAGGGTGTGGGTGGTCACCCCGGACAAGCGCGACAGCTCCTGAATGGAATATTCCATAGATATCCCTCCTTTGGAATAAGGTACCAGTTGACGGAGCGTCAAAGTCAAGAGGAACTGCTAAATTTCTTTGATTTCCCGTTGCAGTCGTTCCAGAAATTCTGCCGCTGGGATGCCGTCCAGCTGGGTGTGGTGGAACTGGAAGGACACTGGCAGGGTGGCCCGCGGCCACTTTTTCCGGTACTTGCCCCAGATAAGGAAGGGATTGTTGTAGCATCCGGCGTAGATGTTCACTGCGCCGTCGATTTCATACCCCGCCAGAGCGGAGGTGCCGATGACCATATACTCTTCGCCCAGCTCATAGCTCTCTCCGCTCTCCCGGACCTGCCCAGTGAGTTTCCGGTAGTCCCGGTCAAACTGCTCCAGGTTGTCGGAGACGGGGATGTCACAGGTAGCGATGCCTCCGTCCCGGACGGCCACCACCGTATTGACGGCCAGGCGGTCATATTGCATCAGCTTGTCCCCCACCGGAAGCAGGTAGAAGTCCTCCATACTGGCTGCCGCCTTTCCGATACACCAGCACAGGAGCATATTGAATTTGTACCCCCGCTTTCGGCTCAGGCGCACCAGGGCCGTCACATCCAGGGTTTTCATCAGGGTCACCATAGGCATGGGGGCCTGCATCCAGAGCTCGAAGGCCAGTGCCCGGGAGGTGTTTTGTGGATCTACTTCTTTCATGTCGTTCTCCATTCTCTTTGTGAAGTCCGGTTTGGTTGGCCGTGGTAAGTGTCCCTTATCATAGCATAGCTCATGATTGTGGGCAACCGATCCCCATGTTCCAAAGCCGGAACTTGTGCTATAATGGTCCCAAACCACTAAGTATTGGAACATCATAAGGAGGGATTATCATGCGAAAGAATTTTGGAGCCAAGCCCTGGACTTATCCTCAGCCTGTCTTTATCCTGGCCACCTACAATGAAGACGGCACCCCCAACGCCATGAACGCGGCCTGGGGCGGCATCAGCGAGGACAAGGAACTGAGTATGTGCATCAGCGAAGGCCATAAAACCACCGCCAACATCCTGGCCCGCAAGGCATTCACTGTAAGCATGGCCACGGCGGAGCAGATGGTGGCCTGCGACTATGTGGGCATTGAGTCCGGCAACAAGGTGACGGACAAGATGGTAAAGGCCGGATGGCACACCACCAAATCGGAATTTGTGGATGCTCCTCTCATCGATGAGCTTCCCATGGCAGTGGAGTGCCGCCTGGTGAGCTATGACCCGGAGAGCTGCCGTCTGGTGGGTGAGATCGTCAATGTGAGCGCCGACGAGTCCGTGCTGGACGAGGACGGGAAGATCGACCCGGACAAGCTGCGGCCCATTACCTTTGACCCCATCCACAACGCATACCGGGTGCTGGGCGAGAAGGTGGGCAACGCCTTCAAGGACGGCGCTAAGCTGAAATAAAGACTGGGGTTTATTCCAAGCATAGATGCGGGACGGAGGTACATACTCCGTCCCGCATCTGTTTTGACGGTTTACCGCCGCCCCGTCTTCTGCCGCTTGTGGAAATCCTCCTCAATGGCGTCTTTCCAATGTTCATCCAGAGGGGCGCTGCACCGGACGGCTGCCACGGCCTGGCCCACCACCTCGTAGTTGAGACGGGTGCCTTCGCTGTCGCAGTGGTAGTTTACCGCCCGGTCGGGGGCGATCCCCAAGTGGCCCGCCGTCTCCACCGCGTCAATGTTGGCCCCCAGGAAGAGAAATTCCCAGCTGTACTTTTCCTTTTGCCGCTGGATCATCTCCTTCACTCGTCGAGCGGAGTAGCGGCGACTGGCGTTCTCCATGCCGTCGGTAGTGATAACGAAAAGAGTGTGTTCCGGCACATCCTCAGGCCGGGCGTATTTATGGATGTTTCCGATGTGGTGGATGGCTCCTCCGATGGCGTCCAGCAGGGCGGTACAACCCCGGACATAGTACTCTTTTTCGGTGATGGGGCGAACCTCTCCCACCTTTACCCGATCGTGAAGCACCTCAGTCTGGTCGTCAAAGAGGACGGTAGAGACAAAGGCCTCGCCCGGCTCCTTCTTCTGCTTTTCAATCATGGCGTTGAAGCCGCCGATGGTGTCGCCCTCCAGCCCCTGCATGGATCCGCTGCGGTCCAGGATGAAAACGAGCTCTGTCAAATTCTTCTTCATAAAAATCCCCCTATGCTGTGTTGTTTTGGTTTACAAGCACAGTATAGGGGGAATTTGATGCGGATGGGTCGCCTGCCGGGCGACAAATTGTTATACATCAAACAAAGTGATCTGCGTGCCGTTCTCCTCCAGGAGCCGGAGCAGATCCTCGGTTTTGAGCCATACGGTGGCGGTATTGTCATTGGGGTGTACACCGATCAGGCCGGAGTCCTCCAGAAAGGACTTATCCAGCCAGAAGGTTACCTTGTGTTCCCGGTCATTGAGCAGGCCCAGAGGTGTCACCGCGCCGGGGATCAAGCCAAGCATGTCCATCAGATTCTGATCCGAAGCAAAGCTCAGCGGCCGGGTGCCGTTCTGCTGCCGGAACGCTTTCAGGTCGACTCGCTTGTTTCCCTTGACCGTAATGAGATAGTAATTGCGCTTTTTGTCGTCCCGAATGAAGAGGTTTTTGGCATCGGCCTCCGGGTAGGGCAAGCGGATCTCCGCTACCTCTGCCATGTTGTAAACAGCTTTGTGCTCCGTCACCTCATACCAAATCTTTCTGGTACTGAGGAGCGCGTAAATCTCCTTCTTGTTCATATTCCAATTCTCCTCGCCATTACCCACCCAGTAGGCTCTGGTCAAAGGCGAACAGCGCCTCGTTGATTTCGAAGATGTTGTAATTCCGGTGGGCGATGAAATACTCCACGATGATATCGAACTTGCTGGCGTGGGAGAAGGCAAAGCCTGCCTTTTCCAACATCTCCCGGGCTTCCCCCAGCGGCAGTTCCAGGGCAATGGCAAAGGCCATGGCAGTGGGCTTGGAGGGCTTATAGTGAACATCCGAGCGGATTTTAGAAAAGAGTTTGCGGTCAATATTAGCCTTTTTGTAACACTGGGCGTCAGTCATGCCACATTCGTCGATCTTCCGCAACAGCATCTGAGAAAAACTTTCATCCAGTTTGCTGAGTGCTTCATCCAGTCCGAAGGGAGCCGAGGCGCAAGGGGCAGGCATCCATTCTTTTTCCTCCATGGCTATGGAGGCCATGGCTATCCGGCGGCGCTGAGTCTCCCTGCTGTCAGTGTGGGCATCCACATAGCGGTCATCGATGTAGGCGGCAATGTCGGTAAAGAGCTTCCCACCGATGGTATAGGAAGCTCGGTCGAAGATGACCAGATACACCGTCATGTCGTGGGCAAGAAGGAAATCCCCGATGGTATCCACGGCCACCTTCAGGGCCTGATCCTTAGGGTAGCCATACACCCCGGAGGAGATCAGGGGAAAGGCTACCGTTTCACAGTGGTTGCTCAGGGCCAGTTCCAGAGAGGAGCGGTAGGCTGATACCAGCAGTTCCCGCTCCCCATGGCTGCCGCCCCGCCAGATGGGGCCCACGGTGTGGATGACAAACTTTGCCGGTAAGCGGTAGCCCTTCGTGATCTTGGCCTGTCCGGTCTTGCAGCCTCCCAGGGTGCGGCACTCGGCCAGCAGCTCCGGTCCGGCGGCACGGTGGATGGCGCCGTCTACACCTCCGCCGCCCAGCAGACTCTCCTTGGCAGCGTTGACAATGGCGTCCACCTTCATGGTAGTAATATCATTTCTAACGATATGCAGGGGCATGACGACACCTCCTCACTTGATAGGGTCATCATACCATAAGCGGGACGGTCTGGCAATCGAGCAGAGGATGGGGAGCGGTTTTCTGGATGCCCAGCATCTTTTGGATCATCTCAAAGTGCTTGGCCACTGTGTGCCGGGTCACCTTAGCTCCCTTGGCGATGGTGCTGTAATTCGTCTCGTCGGGGCAAAGCCTCATATACTCCCAGATCTGCCGCTGCTTCTTGGTGAGTTTCTCAGGCGATGGGATCCCTCGCAGCCGGTCCAGGATGGCCTTCCGCTCGGCGTTCAGCTGCTGGATGAGCACCTTCAGCTTCTCCTCACACTCTTCACGGGTATGAGCATAGACGCATTTGGAGTGCTTGGTGCCGTCCGGCCAGGTGGGTGAGTAGCGTCCCTCGAAGAGGTGGTCATTGAGTTCTGTGATGCAGCCGGTTCCCGGCTTGCGGGTGCGCCGCATGACCGGTTGGAAGTCAGTGAGCGGATTTGTTTCAGAAGAGTCCTCCGTCACCTCATTGCCCAGGCCCCGATCGATTTTGGCGGCGGCTTCGCTGAGCATATCGCCAGTGATGTGCGTATAAATGTCCAGCGTTGTAGCCGCCGACACATGGCCCAGCATGGAGGAGAGTGTCTTGATGTCCATGCCGTTTTCCAGTGCCATGGTGGCGAAAGTATGGCGCAGATCATGAAATCTGATTTGCTTGCACCCGGCCCGCTCCAGAATGATATGGAGTCGACGGAGCATGGAGCCAGGTGTGAGCGGCATATCCAAATTCTTCGGAGAGGGGAACAGCCAGCGGGACTTTGCCGTCTTTCGGTATTCCCGGAACACCTCCACCACAGCAGGCGGCAACACCAATTTGCGGATAGAGGCTTTTGTCTTGGGGACACTCAGCTGCATCTTTCCATTTACCTCATAGACCTGTTTGGTCACGGACAGCGTCCCGGTATCCAGATCCAGATCGGACCACTGGAGGGCCAGCAGTTCGCCCCGGCGTAGTCCCGTGGATAGGTCCAGCAGGAACAGTTCGAAGTAGCCATCCGCCTTGGCCTGAATGAGAAATCGCTGGAGTTCCTGGCGTGACAGCACTTGCATCTCCCGTCCCCGCTTGGGCGGCAGTTTACACCCCACCGCAGGGTTACTTCGGATCAGGTTCTCCTGTACCGCCTGGTCCAGCGCCGCTCGGCATTTGGCGTGGCACATTCGCACCATCCGATCGGACAGGCCCTTCCCATACTGTTCTGTGCGAACGAGCCGTCCCTCCTTTTTAAGGTGGGCATAGAATTGCTGGAGGTCCTTCTGGGTCAACTGGCACAATGGAATCTTGCCCAGTTGCGGGATGATATGCTGATAGATGGTACTCTCATAAGTGTTCTGCGTGGCGGGGCGGAGACCGGACTTGATGTAAGTCTGATACCAAAAGTCCATCCATTCACCGAAGGGCATATCGGCGCAGATCTTTTCGGACTTGGTGTGTCCCACTGTTTCCATCAGCTTGGTCAGTTTTTCCTGGCACTCGTGCTTGGTCTTGGCCAGCACATTTTTTGTTTTGGGCAGTCCCTTGTCATCATAGCCCACCACAGCCCGGCCTTCCCAGCGTCCGTCTTTTCGCTGCCTTATGGTGCCGGTTCCGCTTTTTCGTTTTCTGGCCATGGGTTCAACTCCTCTCCCAATAGATTTTTCAGAAAGTCGCCAACTACATCGCTGGCGGCTCTCTGCATATCTGGTGTCACATGCGTGTAGGTATCAATCGTGAACGATGCGTTGGTATGTCCCAGGATGCCGGAGAGAGTCTTGGCGTCCACACCACTGGCCAGAGCGTGGGTGGCGAAGGTGTGGCGTAAATCATGGAACCTGATGTGAGGTAGTCCCGCCTCGTTCAGCAGTACCTTCATCCAGTAGTAGGCGGCACTGGGCCGCACCGGTTTCTCCGGGGCCAGCGGTTCCGGGAAGATCCACTGACTGACCGCGTGTTTTTTCCTCTCCTTTAATCGCTGGACAGTACTGGGGGGCAGACGGATGGTGCGTCTGCCCCTCTCAGTCTTGGTCTCGCCGATCTCCATTTCACCCCGCTTAGGTACATTCACCGAACGGAGGATTTTCAGCGTCCCGGCGTTCTCATCAAAGTCCCTCCACATGAGACCGCAGATCTCACCTCGACGAAGGCCGGTGGTCAGCTCCGTGTAGAAGAAGTCCCGCCAGATTTCGTTCTTGTCCACAGCCGCCAGGAAGGCGTCCATCTGCTCTCGGTCCAGAACCTGCTTTGGTTTGTACTTGCTCTTGGGCAGCTTGACACCATCCGTTGGATTATAGGGGACGATGTGGTCCCGCTCCGCATCCTTGAGACAGTGGTGGAGCATGGCGTGGATGCGGAGCACCATGGTGTCCGACAGTTCGTGCCCGTACTCCGGATGGTCGTGGACGCGCCCCTCTTTCTTCAGCTTCCGGTACAGCTTTTGAATGTCCAGCCGTGTGACCCGGGAGACGATCTTGCCGCCCAGGTAGGGCTTCACATAGCACCGGATGTACTGCTCGTAGCTGCGCAGGGTGTTGGGCCGCAGGGTGACGGCACCGTACTCCTCCATCCAGCGGTCCAGCCACTCGCCTAAGGTCATGCGGCTGTCCTCAGTGAGCTGGGCGTCCTGATAGAGATCCATATCACGGTGGAGCTTGGCCAACAGTTCTTTCTGGGTTTTGGCCAGCACATATCGGAAGATGGGTTCGCCGTTTTCCTTGTGGCCCACTACGATGCGCCCTTCCCAACGTCCGTCTTCCCGTTTGCGGACCATGCCATCTCCAGATGGTCGTCTTTTTGCCATGTTGTTTCACCTCCAATCGTTCAGTTGCATTTGTCGTACGGTTACTGTGCAGCCTATTTCACAGGAGGATACTTATAAGGCTCCGCCACGCACTGGTAGAGCACAGCGCCGCAGCGGCGGCAGATCAGATACCGCAGTCGGTTGCCCAGCATTCCGTGTTTCTTGAATGTGACCAGCGCTTCGCCGTGCTGCCAGCCAAGGCCGATGTCCTCGCATCCACAGTACTGGCATCGCTGAATGGGAATCCGATTTGTCATCTCGATCACTCCTCCTGTTCCATTCTGCGGCAGACGCGTTCCGTCTCTTCCTCGTCGAAGGAGTACAGGCCGTCCACCTCCAGTTCTTTGCTCAGCCCCCAGGCCAGTTTGAATCCTGCGGTGAAACTGGCCAGGGAAATCTCTTCTTTCAACAGATTCTGCGTGTCAACCAGATGCATGAGTCTGCGGCGCTGCATCTTGTCCAGGCAGTCCCGCACTTCCTGACGGGTATTCTCGATGTCCTCTTCCAACTCTGACACATCCGGTTCCCGGAAGAACCGCTGGTGCAGTGCTCTCATGTAGTCGTTCATGTGCGTCGCCTCCTTTTCAGCAACACACAATACCCGAACCTCTTTACAATATCCAGCCCTTATTTGAAACTTTTTCAGAAAGATTTTGGAGCTGCGAAGAGGTTTTATCTTTGTTTTGGTATGTCAGATTTTAATACGCCTACATCCCGCCCATGGTCATGCCACCCATGTTCTGCTCCTCCTCATGGTCATCCGGCTTGTGGCCCATGGCGATCTTCTTCTGACGGATCTTCTGGCGCAGTTTGCGATCCGCCCTCTGACTGCCCGGCGGGCAGGGCGGAATAGAGTTGTCCTGAAAGATCCGGCCCATGTGGTGGAGCAGCTTGGTAGCAGACAGGAGCACATTGGGACTGCGGTTGTCATTGAAGTGATCCAGGAAGAACTGGGCGTACTCATTTCCCTGTGATGCGGATGCCCAGAACCAGCGATACGCCTGCTCTTGATCCCGAGCCACATCCTCTCCGGTGAGATACAGCTTGCCCAGAGTGTACTGCGCATACTGGTTCCCCTCCTGGGCGGCATTAGTCAGATACTCTACCGCCTTGACCTTATCCTTCGGGATATCCGTTCCCTCCAGATACAGTTTCCCCAGCCGATAGGCGGCCCAGAGATTGCCCTGCGCCACCGCTTTCTCATACCAAGACACCGCCTCGTCCATCCGCTTTTGACTTTGCAGCAGCTTACCAAGGGCGTACTGTGAGAAGTCATGACCGGCTTCGGCAGCACGGTGGAACCACAGCTCCGCCTGTTCGTCATCCGGCAGTACCCCTATACCATCCCTCCAGCACTTGCCCAGCTGGTGAGCGGCTACGGTGAAGCCGGCGTCCCAGAGTTGTTCCAGCATCCGCACCTGTCCCGCTTTTTCTTCCTCTGTGTTTTCATAGACCGAGAGGATTTCTTTCGCGTTCTGGTAGGCTTCTGCCATCTGCCAGCGGGAGGACCAGGCGTAGTACACCTCCTCCTGGTCCTCATCCACTTCGTCTTTCATAGATGCATCCTCGAAGGTGAATGTACTCAGACGCAGTTCCTCCGCCTCCCGGATGACCATATTCTTGATGGCCTTGAATTCTGGTTGCTGTGACAATGGTTTGTGTTCTCTTGGCGTGTCTTTGTAGTACCGCTCCAACTCATCCCGCAGCCGGTTCCATTGTTCATAGCACTCCGCCACTTCCGGGAGCCTGGCCAGTTCGTCCACGATGGCATCCACCTGCGCCTTTACTGGCTTTTTGAGATAGCCGTACACCTTTTTACCTTTGACCTCCGCCAGCGTTTCGGCCAGTATTTCCATCTGCCCGGCGATGACAGGACTGTCACAGAGTCCGGACTTCATCTCCCGGATGAGACGGCCCATGGCTTCTATTGCCGCGTCCCGTACCTGCTGATAGGACAGATCTTTCTCTTGATAGAGGGACAACAGCTCGTCCTGGAAGATAGCGTTGGACAATTTGGAGCGCATCTGCTCGATGCCTTTCTCTGTTAGATACCCCTGCTTGGGGTCAGCAGACCAGGCCATCATGTGGATGTGCGGGTGGTGCTTTTCATCGTGGAAGGCGGCACACCAACGAAAGTTGCTGGGCGAAATTTTCATCTCCACCGCCAGTTCTGTCTGATGAGCCAGCAGCAATCTGCGCCAGCTCTCACCGTTTTCGTAGCCCAGCCGTGCGGCATCTTCCCGCTTCAGCGAGTAGATGAAGGTCCACACCGGACCGGCGTGTGCATTGATCTCCTCCATGGTTTGCTCCAGATCAGCAGCACCGTCAGCGGAGAACAGCCCGTGAGAGCGGGGACGCTCGGCCATGTACTCCAGGTATCCGCTGCCCTCATGGGAGGGATATTGAGCATCCATGAGCTCCACACCCTCCCGAGTGGCGATGTACTCAGCATAGTGTCCGCCGCCGTTTCCCGGCTTGATGTAGCCGGACTTTTGGATAAGACCCTTCATTCCTCAATCCTCTTCTGAAACCGAAACGCATCCTGGAAGTCAATTTCCCCGTTGGTCTCTTTTACATTTTTCACGCAGCGCACCCGAAGTTTTTGCAACGTATCCAGACTGACATTGATATCGCTGGCAAACAGATTTGCCATCAGATCCTGGTCCACTGCTTGCTTGAAGAGCAGATGCCCCATGCGTTTTCCAAAGGCACCCAGCTTTCCCTCCAGCACATCAGAGAGGATACGAGGCAGATATTCCTCCGCGTGTTCCGTGTCCAGGTAGCCGGAATAGAACTGGATCGCCTTTTCGATGTACTCGTTTTTGGTGGAGCAGTTGTCCGCCTGGTAGTGATGTTCCACATTGGCCCAGGCCGATTCACTCAGCCATACCGAGTGTTTCTTCTTCAACTCTTTCATCGCCAAAATCGCCTCCTTTTCTCATCAGCGCCGCCTGAAATCCCACAACGGCGGGGATTCAGGCGCTTTTTTACAAGAACAGCGCCAATTTCAAAGCCTACTGGTCGAAACAGCGCCAACTTCAAATCCCCGAAACCGCCCGCACTGCGGGCGGATGTGACTGCCCGGGCGTACAAAAGCGCCAGGGCTTTCTCCTGCTCCTCTTCGTCCCCCCGTAGTCCCCGTCCTGAAGCCTTGCCCGAAATCGGCCCAAATCCGTCTTGGAAGCCCCAGGTGGGGCAGGGACTCTGCCCTGCCCGCAAAGAGGGCACACAGCCCCTCACAGGCCGCTACAAAGGGGGATTCCCCTGCCGCAGGGGACGGCGCACTGCGGCAGGAAAATCCGGAAGTATTCCGCCGGGCCGGACACCAGATGCTGGCGCATCATCTCGCCGCATTGAAACAACCGGAATGCGGTGACTTGATTGCAGAATTCAAATTCCGCACAGCGTTCTTTCGCAAATGCTCTCTGCTCATCCGTGAGGTTGCCGCGGTTCTCATCACAGAGAAACAGTGCCACGGCGTCTTCATCGATGGGCTCACTATGACTGGCGTTCCACTTGCTGATGATGTACTTTCGCTTGTCCGCCATAGTCATGGCGCACAGGTTGGGATCTTCCTTGATCATACGGCCCAGTTCCTGCATCAGCATCCGGATGCACACTCCTTTCTCTCCAGCGCAGCCAGGCGCTGCGTTGCCTTATGCTGTTCCAGTGCCAGGTCGGCCATGTCCATCTGCCGCTCATAGTACTGATCGATGGCCAACTGGATAGGCAGGATATGATAGAGCAGACGTCCGTTGCGCTTGCGGCCGTCTTTGGTGGTAACAGTCGTGCGCTCGGTGCGGATGAGCGACCGCTCCTCCAGCTCCGCTACATACTTGCGTACCGTGGTCACGCACATGCCCACGCCCTCGCCGATCTCCCGGTAGCTGAGCAGACACTGATAGGTCTTGCGATCCTCCCGACGGAGCAGGAAACTGTACACCGAGATCGCGCCGCGGGACAGCCCCAGATCGTAGATCTCGTTGGGCAGAGGGAAATAGTTTTTGATAGGATCCCGCTTGGTCCAGCTCTGCTTTCTCATTTCGCACCTCCAGACTGTTCCTCCGCCCACTGAATGAACTTCTCTTTCGGTACCACCATGCGGCTGCCCACACGGAGTGTCGGGAAATCGGGTTCGTGCATCACCTCGTAGGCGGTGGAGATGGACACGCCCAGCACCTGTGCCACCAGTTTTGCGTTGAGGAACAACGGCAGGTCGCCGTAGCTTTTACAGACTGACATCTTCATTTCAATACCTCCGATTATTTTCAAGTACAGAGAAAAATTGTGCTTGCGTTTCGGAGGGCTCTCTGATAAACTGAACACAGATTGGGCTGTGTTTTCCGAAACGCAGCGGGCCGTTGAACTGTTGCAGCAGTTCAGCGGTCTTTTTTTACGGTGACTGTCTTTTGCCTGTGTCTGGCCATCACCATACCCGTTCCTGCCCTGCGGCCTTGTTTGACACGCACGGCGTTTGCTTCCCCTTGGTATGCTCGGCTGCTTCGCCCACAACAGCGTCATGGCAATACTTCTCCAGGGAGTATCATCTCTGGTGATGGGTATTCTGTTTTCAACGCCTCATGAAATGCCATCACAGCTGAGAATGAAAATATAGTCTGTGCGTTAACCGAAGGATTTGCTAAACTGAATACAGCAGGCGTAGTCCGGTTGCACCTTGGTGGATTTTCACCCCGTTTGTTCAACGTGGACGAGTTGCCCAAGAGAACAGCAGTATGTTGCGTCACATAAGTGAAGAGCACGAGTAGCAAAGTTCGGATACCCACCCGGGCAATTCCCAGCCTGCATA
>CAJKKQ010000027.1 GCA_905200545.1 uncultured Oscillibacter sp.
CCATGCGGAGTATCATTAAAGGATCTGAAAAGGTCTGCTGATGATACTCCGCATTTTTATTTCTAAATTCCTATATGGGGATCTGTGTGGGGGCGTAGCTTAATGCTACGTCTTTTCTCCTTTCCAAAAGCAGAATGGTACATATAGCAGTTAAATATTGCGCCAAGCATTCCTTGACACCGCGCTGCATACATGTTACCATAAAACTGCTTGTCAGAGGACTTGCAATCCAGTTGATTGCTGAAGTGGGATAAGCCCGTATCGGGTTTTATCCCACTTCTTTTGTTTTGCGGAGGTTTTTTCCATGCGGCAAAAAGGGCTTGTAATGACGCGCTACATTTTCCCCGCCGTGGGTGGACTGTTTATGGCGTATCTTTATAACGTCATGGACGGGATTTTCGTTGGGCAGGGTGTGGGTGCCGCTGCTCTCGGAGCTGTCAATATCGGAGTTCCTTTCATCACATTTGTAGTTGCCATTGCTGCCATGTTCCCAATGGGAGGAGCGACAGTCGTTGCTATTCGGATGGGGCGAGGGGATGAAAGGGGTGCAAACCAGGCATTTATGGTGTCCATTTCCATGACGCTGCTGGCATCTGTCATGCTGATGATTATAGGCATGGTTTTTACCGGCCCCATTGTGGATTTCAGCGGCGGAGCCAAACTCAGCCGCGAAATGCGCCGGATGGCAGTGGACTATCTCTTTTACTATTCAGCGTTTTCCGTTCCCATGCTGATGAGTACCTGCTTGTCTGTTTTTGTACGTAACGATGGATCTCCCGCTCTCTCCTTCCTGGGGATGTGTGTAGGTGCGGTGTCCAACATTTTCCTGGACTGGCTGTTTATCTTTCCACTTGGAAAAGGAGTCGTGGGTGCAGCTGTTGCCTCTGGCCTGGGGCAGATTTCTGCTGTTCTGGTTCTTTTAAGCCACTTTATCCGCAAAAAAGGAGACCTGCGCCTCCAATTCGTTTCAGTTAAGCCCGGCGTGATCGGTAAGATCTGCAAACGAGGCGTTCCGGAGGCGGTTTCCCAGCTGAATACTCCGGTCACAGCGCTTTGCTACAATTTGGTGCTGGCACATTTGATGGGTGACATCGGCGTATCCACCTTCAGTGTTCTCAGTTTCCTTTATTCGCTGGCCAACGCGATTTTCTCCGGCGTGGCTCAGGGGCTCCAGCCCCTTTGGGGAAATTACTACGGCAGACAGGACATAAAGGGGCTGACAGCCATTTTCCAATATGGAATTGCCGTCAATGCGGTTCTATCCCTCTTGGTGCACCTACTGCTGGTTGCCTTTGATGAACCGGTGATTCGGATCTTCAATCATGATGCAGATCTTTTGCAGGCGGCGTCGCAGGCGCTGCCGGTGTTCAGCCTCTCCTTTATCCCCATGGCACTCAATCTGATTTACACAGCATTTCTGTATTCCACAAAACGTACTGTACAGTCTGATGCCATTGCATTTTCCAGAGGAATCGTCATCAAGTCTGCTGCAATTCTTTTGGTTCCCTTCCTGTTGGGCAGTGCGTATATTTGGGTGGCACCGCTGCTTGCAGAGGGGATAACCCTGATGCTGGCACTTATTCTGAAAAAGACGTCCCGGATTGCGGCTTTTTCAAGGCGGCCTGGCGTATAAACACTTCGGAATGTACTGCCGGGGCTACTGTATTCGCTGTTTCCCTTGTGCTCCCGGTGGATACCTTTGGCGGAGTCTGCCGCCGCATCCGCGTGAGCAGTATTGGCATAGAGCGGCGATTCTCTCTCAGCCGACAGATGTGGTCAGATGATGCCTGCTGTCAGGATAAAACATCATTTTGACGGAAGAAAACCGAAATATATCTTGGAATTTCAGTCAAAAACATAAGTAAAAAGAAAGAATCTTCACAAAAAATATACATGCGGATTGTAGGAAAACATGTTACAATAATTTTGAATCGACAGTTATGGGGAGTCTCGGGCTATCCGATCCATATGGAGTGTAGGCACAGGGGCTCCCTAGGAGGAGCGTATACATATATGACAGATACAGGTTCCAATCTCTTACGCCTGGGTGTGGATGTGGGATCTACCACTGTGAAAGCGGTGGTCCTGGATCCAACCACCAACGGCGTATTGTTTACCCGTTACCAGAGACATAATGCCCACCAGGCGGAAACCGTCCGGCAGCTTCTTACGGAAGCAGCCGGGCGGTTTCCCAGTGCCCGTTTCCGGATCGGCGTGTGCGGCTCTGGAGGCCGGCCCATCGCATCTGCCCTGGGGGCCCACTACGTCCAGGAGGTGGTGGCCAACGCTGCGGCAGTCCGGGTGCTGTATCCCCACGTGCGTACCGCAGTGGAGCTGGGCGGCCAGGACGCCAAGGTGATCTTCTTCCACTATGACGAGGATTCCGGCCGGCTGCAGACCTCGGACATGCGGATGAACGGCAGCTGTGCCGGGGGCACCGGCGCTTTTATTGACGAGATCGCCGCGCTGCTGAATGTTCCGGCGGATGAATTTGAACAGTTGGCGGCTCATGGAAAGACGGTTTACAGCATCTCCGGCCGGTGTGGTGTGTTCGCCAAGACGGATATCCAGCCCTTGCTGATCCAGGGGGCGGAGCGGGCGGACATTGCCCTGTCCACCTTCCACGCTATCGCCAAACAGACCATCGGCGGACTCTCCCAGGGACTGGAGCTGACGGCCCCCATCATTTTTGAAGGCGGTCCTCTCACCTTCAACCCCACATTGGTGCGGGTGTTTGCCCAGCGGCTGGGCCTTGGGGAGGCGGACATTGTCCGTCCGGAACACCCGGAGACCATTGTGGCCCGGGGCACCGCCATTGCCGTGGATGAGCTTTTCCCCGGTCAGCAGGATGCCATGACTTTGGCCCAGGCCCTGGATCGGCTGGATCATGCCCCTGCCCAGCCGGAAAACGCCGCAGACACAGGGAAACCTTACTTTACCGATAACGCGGAGCGGGATGCCTTCCTCCGCCGGCATCAGGCGGAACTGAAAAAGCCGGTGGATGCCACCGGCCGAACGGTACTGCGGGGGTACCTGGGTATCGACTCCGGATCCACTACCTCCAAATTTGTCTTTATGGACGAGGACGAGCAGGTGACGGATACTTTCTATGCCAACAACCAGGGTGAACCCCTGCGGGTGGTGCGCCAGGGACTGCTGGCCCTGGCGGAGAAATACCGGAAGCTGGGGATTCGGCTGGAGGTGCTGGGGCTGGGCACCACCGGCTATGGCGAGCAGATGCTCTCCGCGGCCTTCCATGCTGACTACCACACCGTGGAGACGGTGGCTCATGCCCGAGGCTGCCGCCGCTTCTTCCCGAACGCCACCTTCCTGCTGGATATCGGCGGCCAGGACATGAAGGCCATTTGGCTCAAGGACGGTGTGGTCACCAATATCATGCTCAACGAGGCCTGCTCCTCCGGCTGCGGGTCTTTCCTGGAAAACTTTGCTGCCACGCTGGGCATGCCCGTGGATCAGGTGGCGGATGCCGCCTTCCGCTCCCAGGCTCCCGCAGCCCTGGGCAGCCGGTGCACGGTGTTTATGAACAGCACCATCATCAATGAACAGCGCAACGGCAAGCAGCCGGACGATCTGATGGCGGGCCTTTGCCGTTCCATCATTGAAAATGTCTTTACCAAAGTGGTGCGGATCGCCAATGTCGACCAGCTGGGTGACAAAGTGGTTGTCCAGGGAGGCACTTTCCGCAACTTCGCTGTTCTCCGGGCCCTGGAGGAGTACCTGGGCCGGGAGGTGACCCTGGCCCCATATCCCGGTGAGATGGGAGCCCTGGGTGCGGCCCTGGCGGTGAAGCAGGAGGTGGAGGCCCACGGCTACGCCAACGGCCGCTGCTCCGCTTTCATCGGCTTTGACGCCGTGGAGCAGTTTACATACACCCGGGAGAGCGGCGTGGTGTGCCCCCACTGCGCCAACCACTGCAGCCGCACCATCCTCCGCTTTCCCGATGGAGGCTGCTTCGTCACCGGCAACCGGTGTGACCGGGGCGCCGTGGTGACGGAGGGCCAGAGCGCGGCAGCGGAGAAGAAAGCCGAAGTCCCCGATCTGATGCGCCTGCGTCAGCAGATGCTCTTCAAGACCTATCCCGTCTCTCCCGTGCGGGAGGAGCAGGGGGAGACCGTCGGCCTGCCCCGGGTGCTGGAGTTTTGGGACAGCATGCCTTTCTGGAGTACCTTCTTCCGGGCCCTGGGATATACGGTCCGCTACTCACATCCCAGCAGCCGGAAACAATATGAGAGCGGACTGCAGTATGTGGCGTCGGACACCATCTGCTTCCCGGCCAAGCTGGTTCACGGCCATGTGCTGGATCTGGCCCACCAGGGAGTAAACCGGATCTTCCTGCCCTATATCCTCCATATGCCCACGGAAAACAAGAGAGAGAAGAGCCCCTATGTCTGCCCGGTCATCATGGGCTATTCCATGGTGGTGCGCAACTTCCAGGCGCCGGAGCAACATTTCCCCGTGCGCTTTGAAACCCCGGTGTTCCACTGGTTCACGGAGAAAGACCGCCAGCGGCAGATCTGTCAGTATGCCGTGGAACACTGCGGCGTCACACAGCGCCAGGCCCAGCAGGCCTACCGTCAGGCGGCAACGGCCATTGCTTCCTTCCGCCGTCAGCTGGTGGAAGAGGGAGAGAAAATCATCGCCCAGACGGAGCAGGCGGGCACCTTTGCCGTGGTACTGGCCGGACGGCCCTATCACACGGATCCTCTCATCAACCACGATCTTGCCCGGATGTTCACACGCCGGGGCATCCCGGTTTTGACGGTGGACAGCCTGCCGGGACTGGACCGGGCAGACCTGCACCAGTCCCGGGTGGAGATCACCAACGATTTCCACGCCCGGATGCTCTCCGGCGCTATGGTGACGGCGGCCCATCCCTCCTTGGAATATGTGCAGATCGTCAGTTTCGGCTGCGGTCACGACGCCATTTTGTCCGATGAGATCATCCGCCTGCTGGGCGAGGGCAGCGGGAAGCCTCCTCTGATTTTGAAGGTGGACGAGAGCGAAGCCGCCGGCTCCCTGGGGATCCGGGTGCAGTCCTTTATTGAGACGGTGGAGCTGCGCCGGGCCGCTCAGGCGGAGCGGGCCGCAGAGCCCGGCTGCCTGCCGGAGCCCTATCCTGCCAAGTACCGGAAAGAGGACAAAAAGCTGCGCACGGTGCTGGTACCCAATATCTCCGCGCCGGTATCCACCCTTCTGACGGCTTTGCTGGATCGGGAGGGGATCCGGGCCCAGGCTCTGCCGGTGGGCGGTCCGGAGCAGATCCGGGTGGGGAAGAAGTACACCCACAACGATATCTGCTTCCCCTGCCAAATGGTGATCGGTGAGCTCATCGACGCCCTGCAAAAGGGCAACTACCCGGAGGGCACTGTGGCTGTGGGCATGGCCAAGCTCAGCTGCGACTGCCGGATGGCCAACTACACGGCCATCCTCCGCAAGGCGCTGGACAGCGCGGGCTTTGAAGCGGTGCCTATCCTGACCACGGATCCCGGGGACACCAAGGGCATCCACCCAGGTGTGTCCATGCTGGGAGCACGGTCGGTACTGCTGGCGGCGTGGGCGTTTTCCATGCTGGATATTCTGGAGGAGCTCTGCCGGAAGATCCGCCCGTATGAGACGATAGCGGGGGAGACCAACCGGGTGTTTGACGATTGCGTGGCGGATATCGCCCAGGGTTCCAAGAAAGGACTGGGACAGATGATCGCAGCCTTCCGCCGGTCCATCGATGCCTTCTGCGGCCTCCACTATGATCGCTCTCACCGTAAGCCCCGGGTGCTGGTTACCGGCGAGCTGCTGGTGAACTTCCATCCCGGCACCAACTTCCACGTGGAGGAGTACCTGGAGAAAAACGGCATGGAGACCATTCTGCCCCGGATCACATACCAGTTCCGCAAGGACTTCCAGGCGGCCAACAGTGAGATCCGGGATTTCGGTGCCCATCTGGCCCCCTACTCCTTTGCCCTGGACGCCGCTGTGGAGGGGATCCAGCGCTATCTGGAGCGCATTGCTGCGGCCCATCCCCTGTATCACAAGGCACCCCGGCCTCAGGACCTTTACGCCGGGGTGAGCAGCATCATCCCCAAGACCCTCACCTGCGGCGAGGGCTGGCTCATGGCCGGAGAGATTGCCCACTATGCTGCTGAGGGGGCTCGCTCTTTTATCATCCTGCAGCCCTTTGGATGCCTGCCCAACCACGTGTGCGGCCGGGGCGTCACCAAGCGGCTCAAGGAGCTCTATCCCGGCGTGCAGATCCTGCCGCTGGACCTGGACCCGGACACCAGCTACGCCAATGTGGAAAACCGGCTGCAGATGCTGATTATGAACCAGACCGCAGAACAGGAGAAGCTGGAGCCTGCAGAGGCTCCGGAGCGCAGGACCCACCGGGGCAGCTATCACCGCCCCCGTCTGTCGTCCACCTGACGGCAGACAGACACGGCACCCTGACAACAGGAAGGAGAGACCATGGAACTTCTGGAAATTTTGAAGTGTTCTGAGGGCTATGCGGGGCAAAACCGTAATATCCCGCCGGAGTGGAAGGCAAGGGCTCAAAAACTGTGCTGGGAATATAACCAGACTGCCCCGGACCAGGGGGAGCGGCGGGCGGCCTTCCTGCAAGAACTGCTGGGGACCTGCCATCCGCTGACCTTTATCGAACCCTCCTTTCACTGCGATTACGGCTTCAATATCCACACCCACGGCCTGGCGGTCATCAACTATAACTGCGTGATTCTGGACACTTCCCCTGTCCACATCGGAGCCGGGGCCTTTATCGCCCCCGGCGTGTGCCTGAGCTGCGCCGGACACTCCATTGACCCCCATCAGCGCTCGGAGGGGATCAGCACCTCCCAACCCATTACCCTGGAAGAGGATGTGTGGATCGGGGCCAACGCCGTGATCTGCGGCGGTGTGACCATCGGCAAGGGGACGGTCATCGGGGCCGGCAGCGTCGTTACCCGGGACATCCCTGCCGGTGTGGTGGCGGCGGGCACTCCCTGCCGTCCCATTCGCCCTGTGACGGAGAAAGACCGGATCTTACCGGAAAACATGAAATTCTGACAAAAAAGCAGACCCCCTTCGGATTTCCGGAGGGGGTCTGCTTGTATCGGAGGAGATTCAGGGGGCCGGGGCAGCTGGCTGGATGGGACACAGTGCCCGGGCATTTTCCAGATAGCGGTTCAGCACGTAATAAAGCTCGTCCTGGGGAAGTCCTTCCGGGCGCAGTGTTTCCAGATCCCGCAAAGAGCAGATACGCGTTTCCAGTGCCGCTGCTAGGTTGTCCAATGGGGGAACCTCTGCGGGGGTGACTGCCCCGGTTTGGATGAGGCTCTCCGCCTGCTCCAGTTCAGAGAACATGTTCCAAAGCACCACCAGCCGGGGCCGGTAAAAGGCGGCCTGTTCCGGCGGAAGCTGATCGATATACTGGGCGGCTTCGTGATAGACCATATGGAACTGGGAGAGAAGTTCGCTGAACAGTGCAGGGTCCACCGGCTGGCGCAGGCTGCGCCGGATGACCCCCCAATAGGTGGACTGGAGCTGGTAGAGTTCCTGCAGGTTCCGGCGGAACTGGGGCCCGCGGCGGTTGGGCAGCAGAAAGCGGTTGACCACCAGCACCAGAGCCACCGCCATGGCCAGGTACAAAAGCCGCAGCCAGATGGCCTCGGTCTCCCGTACAGTCAGGGTTGCCATGGTCAGGGCAAAGGCTGTGGAGAAGATGGGGTGGACCCAGGTACCGGGTGTACAGCAGTACATCAGGGAGATCATCACCAGGGAGAACAAAAACACACCCGGAAGACCCGGCAGATACGGATAGACCAGATGCACCAGCACACAGCCGATGGCGGTGCCCACAGGGCGGGTGACCATCCGGTGGGCGCTCTCCTCATAGCTGGGCTGGAGCAGCAGATAGGCATGGAGGGGGAACCAGTAGGTGTGCTCAAATTCCCATAGGTAGCTGATGGTACAGCTTACAGTCATCACCACTGCCAAGCGCAGGGCAAAGCGCAGCTCAAACCGCTTGGGTGAGAGGCGATGGAGCAGATCCTGCCAGACCGCGGACCAGGGCACCTGATGCCAGGAGACCCCGTGGCGGGGGTGGAGGGATTCCCGGCACAGGATCAAAAGCGTGTGCAGCACGCTGCGATAGAAGATCCGCAGCCGTCCCTGGGGCAGGTCCGTGTGATCCAGCAGAGCCTGAATCTTTCCGGACAGCTGCTGCCGGGACGCGGGATCTTCAGCCTGCTGGAGCTGACGCACCAGCTCCGCCAGGGTATACATGGTCTGGGAGAAGCCGGGGGTCTCCCGGGCGCGCTTCCATGCCTCCTGGTCGGTGATCAGGTAAGAGGCTCGCTGAAAGAGCAGCGCGAAGAGGTGATAGAACCGCTTCTGCCGGTCCGGAAGTTCCAGAAGATGCCGCCGGTCGTATCCCATACGGTGGAACCCCCGGGTCAGCTCGTAGAGCTCCCGCCCGGCGGCCCGGGCGTCTCCCCCGGCGGCCAGGTCGTCCAGCAGCTGGGCCAGACGCAGAAGGCTCCGGGTGATTTGCTCCGCGGGATCGGAGGAAATGTGCTGTACTCTGGCGTTGATGATGAGGGCCGCCACCAGCAAAACGCAGCAAAAGGCCACTGCCGCCAGCTGGGTGGGGAGCTGTTCCAGGGTGGGGGGGCGCAGTTCCAGAAAGACAAAGGTCATGGCATAGCCCAGGTGCCCTTTGGGAGTAAATTGGCTGCACCGCCATAGTACCAGGAAAAAAGGAACGGCAAAGTTCAGCGCGGCGCACAGCCACACATTCAGCCCGGCCGCGAAAGCCAGCAGGCACAAAAGCAGGGACATGGCGCATGTGGCCACATAGTCCTCCATCCGGTTGGGCTCTTTTCGCCGCAGCTGGAACATGGTGGTGGAGCAGGAGACCACCATGGCATAGCTGGTGCCGAAAATCCAGACCACCAGCAAAAACTGGACGATATAAAACAAGATGGTGGAGAAGGCATTTCGCCACCGGCGCAGAAACAGCGCCCCAAATTCCTTTGCTCCGGAAAGTGCGTGCATGAAAGCCTCCCCCTGCTGTCTTTCGGTATAGCCGCATCCTGTGGGCGGTCTGTGTGTTTATTATAGCGGCCCATCGCCCGGGGAACAAGGGCCGGGAGGGAAAAAGAGAACAAAAGAGCGAAAGCCCCAAGGTCCGGTGGGCGTGACGGGCAGGGAAAGTGGTTTACAAACTTGTCTCCAGACTTTATACTGCAAGAGAGGCTGCCTGCTTGGCAGCCCAGTATGGAAAAAAGGGAGAGAGATATGAAATCCATGGATCGGTATCTCCGGTTTCTTCTGCCGCTGATCGGCGTGGCTTGTATCGTGGCACCGGGGCATGTGGCGGGTGTGCTGCCGTACTTGCTGGGAGGCGCCATGCTGTTTACCGGTTTGCTTCATGGGATTTCCTATCTGCGCGCTCAGGCATTTTTGGAGTCACGGGCCCCGGAGCTGGGACAAGATGTGATCTTGATCGTGATGGGTGCCGCTTTTTTGTGCGAGGGCAGCGGGGCCGTGGGAATCATGGGGATCACCTGGGGGCTCTTGGGCCTGCGGAAAGCGGCTGAGACCATCAACGAGGCCCTGCGCCGGGCATACCGGCGGGAGAGTGCCCTGCTGACCGGCGCGGAGGCCTTCTTGCGTGTGATCCTGGCACTGGCCCTGCTGTTTGAGCCGCTGGAGAAATTTACCCCCCACATCATGCTGCTGGGCCTGGAGCTGGTGCTGGTGAATGTGCGGCTTCCCAAAGAGAAGCCGGAGACGGCAGAGCACAAGTGAGGAGGAGACACATTGCCCAATATCATTGAGGTGAAGGATATCACATCACCGCAGCTGGATCTATTTGCTCGGCTGACGGAGGCGCAGCTGCGCTGCCGGAAGGAACAGGAGAAGGGAATCTTTATTGCCGAGAGTCCCAAGGTCATTGAACGGGCCCTGGACGGCGGTTATGAGCCGGTGGCCTTGCTGATGGAGCGTAAGCACATTGCGGGGCAGGGCAGCACCATCATTGCCCGCTGCGGCGATGAGATCCCAGTCTATACGGCGCCGCGGGAGGTGCTGGCAGGTCTCACGGGCTATGAACTGACCCGGGGGGTCCTGTGCGCTATGCGGCGCCCGCCCCTGCCCACTGTAGAGGGATTGTGCGCCGGAGCTCGCCGGGTGGCGGTGCTGGAGGGAATCGTGGATCCCACCAATGTGGGTGCGGCCTTCCGCTCCGCCGCGGCGCTGGGGATTGACGCGGTGCTGGTGACGCCTACCTGCTGCGACCCCCTGTACCGGCGGGCGGCGCGGGTGAGTATGGGGACAGTGTTTCAAGTCCCTTGGACCCGTATCGGCGATGCGCCGGAGCAATGGCCCCACCCGGGACTGGAGCGGCTGGGGAAGCTGGGGTTCCAAACCGCCGCCATGGCGCTGCGGGAGGATTCCCTCTCCATCGACGATCCCCGCCTCCGGGCGGCGGACAAACTGGCCATTGTCCTGGGAACAGAGGGGAACGGCCTGGCAGACCACACCATCGCCGGATGCGACTACACCGTGCGGATCCCCATGGCTCACGGGGTGGATTCACTGAATGTGGCGGCGGCCAGCGCTGTGGCTTTCTGGGAGCTGCGGGCCCGCTGAGAGCTGAGACTGGATAGAGACGGGAAAGAGGGGTGACGGTCGTGGAATTTCCGGAGCATTATACGTCAGACCTATTGTTTTACTTTGACGGGAAGCCCCGGGAACTGACGCTCTATCAGTGCCTGGAGGCGCGGATGGAGGAACAGTTTCCTGAGGCCTCCGTTAAGGTGCAGAAGACCCAGATCAGCTTCTACGGGCGGCATCTCTTTGCCGCTGTGTCGCTGCCCCTGCGGCGACGGAAGGCGTGGCCGGAGCATTGCATCCTGGTGACCTTCGGCCTTTCCCGTCGGCTGGAATCCCCCCGGGTGGCGGTAGCGGTGGAGCCCTATCCCGGCCGCTGGACGCACCATGTGGTGTTCTCCCGGGAGGAGCAGGCGGATCAGGAACTGATGGACTGGATTGGGGAGGCATTTGCGTTTTCCCAAAGCAAGCGCTGAGTGCGGATCGAAAAACACAGGAAGCGGAAAGGAGTACCCCTATGGCGGAGATCATTGATTTTTCCGGCTATCAGGAAGAGCCGGAGTTGGAGACGATGAACCGGGAGCAGTTGAAGGAAGCCCTCCGACAGGTCCGGGAGCGCATCGCCCAGCTGGACGAGGAGGAGCCGTCCGACATGAACAGCGAGGAATACGAGACCTGGGGCGACGCCCACGAGGAACTGGAAGACCTGGCGGATGAGATCACAGACCGTCTGGAAGAACTGGACGGCTGAGAAAGGATACGGCTATGGTAGAGGTGGTATTCGGGGCCAGCGCCCGGGGAAGCCTGCGGGTGGCTCAGCACTATGGGGAGGGTCCCTGGCACAGGTCGGCCTTTGGTGTGGTGGTGGGCAGTACAGATGGGCGGCCGGTGTCCAAGCGGGAACTTCGGGAGGCGAAGCGCCGGGCGGAGGAGCGGTCCCGCCGGGAGTGGGAGGAGGCTGTCCCCATGGGCGGCAATGCCGGGGACATTTACTGCCTGGACCTGGCCTTGAGTATGGGGGACATCTCCGAGGAGACGCCGGGCCCACTGCGGCAGCAGGCGCTGGAGGCATTGATCCGGGCTTCTTGGAACGCAGAGGAGGCCCGAAAGCAGACCAAAAAGGAATGGGAGGAAACCCGGGCGGCGCTGGACGATGTTGTCACCCGCTCCGCTGCAGGAGAGACGGTGCGGGTGTGGTACAGCCAGCAGAGCGATGAGCTCTGCGGCGCGTGCTTCCTGCTGGAACGGCTCCAATCTGCCGGGAGCGCCGGGCCGATCTCCCTGGTGGAGCTTCCCCAGTGGGAGGAGCGTCCGGATGGAGTTATGGTTCACCGGCTTGGCTGGGGGGAGGTGAGTCCCGGTGAGTGGGGCCGTCTGGTGACGGCAGCGCGTACGCCGTCCCCGGCACAGCGGCGCTTTTTCGCCAACTGCTGGCGGGAGCTGCGCAGGAAAAACGCATCGCTGCGAGCGGTGGTCAATGGGCAGCTGATGGGTGTGCCTGTGAACTTTTACGACGGGTTCATTGGACAGGAGATCGCAGCGGCGGAGCGGGAGTTCCACCAGGGACAGCTGATCGGCCGGGTGCTGGGCTATCAGCTGGGCATCGGAGATGCCTGGGTGGCCCTGCGGATGGAGGAGATGCTCCGCAGAGGGCTGCTGGAAGCCGTGACCCAGGCGCCGCCGGATAGGCCGGCCTATCACCGGATCCTGCGGCGCACGGAGGCTTTTGATCGGCTGTATGCCGGGGAACGGCTCCAATGAGCCGGAAGAAGGCATGAGCCAAACAGCGGGACCTGCACCTTTTGGGGATGTGGGGCCCGCTTTGTTTTCCCAATATGCGGAGACGCTAAAAAAACCGCACCGGAGATCATGCTCCGGTGCGGCTACAAAATGCTGTGTGAAGTTATTCCGGCAGACGGACAAGACCCGCCTCTACCAGCTTCTGCAAGCTCATGAGGATGCCCAGCTTGGCGTGGTACCAGGTGAGACCGCCCTGGAAGTAGACGGCATAGGGGGGGCGGATGGGGCCGTCGGCGGAGAGCTCGATGGAACTGCCCTGGACGAAGGCGCCTGCCGCCATGATGACATCGGAATCGTAGCCGGGCATGGCCCAGGGCTCCGGTGTCACATAGCTGTCCACCGGGGCGGCGGCCTGGATGCCCCGGCAGAAGGCAACCATAGCCTCGGGGCTGCCCAATGTCACCGCCTGGATGATGTCGTGGCGGTCCTCGGCGGCGGTGGGCACGCAAGCAAAGCCAAGCTTTTCATAGACATTGGCGGCAAACACCGCGCCCTTCAGGGCTCCGGCAGTGACGGTGGGGGAGAGGAACAGACCCTGATAGAAGGCGGGCATGAGGCCCAGGTTGGCGCCTACCTCCTGGCCCAGGCCCGGGGCGGAGAGTCGGTAGGCGCACCGCTCCACGCATTCCTTGGTGCCGCAGATGTAGCCGCCGATGGGAGCAAGGCCGCCGCCGGGGTTTTTGATGAGGCTGCCCACCACCATGTCGGCTCCCACATCGGAGGGTTCCATTAACTCCACGAACTCGCCGTAGCAGTTGTCCACCATCACCTTTACGTCGGGCTTAATACCCTTGCAGAAGGCGATGAGTTCCCCAATCTGGGCTACGGAGAAGGAGGGGCGGGTGGCGTAGCCCTTGGAGCGCTGGATGGTGATGAGCTTGGTGCGGTCGTTGATCTTTTCCCGGATGGCGTCGTAGTCAAAGGTTCCGTCGGATTTCAGATCCGCCTGGGCGTAGGTGACGCCGTACTCCATCAAGGAGCACTTGGAAGGACGGATCCCGATGACTTCCTCCAAGGTGTCATAGGGGGCACCCACGGGAGAGAGCAGCTCGTCTCCCGGCAGGAGGTTGGCTGAGAGCGCCACCGTCAGGGCGTGGGTGCCGCAGGTGATCTGGGGGCGCACCAGGGCGGCCTCCGTATGGAAAACGTCGGCATAGACCCGTTCCAGATTGTCCCGGCCCTCATCGTCGTAGCCGTAGCCGGTGGTGGCGGCAAAGTGGGTGGCGTTCACCCGGTTTTTCTGCATGGCGTAAATGACCTTGCCCTGGTTGTACTCCGCCACGGCGTCGATGGCGTCGAACCGCTGCCGCAGATCCCGCAGCACGGCCTCGCCGTATTCATAGACAGCCCGGCTGATGCCCAGCTGCTCATACATCTTCTGGTTATCCAAACGTTTCAGATCCTTTGAATGGAATTTGAAAGCGTGTCCGCTCTCATAAAAACAGCCGCCAAAGGCGACTGAAAGAACTCTATCATATTTTAGAAAAAATGGCAAGAAAAATCAGGAAATTCTTCGGAATTTCCTGATTCAATGGCTCAATGGGGCATTTGAGAGGCTTCAAATCACCTGAATGCCCAAAATCCGGGCCACTACGGCGGCTTGGGCGGCGGAAATCACGGCGCCCTTGAGCTCTCCGCAGGTTTGGGAGAGAACGAGCCCGTCCAAGGTACAGCCGGAGAGATCCGTGTCCGCCAGGGGCGTGTGGAAGAAGCTGGCTTCGGTAAGATCCGCGTCATGGAAGAGAGTGCGGGTGATGTGAGCCTCTGCCAGGATGGCTTCCTGGAGACTGCATCCCGTCAGAGAGGTGCGGTCCCAGGTGGAAGCGGTGAAGTTGGCGTAGCGCAGCAGTGTTCCCTCCAGGGTGCAGTGCTTCAGGCGGGCTTTGCGGAAATCCCCGCCGTCGGCTTTGCAGCCCGATAGGATTGTGTCCTGCCAGTAGCTGCGGCCAAAGCGGCAGCGCTCAAAGAGGCAGTCCGTAAACCGGCAGCCATAGAATGCGGCGCAGCTGAGATCGCAGTCTGAAAAGCGGCAGGATTGAAAGAAGGCCTGGCGCAGCTCCAGATTCGAAAGATCCAGCCCCGCGGCGGTCTGTGCGTGAAATTGAATCTCTGACAAAGGGGTTTCCGCCTGCCGGGTCAGCAGCAGGGCGGCAGCCATGGAATCGCCTGTCATGTGCGGCACTCCTTTTGGACGGGGAGGTACAAAAGTTCCTCGAAGCTCTTGATGTACACATCGCAGAAGCTGCGCATCTCCCGTTCGTCGGCGGCAAAGAAGCTGTCGTAAACCCCCACCGTCCGCATCCGGGCCAGCCGGGCTCCCCGGCAGGCGGCAATGCTGTCATCAAACATGGTGCATGTCTCCGGTTCCACGCCGGCGTCCGCCGCTGCCCGGAGCCAGATCTCCGGCCCTTTTTTCTCCAGCCCCAGGGACTGGGCAAAGGTGATGCGCTCAAAGTACTTGGCAAGATCCAGGTGCTCCAGCGCCGTATTGCAGTGGACGGGGATGCTGGAGGTCACCACCGCCATGCGGCGCCCTTCCGCCTTGCACTGTTTCAGGTACGCCCGGACGCCGGGCTTTACCGTTACATGGGCGTAAGCGTCCTTGGCAAGGTCCATCCACTCCGCCATGATCTCCTCGCAGGACTCCGGCAGATGGCAGAACTCCTTGGTGAATTTGGCAGCCAGGGGGAAGATGGTGTGGGCCACTCCCTGGTAATACTCCTTGGTGTAGGGGAGGCCCCGGCGTTCCAAAAATGTGCGGTCAACCTCTTTCCAGACACTGTTGGAGTCGATGAGGGTTCCATCCAGATCGAAAAACAACAAGGCTTATCCCTCCTTTTCCAGCCAGAAGCGCCAGGGAAACTCCCTGGCCTCTTCTGCGTAGTCCACCCCGATCCGGGGGCCGCAGCAAATCCGCTCCCGTGCCGGGGCGAGAGCGGGAAGGCCCAGATCCAAGGGGCTCTCGCAGACAAACAGCGTATCCCCGGTGAGATCCAGCCCATTCTCCGCCCGGGTCAGGGACAGGGCTTGACAGAGTTTCCCCGGCCCGTTGAGAAAGTTCTTTTTCTGATAAGCCGTCATTGGGTTGCCCGGTGAGCCGAAGCGTGCCCGGCGCATTTCCACTTCCCCCCAAACAGGCTCTCCGCCCCGGATCAGCACCGCCGAGGGTTCTCCCTCCGGCTCGGTCACCAGATTCAGACAGTGATGCATCCCGTAGATGAGATAGATATACGCGTGACCCGGCGGGCCGAACATGACCTCCGTCCGTTCCGTCCGGCGGCCGCCGTAGGCGTGGCAGGCTTTGTCGCACCGGCCCACATAGGCTTCCGCCTCGGTGATGCGGCACACCAGTGTGTTTTCCCCCAGACGGCGGACCAGATATTTGCCCAGCAGAGCCTGGGTGATTTTTACCGTATCGCCCAGGTAGAAATCCCGGGAAAGCCTTGCCATTTCGTCACCTCAGTGCTACAATAATAGCTTGTTGTTGCCGTCTGGCAAAGAGGTTCAGACGGCGGAAATCTTCCAAAAAGTATACCATGGAACAAAGCAGGGAGCAAGAGTTATGGAACGGATCCGTCAAAACGTATTTCCGGTATTGGCCGCGCTGATCTGGGGCACTGCCTTCGTGGCCCAGAGTGTGGGGGCAGAGTACCTAGAGCCCTTTACCTTCAATGCCGCCCGGTCTATCATCGCGGCTTTGGCGCTGACGGTGGTGGTGTGGGCGTTTCGCCGCAAGGCAGCCGATACCAGTGTGCCGCAGACCCCCGGCAGCCGCCGGATGCTGCTGATCGGCGGCGTGTGCTGCGGTACGGCGCTGGCAGTGGCATCCAACTTCCAGCAGCTGGGCATCAGCGGGACTTCCGCCGGCAAAGCCAGCTTCATTACCGCTCTTTATATCGTGCTGGTGCCGATCTGCGGGCTGTTCTTCCACAAGCGGGTTCGGCCCCTGGTGTGGCTGAGCGTGGCGGTGGCCGTGGTGGGCTTGTACTGCATCTGTGTCAAAGAGGGATTCAGCATCACTGCCGGGGACTTCTTCGTGCTCATCTGCGCATTTTGCTTTACGGTTCACATTCTGGTGATCGACTATTTCACCCAGCGGACGGACGGAATCGCCCTTTCCTGCATCCAGTTCTATGTGGCGGCCGCCTGGAGCGCCCTGGGGATGCTCTTTTTTGAGTCCCCCAGCTGGGAGGGGCTGACGGCGTGCCTGCCCCAGGTGCTGTATGTGGGCGTGTTTTCCAGCGCCGTGGGATATACCCTCCAGATCCTGGCCCAGAAAGGCTCCAACCCCACGGTGGTGTCCCTTCTGCTGAGCCTGGAGTCTGTGTTCGGTGCTCTGGCAGGGGCGGTGATTTTGGGAGAGCGCATGAGCGGCAAGGAGTATTTCGGCTGCGTGCTGATGCTGGTGGCTGTTGTGATGGCCCAGCTTCCGGAGCGCCACAAAACCCCGAAGACCGCTCCGGGAAAATGCTGATTCCGGAGGAGCATGATGCCGGGACAGTTTTGGGATTGGACAAAGAGACGGCCTTGTGTTATAATCCTACAATGTATGAGTATGTGAATGAGGTGATTCCATGCGTGTGGACGTACTGGGCGTCGGCTTTGACAATCTGACTTTGGATGAGGCTGTGGCCCGGGGGATGGAGCTGGTATGCAGGGAGGGTACCCATTATGTGGTGACTCCCAATCCGGAGATCGTGGAGGTCTGCCGGGAGAACCCCGCCGCCAGAGATGCCGTAAATGGTGCGGATCTGGTGCTGCCGGACGGTGTCGGCGTCGTCAAGGGCGCGGCCATGCTGGGAACGCCGTTGAAAGAGAAAACGCCCGGTATTGAATTTGCTGCCGGGTTGATGGGTAAAATGGCCCAGCAGGGCAAGTCCCTTTATCTGCTGGGGGCCAAACCCGGTGTGGCGGAGCTGGCCGGACAGCGGTTGACCCAGCGCTATCCGGGGCTGCGGATCGCCGGTACCCACGACGGGTACTTCAAAGAGGACGGACCGGTGGTGGAGGCCATCCGTCAAAGCGGCGCGGATGTGGTGTTTGTGTGCCTGGGCGCTCCCAAGCAGGAGCTTTGGATGGCAAAGAACGGCTCTGCCACAGGAGCGCATCTGCTGTGCGGCCTGGGCGGCAGCCTGGATGTCTTCGCCGGTGTGGTGGCCCGGGCTCCCAAGTTCTGGTCCGATCACGGACTGGAGTGGTTCTACCGCCTGTGCAAGGAACCCCGCCGCATCGGCCGTATGATGAAGCTGCCGCTGTTTTTGGTGCATGTGAAACAGGAGAAACGGCACAGATGAGTGGAAAACTGATTGTATTGGAAGGAACCGACGGTTCCGGAAAAGCTACCCAGGCAGGGCTTTTATGCAAGTCCCTGGCAGCGCGGGGGATCCCCTGGAGAGAGATCGACTTTCCCCGGTACGGAAAGCCCTCCGCCGCTATGGTGCAGGAGTACCTGGACGGAAAGCTGGGCAGCCATCCCGGGGATGTGAACGCCTATGCGGCGTCCATGTTCTATGCGATGGACCGCTATGCCTCTTTTAAGCAGGACTGGGGCGGCTTTTATACCGCCGGCGGTGTGGTAGTGGCGGACCGCTATACCACGTCCAACGCCGTGCATCAGGCATCCAAGCTTCCGCCGGAGGAGCGGAAGGCCTACCTGGACTGGCTCTTTCATTTGGAATACCGGCTGCTGGAACTTCCAAAGCCGGATCTGGTGATCTATCTGGACATGCCCACAGAGATTGCCCAGCGGATGATGCGCCGCCGGGAGAAGGCCACCGGTACCCACGCGGACATCCACGAACAGGATGTGGCGTATCTGCGCCAGTGCCGGGAAAATGCCGGTGAGGTGGCCCGCCTTTGCGGCTGGACGGTGATTTCCTGCGCCTGCGGGGAAGAGCCCCGGAGCATGGAGGAGATCCATGACCAGGTATTGGCAGCCGTGGAGCCGATCCTGTAAGGCACGTCCTTTTGCAAAAGGGGCAAAAGGGGACGCCGGCGCGTCCCCCATGTGCCTTTAGCAGCAGGAGTTGCAGTTGTCGTTGCAGCCGCAGCTTCCGCCGCAGCCGCAGTTCCCGCCGCAGTTGCTGCCGCCCCAGGAGCCGCCGCAGCAGCAGCACAGGACGATGACGATGAGGATGAGCCACAGGCAGGAACAGTTGTTGTTTCCGTTGTTAAAGCACATTGTTGTCACCTCGCTTTGAGACCATTCTATGCGCCGGATGCCCGCAGGGAGCCTGACCACCGGAAAAAAAGCCCGGTCGGCGGGAAAATGGGATGAATCGGGCCGCTGGAGGCACGAAACGAGACATGAACCGGCATCACATGGAGGTATATGAAAATGGATGAATTCAAAAAAGGCGATACCGCCAGCTGGGACGCCCAGCAGGTGCGCCGCAGCCAGCAGGAGGAGCACCGCCACGCCCGGAAGCGCCGGCGCCGGCGGATCAATCCTGTGGTGTATATTCTGGTGGTTTTGATTATCTCCGCCATTCTGGCGGGTGTGGGCTGGCTTTTGATCTGCGATCTCTGCGCCTTCAACAGCGGCCCCATTACGGAAGTCACGGTGGAGATCTCTGCCGACGACGATATGGGTGACATTGCCGATAAGCTGCAGGATGCTGGCCTCATCAAGTACAAGTGGTTCTTCCGCCTGTTTGCCTTCGTGGCCAACGCGGATGAAAAGGTGGGCATCGGCACCTATGAGCTCAACACGGATATGGACTACCGCGCGTTGATCGTGGGGATGCACAGCTCCTCCGGCAACCTGAATTCCGACAATACCGTGCGTATCACCATTCCCGAGGGCTACACCGTGCAGCAGACCATTGCCCTGCTGGCCAAAAACGGCGTGGCGACAGAGGAAGAGCTGACGGAGGCGGCCCAGACGGCTACCTTTGATTACGACTTCATTGACAACGACTCCCAGGATATCAGCCGCCTGGAGGGATACCTCTTCCCGGACACCTATGATTTCTATGTGCCGGAGAAGGCGTCCTCCGCGTTGAACCGTTTGCTGGCCAACTTTGCCGACAAGATGACCCAGGAGCGTGTGGATGAGGTGGAGTCTTCCGAATACAGCCTGCAGGAGATCATCACCATTGCCTCCCTCATCGAGAAAGAGACGGACGGTACAGACCAGGCTACCATCGCCTCCGTGATTTACAACCGTTTGAACAACCCCTCCTATGAGACTGCCGGACTGCTGCAGATCGACGCGTCGCTGCTCTATGCCCTGCCGGATCATGAGGGCGCCATCACCAACGCTGACAAGGAGACGGATTCTCCCTACAACCTCTATCTCTATAAGGGGCTGCCGCCTACGCCCATCGCCAATCCCGGCACTGCGGCCATTGACGCCGCACTGAATCCGGCAGATACCGACTACTATTACTATGCGCTGGGCAAGGATGGGAAGCATCACTTCTCCTCCACCCTGGCGGAACACAACGCGTTCTTGAACAGTGGAGACTATGCAGGATAAACGAAACAAGCCGGAGCTTCTGGCTCCGGCAGGAGACATGGAGCGGTTGAAAATGGCCGTGGCCTACGGGGCGGATGCCGTGTATCTGGCGGGCACCAGCTTCGGCATGCGGGCTTTTGCCGGGAATTTCACCTCGGAGGAATTGCGTCGGGCTGTTGCCTATGCCCATGAGCGGGGCGTCCGGGTGCACTGCACCGTCAACACCATGCCGCGCAACGACGAGGTGGCGGCACTGCCGGAACATCTGGAGCTGCTGAGCGACGCGGGAGTGGACGCCCTCATCGTGGCGGATCTGGGAGCCTTTACCCTGGCCGGAAAGTATGCCCCCCGCTGCCAGCGGCACATTTCCACCCAGGCCAGTATCTGCAACTATGAGACTGCCCGGGCCTGGTATGATCTGGGGGCTACCCGGGTGATTCTGGCCCGGGAGGTGAGCCTGGAGGAGATCCGCACCATCCGGGAGAAGAATCCGGCGGAGCTGGAGATCGAGGCCTTCGTCCATGGCGCCATGTGTGTCAGCTATTCGGGACGGTGCCTCCTCTCCAACTATATGACCGGCCGGGATTCCAGCCGGGGGGCCTGTGCCCAGCCCTGCCGCTACCAGTATGCCCTGATGGAGGAAAAACGTCCCGGAGAGTATTTCCCGGTATTTGAGGATGAACAGGGCACTTATATCATGAACTCCCGGGACATGTGCATGATCGATCATCTGGGAGATCTCATTGACGTGGGGCTCTCCAGCTTGAAGATTGAGGGGCGGGCCAAATCCGCCTACTACGCGGCCATCGTCACCGGCGCCTACCGCCATTGCCTGGACGATGCCGCCGCCGGGCGGCCTGTGGATCCTGTCTGGCGGGACGAGGTGGAGCATGTGAGCCACCGGCCCTATGCCACCGGATTCTATTACGGCCAGCCGGGGCAGTACTACGCTACCTCCCGCTATCTGCGGGAGTGGCAGGTGGTGGCCCTTGTGACGGCGTGTGACAAAGAGGGCAATGCCACGCTGTCCCTGCGCAACAAATTCCGCACCGGCGACACGGTGGAGGTGGTGGGCCCGGATACCCGTCCCTTTGCCATGACTGTGCCGGAGATGACGGACGAGACCGGGGAGCCGCTGCAGGAGCCCCGGACCCCGCAAATGGTATTTCATATGAAGCTCCCGCAGGCAGTGCCGCCTCTTTCCCTGGTGCGCCATGCGGTGGAATTATCGGCCAAGTAAGCTGAACATAAGGAGAATCAAACAATGAATGCAGATGTTGTGATCGTCGGTGCCGGCCCTGCCGGAATTTTTACCGCCCTGGAGATGATCAAGAAAGGCAGCCATCAGAAGATTATCATGGTGGAAAAGGGCCAGCCTGTGGAAAAACGCCACTGCCCTAAGGACAAGACCCGCAAGTGCATGAACTGCAAGCCCTACTGCCACATTACCACCGGGTTCTCCGGTGCCGGTGCGTTCTCCGACGGCAAGCTGTCTTTGAGTTATGAGGTGGGCGGCGATCTGCCCAACCTCATCGGACCGGAGCTGGCCCAGGAGACCATCAACTATGCCGACCAGATCTACCTGGAGTTCGGTGCCGACACCCACATCGAGGGCCTGGAGCATGAGGAGGAGCGCAAGGAGATCCGCAAGCGGGCTATCCAGGCGGGCCTCAAGCTGGTGGATTGCCCCATCCGCCACATGGGCACTGAGAAGGCCCAGGCCATTTACCTGGCCATTGAGCGCTACCTCCAGGAAAACGGCGTGGAGATGTATTTTGGCTACGAGTGCAGCAACATCATCCTGGAAAATGATGTGTGCAAGGGTGTGGCCGTCTCCAACGGCAAGACCGATCTGGAGATCTATGCCAAGCACACCGTGGTGGCCACCGGCCGCCGGGGTGCCGACTGGCTGGAGAAGCTGTGCGCCGAGCACGGTATCGCCCATGCTCCCGGCACCGTGGATATCGGCGTCCGGGTGGAGGTGCGCAACGAGGTCATGGAGACCGTCAACCGGGTGCTCTACGAATCCAAGCTGGTGGGCTATCCCAAGCCCTTCAAGAACAAGGTCCGCACCTTCTGCCAGAATCCCGGCGGCTTTGTCAGCCAGGAGAACTACGACAACGACCTGGCGGTGGTGAACGGCCACTCCTACAAGGATCTCAAGAGCGACAACACCAATCTCTCCATCCTCTGCTCCCACAACTTCTCCATCCCCTTCAACCAGCCCATTGCCTACGCCCAGAAGGTGGGCGAGCTCACCAACATGCTGGCCAACGGGCAGATTCTGGTGCAGCGGTTCGGGGACATCCTGGACGGCAAGCGCACCTGGCAGAAGGAGCTGTCCCAGTCCAACCTGCGGCCCACCCTGCCGGACGCTGTGGCCGGCGACATTACCGCTGCCATGCCTTACCGGGCTATGACCAATATCATCAACTTCATCCAGGCCATGGACTATGTGGTGCCGGGCTTTGCTGCCCAGGAGACCCTGCTGTATTCTCCTGAGCTGAAGTTCTACTCCAACCGGGTGAAAATGGACACCGATTTCAACACCAGCCTCCAAGGCCTCCACTGCCTGGGTGACAGCTCCGGCTGGACCCGGGGCCTCATGATGGCCTCCATCATGGGTGTGCTCATGGGTCGTAAGATCGCCGAAGAGGGCTGAAAACCCAATACCGTCAAAACCGCCGGGATTATTTCCCGGCGGTTTTTTCTCCCGCTGACAGATGTGCAGGGGGTATCGTTTTATCAGTGAACGGTACCGTGGGAAGGAGAGGATACCAACGGACGAGATCACCGATACAAAGAATCAGGCGGCAAACAAGTACAGGATGTGGGAGGAGAATGGCCTCTGGTCCGGGTTCCATGCCTTCGATACCCCGCGGACCTGTCCCGGGCGGACGATTTCCTCTGGGGGAGGCCAAGATCCCCCTGGGTTGACCGGGAAGCTAACCGCAGGGGATCTATGAAAAACGAGGGAACACACAAAAGTGTTCCCTCGTTTTTTCACGTTCAAAAGCAGAAATCTCTGACATGGCAAAACCCGGTCGCAGGGGCTGCGTTCAGGGCTGGGGATCGGCATTGTAGGTGGTCAGCACCCGCTTGGCCACCTCCCGCCGGGAGATCCGGTTATCCATGGCCTGCTTTTCGATGTAGCGGTGGGCTTCCTCCTCGGACATGCCCAGACACTGGATCAGCGTCCACTTGGCCCGGTTTACCAGACGGATCTCCTGGATCTTTTCATCCACAGAGGCCTGCTTTTCGCCCAGACGCCGCAGCCGTTCCCGGACGGCACAGAGGACCTGCAGCGAGTGCGTGACCATCTGGGTGGAGGTGGGTTTGGAGAGGGTGAGAACCCCGTGCTCCGTCACCTTGTCATAGACCTCCTGAAAGAGCTCGTTGCGCACAAACAGAAGCGCCACGGCATCGCTGCGGGCACACACATCAATGGCCAGCTGCACGCCGAAGTCGTCAGGCAGCGGCGCATTGATGAGCACCATGTCGTACTGCTTGCCCATCATGGCCCGGCGTGCCTCCCCGGTGCTTTTTACCACCGTCACCGGCCAGTAGAGAGAGGGAGGCAGTAGTCCCATGACCGTCTGGGCAAACTTCTCCCCCGCGGATACCAGGAGGACACTGTATGTGCGTTCTTGGAATACCATGGGCTCCCTCCTTCCGGTCAGAGGCTGAAAACGGCTCTCAGGCTTTGCTGTAAGCTGACAGGATCACAGACGGCAGATGCTCCCGGATAAAGCCACTGGCAGCGGCAGCTTCCCGGGCCTCATCCAAAGAGATAGGCAGGCGGCGGAAGGTCGCCAACAGCTCTGGCGATGCCTCGTACAGATTAAAGTCCGCACTGGGGGGAAGCAGCCGGTTCCGGCGGATGCCGTCCAGTCCGGCGTAGATCAGCAGGGCAAAGGCAATATAGGGATTGGCGGTGGGGTCTGGGGAGCGCAGCTCCACCCGGCGATACTCCCCCTCGGCAGCGGGGACGCGGATCAGCTGGGAACGGTTCTGAGACGACCAGGTGATATAGCCGGGGGCCTTGCTGCTGCCAAGGCGAAGGTAGGATTCCGGGCAGGGATTGAGAAACGCAGTCATGTCATAGGCGTGTTCCAACAGCCCCGCGATGACGGCGGACATGGGCTCAGCGCCGGTGCCGCTGTGGACGGACAGATTGATGTGCAGTCCGCTCCCCGGAGCGCCGGTGAGGGGCTTGGGAGAGAAGTCCGCCCAGAGGCCGCTGCGGGCGGCAATGGTCTGTACCACAGAGCGGAAGGTGACCGCATTGTCAGCCGCAGTCAGGGGATCAGAGTAGCGGAAATCAATCTCGTTTTGACCGGGTCCCTCCTCATGGTGGGAGCTCTCCGGGCGGATTCCCATCTGCTCCAGCGTGAGGCAGACCTCCCGGCGTACGTTCTCCCCTCTGTCAGCAGGAGCGATGTCCATATAACCCGCGTGATCGTAGGGTTCACTGGTGGGTTCGCCGTTTTCGTCTGTTTTGAAAAGGTAGAATTCCATTTCCGCACCAAAAGAAAATGCATACCCCGCCGCCCGGGCATCCGCCACAGCGGTCTTGAGGACATGGCGGGTGTCGGCTTCAAACACAGAGCCGTCCGGCCGGGTGATGTCGCAGAACATGCGCACCACCTTGCCGTTTTCCGGCCGCCAGGGCAGCTCTGAGAGCGTGGAGGGATCCGGTCTTAGGAATAGATCCGAGCGCACTTCGCCGCCAAAGCCGGCGATGGCCGAGGCGTCAAAGGCCATGCCGCTGGTGAAAGCCCGCCGGAGTTCCCCAGGCATGATGGAGATATTCTTCTGCCGTCCGTAGACGTCGCAGAACGCCAGGCGGATGAACTTCACGTTCTCCTCCTCCACGTACTGTATGACCTCTTGGGCTGTGTACTTCATGGCGCTACCTGCTTTCTGTTTATCAATTTGCAACATACATCTGCCGGTAAGGGGTGCTGGAATCCGGTGTGACCACCGTAAACGGAGCGTCCAGAAGCTCCTCTGGATTTTCCCCGAAGAGGCGTCCGAACTCCTCCAGTTCCGGCCGGATCTCTTCCAGGTCTTCCGGTGTGGCTGGGCGGGCGGTCACCTGGCTGGGGAAGATCACATCCTCACAGGCGGAGCGGAGGAAAACTTTCCCGCCGTGCATCCCGGTGCAGGGGAAATTTCCCACAATGGGGCGCCGGCTGGTGTGAAGCCCCAGCACCACGATGATGCCGCCGGCCTGATACTCACCCAGAAAGCTTCCGGTGCGTCCGCCGATAACCATCACCGGCAGTTTGTCTCCGTAGGCCTTCATGTGGACACCGGCCCGGTATCCGGCATCACCCCGGACATAGATGGCGCCGCCCCGCATGGCATAGCCCGCTGCGTCTCCTACGTTGCCGTGAACCACGATGGTTCCGGCGTTCATGGTGTCGCCCACAGCGTCCTGGGCGTTGCCATCCACCCGGATGGAGGCACCGTTGAGATAGGCTCCCAGGGCGTTGCCGGGGATGCCGTCAATGGAGATGCGGCAGTTTGACAGGCCCGCGCCGATGAAGCGCTGGCCCAGGCAGCCCTCGATCCGGCATTCGCCGCCGGCACTGCGCACGGTTTCGTTGAGTGTCTGATAGGAAAGAGAGGATGCATCGATTAACATAGTACCATACCTCCGCGTATTTTCAATGGGGAAATCAACTGCCGCAGCTTATTCTCCGGCGTGGGCCACGCCCAGCACCCGCAGCTCCCGGTCTGTGAGGCCAATGCCACGGAGCATCAGACGGTTGCCCCGCAGAGCCTCGATGGAGTTGATGCCCATGCCGCCCATGAACTCCTTGATCTCATGTTTCCAGGCGGTCATCAGGTTGATGAGCCTCTGGCTGCCCTCATCCGGATCCAGCCGGGCCACCAGTTCCGGACGCTGGGTGGCAATGCCCCAGTTGCACTTGCCGCTCTGGCAGGTGCGGCACAGGTGGCAGCCCAGTGCCAGCAGGGCGGCGGTGGCCACATAGCAGGCGTCGGCTCCCAGAGCCACTGCCTTGATGACGTCGGCGGAGGAGCGGATGCTGCCTCCGGCGATGATGGAGACCTGGTTGCGGATCCCCTCATCACGCAGCCGCTGATCCACGGCGGCCAGAGCCAGTTCGATGGGGATGCCCACGTTGTCCCGGATGCGGGTGGGCGCCGCGCCGGTACCGCCCCGGAAGCCGTCGATGGCAATGATATCGGCACCGCTGCGGGCAATGCCGCTGGCGATAGCGGCGATGTTGTGGACGGCGGCTACCTTGACGATGATGGGCTTCTTATATTCTGTAGTCTCTTTCAGGGAGCACACCAGCTGGCGCAGATCCTCAATGGAGTAGATGTCATGGTGAGGAGCCGGGGAGATGGCGTCGGAACCCTCCGGCACCATACGGGTGCGGGACACGTCTCCCACGATCTTGGCGCCGGGCAGGTGCCCGCCGATGCCGGGCTTGGCGCCCTGGCCCATTTTGATCTCGATGGCGGCGCCGGCTTCCAGATAGTCCTTGTGAACGCCGAAGCGGCCGGAGGCCACCTGTACCACCGTGTTGGCACCATAGCGGTAGAAGTCCTCGTGAAGGCCGCCCTCTCCGGAGTTATAGCAGATGCCAAGAGCCTCTGCTGCCCGGGCCAGGCACGCATGGGCGTTGTAGCTGATGGAACCGTAGCTCATGGCGGAGAACATCACCGGCATGCTCAGTTCCAGCTGGGGAGGCAGGGTGCAGTCCAGACGTCCCCAGACATCCCGGGTTACATCCGTAGGCTTTTTTCCCAGGAAAACCCGGGTTTCCATGGGCTCCCGCAAGGGGTCGATGGAGGGATTGGTAACCTGGGAGGCATTGATCAGGAGTTTGTCCCAGTAGATGGGCAGGGGCTTGGGGTTTCCCATGGAGGAGAGCAGTACGCCGCCGGAGCCGGCTTGTTTGTAGACCTCACGGACAGTATCAGCGTCCCAGTTGGCATTTTCCCGCAGCTGGCAGTCGCTTTTGACGATCTTCAGCGCCCGGGTGGGGCAGACGGAGACACAGCGCTGGCAGTTGACGCACTTGCTCTCGTCGGCCAGCATCACATGGTGGGCCTCATCGTAGCGGTGTACCTCGTTGGCGCACTGCTGCTCACAGATGCGGCACCGGGTACAGCGGCTGTCGTTTCGGACTACCTCGTACTCCGGGTAGAAATCATTGATTTTCATCAGTATGCGCCCTCCTTTACCCGGACGATCACGGGTTCGCCTCCCATGGGGGAGTAGAGATTTTCAGCGTCCGGCGCAATGGCCCGGATGGCCGCCTCTTCGCTGGCGATGTACACCAGGTCTTCCTTTTCACCTACCACCATGCTGCGCAGCTTCAGCCGGTCGTTGAGGGCCATGAGCCCGCCGTTGAAGCCCAGGATGATGGAGAAAGGCCCTGTTACCAGCAGACTGGGGAACATGGTGCGAAGATACGTCAAGACCTCCCGCTCCTCCGACGGGCGGCGGGCAATGGTGCTCCAGAAGGGAGCGGCCATGACCGCAGCCGCCTCGGAAAGGCTCAGCTTCTGGCGGCGAAGCAGATAATCCAGCACGTAAGTGAGGACTTCGGTGTCCGTCTGGAGGGTGCACTGATAACCGAACATCTCGATGAAGCGGCGGTTGGCGTCATAGGAGGAGATCTCACCGTTATGGACTACGGAATAGTCCAGCAGGGCGAAGGGATGGGCGCCGCCCCACCAGCCCGGGGTGTTGGTGGGATAGCGGCCGTGGGCAGTCCAGCAGTAGCCCCGGTACTCGCCCAGACGGTAGAACTTGCCGATGTCTTCGGGGTAGCCCACGCCCTTGAAAACGCCCATGTTTTTGCCACAGGAGAACACATACGCCCCGGGGATCTCCGTATTGAGGCGCATAACGGTGCGCACCACGAACTCCTTTTCATCCACCTGCATGGCCCGCAGGGCGGAGCGCAGGGGGGAGGCGAAGTACCGCCAGATCAACGGCTCATCGGTGATCTGAGGCATTTTTTCCACGGGGATCTCCTCCGCCAGGACGATGTCGAAGCGCTCTTTCAAAAACGCCTCACAGGCCCGGCGGGTACTGTGATCCTGGAAAAAGAGATGAAAGGCGAAATAGTCCCGGTATTCCGGGTAGATGCCATAGCCGGCAAAGCCGCCGCCCAGACCGTTGGAGCGGTCGTGCATGGGCTTCATACTGTCAACGACGGCCTGGCCGCTCATGCGCCGGCCCTCCCGGGAGATGACGGCGGAGACGGCGCAGCCGGAGGGGATACGCACTTGTCCTTCCAGTAGTTTCATGTATCTCATCCTTTCGGAGGAATGAAAAAAGGATGTCCAGCCAGAGAAAGGCAGACTCCTCCCTCTGAGTGAACATCCTTGTTCTTATATAAAAAAATACAGCCAAACAGGACGATTTGTCAACAAAACGGGCTGACAAAAAAATCCTTTTCTCTGCTTTTGTTTTTGGAAAATCTGCCATTGACGGGCAGGATGTCTTGGGCGTATAGTAAGCGCATCAAACGACGATGACGTCGCGGAAGGGAACTTCTGCCGGCGCATCGCCGTTTTTTTATTTTTTTCGTGAGGTGAATCGTTATGATGATACCGGAATATTTTGGCAGCATGGTATTTGATGACCGCGTGATGAAGGCACGCCTGTCCGCCGATGTCTACCGCTCTTTGAGAAAGACCATCGATGAGGGAACAAAGCTGGATTTGTCCGTGGCAAATGCTGTGGCTGCCGCCATGAAGGACTGGGCGGTGGAGAAGGGTGCCACCCACTTTACCCACTGGTTCCAGCCCATGACCGGCATCACGGCAGAAAAGCACGACAGCTTCATTTCTCCCGCCCCTGACGGCCGGGTGATCCTGGAGTTCTCCGGCAAGGAGCTCATCAAGGGCGAGCCCGATGCCTCCTCCTTCCCCTCCGGCGGCCTGCGGGCCACCTTTGAGGCCCGGGGCTATACCGCCTGGGATCCCACGTCCTATGCCTTTGTAAAAGGAAAGACCCTCTACATTCCCACGGCATTCTGCTCTTACGGCGGTGAGGCTTTGGACAAGAAAACGCCTCTGCTGCGCTCCATGGAGGCGCTGAACCGTCAGGCTATGCGGATCCTGCACCTGTTCGGCAATGAGGACGTCAAGTGCGTGCGCACCTCCGTTGGTCCCGAGCAGGAGTATTTCCTGGTGGATGCCGAGTTGTACAAGCGCCGCCCCGACCTGATTTTCACCGGCCGCACCCTCTTCGGTGCCCGTCCCCCCAAGGGACAGGAGTTGGACGATCATTACTTCGGTACCATCAAGCCCCGGGTAGCGGCTTATATGGAGGAGCTCAATCAGGAACTGTGGAAGCTGGGCATCCTGGCCAAGACCGAGCACAACGAGGTGGCCCCCGCCCAGCACGAGCTGGCTCCTATTTATACCACCACCAACCTGGCCACCGATCACAACCAGCTGACCATGGAGATCATGCAGACGGTGGCTGCCCGCCACGGGATGGTGTGCCTGCTGCATGAAAAGCCCTTCGCCGGCGTCAACGGTTCCGGCAAGCACAACAACTGGTCCATGTCCACCGACACCGGTGTCAATCTCCTCTCTCCCGGTGAGACGCCCCACGAAAACGCACAGTTCCTGCTGTTTTTGTGCGCGGTGATCCAGGCGGTGGACGACTATCAGGATCTGCTGCGTACGGCAGTGGCCACCGCCGGCAACGATCACCGGCTGGGTGCCAACGAGGCACCTCCCGCGGTGGTGTCCATCTTCCTGGGCGACGAGCTTACCGCGGTGCTCAAATCCATTGAGGCGGATGCCCCCTATCAGGGCACGGAGCGCACCCGCATGAAGCTGGGAGTTCCCGTACTGCCCCGGTTCCTCCGGGATACCACCGACCGCAACCGGACCTCTCCCTTCGCCTTCACGGGCAACAAGTTCGAGT
>CAJKKQ010000028.1 GCA_905200545.1 uncultured Oscillibacter sp.
AGGAGGCCAACCCCGGCAACTTCCTGCTGATGCACGCCATGGGCCCCAACGTGGCAGGTGTCATCGGCTCCGCCATTGCCGCGGGCGTCCTCATCTCTTTGTTCGGGTAAAGGAGAATGGCTATGGAATTCTTATCCAAGACCCCCCTGTATCTCACCGATACCATCCTCCGGGACGCCCACCAATCCCAGGCGGCCACCCGCATGCGGCTGGAGGATATGCTCCCTGCCTGCGAAGTGCTGGACGCCATCGGCTACTGGTCCCTGGAGTGCTGGGGCGGTGCCACTTTCGACGCATGCATGCGCTTTTTAAAGGAGGATCCCTGGGATCGGCTGCGGCAGCTGCGCAGGGCTCTTCCCCACACGAAGCTGCAGATGCTCTTCCGGGGCCAGAACATCCTGGGCTACAAACACTACGCCGACGACGTGGTGGACGCCTTCTGCGCCAAAAGCATTGAGAATGGCATCGACATCATCCGGATCTTCGATGCACTCAACGACGTGCGCAACCTGGAGCAGGCCATCCGATCCACCAAGAAGTACGGCGGCATGGTAGAGGCTACCTTGTCCTACACCATTTCCCCCATCCATGACGAGGAATACTTCGTAAAACTGGCCCGGGAACTGGAGCAGATGGGAGCCGACGTCATCTGCATCAAGGATATGGCAAACCTGCTGCTGCCCACGGCGGCCTATTCTCTGGTGAAACGCCTCAAGGAGACGGTATCTGTCCCCATCCACCTGCATACCCACAATACCACCGGCACCGGCGACATGGTATATCTCATGGCGGCTATGGCGGGGGTGGACATTGTGGATACCGCCCTCTCTCCCCTGGCCAACGGCACCTCTCAGCCCGCTACGGAATCCCTGGTGGCCACTCTCCAGGGCACTGTCCGGGATACCGGGCTGGACCTGAATAAAATGAGTGAAGCGGCTGCCCACTTCCGCAAAGTTGCCCATCGGCTCAAGGAGGAGGGATCCCTGGATCCCAAGGTGCTGAATGTGGACACCAACACTCTCCTCTATCAGGTGCCAGGCGGCATGCTCTCAAACCTTATCTCTCAGCTCAAACAGGCTGGAAAAGAGGATCAATACTATGAAGTTCTGTCCGAGATTCCCCGGGTGCGGGCGGACTACGGCTACCCGCCTCTGGTGACCCCCTCCAGCCAAATTGTGGGCACCCAGGCGGTAATGAATGTCATCACCGGGGAACGGTATAAGACCTTCACCAAAGAATCCAAGGCCATGCTCCGGGGAGAGTACGGAAAACTTCCCGGCACCGTGAACGAGGATGTCCGGGCCAAGGCCGGTATCTCTCCGGAGGAGGTCATCACCTGCCGCCCGGCGGATCTTTTGGAGCCGGAACTGCCCAAATACCGGGAGGAGTTCCGGGACATTGCCAAAAGCGACGAGGACGTTCTCTCTCTGGCTCTGTTCCCCCAGGTAGCCCCCAAGTTCCTCGCCTGGCGGGACGGCCCCCATGAAGCATCGGTATCCCCCAAGCCCTCTGCACCTTCCGACGCTGACACCGTCCGGGAGCTGTACGTGGAATATCAACCTTAAATCTAAAAAAGAGAGACACCGAGAACCGGTGTCTCTCTTTTTGGATAGCAATGTCATTTCAAATAACTCAGCAGCCGTCCGGCTTCCATGGCCGCCAGCGCCCGGACTCCGTCAAAGTCCACATAGGGATTGTAAACTGCCTCCAGGCGGTCGTGGGCAGCTTTGGCGTCCATCAGTGCATGCCGTCCCTCCTCCCGCAGCAATGCCGCCATACGGGTCTCAAAGCGCAGCCGGGCGCGCTTTTCCGCCGTCCCCAGAGCATCCAGCCGGATCCGGCGGAAGGGCTTTTTTCCGTAGTCCATTCCTGGCCGGGAGGTCACAAAGGCCAGCCCCAGTCCCGGTACCAGCAGATGCTCCAGCCGCTCCGGCTCCTCAGGGGCCGGACAGGCGATGACGTCCCAGCCGTTTGCCGTGGCCGCCCGGCGGAGCAGCTCCAGCAGCGGCCCTGCCTGCTCCCAGCTGTCTGCGAACTCGTAGACCTTGGGGCAGAGGACTTCCACGCTGTCAAAACGCCAAATGTAGCCCTTGTGGGTCATGCTTCCCAAAAAGCGGCGGAGGGTGCGCCCCTGCTGTCCGCCCCGGCGGCGCAGCTCCCGGGCGATGATACCTCCCACACGCTTTTCCGCCCGGGGCCGGTCAAATCCTGCGGCCACTGTCCGAACGGCATCCAGCTCCACAGACCGGGCGGCTTTCAGGTGGCGGTAAGCCCGCTCGTAGGCGGCCTTGTAGGTATGGGTGTGGGCCTTTACCTCCTCTGCATCCCGCTTGGCAGCGGACAGATCGTAAAATCTCCCCAAATCCACATACCGATCCACCGCTGCCGGGTATTTGGGCTCAAGCACATGGGGACTGGTACCGTCGGCCACGGCACAGCGCAGAGCTGGCAGCACCACGCCGTCCAGGGAGTCGGGATCACCGGAGCACCACAGATATTCCACCGGCGTACCCGCCTCCTCCATAGCCCGGCCGATCTCCCGCATAAAGGTGTTCTTTCCCACTCCGGGGCCTCCCTTGAGAATCATCAGATCATAGGTATCCTCCAGGTCGGTCAGTTCCGAAAACAGGTTCTGGAACCCGTTTCCGCTGTTTGCTCCCACGAAAAAATTCGTAACCTGTGCCATAATCTCCCTCCAAGTTTTGTTCTCGTTTTCAGATTATGGCGCTCCGGCTTGGCCTGACAGCGTTTTTCCGGTGTTTTTTCCTTCCTCCACGGCAAATTTTTATTTTTTCGGAAAACAGGGTGCACGGGCGCAGTTTTCTTGCTATAATAATGTGCATGTACCCAGGCAGTGCCCTGGTGGCGACTCTACACAGCGAGGCAGGCGACAACAGCTATGGACTATCAATTCTCCCACAGCACGGAACAGGAGCGGGCCGCCCGGCGGGCACAGCGCGCAGCACAGCGAAAACGCAGGCGGCGTCAGCATCTTCGGCTGCAATGCCTGCGTCTGGCGGCGGTACTCATTCCCCTGCTGGCTGTTTGCCTGATCTGGTATGCCATACAGCCGGAGGAAACGCAGGATCCCACAGCTTCCGTACAGGCGGCGCAGATGGAGGTGCAGACGCCCCCGGCGGAGCCGGAGCCGGAACCGGCATACACGGTAAAACGAACGGCACAGACTGCCGCCATCTCCGCTGAGGCCGACAGCCAATACGCCGTGGTGATCGATCTTGCCAACGGTACCATTCTGGCGGAAAAAGCCGCTGATACCCGCATCAACCCCGCCTCCATGACCAAGATCCTGACGCTTCTTGTAGCAGTAGAACAAATTGAAAAAAAGGATGTCAGCCTGGACGACACCTTCACCATGACGCTGGAGGTAACGGATTATTGCTATGTCAATGAATGCAGTGTCGTGGGGTTTTTGAACGAGGAGGTCATCCCCATCCGGGATCTGCTTTACGGGACTATCCTCCCCTCCGGCGCCGATGCCGCCCTGGGCCTTGCGTACTACCTGTGCGGCTCCCAAGAGGCCTTTGTGGAACTGATGAATGCAAAGCTGGAGGAACTGGGCCTGTCCGATACCGCCCACTTTACCAACTGCGTGGGCCTTTACGATGAAGCCCACTCCTGCACCGTCACCGATATGGCGCTGATCCTGAAAGCCGCCATGGAGAACGACCTGTGCCGGGAGGTCCTCTCCACCCACATCTACCACACCCAGCCCACGGCGCAGCACCCCGAGGGGCAGGATCTGTCCAACTGGTTCCTGCGCAAGATCGAAGATCATGTGCCGGAGGGGCTGGAAGTCGTGGGCGGCAAAACGGGCTATGTGGTCCAATCCGGCAACTGTGCCGCCAGCTGGGCTGAGACCTCTGACGGCAGCCGCTATCTCTGTGTCACAGGCAATGCTCACAGCAGCTGGCGGGCCATCTATGACCATGTGGCGCTGTACACCCAATACTGTCTTCCTGAAACAGAAAGCACCCCGTCGTAACGGGGTGCTTTTCTGATTCTCGATACATTAAAAGCCCCGGCACTTCAGATCCGCCGCCAGGTTCACATAGAACTCCCGGACGTCAAATCCCGGGATATTCTCCCGGTTGAGATCCACCACGTCTCCGTGGGAAATGCCCCGCTTTCCGGCAGGCTCCAGCAGAGTGAAGCGACTGCCCCACCGGGCCGAATCTACCGCCACCAGCCCGTCGTTGCGGCCGTCGAAGTGCTTGACAATGGGATAGGTCATATTCAGGGGGAATTTCCCGTTCCGGGCCCGCTTGCAGTAGGACATGACGCTCTCGTACACCACGCCCGGGTCATCCGGGGTCTCCGCGTTCCGGGCCGCGCAGGCAGAGGCCGTCAGATCCGTCACCGCTGCCAGGAAATCAGGATTCTCGTCCCCCATCCGGCGCATGGCGGCATTATAGGTCTCCGCGATCTTCCGCCGGGCCGCCTCCGGCACCTTTCCCAGTAAGTATTCCGCGAAAATGCAGCCCCGGTGGGGCGTGTTGATGGTAGTGAGGGTGGCCACATAGGGCCCCATTCCCTGGTGGGCGATGGCCGCCCGGCTATCCAGCCCGCCTTTGGAGTGGGCGATGATATTCACCTTGCCGCAGCCGGTCTCCTCCACGATCTGCCGGATCCGCGCCGCCAGTTCCCGGCCGCTGTCCTCCACCGCAGCGGCGGACTGCTGCCGTCCGTAATACACCGTGGCTCCGTTGCGCCGGAGCTCTTTCGGGATGCGTCCCCAATAGTTGATGTAGCGATAGTCCCGGAAGAAGACCCCGTGAACCAGGAGAAGGGGATACTGGGTCTTGCAAATCTCATTTTCCGCCCTGGTCTCATCCAGCTCCCACTTCTCCGTCTCAAACTCCACTTCATCAGAGACAATACGAATGATTCTCAGGAGATACCAGATATTGAGAAACGGGATCCAGCCGCAAAGCGCCGCCAGTACCCGGTGCTTCAATCCCAGCTGCACCGAGGTACAATATACCCGGAGCATGCCCGCCCAGAAAACCGCAGCCTCTGTCACAACCACCGCCAGTATATGGATGAGACAGACCAGAAACCCCATGCTCCTTCCATAGCCGGAGTGTTCCCAGGGCGAGACATACCCCAAAAACGCAAGCACGGAGACAACATTGGCGGTTGCTGTCACCAGGAACAGCTGCAGCAGTTCAGCGCCCCCCGCCAGGGTCCGGATACGCCGGGTAGGCAAGGATTCCCGCCCCAGCGGACGCAGCACCACCATCATCAGCAGCACCAGCAAAAGAAGCGCCAGCAGGAAAATCACGTCTCCCGCCATCCGGTTCAGCGGCGGCAGCGTGCAGGCCGCCGGCAGATTGGACGCAGCTAAAATCACCAAAACATATCCGCTCCGGCGCAGCCACTTTCTCAAAGTTCTCGCCTCACTTTCTCAACCTTCTTACAAAAACAGCTGATTCTCCTTAGGCTCTGTGAAATTGGCCTCCAGCATGGCTACATGGCTGAGAAATGCGGGGTCGTCAAAATACTTTGCGTGCTTGGTGCACTTGCGGACACAGGCCTGGCACTTGATGCAGGTACCCGGCACCAGGGCGGTATTCTTCGGATCAATGGCTCCCATGGGACACAGGCGGGCGCAGGCGCCGCAGTCGGTACACTTGCCCAGATCCGTCTGGGGCTTTGCCTTGAGGAACTTGGCAGGCTGGCCGTCGATCCCCTTGGGTACATAGTAAGGCGCGTCGGCATCGCCGGGTACGGTAATAGGGGCCGGAATTTCTGTCAAGGTTTTTACCTTGTCAGCGATCTCCCCCGCAAAGGCCTCCATCATCCGCTTGTCATCCCAGTCCGGCCGGCCATCAGCCAAGGCGTCCGTAAACGCGTGACGGCAGGCAAAGGCCCCGGCCGCCACGGTGTGGAAGCCACCGGCCTCCAGACAGGCGCACAGCTCCGCCAGGGAGTTGTCAAAGCTGCGGTTGCCAAAGGTCACCAGTCCCACCGCCAGAGCTCCGTTCCCCAGGATCTCCTCCTGCACGAAGGGCAGCATCTTATTGGGCAGCTTCCCCGCATAGGTGGGCATTCCCAGCACCACCAGGTCAGAATCTGCAAAGGAAAGCGCTTCTCTCCGCTCACCGGGCCGGGTAAAGCTCCGGCGCTCCAGAGGAAGCCCCAGCTTCCCGGCCAGGGATTCCGCCACCGTGTTGACCACTTTGTCCGTGTTGCCGGTGGCACTCCAATACACTGCCCAAACTTTCTTTTGTTCCATCTGTCCTTCCCCCTTTTCTTACAGTTGCCGCAACAGGCGCCAGGGAACTCCCGGGCGCCTGTTGACGGTCACAGCGAAAAATCCGCTTCGTTCAGTTTGTCGGTATCCAGCACCGCCGGACGAGGCGGTACCCGCTTCAGGGGATCATACTTGAAGGAACGGCAATGATCCTCCACTGCCATGATCCCGTGCTTGACACAGGCCACTTCCCGGTCATTGATCTGCTGCCCCCGCTGGCAGTAAGCACAGCGCGGATCGATATTCTTCCGAAACAGCATGCAAGTCCTCCCCCTTCACAGTGCTTTTCTCAGAGCGTATACAGCTTTACAGCGCCGTTCTCCGCCGTGGCTTTCACCTGGGTGATGGGAGCGTCATAGCTGTCAATGATCTTGGTGGCCATGGGATCCTCCAGCTCCTTTTGAATGGTGCGCCGCAGGTTGCGGGCGCCATAGGTGAGAGAGTAGGATTTTTCCGTCAGGAAGTCCACCAGGGCGTCGTCATAGGTAAAGGCGATACCCTTATCCTTCAAAGAGGTCGCCAGTTCATCCAGCATAATGCGGGCAATGGATTTGAAATTCTCCTCGCTGAGGCGGTTGAAGCAGATGACGGCGTCCACGCGGTTGATGAACTCGGGACGCAGGAACTGCTGCAGCGCCTTCATGGCGCGGTCGGCATCCTGCTCATTGGCGGAGCGGCCAAAGCCCACGGTACCCTCCTTGGTGGCACTGCCGGCGTTGGAGGTCATGACGATGATGGTGTTCTCGAAGTTCACCTTGCGGCCGTGGGCATCGGTGATCTCGCCGTCGTCCAGGATCTGCAGCAGTACGTTGAGCACATCCGGATGGGCCTTTTCGATCTCGTCAAAAAGCACCACGGCATAGGGCTTGCGGCGGATCTTCTCCGTCAGCTGTCCGGCCTCGTCATAACCCACATAGCCCGGCGGGGAACCCACGATCCGGGAGACGGAATGCTTCTCCATAAACTCGGACATATCCAGCCGAATCAGGGAATCCGGCGTGTTGAACAGGTCATTTGCCAGCTGCTTGACCAGCTCCGTCTTGCCCACGCCGGTAGCGCCTACAAAGATGAAGCTCACCGGCTTATGCTTGGGGCTGATGCCCACCCGGTTGCGCCGCACGGCGGCGGACACGGCGGCGATGGCCTCGTCCTGGCCGATGATGTGGGTCTTGAGCCGCTGCTCCAGCTGGCTGAGCCGTTGGAACTCCTGCTCCCGGATCTTGGAGGCGGGGATCTTTGTCCAAAGCTCGATAACATGGGCCAGATTGTCCATGCTCAGCTGGGGATCGCCCTTTTCGCAAAGGGCGGTGAGCTCCGTGTTCAACTGGAGCTCCTTGCTCTTGAGGAAGGCCATGCGCTCGTAATCCGGCTCGGCACCCTCCTGAGCTCCCTGCTCTTCCAGCATGGTGCGCTCTTTCTCATAATCGTCCAGCTCCCGCTGGATCTGCATGCGGCGGGAGATATCCGGATCCTTGAGGTTCAGGTCGGAGCAGGCCTCGTCGATCAGGTCGATGGCCTTGTCCGGCAGGAAGCGGTCGGTGATGTAGCGTTCGGAGAGCACCACCGCCTGGCGCAATATCCCCTCGGAGATCTTGACACCGTGGTACTGCTCATACTTGGGAGCCAGGCCCTTGAGGATCTGCACGGAATCCTCGATGGAAGGCTCATTCACCGTCACTGGCTGGAAGCGCCGCTCCAGGGCAGTGTCCTTCTCGATGGACTTGCGGTATTCATTGAAGGTGGTGGCTCCGATCACCTGGATCTCGCCCCGGGAGAGGGCGGGTTTGAGGATATTGGCGGCATTCATGCTGCCCTCCGCATCGCCGGCACCCACGATGTTGTGGACTTCGTCGATCATCAAAATGATGTTGCCCAGGCGCTTGACCTCGTCAATGAGGCCCTTCATCCGGGACTCAAACTGGCCCCGGAACTGGGTACCCGCCACCAGGGCGGTGAGATCCAGCAGATAGACCTCCTTCTCCCGCAGCTTGAAGGGGACATTGCCGGCAGCGATGCGCTGGGCCAGACCCTCGGCGATGGCAGTCTTGCCCACGCCGGGCTCACCGATGAGGCAGGGGTTATTCTTCTGTCGGCGGTTCAGGATCTGAACCACCCGCTCGATCTCCTGCTCCCGGCCAATCACCGGATCCAGCTTGCCCTCCTTGGCCTTTTGCGTCAGGGAGATGCAGTAGCTCTCCAGATATTTGCGCTTGCCGTTTTTTCCGTCTTTCCGTTCCTTCTCCCGGCCCCGGGGCGCACTGTCCTCAGAAGAGGCGCCGCCCTCACCGGCCCGGGGCGCGTCGGATCCGGAGAACAACCGGTTCAGGAAGGGGAACGTGGCAGTCTTGCCCTCCTCTTCCTCCTCCCCGGCGTCCTCTCCGCCGGACAGGTCCTCGATATTCTCCACCCCGTTGAAGGCCTGCATCATCTCATTGTTGATGGTGTCCAGATCCTCGTCGGAGATCCCCATGCGCTTCATCATCTCGTCTACCTGCGGGAGCCCCAGCTCCTTGGCGCACTTGAGGCAAAGGCCCTCATTGGTGGTCTTGTCCCCCTCCATTTTGGAGATGAACACCACGGCGACGTTTTTCTTACATCTTGAGCAAAGTGTTGGCTGCATCATATACCTCCAGATTATCAGACGGGCTCAAATTGCCCCGTCATGAGAGAAACGACAACACGCCCAGCGGCGTATTGGCGGTAAAAAACTTCAAAAGATGGGTTCCGGCGAAAGCTCCAGTCTCAAAGGACATCCCCAGCCGCCGCAGGATCCACACTGCCAAAAACAGCACCAGCGCGCCCTGGATCAGCCCTACAGCACCGCCGCCCAGACTGTTGAAAAGGTGCAAGCCGGGCAGACGTGCCACCAGATCCATGGCCTTGAGCAGCATCCGCAGCAAAAGCACCAGCAGCACAAAGGACACCAGAAACAGCAGGCTGGAAACGATGGTCCGCGTCATGCTCTCCACCACGGCGGTGGCAATGGACACGCCGGTATCCCGCACCGTGTCCTGGACCTGCTCCGTCAGGGACTCCCGTACGTCGCTGTCCAGTCCGATCAGGGCCAGCAGCGCCTCGATGCCGTCCGGATCTTCCGTATCCTCCTCCGGCATTTCCATCGTCTGCTGGGCCATGGCCTCATCCACCTGCCGGGTAACTTGTTTGGTAAGCAGCGGGGAGACCGCCTGGGTCACCGGTTCGGTCAGGGCGCTGGTGATGAGGGACGCCCCGATCAGTGCCGCCACCAGGATCACCAGCCCGGCCGCGGATTGCAGCAGCCCGCGCTTCACACCGTTGACTGTGAAAAATACCAAAATCAATGCCACAACGATGTCTATTATAACAGCTGCCGTCATGCTTGCCTACCTTTCTTCGTGTAAACGTTTTGTGAATTTCAATTTTTCCGGGGAATCACGGCAAAAACACTTTGGCAGAGTCCGCGGAAAGCAGCAGAGCCGAGCCATCCGGCCGCTGCAGCACATCCACGGCGGATCCAGTTCCCACCAACGTGGCATAAGTCTCCAGCTCCGGTGTGTAGATCACCAGCTGATCCGTATACAGCACCGCCAGATAGCGGCCTGCCGCCGAGACCCCCACCACTTCCTCATTGACATCCAGGGAGGCCAGTTCCGCGCCGTCCTCGCCGACGGTGACCAGGCGTCCCACGCTGCCGGAGCGGTAGCGGTTGAGCAGCAACGCGGTAAAGCCGTCTCCCCCCAGGTCGTACTCCCGCAGATAGTTTCCCTGATAGGAATAAGTCCACTGGTTCTCCCCCTGCCCATCCGTCTGATTCAGGCAGGAATCCGTCACTGAGAGCAGGGAGCCATCCCGCTCCAAGATCTCCAGCAGGAGGCCGTTGGAAATATCGTAATCGGCATAGGAGGGGATCTCCACCCCGGAACCATCTGCGGTGGTCTGCTCCCCCTTTTCTTTTAGGTCGTAGAGCACCACATTGCTGACGAACACACTGTTCTCCTGTCCCAGGGTCACTGCCGCCAGCTTCTGTCCGCCGGCAAAGGAGCAGGCATCCACCACAAAGCGCTGAGAAGAATTGAACGCAAACAGCAACTCCCCGGTGAGGTCGTAGACACTGACGCAGCCTTTATAGTTTTTCTTTTCTGCCGTCACCGCCAGATAACCGTCCTCACTGAGGCTGACGGAAATAATCAGTTCATCCTCCCCGGTCTCCATCTCCAGCACCTGGCCCTCCCGGTTTACCACCAGGATCTCATTTCCGCCCACGTCATAAGCTGCCGCCCACTGCCCCGCGCATTCCAGCGCGGGAGCACTCATGCGGATGGGAACAGACCAGACGTCTTCCCCATCCTGGCCAATCAGCCGCAGTGACGTGTCCGAGAGAACCACCAGCGTGTCCTCCAGCAGGGCAAACCGATTGGATGAAGATTCGTCATAGCGGTACTCCGCCTCTCCGCTGCTTTCGGCGCCGCCGTAGCTGAAATACCGGCGCAATGCGTCAAAGCCGGTGCCGTCCCGCCAGGCGGCCAGGGCCACGATCCCCAGCACAATGACCAGAACCAGCAGGAAAATCAGAAACCGGCGCAGGCGGCGGGGCTTCTTGGCAGTCTCCTCCTCCGCACCGTCGTCGTCATTCCAGATATCATACGTCCGCTTATCCATTGAGCCGTTCATCCTCATACCAAAGTCTCGTCAGGTACAGTCCGCCGGGAGGCACCGTAGGCCCTGCAGCCGTCCGGTCCCCCCGTTCCAGGATGCCCGGAATATCCTCCGGGGCAAATTTGCCCTCCGCCGCGTAGAGAACGGTGCCGGTAATGGCCCGAACCATGTTATATAAGAATCCGTCGGCGCAAACCTTCAGCTCCAGCAGATCTCCGCTGCGGGTCACGTCACAGTAATAGATGGTCCGCACGGTGGTTCGGGTCTCCGTTCCCACAGAGCGCACCGCCGCGAAATCGTGGGTCCCCACAAACATATGGGCCGCCCGGTTGAGAAATTCCTCATCCAGATGCTTGGGGTAAAAATACGCCCGGTTCACATAGAAGGGATTCTTGAACCGGGAGTTGTAGATCCGGTACGTATACTCCTTTTTCAGGCAGGAGCCGATGGCGTTGAAATCCTCCGCCACCTCAAACGCCTCCTTCACCGCGATGTCCTCCGGCGTGTGGGTGTTGATGGCAAAGGGGATGCGGTCCACCGGGATGCGGGAATCCGTGCGGAAATTGGCCACATACCGCTCCGCGTGAACCCCTGCGTCCGTCCGGCCGCAGCCAGTGAGGTGCACAGGCCCGCCGGTGATCTTGGCGATGGCCTTTTCCAGCGTCTCGCAGACGGTGACGGCGTTTTTCTGCACCTGCCAGCCGTGATAGGCGGTGCCGTTATACATGAGTTTCAGGGCAATGTTTCGCATGGGATTCTCCTTACTCCGGCCAGGTAACGGTGGGGGTGTGGGACAGGGGGCAATTACGCATATCGTCCCAGGCAAGAGCCATCTGCTCCTTGATGGGAAATTCATAGCGCAGGCCGAACGCGTCTTCACAGGTATACGTCAACAGCATATGGTCTCCAGGAGCACAGGCAAACCGCATGGCATCCACCCGTTCTCCATCCGCTTCCAGCACGTACCGCTCCTCAGTCTCCCGACCGGTAAACACCAGTTCTCCGTTGCGGTAGACGTGAAATGCTCCGTTTACGGCCTCCGTCTCTTGACCGGAGGGATCCAGGAAAGAGGCGTACCAGTCGCACTGGGAGAGCATCTCCTTCCGGCTGTCATAGTGCCAGGAAATCCCCCCGCCGGACAGCTGCAGCGGCAGCAGAGGGGCCATAGAGTCGCTGCGCAGAAGCACTGTGTCGTCCGCGAGCCGCAGCTCCAGCCCCGCCTCCAGATCCAGCGGAACCGTCACGGTTTTGGAAAGCGTCCTTCCACCCGCCTGCCGCTGGAGATGCACCCAGTTCCAGGCCAGGTTGTATGGCTCGCCCGGATGGCAAAAGCCCAGGCTGTCGGGAAGCTCCGCGCCTTCCGCCCCCTCCACGATCACATCCATGGTCAGCATCCGGCCGGCTGTATCCACCCGCACTTGCTCAAAGCGAACCGCAGGCACAGGCTTTGGCAAGTGGTCCTTCGTATCCTCCAGGCTCGCTTCTGCTGTTTCCATACGCTCTGTCAGGGATTCGTTTGCCTGCCGGCTCTCCGTCAGCTGGGCATTCAGAGCGTGGATCGTGCGCTGCTGGAGCGCCGCTGCCGTTAGGGCGCACAGGGCTGCCAGCAAGGCCAGGACGGCCAGTGCGTGTCCGCGCAGGAATCTCATAGGCACATGCCTCCCTTACCGATACTGCCCTTATACGCCCAGCTGCCGCAGGACAATGACCCAGGCAGTGATGAGGACACCAAACACCAGGGCCAGGTAGTCCCGGCGCTGATACCGGAGCACATGGAGCCGAGTACGGCCCTCGCCGCCGTGATAGCAGCGGCACTCCATGGCGGTGGCCAGCTCATCGGCCCGGCGGAAGGCGCTGATAAACAGCGGCACCAGAATGGGGATCAGGGCCTTGGCCTTCTGGACGAGGCCGCCGCTGTCAAAGTCCGCGCCACGGGCCTTCTGGGCGGACATGATCTTGTCCGTCTCCTCAATCAAGGTTGGAATGAACCGCAGGGCAATGGACATCATCATGGCCACTTCGTGAACCGGCACATGAAAGCGCTTCATCCAGTTCAAAAGCCGTTCCAGCCCGTCCGTCAGGGCAATGGGGCTGGTGGTGTAGGTCATGAGGAAGGTCCCCATAATAAGGAGCATGATCCGCAGCACCATAAAGACCGCGTTGCGGATGCCCTCTTTGGAGATATGCAGGATCCCCCACTCCACCAGATAGTGGTCTCCAGGGGTAAAGAGCAGATTCAAAACACAGGTGAAAATCAGGATGAACAGCACCGGCTTGAGGCCCCGGACCAGAGCCCGGATGCCCACCCGGGAGATCCGGACGCACACCGCCAGCACCAGCGCCATCAGGGCGTAGGTGAGCACGCTGTTGGCGCAGAACAGGGCGATGATGTAGAGCATCACCAGCAAAATCTTGGTACGGGGATCCAGCTTGTGGGCCACAGTATCTCCGGGGAAAAACTGACCCAGGGTAATGTCTTTCAGCATGGCGCACCGCCTTTCCGCAACGCCAGAAGCTGCCGCTCCAGATCCCGCACCGTGTAGACTGCCGGATCAATGGGCAGGCCCTTCTCCCGCAGGCGCATGGCAATCCGTGTCACCTGGGGCACATCCAGTCCGGCGGAGAGCAGCTCCTCTCCCCGGGCAAAAACCTCTGCCGGAGTGCCGCTCATGAGCACATGAGAAGACTTGAGCACCAGGATCCGGTCCACATTCTGGGCGATCTCATCCATGCTGTGGCTCACCAGGATCACGGTCATCTTCTTGTTGCGGTGATAGTCCCGGATGTTGGCCATGAGGTTTTCCCGGCCCGCCGGATCCAGTCCCGCGGTGGGCTCGTCCAAAATCAGCACACGGGGCTCCATGGCCAGCACGCCTGCCAGGGCCACCCGGCGCTTTTGCCCGCCGGAGAGCTCAAAGGGGGACTTGAACAGCTGATCGTCCCGGATCCCCACGATCTTGGCAGCCTCCCGGACGCAGCGGTCCAGCTCGTCCCCAGTACGGCCCATGTTGGTGGGACCGTAGGCGATATCCTTGTAAACGGTCTCCTCAAAGAGCTGATACTCCGGGTACTGGAAGACCAGCCCCACCTGAAAGCGCACATTCCGGATCTTCTTGGGCTCCGCCCAGATGTCCTTTCCGTCCAGCAGAATTTGTCCGGAAGTGGGACGCAGCAATCCGTTAAGATGCTGAATCAGGGTGGACTTTCCGGACCCGGTATGGCCGATGATGCCCAGGAATTCCCCGTCGTACACGTCAAAGCTCATATCCTGCACGGCGCTGCGTTCAAAGGGCGTTCCGGCGCCGTAAGTATGGGTGAGATTTTTTACTTGCAGAATCGGTTCCAAAGCCTATCGTTCCTTCCCCGTCATTTCACGCCAAAGGCCGCCGCGATGACGTCCGCGCAATTCTCCACCGTGAGAGCAGTCAGCGGCACATCCACGCCGTCCCGGCGCAGCCGGTCCAGCAGGTCCACGGTGTCCGGTACGGTAAGGCCCATGGACCGCAGCTTCTCCACCTGAGTGAAGACCTCCGCCGGAGTCCCGTCCATCACCAGATGGCCGTCGTCCATGACCACCACCCGGTCCGCCTGCTCCGCTTCGTTCATGTGGTGGGTGATGAGCACCACGGTAATGCCCTTTTCCCGGTTCAGGCGGTGAACTGTCTCCAGCACCTCCCGCCGACCCACGGGGTCCAGCATGGCGGTGGCCTCGTCCAGCACCACGCAGTCCGGCTCCATGGCCAGCACTCCGGCAATGGCGATGCGCTGCTTTTGGCCGCCCGAGAGGAGGTGGGGCGCATGGCGCACAAACTCGCTCATGCCCACTGCCGCCAAGGCGTCATCCACCCGGCGGCGGATCTCCTCACTGGGGACTCCCAGGTTTTCCGGGGCAAAGGCCACGTCCTCTTCCACCACATTGGCCACGATCTGGTTGTCCGGGTTCTGGAACACCATGCCCACCCGCTGGCGGATGGCCAGCAGCAAGTTGGCGTCGGCGGTATCCAGCCCCTCCACATAGACTTTCCCGCCTGCCGGCAGCAATACTCCATTGAAGGTCTTGGCCAGGGTGGACTTGCCGGAGCCGTTATGACCCAGCACCACCACGAAGGAGCCCTTTTCAATGGTCAGGTCCACGCCGTCCAGAACGTAGACCGGCTCCTCCCCCTCTTCTACCGGATAAGCATACCGCAAGTTTTCTGCTCGGATGATCTCCGCCATAGTCGTCCTCATTTCCTCGTATCATATGGGCCGTACCCGGAACATTCCCACCTGGCCCGGAGCCAGACGCTCCAGCAGCCGCAGCAGTCCGAAACCAGCCATGGCTCCCAGGGTATTGAGCCACAGATCGTCGATATCAAAGGCCCGTCCCACCAGAAGCTGCCAGCACTCGATGAAACCGGTAACGCAAAGGCCCGTCACAAGTGCCCGCTTCCAGGTATATCCCCGCCACACCAGCGCGGGGAAAAAGCCAAAGGGCAGAAACATCAGGATGTTGCCCAACAGGATGTACAGCAGCAACCCTTTGAAATTAACCGTCTGAAAGGGGATCAGATTGACATAGCCCAACCGGAAAAAGGGTCCTGCCCAGCCCCTGCGCAGCACGGCAGCCAAATCAAATCCCCAGGGAGTCAGCGTCAGCATGGCCATGCCGCCGCAGAACATCCAGAAAAGCGCCAGTGCGGCCTCCCGCCTGCAAAAGCTGACCAGGCCGGCCGCCCGCACGCGGCGGCGCCGCCAGGGATACAGACATCCATACACCGCCAGAGCCGCCAGGATCCCCGGCAACATCCGCCGCAGATAGTCCGCGGTGATCCACACATAGCGCATCATGATCCGTTACTCGCTGAACCAGCGGCCCGTGGCGCCACAGGGCAGGGCCAGCCCCGTCTCCGTTACCGGCAGGCCCAGTTCGTCCCAGGTACACTTGCCGCCGTACTTTTCCGCCACCAGCAGGTGCAGCAGATATCCCAGCACCGAAGGGGCCAGCCCTGTGGTGTAGGAGTTGATAAGGACAAAGAGGGGCCTGTCCGAAAGCACCTGCGCGCACAGCTTCACAAAGGGATAGAGATTCTCCTCCAGCTTCCACACCTCGCCGCCGGGACCCCGTCCGTAGCTGGGCGGGTCCATGATGATGGCGTCATAGGTCTTGCCCCGCCGGATCTCCCGCTCCACGAATTTGGCGCAGTCGTCCACGATCCAGCGAATGGGGGCCTCCTCCAGCCCGGAGAGCTTGGCATTCTCCCGGGCCCAGGCCACCATACCCTTGGCTGCGTCCACATGGCAGACGCTGGCTCCCGCCTTGGCACAGGCCACGGTGGCCCCACCGGTGTAGGCAAAGAGGTTCAGGACCCGGATGGGCCGGCCGGCAGAGCGGATCTTCTCCATGACGAAGTCCCAGTTGGCCGCCTGTTCCGGGAACAGTCCCGTGTGCTTGAAGTTCATGGGCTTCACCTGGAACGTCAGATCCTTATAACGGATTTTCCAGCTCTCCGGCAGGGTCTTTTTTTCCCAGTGCCCACCGCCGGTCTGACTGCGCAGATACCGGGCGTTGGCCTTCTTCCAGGCGGGATTGCGCCGGGGGCTCTCCCAGATGGCCTGGGGGTCCGGGCGCACCAGCAGCTGCTTGTCCCAGCGCTCCAGCTTTTCCCCGCCTCCGCAGTCCAACAATTCATAATCCTGCCACTGATCCGCGATCCACATAAGCGCATCCTCCAGAAGTCTTCCTGCCCATGCGGTATTTCCGCATAGCAAATCATGTTATTATACCTCTTATCCTATCGGTTCGTCAATTCCTTTTCCCACTGCGGCCTCCTCACACACGCAGGAAACCCCGGCGCCTTTGGGCGCCGGGGTCCTGTCAGATCATCTGTATAAGGCTTTGGGCAAAGGCACGGGTCCGGGCTTCTTTCCCTGCATCCATAAATACCGTATCATAGCCCAGATGCCGCTCGGCATGGCTGCCCAGATACCGCAGCTGGGAGTGTTTGCAATAGCGCCGCATCCCTGTTTCAAAGAGATCACAGCCTGACTCCGGCCGGTAGCCGCAGGTCATCAGCAGCGCCACGGGCTTCCCCGCCCACAGGGAGGGCCCCTTCTCTGTGCCGTAATACTTGTTCATGCCGTACACCAGCCGATCCAGCAGTGCCTTCATGGGCGGCGTGCAGTACCAGGAGTAGATGGGGGTGGCCAGCACCAGCAAATCCGCTGCCAGCACCCGGTCAAAGATGCCCTGCACATCGTCCTGCCGGGAACAGCCGAATTTCGTCCAGTCCCTCTGGCAGGCCCGGCAGGCCACACAGGGCTCGATGTGCCGGTCATACAGCCACACCGTCTCCGTCTGTGCCCCGGAGCCCTCCAGCTCCCGGCAAAAAGGCGTCAGCAGCGCGGCGGTATTGCCCCCTTTCCGGGGGCTGCCCATCAGGATCAGAACCTGCTTCACGGCTTTTCGCTGCCGCAAGACGCACAGCCTGCGCAGCAGGTACCGCAGGCCGCAGCATCCTCCTCCGGAATGGAGGCCGGTGCCGGGACAGGCTCCTGTACCGTGCCGTTGTCCCGGTGCTCCAGACGCTCACGGGCCACTGCCAGCATCAGCTTGATGCGGTTTTCCTGGTTGACCCGGGTAGCACTGGGATCATAGTCAATGGGGGTAATATTGGCCTGGGGATACAGCTCCCGGATCTTGTTGATCATACCCTTGCCGCAGATGTGGTTGGGCAGACAGCCAAAGGGCTGGGCGCAGACGATGTTCTCATAGCCTGCCCGGACCAACTCGATCATCTCCGCGGTGAGGAGCCAGCCCTCGCCCATCTTATCACCCATGCCGATGATGCCATTCGTGAGCTTGGTGAGCTCCCGGAAAGGCAGCGGCGCGTGGTAGCCGTTGTCCTTGAGGACCTTGATCATCACGCTCTCCATCCCCTCAATGTACTTGAGGATCACGTCGGAGATATGCTTTTCCAAAAAGCTTCCGCCATAGAGCCGGGCGGTCTCAGAGGGATTGTAGGCGCAGTACTGCACAAAGCCCATGAGGCCCGGCAGGTTCACCTCGCAGTCCTGGCTGGCCAGGAATTTCTCCAGATCGTTGTTGCCCAGAGGGGAGTATTTCACATAGATCTCCCCCACCACGCCCACTTTCACTTTAGGCACCCGGAGGACGGGAATGGCGGCAAAGTCCGCGGCGATCTTGGGCATGGCAGCCTTGATCTCCCGACCCGACCAGCCCTTATCCTGGAGCACCCAGCCGCAAATAGTGTCAAGCCATTTCTCTTGACAGGCGCTGGCAGCACCCTTTTCCAGCTCGTAGGGCTCCGTCTGGGCCTTGAGGGCCACCAGCAGATCCCCGTAGTAAATGCAGGCCAGGAGCTTGCGCATCATGGGCAGGGTCATGGGGAAGCCGGAGTCCTTCTCCAGGCCGGAGAAGTTGAGGCTCACCACCGGCACCTGGGGATAGCCCGCTTTCACCAGGGCCTTGCGCAGCAGGTGGATGTAGTTGGAGGCCCGGCAGCCGCCGCCGGTCTGGGTGATGATAAGGGCGGTGTGATCCAGGTCATACTTCCCGGAACCCAGGGCGTCCAGGAACTGACCGATCACCAACAGCGCCGGATAGCAGGTGTCATTGTGGACGTATTTGAGGCCCAGCTCACACACCTGGCTGCCGCAGTTTTCCAGCAGCTCGCAGGTATAGCCCGCCTGCTTCATCACGGCGGCCAGGATTCGGAACTGCACCGGGGCCATATTGGGGATGAGGATCTTATGGGTCTTCTTCATCTCCGGGGTAAACTTGGGGTAATTTTGAAATTCCAGCTCCATGGCTCACACCTCCTCTTTGAGCTCTTTCTTCTCATCCAGCGCGGCAAACAGGCTCCGCAGCCGGATCTGCACCGCACCCAAGTTGGTGATCTCGTCGATCTTCAGCTGGGTGTAAAGCTTGCCTCCCGCCTGGAGGATCTCCCGGGTCTCGTCGGAGGTGATGGCGTCCACGCCGCAGCCGAAGGAGACAAGCTGCACCAGGTCCATATCCGGCTGATCGCAGCAGTACCGGGCGGCGGCATACAGCCGGGCGTGGTAGGTCCACTGATTGAGCACCGTGGTGGGGAACTTCTCCACCCGGTTGGAGATAGAATCCTCCGTCACCACGGCGGCACCGAAGCGGGTAATGAGCGTGTCGATGCCGTGGTTCACCTCCGGGTCCACATGGTAGGGACGACCCGCCAGCACGATGATCCGGCGGCCCTCCGCCCGGGCCTGGTCAATGACCCGCTCCCCCTCCTTGCGGATCTGGGACATATGGTGGGCATACTCGGCATAGGCAGCGTCGGCAGCCTCCTTCACCTCTCCCTTGGTGATATCCGGGAAGTACTGACGCAGGATCTGGAAGATCTTCTTGGTGAAGTCCTTGGGACGGTGGAGGCCCACATAATCGTAGATGAACTTTGTCTCCTTGACCTCAGGGCAGTTGCCAGCAATGACCTCCGGATAATAGGCCACCACCGGGCAGTTGTAGTTGTTGTCGCCCAGGCCCTCATCCAGATTGTAGGTCATGCAGGGGTAGAAGATGGCGTCCAGCCCCAGCTTGGAGAGGAAGTGGATGTGACCGTGGGCCAGCTTGGCCGGGAAGCAGGCGGTATCACTGGGGATGGTGCCCTGCCCCTTCAGGTACAGGTCCCGACTGGAGAGGGGGCTGTGATACACGGCGAAGCCCAGCTTGGTAAAGAACGTATGCCAGAAGGGCAGCAGCTCCCACATGTTCAGGCACAGCGGCAATCCGATCTTACCCCGCTTGCCGGGAACCGGCTTATAGCCCAGAATCAGCTTGCGCTTATAGGCATAGAGATTGCGCTCTCCGGTGTCCGCCTTGCCAGTGACGGGCCGATCGCAGCGGTTGCCGCTGATAAAGGTGGAGCCGTCGGCAAAGGTGTTCACCGTCATCTGGCAGTTGTTGCCGCAGCGGCCGCAGACCTCGCTGCGGGTCTCCTGCTTGAAATCCGCCAGTTCCTGGGCGCTCAAAAGCGTGCTGGTCTGATTTGCCGCCGCCTTGCCCCGGCCGTAGAGGGCCGCACCGTAGGCGCCCATGAGGCCGGCGATGTCCGGGCGGATGACCTCCACCCCCATCTCTTTTTCAAAAGCCCGGAGGACGGCCTCATTATAAAAAGTGCCGCCCTGGACCACGATATTGCGGCCCAGCTCTTCAGGAGAGGACGCCCGGATAACCTTATAGATGGCGTTTTTCACCACGGAGATGGAGAGGCCTGCGGAGATATTTTCAATGGTGGCGCCGTCCTTCTGGGCCTGCTTGACGGAGGAGTTCATGAACACCGTGCAGCGGCTGCCAAGGTCCACGGGCCGGTCTGCAAAGAGTCCCAGCTTGGCAAACTCCTTGACATCATAGCCCAGCGCCTGGGCAAAGGTCTGCAGGAAGCTGCCGCAGCCGGAGGAGCACGCCTCGTTGAGGAAGATGTTGCTGATGGCGCCGTCCTCGATCTTGAAGCACTTCATGTCCTGACCGCCGATGTCGATGATGAAATCCACATTGGGCAGGAAATAACGGGCAGCCGTGAAGTGGGCCACCGTCTCCACCACACCGTAATCCGCGTGGAAAGCCGCCTTGGCAAGATCCTCTCCGTAGCCGGTGGTGGTGACGGACGCCACATGCAGCGCCGGATGCTCCGCGTAGAGCTTCTGGAGCACCTCACGGATCAGGGGCACGGGGTTGCCCAGGTTGGGCCGGTAGTCCGTAAAGAGGATCCGGGCGTCCTGATCGATCACCACCATCTTCACGGTGGTGGAGCCGGAGTCAATGCCGATATGCACCGGGGCGGCGTAATCCGCCTGGAAGGGCATCTGGGGCACCGTTGCCTTGGCGTGGCGGGCCCGGAAGGCCTCATACTCCTCCTTGCTGGAAAACAGGGGCGGCTGGGAGCGGTAAGTCTCCGACGCGCCCCGGGCCTGGAGGCGGTCTGCCACCTCTTTGAGGTCAAAGATCTGGTCGGAGTAGAAAGCGGCGCCCATGGCCACAAACAGCAGACTGTTCTCCGGACACAGGCCCTTTACCCCCAGGGTCTTGTCAAAGCTCTCCCGCAGGCAGTGAGAGAAAGTCAGGGGTCCCCCCAGATACACCACATTCCCCTTGATGGGACGGCCCTGGGCCAGGCCGGCGATGGTCTGGTTCACCACCGCCTGATAGATGCTGGCGGAAATGTCCTCCGCCCGGGCACCCTGGTTGATGAGGGGCTGGATGTCGCTCTTGGCAAACACGCCGCACCGGGAGGCGATGGTGTACGTCTTCTCCGCCCGGCTGGCAGCCTCATCCATCTCGTCGGCGGTCATCTTCAAAAGGGTCGCCATCTGGTCAATGAAGGCGCCGGTGCCGCCGGCACAAGAGCCGTTCATCCGCACCTCGGTGCCGCCGGTGAGGAAGAGGATCTTGGCATCCTCACCGCCCAGCTCGATGATGCAGTCCGTGCCGGGAGTCAGGCGGTTGGCCGCCACCCGGGTGGCAAAGACCTCCTGCACAAAGGGTACCTGTACGCTCTCCGCCATGCCCATACCGGCGGAGCCGGAAATGGCGAACTGGGCTTTGCCGCTGGGCACGTACTGCTCCGCCATGCGGCGCAGCAACTCTTCGGACTTTTCCAGGATATGGCTGAAATGCCGCTCGTATGTACTGTATACGACGCGGTCTGCATCGTCCAGAACCACACATTTTATGGTAGTGGAGCCCACGTCCAAACCTACTTTCAAGTGATGTTCCTCCTTTGAACAACGCGGCCCCGATACCGGCAGAGCCAGCTGGCCGCATGATACCACATTAATTGGCATTGTACTCTTTTCTGCCGGGATGTGCAATCGGCAAAATTCGCCAACTGTGTAAAGAACGCGTTAAGAAATCGTTTATCTTTTCTCTTGGACTGGCGCTCGGTTTGTGCTATAATTTATTTAATTATGTAAAAACAGGAGAGTTCCCATGGAAACAACACTTTTGCACTGCTGCTGCGCCCCCTGCTCTTTAAGCTGCATCGATCCTCTGCGGGAAGAGGGCATCGAACCGGTAGCTCTGTGGTACAATCCCAACATCCACCCCTGGACGGAGTACAAGGCCCGGCGGGACTGTCTTCTGGAGTACGCCCCCACCATCGGCATGGAGGTGCGGGTATGGGAGAATTACGGACTGCGGGAATTTGTGGAAAACGTGGCCTCCAACATTGACGGCCGCTGCGCTTATTGCTACGGGCATCGCCTCCACGGCGCCGCAAAATACGCCGCAGAGCACGGCTTTTCCTCCTTCACCTCCACCCTGCTGGCCAGCACCTACCAAAACCACGAGGCCATCGTGGCCGCGGCGGAAGCCGCAGCGGAGCGCTATGGGGTAAAATTCCTCTACCGGGACTTCCGCCCCTACTTCCGGGCGGGCAACCAGCGGGCACGGGAGTTGGGCTTTTATATGCAGAAATACTGCGGATGCGTCTTCTCCGAGCAGGAGCGCTATCAAAAGAAGATCGACCGGGATCTGGAAAAATTCCGGGAACAGGGCTGATGCTTCCCGGTTCCCAGGAAAAAGCCTGGATTTTGCAAAAAATCCGCAAAAAACCATTGACAATCTTCCCCACTGCTGATATACTTTGTAAGCCGCTTTGAATGGGCATGAAGTGTCCCCCTACGGGACCGCCCCCGACAGCGAGCCCGTAGTAAAGGAGTTGAATCAAAATAATGAACGCTATCATCGTGACCGGCGGCAAGCAGTACAAGGTGTCCGAGGGCGACGTGGTCTACATCGAGAAGCTGGACCAGGAAGCCGGCGATACCGTGAAGTTCGATCAGGTTCTGGCTGTCATCGACGGCGAGAAGGCCACCTTCGGTACCCCCGTTGTGGAGGGCGCCAGCGTGGAGGCCACCATCGTCAAGAACGGTAAGGGCAAGAAGATCCGCATCTTCAAGTACAACCCCAAGAAGGGTTACCGCAAGCGTCAGGGCCATCGTCAGCCTTACACCAAGGTCGAGATCTCCAAGATCTCTGTGTGAGTATGACCACCGTTACGTTTCGGATGGAGGGCGACCGGATCACCGGTTTTGACTCCAAGGGCCACAGCGGCTATGCCGAGGCCGGGTCCGACATCGTCTGCGCCGCCATCACCAGCGCCATCCGCCTGGTGGAGGCCACGGTCAACGATGTCCTGGGTCTGGCTGCTTCCGTGAAGGTCCGGGAAGAGGACGCGTCCATTTCCCTGCGCCTGCCCGGAGGACTGGCTCCCACTGCTGAGAGCACCTGTCAGTCCCTGATGACCGGTTTGATGGTCTATTTCGCCCAGCTCCACGACGAATACCCCGACAATATTGAAGTTTTGGAGGATGATTAACGCCTCCCCATCTACAATCTTACAGAAAGGATGGTCCCGATCATGATTCGTATTGGTCTTCAGTTCTTCGCCCACAAAAAGGGCGGCGGCTCCACCAAGAACGGCCGTGACTCCGAGTCCAAGCGCCTGGGTCCCAAGCGTGCGGATGGTCAGTTCGTCAAGGCCGGCAACATTCTGGTTCGCCAGCGCGGCACCCACATCCATCCCGGTGTGAATGTCGGCATCGGCACCGACGACACCCTGTTCGCCACCGCAGACGGCGTGCTCCGTTTCGAGCGTCTGGGCAAGGATCGCAAGCAGGCCTGTGTTTACACCGCCGAGTAATCGGACTTGGAGAGCCCCGAACTTTTCGTTCGGGGCTCTTTTTCGAGATTCCCCTCCCCTTTCGGTTTTGCCTGGAATGGACACGGCACCGGCTGGGGATTCTACTATTCATACGGAGGTGTGAACCATGGCAGCATCATTCATCGATAAGGCCCGCATCACCGTCAAAGCCGGCAACGGCGGCAACGGCGTGGTGGCCTTCCACCGTGAAAAATACGTGGCCGCAGGCGGCCCTGACGGCGGCGACGGCGGCAAGGGCGGCTCCATCATTCTGCAGGTGGACGACAGCATGTCCACCCTGATGGACTTCCGCTACAAGCGCAAATACGTAGCCCCCAACGGCGTGGACGGCCAGGGTGGCCGCAAGTCCGGCAAGGACGGCGCGAACCTCATCATCCGGGTCCCCCGGGGTACCCTGGTGCGGGACGCGGAGAGCAATGAGATCATCAAGGATATGTCCGATGACGAGCCCTTCGTCCTCTGCAAAGGCGGCCGGGGCGGCTGGGGCAACATGCACTTCGCCACCCCCACCCGGCAGGTACCCCGTTTTGCCAAGGCGGGCCTCCCCGGAGAGAGCCACGACGTCATTCTGGAGCTCAAGCTTCTGGCCGACGTAGGCCTGGTGGGCTTCCCCAACGTGGGCAAGTCCACGCTGCTGAGCGTAGTGTCCAAGGCGCAGCCCAAGATCGCCAACTACCACTTCACCACCCTCTTCCCCAACCTGGGCGTGGTGTGGGTGGACGAGGGTGTCAGCTTCGTCATGGCGGACATCCCCGGCATCATTGAAGGTGCCAGCGAGGGTGCCGGCCTGGGCCACGACTTTCTGCGGCACGTAGACCGCTGCCGCCTGCTGGTGCATGTGGTGGATGTCTCCGGCAGCGAGGGTCGGGATCCCGTGGCGGATTTCGACGCCATCAACGAAGAACTCAAACAGTACAGCCCTGCTCTGGCAGAGCGTCCCCAGATCGTGGCCGCCAACAAGGTGGACATTCTGGAGCCGGAAAGCGATAATCTGGAGCGCCTGCGCAGCCATGTGGAGGCCCTGGGCTACACGTTGGTGGAGATCTCCGCTGCCTCCCATCAGGGCACCCGGGAGCTGGTAGGCAAGGTGGCCCAGATGCTCTCCGTGCTGCCTCCTGTGGCAGTTTATGAGCCGGAGTATGTCCCCAAGCCCCCGGTGGTGGACACCTCCGCCCCCCTGGATATCCACCGCAGCGACGACGGCACCTGGATCGTGGAGGGTCCCTGGCTCCAGCGGCTCATGGGCAACGTCAACTTTGCCGACTACGAAAGCCGTATGTGGTTCGACAAGACCCTGCGGGAGTCCGGCCTCTTCCAGCAGATGGAGGATATGGGCATCCAGGACGGCGACACCGTGTCCATGTATGACTTTGAATTTGAATACCAGCGCTGAGCAAAAAAAACGGAGCGGCCAAAAGCCGCTCCGTTTTTCCATTCAATGAGCCGCAGCGCTCCCCGTCCCCGGTACCCGGATCAGCGGGCAGAATGCCGCCGCTACCTCCAGTACGGCGCAGATCTTGTCGGCACAGCACACCACTGCACTCTCCCGGCAGGCCGGAGGCGTCAAATTCAGGGGAAACATATGCTTGAGGATAACATCCATCTCCACAGGATTCAGGTCAAACTCCTGCCGGGCATTCTCCAGGGCCCGGCGGGCATGGCGGAAGCCGTGGAGCCGATGAGAGGCGTCGGGCACATGCCAGTCATAGAGGAAATAGTCGTGGAGCAACGCCCCCCGCACCAGGCTCCGTTCATCCAGATGCAGGTGCAGCCGCCGGGCCAGCAGCAGGCTCACATAGGCAACAGCCACAGAGTGGGCAAAGCAGGAGGTCTGTCCGTGCTGCATGATCCGCCGTTCCGCATCCATCCCCGGCGCGGTCAAAATATCAGCCCCATACTGCCAAAGGAGGCTCTTTTCTTCCATCATTTCTCCTCCTTTCCCGCTGCCGCCGATTATAGTTCTGCTTTCGCTGAGATTCCAGCAGCAGTATGCACAATGATACCCCGTTTTTATCCTTATTTTTTTGTAAATTTACTCTCATTCCAAATTTTCTTCTTATTTATTATGCAAAAAAGAAAAATCCAAATTTACTCTTGACAAATCCAAAAAACACAGTGTAAACTACGCACAAGTTCAAAGCAACAAACCGATGACGCAGACGAGTAAGCAAATCGAGTTTCTCCCAGAGAGCTGCCGGTGGTGGGATGGCAGCAGAGACGACTTTGCCCAATGGACTGCCGAGGGCGGACTGAACGCCGCAAGGCCAGTAAGTACCGACGGGCTTTTCCCCCGTTACCAAGGAAAGACGTGTGATAGCACGTCGCCGAGCGGGCGAGTTTCTCGCCAATTTGGGTGGCACCGCAGAAGTTTTCAGACTTTTGTCCCAAAGGACCATTTGGAATGGGTTCTTGTGGAACAAAGGTCTTTTTTGTTTCCCGGGAACCGACGCATGAAAGGAGACAACACCATGGCAAACCAGAACATCCCTTACAAGATCTATCTGTCTGAAGACGAGCTGCCCCGGAATTGGTACAATGTCCGGGCGGACATGAAGCATAAGCCCGCTCCCCTGCTGAACCCCGCCACCGGAGAACCCATGGGCTTCGAGGACCTGCGGCCCGTGTTCTGCGACGAATTGATCCGGCAGGAACTCAACAACGACGACCGGGAGATCCCCATTCCCCAGGAGATCCGGGATTTCTACAAGATGTACCGTCCCTCTCCCCTGGTGCGCGCCTACTGCCTGGAGGAAAAGCTGGACACCCCCGCCAAGATTTACTACAAGTTTGAGGGCAACAACACCTCCGGCTCCCACAAGCTCAACTCTGCCATTGCCCAGGCCTACTACGCCAAAAACCAGGGTCTCAAAGGCGTCACCACGGAAACCGGCGCCGGCCAGTGGGGCACCGCCCTCTCCATGGCCTGCGCCTATCTGGGCCTGGACTGCCAGGTTTACATGGTAAAGGTCAGCTACGAACAAAAGCCCTTCCGCCGGGAGGTCATGCGGACTTACGGCGCCGCCGTCACCCCCTCCCCCTCTGAGACCACCAACGTGGGCCGCGCCATTTTGAAGGCCCATCCCGGCACCACCGGCTCCCTGGGCTGCGCCATCTCCGAGGCCGTGGAGGCCGCCGCCAGCCAGGAGGGTTACCGCTATGTGCTGGGCAGTGTTTTGAACCAGGTGCTCCTCCACCAGTCCATCATCGGCCTGGAGACCAAGACGGCTCTGGACAAATACGGTATCGTACCGGACATCATCATCGGCTGCGCGGGCGGCGGATCCAACCTGGGCGGTCTGATCTCTCCCTTTATGGGCGAGAAGCTCCGGGGAGAGAAGGACTACCATTTCATTGCCGTGGAGCCTGCCTCCTGCCCCAGCTTCACCCGTGGCAAGTTTGCCTACGACTTCTGCGACACCGGCATGGTGTGCCCCTTGGCCAAGATGTATACCCTGGGCAGCAACTTCATCCCCTCTGCCAACCACGCCGGCGGCCTGCGCTATCACGGCATGAGCCCCGTCCTCTCCCAGCTCTACCACGACGGTCTCATGGAGGCCCGGGCTGTGGAGCAGACCAAGGTCTTTGAAGCCGCTGAGTACTTTGCCCGGGTGGAGGGTATCCTCCCCGCCCCCGAGTCCAGCCACGCCATCCGGGTGGCCATCGACGAGGCCCTCAAGTGCAGAGAAACCGGAGAAGAGAAGACCATCGTCTTCGGCCTCACCGGCACCGGCTACTTCGACATGGTGGCCTATGAGAAGTTCCACAACGGGGAGATGAGCGACTACATCCCCACCGACGCGGAGCTGGAGGCGAGCTTTGCCCAGCTGCCCAAGGTTCCGGGGCAGGACTGACCTGAACAGGAGTTTCTTTACAGATAAAAGCATAAAAAGGAGTGGGTGACCGCTGGTCTCCCACTCCTTTTTGCACCTTCTCCTATTTCCGCGCCTGGACAATGTCAGATATCCAGGGAGGGCTGGGTACGGAGGATGCCCTCATGGGGCTCCTCCTGCCACCACCGGACGATCTCCGCCAGATTTTCCGGCCGGACGAAATCGCCGCCTTTCTGGAACAGCTCCAGCATCTCCCGATCCTGGTCGGTGGCCTGGTCACCCTTGGCCAGGATCTTTTTGTTGACAGAGCGGGCCATCTGACGCATCAGGAGTCGGGTAAAGCCCTTAATCCGCTCCGGCGCGTAACCGCCCCGCAGATAGAAGATCCGGGCCCCTCCATCGCTGTACCCGCCGTTGATGGACGCCTCTGTCCACAGCTCCCCATTTCCCACCGGGTTCATACCCACCAGGGCGGCACCCCGGATGGTATAGCGGTGCATGATCTTTTCCAGCCCCTTGAGCCCGCCGGCAACGATGGGGCCCATGTAGAAGATCTCACTCTCCCGAGGCAGCGCCCCTGCCGCCTCCTTGACGGAATAGGCCGGAACCCCCACCTGCTGGGAAAGCAGCTGGGCATACCGCTGGGTAAATCCCGTCTGGGATGTATAGACAATGGCTTTCATCCGTTCTTCTCCTCCCGTTTCTTCCTGCGGCGCTGAGCCCGCTTTTCATTTTCCTCCTGGATGCCCTCCAGCGTCAAGCGCAGATTGCTCATAAACAGCATCCGCACAAAATCCAGCAATCCATCACGGGTCTCCTTGTCCAGGTCTTTCATGGCCTTGACCATAGGCCCTACCGCCTTGAAGCTCTCCGCCTTCAGATCCGTCAGTGTGGCGGCACCGGAGGCTTTGAGCACTGTAAAGAGGGCGTGAACAAACTTCTCCCGCTGCTCTGTGGACATGCCCCGCAGCCACTGCCGCAGGGTGGTATCGCTCAACTGGGCCTGCCGGGTGATCCGGCCCAGGGTCACAAACCCCCGGCCCATCACCTGCCAGGAAAAACCGTCGTGCTGCAAGAGGCCCAGCTGGTCGCTGTCCACCACGGTATAGTCCTCCTCATGCTCCAGCAGCATCCCCACCACGGAGGACTTTGGTACGATGGAGATGATCCGCTCCGCTATCCGCCGGTGCTGCGGCAGCTCCAGAAAGTCCTCATGAAAACCGGGTCCGTCGTTGGACCAGACGGACTCGATGCGCCGCTGCACCGCCGCCGGGCACTGCACGGCAGCGTACACCGCAAGATTCCCGCCCTTGGAATGGCCCCCCAGCCGCAGCTTCCGCCGGGGATACT
>CAJKKQ010000029.1 GCA_905200545.1 uncultured Oscillibacter sp.
ACAATGGATTTGAAAAATGATTTTCCTTTGCGTACTTACTTAAAATCGCCTTTTGATTTACAATGCTGTTGCTGTCGCCCGTTAGTTCATCGTCGCGGGATAGGCGGCAATAGAGGGCGGTAATCTTGCCAGACTGCCTTAACATCGTTTCTGCTCCTTTCATCGGCGGGCAGTCTGCCATTACAGGATTGCTTATACTCATTTTAACGCTCCTCGTCTTTTTCATCAATAGGGGAGTGCCCCATAAGCCGTAAAACTTTATGGGGTAGGCTTCGGCTTCCGTCGTAGCTTCCCGTAAAACGATAGAACGTCCTGCCGGATTGAATTGTAACTTCGTGTGTGGGCAACTCTTGATAGAGTGGATTTTTTACAACGATTTGCCCGTCTTTGATTGTTCGCTTCTTTTCCATTCCTTTCCCGTCCTTTCCTTTGTTTTGAGTAGGGAGCAAGCACAGCAAATGAGTACCCATTTGCGATTTTGGCTTGTTGGGAAAATCCCAAACCCTTTACTTTCTCTCACTCAATATCCCGTTTGAAAGGCAGCTTTTGTTGCACTTTCCCCCTCACTATATAAAAATGAAAATCCGGAAAATGATATTGACTTACCATGCAATTTGTGATATTCTAAATAAAAATATGTTTCTGCCGAGAAACGCTTATTCTTACTCCAGTCGGCCATGGAAGGAGTAAAAAAAAACGTCTATTTTTTTGTGGAGGTCAATATGATATTTCGAGAAATGAGGCAAAAAAAACAGGAACTATCGCGGCAAGAGATTGCGGATATTCTGCATAAGGGGACATCTGGTGTGCTTGCCCTTTTGGGCGACAACGATTATCCCTACGCCGTTCCAATCAGTTATGTGTATGACGACGGGAAAATCTATTTTCACAGCGCAAAAAGCGGTCATAAAATAGACGCTATTCAAAGAACTGAAAAAGCGTCGTTTTGTGTGATTGATAAAGATTTAGTTGTGCCGGAGGAGTACACAACTTATTTTAGAAGTGTAATTGCTTTTGGACAAATACGGATAATCGAAGGTGATCTCGAAAAGAGAGCAGCGATAGAAAAATTGGCAATCAAATATGCGCCGGAAGATACTGCCGCAAGCCGCGATCATGCCATAAACCGTGGGTGGAAGCCTCTTTGTATGTTGGAAATGACAATCGACCACATAACAGGAAAAGAGGCGATAGGACTTGTAAAAGAAAAGGAAAAATTAAATAGACTGTAAATAAAATCAGCCCGCCGGGGTTTCATTTTATTGTGTAGTAGGCCAGCGTTACACAAACGCTGGCCTTTTTTTATTTGTTAGGAGGATTGATTATCATGTATGAAGGCAAATCACACACTTTATTTGCCAAATATGCCGTACCGCAAATGATAGGGTTGCTGTTTAACTCGGTCTATATGATTGTTGACGGTGTATTCATTGGCAATCGACTTGGCCGCGACGCTATGGCCGCCGCTGCCGTTTCTGTTCCGCTTGTCGAGATACTAATTGCATTGTCTATGGCAGTTGCCACAGGCGCGGGCGTTTTGATTTCCTCACATCTCGGTCAAGGTGAGAAAGAAAAAGCACGCCACATTTTTAGCCTTGCCGCCCTATGTACGGCTGTTATGGGGCTGTTGATTAGCGTATTGGGAAATATTTTTATTCACCCGCTTGCTGAACTTTTAGGCTCAACTCCGGTTATCCATGATGAAGCAATCAGTTATATGTGGTACATCATTACCTTTTCCCCATTCCTGCTTTTCAGTTTCTTGTTAAGCGGTCTGGTGCGTAATGATAACCGTCCAAAACTTGCCATGTTTGCCCTCATGTTTGGCTCTGTATCAAATATTGTCTTGGACTATGTGTTTATGTACCCATTGAACATGGGGATTGCCGGTGCAGCATTGGCTACCGCACTTGGCCCCATTTTCAGCGTTTTAATTATGCTGCCCCATTTCATATTCAAGCGCGGGGATTTGTACTTAACGAAATTCAAACTGAAGTGGCGGAGCATTTGCTCGGTCTATGTACTTGGCTTCCCGTCCTTTATCATGGAGTTTACTATTGGCATTATTACCTTTGTATATAACTTTGCCATTGTGCATTATGGCTTTGGGGAAATCGGACTTGCAGCCTACCTTGTCATCGGCTACTTAATGTTGATTATTTTGACACTGTTTCTTGGTATGGCGCAGGGCTTGCAACCCGTATTTAGTTATTTTATGGGGACAGGGGAAGAAAAACGGAGCAAATCTCTACTTGGCTTTTCCATTAAAGCATTTTTAGCAATAGGCGTTTTGTGCTATGTCTTGATCGTGTTCTTCTCTCGCGGCTTTTTCACGATTTTCAATCCGGGAGATATTGAACTAATCAACTTTATGGAAAGTAAAAGCCTACCTTACTTTTCCGGTTTCTTCCTTGCAGGATTTAATATTTTAATGATTTCTTATTGGCAGGCAAATGGGCGCACAAGTAACGCCCTTACGGTATCTCTATGCCGTAGCGTCATATGGCCGCCAATTTTGGTTGCCGTTCTTCCGCTGATTTTTGGCAGCGAAGCCGTATGGCTTTGCCATTCTATCAGTGAAATCATGACGGCGATTATAGCAGTTGTTTTGATTGTTTTCATAAAGCGCAAGAAAGAAAATCAGAAAGTTGGATTTTAAGGAGGGACATGATATGAAGCGGATCATTACCATAGGCCGTGAATTTGGAAGCGGTGGAAGAGAAGTTGGCAGGCGTTTAGCCGAAAGACTGAATATTGCCTATTACGACCGAGAGATTATTGATGAATTGATGAAACGAACTCAATTAGCGGAAAGTTATGTGTTGCAAGTGGAGGAAAGCAGGCCCCTGCCGCTGTTACCAATAACAACTGCTCGCACTTTTGGTATTCCTACCAACTATACATTGGAAAATCGTCTGTCCATTTATAAGCAGGAAAGCGAAATAATCCGCGAAATGGCAGAGAAATCGGATTGTATCATTGTAGGACGATGTGCAGACTATGTTTTGCAAGATTTGAACCCTTTTCGCTTGTTTGTATATGCGGATATAAGTTCTAAAATTGCCCGTTGCAGGGAAAAGGGAGCCGACGCAGCGGCGATGACGGATAAAGAATTGCAGCAAAAAATTATATCTATTGATAAGAAAAGAGCACGTTACTACCAATTTTATACAGAACAAGATTGGGGCAATAAAGCAAACTACGATTTATGTATCAACACCACCAATACAGAAATCAAGAAAATCGTTGCTGCCATAGAGAAGTTTATCGTTTAGCAGTATTGGGGATGTGTCAATATGTCTGTATTTCATTATCTTTCTTCTCATAACCTGCGGTCAAAAAAAGCCCTTGCGCTTGCATGGGATTTTGCGCCTATGAGTATGAACACACAAGTCATATAGTTATCTCTTATAGTTCCTGTACCAAACGCCCATGCGGTTTTATGCTGCGTGGGCGTTTGGTATTTTGCCCCCTGCTTGGGAAGAAAGGGGGTGAGAAAAATGATGAATAGTGAGCAGTATCGGGAACATATCGAGCGCACTTTCAACGCCTTTTGCAAGATTGTCCTTTACCATGCGGCGCTGGGTATTTACAAGAAAATACGGCGGAAGCAACAGTTTGAGGTATCACTCGACTATCTTCGGGAGTTTGATTTTGAGCCGATTGCCACAACAGACGAGTATTTTGTGAAATACGATATGCCTACCACTTTTACCGTTCGTGGGGAAACGGTCATTGTAGAAAGCGAGCAGTTAGCGGCCGCGCTTTTGCGTCTGCCGGAAAAGCGGCGTGAAGTGCTGTTTTTGCGGTACTACCTCGGTTACAGCGATACGGAAATCGGAAGGCTATTCGGAGTTTGCAGAAGCACAATCTTTCGTAGACGAAAAAGGTCATTGCGCTTCATACGAAAAGAACTGGAGGCGTTAGAAGATGAAGAATAGGAAATACAATTTGCTGCCCTATGAAACGATTGTAAAGGCAACCGCCGGGGAGCCGGAAGCGGTGAACACCGTCATTCAAACCTATACCGGCTACATCAAATATCTGTCCTACTTTCAAGGGAGTATCAACGACGATATTCAAGATTATCTCAAAGCGTCCTTAATGGAAGCACTACCCAAGTTCCGCTTTGACAGATGACAAGTAGCAAAGGCAGAAAAAGCCGTCAAGGATAAACTTCGCGCTTCGCGTCCTTGACGGCTTTGCCCGTCTTTGCTGTCGGGTAATCAAGAGGGCGCAAACGGATAGACCGCTTGCGCCCTCAATCTATGATGATGTGTTACGCAATAGAGAGCGAGAGCGCCTTACACAACGCGGTTTTGCAGACTTGAAAACACAAGAGTTGAGTGTTTATATCCCCACCCTCAAAAATGGCGGTCTACTGCGTAACATTTTGCCATGCCAGCGTGGACATTTAGGCAGGCGAAAAGCCTTGATTTATGCGACTTGCAGAGAACGGAAACAGAACAAGTAGTATCGTATCCCTTGAAAGCGCAAAAATGCCTTTCTATCGTTCCACGCGGCACAGAAAAAGCGGGCAAGAAGTCTTTGACCTCTTACCCGCTTTTGTGGCAATCCGTATGGCAGCTACCCTGTTTCAGTTGATTGTTGATGCTGTTTTATGAGTAGCTACCATCCCGGCGTCCTCTTTTTTCAGTCATTGTGCTTTCCGGTGATGGCCTCTATCCGGATCCGCCAGACCCCGGTGCGGGGGGCAGCCTCCAGCTCCCGACCCACGGCTTCCCGGCCCATATCCGGCGTATACCGGCCGCAAAGCTTCTCCAGAGCCGCGGTTTTCTCCGCCGGATCCGACACCTCCTCCGCCGTGCCGAAGGCGACGGCAGAGCGGTAACGGGTAGTAAAACGCTCCTGCACCACCTGGGCATCCTCCACAAAGGTCAGGCATACCCGGGGATGGCTTTGCAGGCAGCGGTTCTTGCGTCCCTCCCGGGCACAGTGGAAATAGAAGTCCCGTCCTTCCCGGATCACATGGACCGGCACGGCATAGGCGCTGCCATCTTCCGCCGTCATGGACAGCACGGCATACAAACAACTGTCCGCCACCGTCCAGGCTGTTTCTTCCGGCAGCTGCCGGTCTTTTCTTCGCATCTCATACATGGTTTTACGCTCCTTTTCCTGAATGAGGGCCAGCTTCTCCCTGCGGGACAGGCCCTTGATGGCGGCCTCCCGGCGCAGGGCCGTGGATTTGTCCGGCAGTTCCTCCCAGTAGGCCAGTGCCACCGGCAGACGGCTGCGGGTGTACTTGGCGCCTTTCCCGCTCTGGTGGACCACCAGGCGCCTTGCTACGTCGTTGGTGGAGCCGGTATACAGCGTTCCATCCCCGCAGCGCAGGATATAGACATAATAGGCCACGGTGTTTTTCCCTCCTCGTTGGTCTCCTTGAGTATACCACAGCTGCCGCCCCGGGGAAAGACCTCCCGGGCATGGGGACTTCCCCAGGCTGCATAGGAATGAACTCAGGAGGGATCGCCATGCTGTCTGCTGTGCTGCTGTTGGTCAATACGCTGCTGTTTTCCCTGCGCCTGTCCGGCGGGGGATCGTTTCCCCGCCCCCTGTCCGCCGCTGAGGAACGAGAGTACCTGCAAAAATACGCGCAGGGTGATCCGGAGGCACGGGATGCCCTGATCCGCCACAATCTGCGCCTGGTGGCCCATATCGTGAAAAAATACTACACCCAAAGCGGTGATCAGGAGGATCTTATCTCCATCGGCACCATTGGGCTCATCAAGGGCATCTCCAGCTTCAATCCGGAAAAGGGTGCCCGGCTCGCCACCTATGCCGCCCGCTGCATTGAAAATGCAATCCTCTCACCGGCGCATCGTCCCCTGGGATTGAGCTGCTCCCGCCAGGACCGGCAAGGGCTGAAAAAAATACCCGGAACTTCTGTTTATCCAGAGGTCCCGGGCTTTTTTATGAATCGGCCTGGCGGCCGCGTAGAAATTCCTGGATGGCCGCCACCGTCTGCTCCTGCTGTTCCTGAGTGGAAATCTCCGCAGGGGGATCCCCCTTCTGTGGCCCGTAGTTGCCGAATTGGGCGTGATTGCCCCCCTGGATCTCCACCACGTTTTCCGTGTAGTCCAGCTGATCCTCCACACTCTGGTTCAGGGAGCCGTAAATGGTAAGGGTGTCCTCCGGAGGATAATCGCCGTAGATGTACGCCCCCAGCAAAATCAGCCCGTCCACCTGGGCCCGGTGGTCGGCGGCAAACTGTGAGGCCATGGCACCGCCCATGGAGTGCCCCGCCAGATACCAGTGTTCCACCTCCGGGAATCGTTCCATCACATCCTGGGCAGCATCGGGGTCAAAAATCGCCATACGGAAGGGCATCTCCACCAGGATGCAGGTGACGCCGGTGCGGCGGATCTGATCCAGCAGCGGCAGATAGGCAATGGCCTCCACTTTGGCTCCGGGATAGAAGATGATGGCGGTGTCGGTGGGAACCGAGGGGGAGAGGATCGTCATCCCATCCTCCACCGCCATACCGTCACCCCGGGCCATGACCTCCAGGGCCACATCCTGGGCCGGGTAATAGTCGGAGACATACCAGAAAAACGCCCCTGTCAGTGTTGCCAGCAGAAGGACTGCCCCCATGACAACCTTTTTCCCCCGTGATATGCTCTTTTTCCTGTTTGTGTTCAATTCCAATCACCTGCACCCCGCGCTTCAGCGGTCCTGCAAATACCGCCCGATGGTATAGCGGCCCCGCTTTTCGGTTCCCATTCCGTATTGAATGGCCTCCTGCGGACATTCATGGATGCAGCGCAGGCACTGGTAGCACTGCCTGCCCCAGGCGGGCTTGCCGTTCATCAGGGAAATGGTTCCGGCAGGACAGTTCCGGGCGCAAAGTCCGCAGCCGTTGCAGGAATCCTCCGTGAAAAAAGCCTTGGTGCTGCGGGCAAACTTGTTGAAGCCAAAGTTCACAAAGCCGGATTTCAGCTTTGCAAGGGAGCCCTCCTCCACCCGATATACTGCTTTCCGCTGGATGATCTCCCGGGCCATGGTCTGGATGGCCTTCTCCGCCTCATGGATCTTCTGACGGGCCATCTGGTCGTCGTCCACATCCGCGCCCAGAATATAGTTGTTGGGCATCACCAGGCTATAGCTGCTGCGGAGAGGATACAGGGCGGAGAGCTTTTTCATGGCCAGTCCGGCCTCCTCCCCGCAGGTGCAGACTCCGAACGTAAAGGCGTTTGTTTTTTCCAGGGTCTTCACGAAGTCCAGCATGGGCTCCGGCACGCCCCAGGCATAGATGGGAAACACCAGCCCGATCTGCCTCTCATTCCGAATCTCCGGTGTTTTCTCAAGCCGGGAAATATTCCGGGTCTCATCGCCGGTAAGAGCCGCGATCTGCTCCGCCGCCCACCGGGAATTCCCGGTACCGGAAAAATAAAAAATCATGGTATCAGCACTTCCTATCGTTTCATTGGTATAGCGGCCCCTCCGGCTATCTTCCCGGCCGCCATCAGGCAGGGACATCTTTCCCAAGGGTGGAGGCCGCCAGGCAGGCAAGGCCGATGCCCAGCATGACCATGGCGTCCCGGCCTTCCAGCGCCTCCAGAATGGAGAGCACCGCCACGGCCACGCCCATGGCCAGCGCCACGCCCCGGAACACCGTGTTCAGGATCACGCCCGTCCTGCCGTTCTCCGGCAGTCTTCCGCACTTCCCCTGCATCAGCTCATCCACGGAAAGCCCCAACGCATCGGCCAGGGCAGGCAGCGTATGGATATCCGGGCAGGCAAGATCCCGCTCCCATTTGGAGACGGCCTTATCCGTCACGCCCATCTTTTCCGCCAGCTCCAGTTGGGTCATGCCCTTTTGCTTGCGCATCTCCGCTATTAACTTCCCCAGGGATTTTTTCATAGGAGGTCGCTCCTTTACACTTCTGGATACGTCTCATTGTACGCCGCGCTCCGGCGTTTCTCAACCGTCCGGCGGTTTCCCCCTCTCGACCATCAGTTTCGCCGGAGTAGAGCGGCACCATCAGGTGCGCTTTGCCTGTTCCACCACTTTTTCATAGGGGCCGATCATGGCCTCGGTCATCTTCCCCCTGGCCTTCTTCTGCACCGACGGAACCGCCATCAGGGCTCCCACCAGGCGCATCTGCCAGATGCGCTTTTTCTGCTTCTGGGGAAAATCGTAGATGCCGTGCTCTTTATAGAACTTGTGGTCGGCCTTCATAAGGCCCTGCATGACATAGATGAGATCCCGGAAGATCTTCATGCCTCCCACACCGTAGAAGTTGGCCGGACGGGTGAGTTTTTGCTCCATGGCAAAAGCCAGGTTGTCCGCCAGGGAGCGGATGTCCGCCGCTGTTTCGGCTTCATCCGTAGCCACGCCGGCCAAATAGTTGCCTCCCACCTCCGCCCGGCCCTCCACGATCATGCGCAGGTTGGGCTCACAGCGGTAGTCGCCGCTGATGAGATAGGCGATGGGGGTACCGTGGGTAACGGTGCGGTGGCCGTTGCAGAACTGCCGGTCATCAAAACACTTGAAGCTGGAGTGGGTGAAGTGATCGGAGATGGTAAAGGCGTACACAAAGCCGTCGGCGGTCTGGATGGTGCTGCGCAGAAAATCGTCAAACCCGTCCTTGTACACGCATTTGCCGGTAATGGCGCAGCCGAAGCAGCCCAGGCATCCGCCGCCGAAGGGGAACTCCCGGATATTCACCACCCGGCTCTCATAGGGCAGGGCACGGCGGAAATCGGCGATCATATTGGCGAGATTCCAGTCGTCGGGGGCACAGTTGGTGACGATGACCACATCCTTCTCCCGGCTCTTGGGCACGTCAGGCAGGATGGCCTGATACACAGCGCTTTCCCGGGCCGGAGCCTGGACGGGCGGTGTGACAAACAGGCCGTGTTGGCAGGAGAAAATCAGCTGGTCAAAGAGCATCCGGGCGTCCTTTTGGCCCTGCACACTGAGGAGATCCTCCATGTCGGCGGACAGACCCCGGATCACTTTCATCCCCAGGTCAAAGCAGTTTTCCTCCACATACCGATGGGCGGTGACGTCGTAGAAGTGCTTGGAGGTGGTGATCTGGGAGGCGAACTTGCCGGCAAGATCCACCCCGTCGGCCTTGATGAGCTCTATCAGGCGGTGGAGCTGGTAAGGAGCGATAAAGGTGTAGACCGGGTAGCAGAACAGGATCAGCTCTGCCTGCTCCAGGGCGGAGCGCACCGGTGAAAAGTCCTTTTCATAGGCTTTGATGCGCTGGCCCACCGGCAAAAACGTGAAGGTGTGTTCCGGGTGCAGGGCCTGCAAATACAGCGCCGTGTGGACGGTGGTGGAGTTTTTCCCCTTGGGGCTGGCATTTAAAACGAGAATCTTCATGACGGTTCCTCCAATTTGCGAAGCAGGCGGCAGTACCAGTCCCGTTCAAATTCCGCGGCGGCAATGCCGTATTCGATGGTATATCCCTGAAAGCGGAAGATCGTATCCCAGTCCTGTCCCGGAGGCAGCGGGGCCTCCCGCACCTGCCGGAACCGCTCCCGGATGGCCCGCAGCAGGGCGCCCGTCTCCTCCATCTGCCGGATGTAATCCCGGATGGCGGCGGTGCGGGAGTGAGGAGAGGCAAGCCCCAGGAAAAACATGCGGGCAAGCTCCATATTCTTCACCCTGTCCGCCTGCATGGGCTGGGCCACCCACCGGGAAAACGCGGCCCGGCCGGTATCCGTGATGGAATAGGTCTTCTTCCGCCGCCGGCCCTCCGTGGTCTCTGCAGCCGTGACATAGCCCTCCCGAACCAGCTTCCCCAGGGCCGCCTGGACGCTGCCGGCGCTGTGGGAACAGATGAGAGCCAGATTCTGTTTGATGAACTGCTGCAGCTCATATCCCGTCATGGGCGTGAGGATCAGCAGCCCCAGGATGAGATACTCCATAGGCGCCTCCAATATATCGAATAGAGATATTATACAGGAAGCGGCAGGATACCGTCAACGGAAAAAACAGGGCCGCCCGGAGGATTTCTCCTCTGGGCGCCCCTGCTGTTATGACTGCCGGCCAGACGCCTGCACCGCATCCAGCACCGCCTGCAGCAGCGCCAGTTTCTCTCCGGCAGGGCAGTTTAAATTGTCCATGGCCCCAAAGACGGCCTCCGCATGGGCACCGGCCACCCGTCCCGCCAGAGCCTGCCTGCCCGCTTCTCCCTCCGGGACATGTACGGCCACTTCAACGGCTTTGCGCGTTTTCATTTCACTCCTCCTCTTTCCCCCTTTTCTTCCGGTTCCCAGCCTATGGCGGGAGCCCGTCCCATATGCCGGCATATCCGCCGCCGGATGCCACTAAAATGAAAGGAGATCACCCGGAGGGAGGAACATAGACCATGCAGCAAAACGAGGACGTGATCGCCGTCTACTCCCGCAAATCTCGGTTTACCGGCAAGGGGGAGAGCATCGGCAACCAGGTGGATCTGTGCCGGAGCTATATCCGCAGCACATTTGGAGAGCAGTATGCAGATCGCGCTGCGGTTTTCGAGGACGAGGGATTTTCCGGAGGCAATCTGAACCGGCCCGGCTTCCGGAAAATGATGGACGATGCCCGGGCGCATCAGTTCCGGGCCGTGGTGGTATACCGGCTGGACCGGATCAGCCGCAACATCAGCGACTTCTCCCACCTCATTGAGGAGCTGGGTCGTCTGGGGGTGGATTTTATCTCCATCCGGGAGAGCTTTGACACCTCCAGTCCCATGGGCCGGGCCATGATGTACATTGCCTCGGTGTTCAGTCAGCTGGAACGGGAGACCATTGCCGAGCGTATCCGGGACAACCTCCACGAGCTGGCCAAAACCGGCCGCTGGCTGGGCGGCACCACTCCTACCGGCTACGCCTCCGAAAGCGTCCGGAACATCACCGTGGAGGGAAAGTGCAAAAAGGCCTGTAAGCTTAAACTGGTTCCGGAGGAAGCGGAGATCATCCGGAAAATCTACCACCTGTACAGCCGGACGGAATCTCTCTCTGAAACGGAAGCCCAGCTGCTCCGGGAGGGAATCAAAACCAAAACCGGACGGGATTTCACCCGGTTCTCCATCAAGGCCATTTTGCAGAATCCCGTCTATCTCATGGCCGATGCAGACGCCCGCCAATATTTTCTGGACCGAGATGCGGAGGTGTTTTCCCCGCCGGAGGCCTTCGACGGCCAGCGGGGCATTCTGGCCTATAACCGCACCCATCAGGCAAAGGGCCGCGCCACCGTGTACCTGCCCGTCAGTCAGTGGATCGTAACCGTGGGGCAGCATCCGGGTCTTATCCCCTCCGGAGTGTGGATCCGGACCCAGGAATCCCTGGAGCGCAGCAAGTGCAAATCATACCGAAAGCCCCGCAACAGCCGGGCGCTGCTGACGGGCCTGCTCCTGTGCCGCTGCGGCAGCCGGATGTATCCCAAAAACACCTCAAGGATCACGGATGACGGCCGGCCCATCTACACCTACGTCTGCAAAGCCAAGGAGCGCAGCAAGGGCAGCCTTTGCAGCTGCAGCAATGTAAGCGGCAACGCGCTGGACGCCGCCGTTCTGGAGCAGATCCGGGCTCTGCCGGAGGACACAGGTGCACTTGTCTCCCGGCTGAGCGCCCACAGGCAATTCTATGCCGGACAGCAGGACACGGATCTGCCGGCGCAGCTGCGGCGGCAGCAATCCGAGATCCAGCGCAGGATCCGCGCATTGATCGACTCCCTGCCGGAGCTGGAGGACAGTGCCGCCGCCCTCCACGTAAAGGAGCGGGTGGAGGAGCTGCACGCTCAGGCGGCCACCCTGCGCTCCCGCCTTTCCGCCCTGGAGACTCCGCCCGGTCCGCAAGCGCTGTGGGGCCCCCGGCAGGACACCCTGGCCCGGCGGCTTGCTGGGCTGCAAAGCGCTCTGGATGCCCTGCCGCCGGAGCAGCTGCGATCTGTGATCCGCGCCGTAGTGGAAAAAGTGGTATGGGACGACCGCCAGGCCCATGTGGTGCTGTGGGGCGCCGCCTATGAAGCCAGTCCGGCGGAACACCCCACCCTTCCGGAACAGACGCACTTGCGTGAGGATAGCAAATGAGATCCTGATGTATTTTCGCAGTCAGAAGAAACTGCAGGGGGAGGTCTCCCTGTCCGACTCCATTGATACGGACAAAGAGGGCAACGCCCTGCAGCTGATGGATGTGGTAGGGGTGGACGACACCATGCTGGAAGATCTCCACGACCGGGACAGCGCTCTGCGTCTGCGGCAGCTGGTACGGGAAAGCCTTACCGCCCGGGAGGCGGAGATCATCCGCCTGCGGTACGGCCTGGGCGGCACGGTGCCTCTGACCCAGCGGGAGATCGCCTCCAGTTTCGGCATCTCCCGGTCCTATGTATCCCGCATTGAAAAGCGTGCTCTGGAGAAGCTCCGGGCCGGGTTGGAGGAAAATCCGGCTCATGCTGCCGCCAAACATTCTCCATTCCCACTGTCTTCCAGAGAAAACCGCTGAAATGTCCGGATTTTTCTCAGAAAATGACGTCAGCCCCTTGACTTCCCTGCTGGATATGATATGATGGCCAAAGAAGCAAACAAAATTTTTGCTAATCAAAAAATTTTTGTATAATGGGGGCACATTATGAGAGATCCGATCAAGTGGACTGACAATCACATGCCCGCCAGCGATGACCGCCAGCTGGGTATCATGTCCCTGAGCAACGTGGCCAAGGCCCGTTTCTTCCACAGCAGTTTTCCCCAGTACTCCATCACTCCCCTGGCCCGTCTGGACGGCATGGCCAAGTACCTGGGTCTGGCCGGATTGTATGTGAAGGATGAGTCCTTCCGTTTCGGCCTCAACGCCTTCAAGGTGCTGGGCGGCTCTTTTGCCATGGCCCGCTACATCGCCCAGCAGATGGATCGGGACGTCTCCCAGATGACCTATGACTATCTCACCAGCGCCGAGTTCCAGAAGGAGTTCGGCCACGCCACCTTCTTCACCGCCACCGACGGCAACCACGGCCGTGGTGTTGCCTGGGCCGCCCACAAGCTGGGACAGAAGGCCGTGGTACATATGCCCAAGGGCAGCAGCAAGGCCCGCTACGACAACATTGCCAAGGAAGGCGCCCAGGTGACCATCGAGGACGTCAACTACGACGAGTGCGTCCGCATGGCCGCCGCAGAGGCCGCCCAGACCAAGCACGGCGTGGTGGTGCAGGACACCGCCTGGGAGGGCTATGAGGAGATCCCCTCCTGGATCATGCAGGGATACGGTACCATGGCCAACGAGGCTGCCGAGCAGCTGCGCCAGATGGGGGTCAACCGTCCCACCCACGTTTTTGTGCAGGCGGGCGTGGGCTCTCTGGCCGGTGCCGTGATCGGCTACTTTACCAACCTCTTCCCCAACGATCCCCCCAAGTTCATCGTCATGGAGGCCCGGGCCGCAGACTGCCTGTATCAGGGCGCTCTGGCCGGTGACGGCAATCCCCGGATTGTGGAGGGCGATCTGAAAACCATCATGGCGGGCCTTGCCTGCGGTGAGCCCAATATCCTCTCCTGGGATATCCTGCGCAACCATGTCTCCGCCTTCGTCTCCTGCCCCGATTGGGTTAGTGCCCGGGGCATGCGGATGCTGGGCGTGCCCGTCAAGGGCGATCCCACCGTGATCTCCGGCGAGTCCGGTGCCGTGGGCATGGGTCTGATTGCTGCCCTGATGGAGACGGACGAATACAAGGATCTGCGGGAATATCTGGGACTGGATCGCTTCAGCCAGGTGCTGCTGTTCTCCACCGAGGGCAATACCGATCCCATGAAGTTCCGCAAAGTGCTCTGGGACGGCGAATATCCCACTGTCTGATGTTCAGCGGATCTGTCACAGAATGTAAAATACAATACAAAGAGGACTGCGGAGCTTCCGCAGTCCTCTTTGTATTCAAAATTCGACAGTTTTCATACCGGTAGCTCTCAATAACGGCGCACCACGGCGCTGACCCGACCCAAGATGGTTGCATAGGTGCCGTCAATGGGCTGATAGGCCTCATTCTCCGGCAAGAGCCACACATGTCCGTTCTGGATGGAAAGCCGCTTCACAGTGGCCTCATCTTCCAGCAGTGCCACCACGATCTCGCCGGGATGGGCGGTGGACTGCCGGTGCACCACCACCAGATCGCCGGGGAGGATGCCCGCACCCAGCATGGACTCGCCCCGAACCCGCAGGGCGAAATACTCCCCCTGGCGGCCGCCGGTCTCAAAGGTCAAGTATTCTTCGATGCACTCCTGGGCCAAAATGGGACTGCCGGCAGCCACATTGCCTACCACCGGCACCCGGTCCTCCGGCTCCGGAGGCTCTGTCAGGGCGATGGCCCGGCCTTTGCCGGCCCCCTTCTCAATGACGCCCACTTCCTCCAGGTGCTTGAGGTGGAAATGAACCGTGGAGGGGGATTTGAGGCCTACGGCCTCTCCAATCTCCCGTACCGATGGGGAGTATCCCCGGGTGCGGATATACTGGACGATAAAGTCGTAGATCTTTTGCTGCATCTTGGAAAGCTCCGGCATGGGCAATCCTCCTCTCAGCCCGGTGTGGCGGTTTTCCCCGCCCTTGGCTTCTTTTGATTGATTGTACCACACTATGGAGCAGGATGCAACGTTTGTTCCATTTTTTGTTTCCCGTTTTTTGCGGAAATCCTGTTCTTTTTTTGAAATTACCCTTGAAATAGAGAACAAACTATGGTAGTATGAATATCTGTGAAACGACGTTTATGCCTGAGCGCATGACTGAATCTTTGGAGGTTATCTGATGGACGCTTTGGTTCTTGTAATTACGATTCTGCAGCTGCTGTGCGGCCTGGCCATCATTCTGGTGGTGCTGTTCCAGTCCGGTAAGAGTGCCGGCCTTTCCGGTGCCATCGGCGGCGTGGCGGATTCTTTCCTGGCCAAGAACAAGGCCAAGACCTGGGACGCCAAGCTGGCCCGCGCTACCAAGTGGATCGGCGCCGTGTTCCTGATCCTGACCATGATTCTCCTGATCCTGCAGGGCCGCACTGCTTGATTGCTCCATAAAAAACACCCGGCTGCGGCCGGGTGTTTTTTTATCCCGCGATCTCCCGGTACATCACACCGGGCTGCGGCGTAATGCCGTTGAGGGCCAGCAGCTCCTCCACTGTCACAAAATAATATCCCTCCGCCTGGAGGGTATCCACGATCTCCAAAGCAGCATCCACGGAATCGGAGAAAAAATCGTGCAGCAGCACGATGTCGTTGGGGCCTGCCTCTTTCAGCACAGCCTGTACCACCGCCTCCGGAGAGAGTTTTGCCCAGTCCTCCGGATCCACCGTCCAGTGCACCAGCGGCACCTCCAGGGCGGCCCGCTCTGCCTCGCTGATGAGTCCGTACGGAGGGCGCACCCAGTAGGTACCCGATCCCAGAAGCTCCTGCAGCAGCGCATCCGTGCGCCGGAGCTCCTCCAGGTCGGCTGTAAGGCTTCCTGACAGCGTCACATGGTTCCAGGTGTGATTTCCCACCTGATGGCCCTCCGCCTTCATACGCAGCACCAGATCCTCATTTCCGGGGATCTGGCGTCCAATCAGAAAGAACGTGGCACTGGCTCCCCGCTCCCGCAGACCGTCCAGCAGGCGCTGTGTGGTATCCCGGCGGGGCCCGTCGTCGAAGGTCAGGGCGATATAATGTGTCTCCTGTGTCAGATGTGCGCTGCCGCTGGCCGCAATGGCACCAAACGCGTCAAAGCCCCCGCAGGCCAGCGGCAGCAGCAGCAGCGCCAATGCCAGTATCCGTTTTCCCATGCACTTCCGGTCCTTTTATATGATAAGGCTAGTTTGCATCGCTGCCGCCGGATTATGTCCCTGCCGCAAATAAAAAGATCCCGGTTGTTCACAAACCGGGATCTTTTTGCAGATGTACATGATGCTATCAAAGGAATGCAAGTAAAAGGCCTCCGAAAAAATTCCACAAAATAATGGCCAGCACGATCCCGCCCACGATCTTGGCAGGATTCACTTCTTTTTTGGGTTTGTTCCACAGCCGTCCCGCTTCCATCACGATCTGGGGATTTGCCTGGCGCTGTGGGCGGGGCGCTGCCTTTCCTTTGATATACTCCAGCCCCAGACGGCGGCGCTGGCTGTCCTCGGCGTGGAGCTCCCGATGAAGAAAGGAACCCGCGTGATTCGCCTCATTGAGCCCGTCCTTGCGGACAGCCATACCCTTTTTGATCCCGCTCCCATCCGGGCGGTTAAAAGAACCGCATTTGGGGCAAAAAGGATCATCCTGCCAGTCATAGGTCCTGCCGCACTCATAACAACGTACCTTGCCCATGGAAACTCCCCCCTTTATTTGGATTCTATCACAGTCACCGCCCGTTGAAAAGAGAAAACAAAAAAGCCCTTTGTCACAGGACCTAGGTTCCCATGACAAAGGGCTTTTCTTGTTCGGGTGGATTACACCAACTCGATCATAGCCGTCTCGGCGGCGTCGCCGCGGCGGACGCCGGTGCGCACGATGCGGGTGTAGCCGCCGTTGCGCTCAGCGTACTTGGGAGCGATCTCCTTGAAGAGCTTCTTGCACACATCCTCGCGGGTGATGAAGCTCATGGCCTGCCGGTAAGCAGCCAGATCGTTCTTCTTGCCGAGAGTAATCATCTTCTCAGCCAGGGGCTTGATCTCCTTGGCACGGGTGACGGTGGTCTCCATCTTGCCGTGATCCAGGAAATCCGTAACCTGCTGACGCAGCATCGCCATGCGCTGGTCAGTGGTCTTGCCAAGCTTGCGGGTTCCGGGCATTTCGGTTTTCCTCCTTGTAAGGATTTTGGTCAGCCGGGGGAAGCTCCCGCCGGCAATTCATCAGTTGTTTTCTTCGTCCGCCAGGTGAAGGCCCATCATCGCCAGCTTGTTGATGACTTCCTCCAGGGACTTGCGGCCCAGGTTGCGAACCTTCATCATCTCGTCCTCGGTCTTGGAGATCAAGTCCTCGACGGTATTGATGTTGGCGCGCTTGAGGCAGTTGAAGCTGCGCACGCTCAGATCCAGCTCCTCGATGGTCAGCTCCAGCACCTTATCCCGCTGGGCCTCCGCTTTCTCCACCACGGTGGGCTTGCTGCCCACGTTCTCAGAGAGATCGGTAAAGAGCGTGAAGTGGTCGCACAGGATCTTGGCGCCCAGGGACACAGCGTCCCGGGCGGAGATGGTGCCGTCGGTCCAAACCTCCAGCGTCAGCTTGTCAAAGTCACTGGAAGCGCCCACGCGGGTGGGTTCCACCGTGTAGTTGACCTTGTAGACGGGAGTGTAGATGGAGTCCACAGCAATGGTGCCGATCACATTCTGCTGGGGCTTGTTACGATCCGCGGGCACATAGCCGCGGCCGTGGGACAAAGTGATCTCCATGTTGAGGGTAGCCCCATTGTCCAGAGTGGCAATGTGCATATCGGGATTCAGAACCTCGACCTCACCGTCGGACTTGATATCGCCGGCTGTGACTTCGCAGGGGCCCACCGCCTCGATATAGACCGTCTTCACGCTCTCGCTGTGCAGCTTCGTCAGGAGGCCCTTGATATTCAGGACGATCTCCGTGACATCTTCTTTCACACCGGGAATCGTGGCAAACTCATGCTGGACACCGGCGATCTTGATGGTGGTCGGCGCGGTGCCGGGCAGAGAAGAAAGCATAATACGGCGGAGCGCATTGCCCAGGGTCGTACCGTAGCCGCGCTCCAGCGGTTCCACCACGTACTTGCCGTAGGTGACGTCGCCAGGCGTCTCGACACATTCGATCTGGGGCTTTTCAATTTCGATCATGCAGTTACCCTCCTTCATCTTCTCATTGCGGCAATGCAGAGCATGCCGCCGGCAGTTCGTATCATCCTCGAGGGTATCCTCCGATTACTTGGAGTACAACTCGACGATGAGGTGTTCCTCGATGGGAAGATCAATATCCTCGCGGGCGGGTTCTGCGACGACCTTGGCCACATTGTTCTGATCCATTTCCAGCCACTTGGGGACCACGCGGGAAGCGTTGGCCTCCAGGGAGCCCTTGAACTTGTCCAGGCTGCGGGAGCCTTCCTTCAGTTCGATGACATCGCCGGTCTTCACCAGGTAAGAGGGGATGTTGACCTTCTTGCCGTTGACGGTGAAGTGGCCGTGGAGCACCAGCTGACGGGCCTCCGCACGGCTCATGGCAAAGCCCAGACGGTACACCACGTTGTCCAGACGGGTCTCCAGGATGGACAGCAGGTTCTCACCGGTCATGCCGGCCTTCTTGTTGGCCATCTCGAAGTAGTCACGGAACTGGCTCTCCAGCACGCCGTAATAGCGCTTGGCCTTCTGCTTCTCACGCAGCTGCAGGCCGTACTCAGAGAGCTTCTTGTTTCTCGCATTGCCGTGCATGCCGGGAACGTAACCACGACGCTCGAGGGAGCACTTGTCCGTATAGCAGCGGTCGCCCTTCAGGAAGAGCTTCTGGCCCTCTCTGCGGCAAAGGCGGCAGACTGCACCGGTATATCTTGCCATATTGCTTGTTACCTCCTCTTTCGATTACACGCGACGACGCTTGGGGGGACGGCAGCCATTGTGGGGGATGGGAGTGACGTCCTTGATCATGGTCACTTCCAGGCCCACGGCCTGCAGTGCGCGGATTGCAGCCTCACGGCCCTGGCCGGGGCCCTTGACGAAGACCTCAACGGTCTTCAGGCCGTGCTCCATAGCGGCGCGGGCGGCAGTCTCAGCCGCGGTCTGAGCGGCGAAGGGAGTGGACTTCTTGCTGCCACGGAAACCCAGTCCGCCGGAGGAAGCCCAGGAGATCGCGTTGCCCTGGCTGTCGGTGACGGTCACCATGGTGTTGTTGAAGGAAGAACGGATATGGACCTGGCCACGCTCGATGTTCTTCTTTTCACGCCGGCGGCGAATAACTTTCTTGCCGGATGCTTTTGCAGTTGCCATTGTTTCGCTCCCTCCTTACTTCTTCTTGTTGGCAATGGTCTTCTTGGGACCCTTGCGAGTTCTTGCGTTGGTCTTGCTGCGCTGGCCGCGCACGGGCAGGCCCTTGCGGTGCCGGATGCCGCGGTAGCAGCCGATCTCAGTCAGACGCTTGATGTCCAGAGCGGTCTGGCGGCGCAGGTCGCCCTCAACGGTATAGGCGTCGATGGCATCACGCAGCTGCTGCTCCTCGGCGTCGGTGAGATCCTTGACGCGGGTGTCGGGGTTGATGCCTGTCTGCGCCAGGATGTCCTTGGCGCTCTTTCTGCCAATGCCGTAGATATAAGTGAGGCCGATCTCGATACGCTTATCCTTCGGCAGGTCAATACCGGCAATACGTGCCATACTCTTAAAGCACCTCCAATTAAATGTTAGCCCTGTCTCTGCTTATGCTTGGGGTTCTCGCAAATGACCATGATACGGCCTTTGCGGCGAATGACCTTGCACTTTTCGCACATGGGCTTCACGGACGGTCTTACCTTCATAGTTGATAACCCTTCCTTTCAGCGGTTTGTGTCTTTCGGTTACTGGGCGCCAGCTTACTTGCTGCGCCAGGTGATCCGGCCGCGGGTCAGATCATACGGGGACATCTCCACCGTTACCTTGTCGCCGGGCAGAATCCTGATGAAATTCATTCTGAGTTTTCCGGAAATATGTGCCAAAATCGTGTGTCCATTTCCAATGTCCACCTGGAACGTCGTGTTCGGCAGGGCTTCCACCACTACGCCTTCCACTTCAATCATGTCGGATTTTGCCAAACGTTATCCCTCCTGGTCCGGATGAACCTCCCCGCGGTAGGCCGCGAGGGTCCTGCGAAGCTCACTGTTGGTGATTCTCTCTTCGCCTTTAATTTTTTCAGAAAGGCGGCTCTCGTCTTCCGCCACAAACAACACGTGTCTGCGTTTTTTGCGCTTGGGCGACTCCACTTTCCTGCTCTTTCCGTCCGCCAGCAGGAGGTACTCCCCCTCCACCGCCAAAACGACGAAGAGTTTTCCCTTGTCCCGGCCGGCGTCGGATCTAACAATATTTGATTTCGCGATGTCCATACCTGTCCTCTCAGATGACGGGAACCGTCAGAATCTCCGGTTCTCCGTCTGTGACTAGAACGGTATTTTCATAGTGGGCCGCCCACTTTCCATCCAGCGTCTTGACGGTCCAGCCGTCACTCATCTGGCGGATGGCTGCCGAGCCCGCGTTTACCATGGGCTCGATAGCCAGGGTCATGCCCCGCAGCAGCCGCGGCCCTCTTCCGGGATGTCCGTAATTGGGGATCTCCGGTGCCTCGTGCATCTGGGCGCCGACGCCGTGGCCGACGTATTCCCGAACGACGGAGTAACCGTGACTTTCCACATACTGCTGAATGGCTGCGGAAATGTCCAGCAGCCGATGTCCCTCCCGGGCGAACCGGATCCCCTCGAAAAAGCTCTGTCTGGTCACATCGATCAGATCCTGAGCCTCGGGGCTGATCTTCCCGCAAGGGAAGGTGGCTGCGCAGTCTCCGTGGAACCCTCCAATGTACGCACCCACATCAATGCTGACGATATCGCCCTCCTGCAGCACCCGTTTGCCGGGGATGCCGTGGATGATCTCGTCGTTGACGCTGATGCAGGCGCTGGCCGGATAGCCATTGTAGTGCAGGAAGGAGGGGACTGCGCCCTGTTTGCGGATAAAATGCTCCACCGCACGGTCGATCTCCTGGGTTGTTACGCCGGGCTTTACCAATTCCCCTGCATAAGCACGGGCAGCCGCGGTAATTTTTCCGGCACGGCGCATCAGTTCGATCTCATGGGAAGATTTCAAAGTAATCATACTTTATCTCCCCAACGCGCGGAGGATTGCCTGGGAAGTCTCAGCCAGCGTGGGCTGATTCTCCACAGACCGCAGGAGACCCCGCTCCGCATAGAACCCCTTGAGAGGTTCGGTCTCCTTATGATAGACCTCAAGCCGTGCCAGCACGGTCTCGGGTTCATCATCGTGACGCTGGATCAGCTTGCCGCCGCACTTGTCGCACACACCGGGGGTCTTGGGGGGCACCGCCACCAGATGATAGGTGGCACCGCAGTGCTCGCACACCCGACGGCCCGCCATGCGCTCCACGATGGTCTCGTCGGAGATCTCGATGGAAATGACGTGGTCAAACTGGATACCAGCCTTCTCCAGGGCTTCCGCCTGGGCGATGGTGCGGGGCACTCCGTCCAGGATGAAGCCGTTCCGGCAATCGTCCTGGGCAAGCCGCTCCGTAATGATGCCGATGATGACCTCATCCGGAACCAGCTGGCCCGCGTCCATAAAGGACTTGGCTTTCAATCCTGTGGGCGTGCCATCCTTGATGGCCGCCCGCAGGATGTTGCCGGTGGAAATGGTAGGAATGTTCAGCTCTTTGCAAAGAACCTCAGCCTGAGTTCCCTTGCCGGCGCCAGGGGCGCCCAACAGAATCAGTTTCATTTTTGAAACGCCTTCTCTCTTACTCCAAGAAGCCCTTGTACTGACGCATCAGCATCTGGGATTCCAGTGCCTTGACCGTTTCCAGAGCGACGCCCACCACAATGATCACGGAGGTGCCGCCGATTCCCAGAGAAGCACTGCTCATTACCTTGCCCACGATCAGGGGGCAGATGGCCACGATGCCCAGATAGATGGCACCGAAGAGCGTGATCTTGTTGAGAACCTTACGAATGAAATCCACCGTGGGCTTGCCGGGCCGGAAGCCGGGGATGAAGCCGCCCTGCTTCTTGAGGTTGTTGGCGATCTCCACGGGGTTGAACTGAATGCTGGAGTAGAAATAGCTGAAACCGATGATCATGATGAAGTACACCACCATATAGATGATGGACTTCGTATCGATGGCATCATAGATGGTGCGGGAAATGGTGCCCTGCTCGGGAACACCGATGAAGCTCCACACCGTGATAGGCAGAGACGCAATGCTCTGGGCGAAGATGATAGGCAGAACGCCGGACATATTCACCTTCATGGGCAGATGCGTGGACTGGCCGCCGTACATCTTCCGGCCCACCTGACGCTTGGCATACTGCACGGGGATCCGGCGCTCAGCATCGTTGATGAACACGATGAACACGATGAGGGCCAGGATGCCCACCACCAGCAGCGCCACCCACAGCCAGTTGATGGCCGCCTGGCTGCCGTAGGCAATCAGAGAGGACACCATGGTGGGGACGCGGGACAGGATGCCGGCAAACAGGATGATGGAGATACCGTTGCCAACACCGAACTCGGTGACCTGCTCGCCCATCCACATAACGAAGGAGGAGCCGGCGATGAAGCTGACGATAATCACCAGCGCATGCCAGATGGTGGGATCAGACACAGCCAGCAGGTTGTAGCGGACCATCATCATATAGTAGCCGAAGCCCTGCAGGATGGCGATGGCCACCGTGGTATAGCGGGTGATGGACTGGATCTTCTTGCGGCCTTCCTCGCCGCCGTCCTTGGCCAGCCGCTCCAGGGCGGGGATGGCCACGGTCAGCAGCTGGATGATGATGGAGCTGTTGATATAGGGCTGGATGCTCAGGGCGAATACCGTCGCCTGGGCGAATGCGCCGCCGGACATGACGTTGTACAGGCCCAGGATGGTGGTACCCATGGCGTCCAGCTGCTGTTCCAACGCGCTGACGTTGACATAGGGCACCGTGATGGCATTGCCGATCCGGAAGATCAGCAGAATGAGGAGTGTAAAGATGATCTTCTTCCGCAGCTCGGGGATACCCCACGCCTTGCGAATCGTTTGGATCACGTTACATCACCTCGGCCTTTCCGCCAGCTGCCTCGATGGCCTCCTTGGCAGACGCGGAGAAGGCAGAAGCCTGGACAGTGACTTTCTTGGTAACCTTGCCGTTGCCCAGCACCTTGTAACCATACTCACACTTGGAGAGGATGCCCTTGGCCAGCAGCGCCTCGGCAGTGACGGTCTCGCCGTCCTCGAAAGCGTTCAGGGCATTGAGGTTGATGACCTCCAGGGGCTTGGCGAAAATGTTGTTGAAACCGCGCTTGGGGATGCGGCGGGCCAGAGGCATCTGGCCGCCCTCAAATCCGATACGGACCTTGCCGCCGGAACGGGCCTTCTGGCCCTTGTGGCCGCGGCCGCCGGTCTTGCCGTTACCGGAACCAGCGCCCCGGCCCTTGCGGTATGCCTGCCGGACAGAGCCCTCGGCGGGAGACAGTTCGCTTAACTTCATGATACCGTGCCTCCTTACTTCACTTCAGTAACCTGCAGCAGATAGCCGATCTTGGCGATCTTGCCGCGGGTCTGGTCGTTGTCGGGCTGCACGGTGACGTCACCGATCTTGCGCAGGCCCAGGGAATTAGCGGTGGCAACCTGCTTCTCCAGGCGGCCGTTCAGGCTCTTGACGAGCTTAATGTTTAAGTTTGCCATGTTCAGCGCCTCCTTAACCCACGATCTCTTCGACGCTCTTGCCGCGGATGCGGGCAACCTCTTCGGGGCCACGCATGTTCTTGAGGCCCTGGAAGGCGGCGGCGACAACGTTGTTGGGGTTGTTGGAACGCAGGCACTTGGTACGGATGTCCTTGATGCCCGCGGCCTCGACGACGGCACGCACGGCGCCGCCGGCGATCACGCCGGTACCGGGAGCAGCGGGCTTCATCAGCACGCGGCCGGCACCAGCCTCACCGATGGTCTCATGGGGAACGGTGCTGCCGGAGAGAGTCACGGTAATCATGTTCTTCTTAGCAGCCTCGATGCCCTTGCGGATGGCCTCGGGAACTTCGGCGGCCTTACCCAGGCCATAGCCGACCTTGCCCTTGCCGTCACCGACGACCACCAGGGCGGAGAATTTCATCACGCGGCCGCCCTTGACGGTCTTGGAAACACGGTTCAGGGACACGACCTTCTCGATATACTCGCTCTGTTCTCTTTCAAATCTAGGCATTTTAGTGGTTCCTCCCTCCGATTAAAACTTCAGGCCGCCCTCGCGGGCACCCTCGGCCAGAGCCTGGACACGGCCGTGGTACAGATAACCGCCACGGTCGAAGACCACGGTCTCGATGCCCTTGGCCTTGCAGCGCTCGGCCACCAGCTTGCCAACTGCGGTCGCAGCGGCCACGTTGCCGCCGTAACCCTCGATGGCCTTATCCAGGGAGGAAGCGGAAGCCAGGGTCACGCCGTTGACATCATCGATGACCTGGGCGTAGATGTTGGCTTCGCTGCGGAACACATTCAGACGCGGCATCTCAGGGGTGCCGGAGATCTTGGCGCGCACTCTCTTGTGGCGCTTCAGACGCTGGGCGTTGGTATTGGGTCTCTTAATCATTTCGGCACACCTCCTTACTTCTTGGCGCCGGTCTTACCGACCTTGCGGCGGATCACTTCATTGGCGTACTTGATGCCCTTGCCCTTATAAGGCTCGGGAGGACGCTTTTCGCGGACCTCAGCGGCAAACTGGCCCACAGCCTGCTTGTCGCAGCCGCTGATCACGATTTTATTGGGAGCGGGAACATCAATGGTGATGCCCTCGATCTCAGAAACGATCACCTGATGAGAGAAGCCCAGGTTCATGACCAGGTTCTTGCCCTCCTTGGCCACACGGTAACCAACACCGTTGACCTCCAGCTCCTTGCTGAAGCCGTCAGTGACGCCCACAACCATGTTGTGCAGCAGGGTGCGGGTGAGGCCGTGCAGGCTGCGGTGCAGCTTGTCGTCGGAAGGACGATCCACGGTGATCGTGTTGCCTTCCTGCTTAATGATCATCTCAGGGCGCAGAGCGCGGGTCAGCTGGCCCTTGGGTCCCTTCACGGTAACCACATTACCCTCGGCGACGGAAACCGTCACGCCGGCGGGAACGGTAATGGGCATTCTGCCAATTCTAGACATTGTTCAAATACCCTCCTTACCAGACAAATGCCAGGACTTCGCCGCCGACATGCAGCTCGCGGGCCTTCTTGTCGGTCATGACGCCCTTGGACGTAGAGATGATGGCGATACCCAGGCCACGCAGCACGCGGGGCAGCTCATCGGCGCCCACATAGACGCGCAGGCCGGGCTTGGACACGCGGCGCAGTCCGGAGATAACCTTCTCCTTGCCCGCGTTGTACTTCAGAGTGATGTGGATGACACCCTGGGTGCCGTCGTCCACGATCTGGAAGTTCTTGATATAGCCCTCGTCCAGCAGAATCTGAGCAATGCTCTTCTTCATGTTGGAGGCGGGGACATCCACAGTTTCGTGCTTGGCACTGTTGGCGTTGCGGATACGGGTCAACATATCGGCAACAGGATCGGTGATATGCATGGTAAAATCCTCCTATTTTAGAGTTACGGTTCCGGGGAACCGTTCCGGCAGCGAGGTATCATGGCCAATGGAGCAGTCCGCTCGCGCGTGGTGCCCAATTGGTCATGACCTTTCGCCATCCGTTATATCACCAGGGCCCCATATCAAAAGCCCTCGGTTACAAAAAGTTGCTTGGTGCGGGGCGTTCCTTAGAAGGAAGCCTTCCGGACACCGGGGATCTCGCCCTTGTAGGCCAGCTCACGGAAGCAGATACGGCACACGCCGTAGTCACGCAGATAGGCGTGGGGACGGCCGCAGAGCTTGCAGCGGTTGTACTTCCGGCTGGAGAACTTGGCGGGAGCCTGCTGCTTGAGAATCATAGATTTCTTAGCCATTTGCCTCTTCCTCCTTAGCGGGCGAAGGGAGCGCCGACCTGCTCCAGCAGGACGCGGGCCTCTTCATCGGTTTTCGCGGTGGTGCAGATGACCACATCCATGCCGCGGATCTTGTCGATCTTGTCGTACTCGATCTCGGGGAAGATCAGCTGCTCCTTCAGGCCCAGGGCATAGTTGCCGCGGCCGTCAAAGGAGTTGGGGTTGATGCCCTGGAAATCACGCACGCGGGGCAGGGCCACATTGAACAGGCGGTCCAGGAACTCCCACATCTTCTCGCCGCGGAGGGTGACCTTCGCGCCGATGGGCATATCCTCACGCAGCTTGAAGTTTGCGATGGACTTGCGGGCCCGGGTGATGACGGGCTTCTGGCCGGTGATCTGGCTCAGGTCGCTGACCACGTTCTCCAGAACCTTGGAGTTCTCACGAGCCTCGCCGCAGCCCACGTTCACGACCACCTTGTCGATCTTGGGGATCTGCATGACGCTCTTGTAGCCGAACTGCTTCATCAGAGCGGGAGCGATCTCGGCGTTGTACTTTTCCTTCAGTCTTGCCATGTTCGTCTACGCTCCTTTCTTACAGCTCAGCGCCGCAGTGCTTGCACACGCGGACTTTCTTGTCGCCGGTGATGTTGTGGGCAATGCGGGTGCCCTTGCCGCACTTGGGGCAGACAACCTGCACCTTGCAGGAAGCAATGGCAGCCTCACGCTTCATGATGCCGCCCTCCTCGCCCTGACGGCGGGGCTTGACGTGGCAGGTCACCATGTTGATGCCCTCCACGACCACCTTGCTGGAGCCGGGAACGGTGCCCAGCACCTTGCCCTGCTTACCCTTGTCCTTGCCGGACAGGACGACAACGGTATCGCCCTTCTTAATGTTCATAGCCATTTCGTTGCCCTCCTCAAATCACTTCGGGGGCGAGGGACAGGATCTTCATGTAATCCTTGTCACGCAGCTCGCGAGCCACAGGCCCAAAGATACGGGTGCCTCTGGGGTTCTTGTCGTCCTTAATGAGGACGGCGGCGTTGTCGTCGAAGCGGACATAGGTGCCGTCGGCACGACGGACGCCCTTGGCGCTGCGGACGATGACGGCCTTGACAACCTCGCCCTTCTTCACGGTGCCGCCGGGAGTGGACTTGCGGACGGAAGCCACGATCACATCGCCGATGTTGCCGAACTTCCGCTTGGAGCCGCCCAGAACGCGGATGCACTTGATTTCCTTGGCGCCGGTATTATCGGCAACTTTCAGATAACTTTCCTGCTGAATCATATCACGGCACCTCCTTACTTCGCTTTTTCAATGATCTCGACCACGCGCCAGCGCTTGTCCTTGGACAGGGGGCGGGTCTCCATGACCTTGACCTTATCGCCGATGCCGCAGGCGTTCTGCTCATCATGAGCCTTCAGCTTATAAGTGCGGCCGACGATCTTCTTGTACAGAGGATGGGCAACGCGGTCCTCAATGGCGACGACCACGGTCTTGTCCATCTTGTCGGAAACGACCTTACCGACCCGGGTCTTACGGGAGGAAGTTCTCATCTCTTCGCTCATTTACGTTTCCCTCCTTCTTACTGCTTGTCGGAAGCCTGGAGCTCCCGCAACACGGTCTTGACTCGGGCAATATCATGCTTGGTCTCCCGGATCTTCAGGGGATTATCCAGCTGATTGGTAGCGTGCTGCATACGCAGATAGAAAAGATCCTTCTTCAGGCCCACCAGCTTCTCATTGAGCTGCTCGGGGCTCATCTTACGAATTTCACTTGCCTTCATCTTACTCACCTGCTTCCTCGGTGCGGGCGACGATCTTCGTCTTGATGGGCAGCTTGTGGCTGGCCAGACGGAGCGCCTCGCGGGCTACTTCTTCGGATACGCCGGCGATCTCGAACATAACACGGCCGGGCTTGACAACGGCGACCCAGAACTCGGGGGAACCCTTACCGGAACCCATACGGGTCTCAGCGGGCTTCTTGGTAACGGGCTTGTCAGGGAAGATCTTGATCCACACCTGGCCGCCACGCTTGGTGTAACGGGTCATGGCGATACGGGCTGCCTCGATCTGATTGCTGGTGATCCAGGCGGGCTCGGTAGCCACCAGACCAAACTCACCATAGGACACCGTGTTGCCGCGGGTGGCCTTACCGGTCATGCGGCCGCGGTGCACACGGCGATACTTGACTCTCTTCGGCAGAAGCATTACTGGGCTCCTCCTTCCTTAGCGGGTGCCGCAGGGGCTGCGCCCGGACGGCTGTTGTTGTTGCGATTGAAACCGCCCTGGGGACGGCCCTGACCGCCGCGGTTGAAACCGCCCTGACGGTCACGGTTGAAGCCGCCCTGGCCACCGCGGTTGAAGCCGCCGCGACGGTCGCCATCCCGGCGGGGACGACGCTCACGACGCTCCTGATAGGGCTTGGAGGTGTCCATGGTGCGGGGAGTGGTGCGCAGGGTCTGGGAGAGGACCTCGCCCTTGTAGATCCACACCTTCACGCCGATGCGGCCGAAGGTAGTGGCAGCCTCCGCGAAGCCGTACTCGATGTCGGCGCGGATGGTCTGCAGGGGGATGGTGCCCTCGT
>CAJKKQ010000030.1 GCA_905200545.1 uncultured Oscillibacter sp.
ACAAAATGTTGATTTTGTGATAGGGGGGTGATGACTTGCGGGAGACGCTGGAAGCATATTGCGGACGCGCGGAGCGGCCGGATTTACTGGAGCAGTGGGACGTCCAGCGTAATCTTCCCTTGAGCCCAAGTCAGGTTACCCGCGGCAGCAAGCGCAAAGTCTGGTGGCGGTGTGAGTACGGACACTCCTGGCAGGCAGCGGTACATACCCGGACCGGCAGCGGAACCGGCTGCCCGGTGTGTGCGGGGAAAGTCCCTGTGGCGGGGCGGAGCGATCTTGCCACCTGCTGTCCGGAGTTGGCCCGTCAGTGGCATCCCACAAAAAATGGAGCGTTGACTCCGGATCAGGTCCTTCCCGGCAGTCACCGGCAGGTGTGGTGGATGTGCGGGCAGGGCCATGAATGGCGGGCGCAGATCAAGTCCCGGGTAGCCGGCTGCGGCTGCCCGGTATGTGCAAACCGGAAAATCCAGACAGCGGAAAATGATCTGGCGGCCTGCTATCCGGAGTTGGCCCGTCAATGGCATCCCACAAGGAACGGAAGCCTCACCCCGGATGCGGTGGCGCCGGGGTCCCGCCGGAGGGTCTGGTGGATCTGCGAAAAGGGCCACCAGTGGCAGGCATCCGTGGCCTCCCGAACTTCGGGAGGGACTGGGTGCCCGGTATGTACCGGAAAAAAGATCATCCCGGGAGAAAATGATCTTCAAAGTCAGTATGCGGACATTGCCGCCCAATGGGATCAGGAGCGGAACGGACTCCTCAAACCGGATCACATCGCGCCCTGCGCCAACCGGAAGGTCTGGTGGCGGTGCGGGCTAGGACACGTCTATCAAGCGGCGGTGGCGGCCCGTACCATGAGTGGCAGCGGCTGTCCCTATTGCAGCGGGAAGCGGGTGCTGGCCGGATTCAATGATCTGGCTACCCGGGAACCGGAGTTGGCCCGTCAGTGGCATCCAGATCTAAATGGTGTCCTGACCCCGGAAATGGTCACAGTGGGGAGCCACCGGAAAGTCTGGTGGATCTGTCCGGAGGGCCACGTGTGGAAAGCGGTGATCTACTCCCGGGCGGGGCCGAGGAAATGCGGCTGTCCCGTATGCGCGGGAGTGGTGCGCGGGAAGCGCGCAATATAACCCGGCGGGGATGGCAAGGAGGCGGATGCCGATGGGAAGTAAAAGCGCACGGCGGCGCGGCCCGGTGTTTCCTGAATAAGCCGGACTTTTTGCGGTCATGAATGATTCGGTGGGGCCGATTTGACTGGATTCCGGATATCGGGTTTTCAGTCGGCGGGCTGCTGAGCATGGGAGAGAACCAAAAGGCCGCTGTCAGCCAAAATTGAAATGAATGATGGGAGGGACGTGCGAGTTCAAGATAAGACAATAAATCCACAACAGGAGAGGAGTATCTTTCAAATGAAGAAACTGCGAAAACCTCTGAGTTTGCTGTTGACACTGACCATGGTCCTCAGCCTGTTCTGCGGGATGAGTACGGTGGCCCATGCGGCACCATACAGAAACGATTACATTGATTTTGAATTTTCTAGTAAACTGGTCCCAAAAACCGTCCTGACGGTCTATGTCCAGGATGAGGATGGAGAACCTTTGGGAAATCCCATCGTTGTCTCGGATTTTCCCAGCGGTGTCATTGCATCTGTTACCATCATGTCCCTTCAGAGTGATTATGAGATTTTGTCCGTTGAAAAACGGGATGGCAGTGCGAGCATTACCTCGCCGGATAATCGAAAGGATCAATACAAGTGCAATTTGTACTCCTTGGGGGGAGGCTCAATTACTGTTACCCTGTGTGAGGCTTCGGAACCTCCGCAAGTTGAAGGCGATGAATTTACAGGCGGACTGGTAGAGTATCGGGTGGATGAAACACAAGCGCTTAAGATGCTTTACCTTGCTGGAGTGCCTGTGAGTGCCGAAACCAGCATCGAGTCGGTCAAAATGAAGTTTATCCAGACATATGCGTTGCAGGAAGAGGAAAGTTTCCATAAAATTGGAACCGGAGCAAACAATCTCGCGTATTGGACTGCTACCATTAGTGCAATTACGGACACCGGAAAACCAGGCAATATTCGCTACCTGGAGATTTCCTATGACAATGAAGCCGGGGAACAGACAGCCCGGATTCCTTCTGGTGATCTCCTGTATGTCAATGATGTACAAGGAACCGGAGCCGCTGGTGATTATAATATCTGCGAAATTAAGGCACGTAACAATGATACTCATATTGTAGCCTTCCTGATTGAGGCTGGAGGCCAACTTGATATGTGGTCGCTCTACGATGTGATTTTTGTAGAGGACGGGGAAAATGTTGGCTTGGAGAACATGCCTGAACCTCCGGAATATGCTACATATGAGCATTCCAACTGGGCAACTGATCCGAATGGTGTAAACGAGTTCCATGGCAATGAAAGAATTACGGAAGATACGATGGTTTATGGAATGAAATCGTCTTCTTCTCTTGCCGGAACTGAGATCCATGTGATGAATACCGATAACCGCTTGGTCAACCGGGTCGTGGAACTCTATAATGCCAATCATCCGGAGAACCAGATCACAGCGGCTGACCTTGACCTTGAGTCCATGAAGATTAAGGTTACCGGTGATTCCGCATCCACCAATCCGGACTATTCTTTGAATAGGTGGAATAGTACGGGGGCTGAGTACAATTATTATCTGGTGACCAACTCGGAATTGATTGCTGTCGGAGATGAGCTCACAAATCATCATGTCCCTCATAACAAGATTTCCTCCATGACAGTCTATGTCGAAACGGAGGACGGGACTTCTATCGAAGTAATGATTCCCAGAGGATATCAGGCCGGAGCCTTTAGCGGAACCTTAACTGGCAAAGATTATATTTTTGAAATTATCATTAATGCCGCCCCTGACGCGCCGGAAAATGAGGATTTGATGGGAGACCCGGAGAATCCTGAGGATCCGGGTATTTTGGGCGACGAGGCAGTGATGGTTCGGTGCAAAAACTCCCATGACCCGGAGACATACGCCGTTTTGCCCGGAAGCTATGAAATTGGTGCAGTGACACCTCAGGCTGACGGCAGCTATACCTGCGATATTACCATTGAAGCCGAAAAATATGTGCAGGAATATAACACGGTGTATCCGTCCCATACGCTTGTGGGAGAGTCGACAAAGAAAGTCACCCTGATTTGGGAAGATGAAGATCGTTCCTGGGTGGCTCAGGAAAATACCACTCCTGTGGTGTTTAACGTTACTTGCGACACAACAGAGAAATATAAACTGACCTATGATGCCAACGGCGGATATTGGGGCACTGCCAGCGACACGACAAGAACGGAGACCGATTTGCCCACGCCTGATGAGACGGATGGCTGGCATACACTAAGCTATTCCGATGCTGAAACGGCACCGACCCATGATCCGGTAAACGAGACTGATATCCTCTTTGTGGGCTGGACGCTGGATCAATATAAGCGGGACATTCTGGATAAGGACGCAACGGAAGATGATGTTCCCAAGCTGTCCACAAGCATCAACATGAACCAGTCCTTCACTGTCTATGCGGTCTGGGCTGAGGACAGCAATGACAACGATGTCCCCGATTATCAGGAAAAGGCTATCACGGTCAACTTTGATTTAAAGGACGGCAACACTTCTGATACGACGAGTTTTACCTTAAAGCCGTTCCCGGAAAAGACAGACATTAAATTTGGCACCGCTCCCACGGTAACGCCTCCCACCGGTCAGGAATTCGTCAACTGGACGCTCCGGGACGATCCCACCGAATCGCTTGGAGATAAGGCCAATTTTACCTACAAGACCATCTTTGCAATGGCTGGCGGCAAGACGATTGTGACCTTTGATGCCAACTATCGGTATTCCAATGCCATCACCATCACGCCCGCTGCCATCACCATCTATACCGGCGGTGACGGCTATGAGGGTGTTGTGGAAGATGCAACAGGCAACATTGTAGAGGGCAGTGAGGAGAGCGGCCTGCCTGAACCTGGCTACTACTTTGATCTGCCCGCAGCACTGGACACCTATCTGAAGAATGCACTCCAGACTCCTACAGGCGAGGCGGTGAACCTTTCTGAACACATCAGATTGCGTGATAAGAATGATTCCAGTCGCATGTGGATCCTGGAGCTCTACGACAGGACAATTTCTAGCGCCGTAAATGGCCGCTATATCTATCGCCTGGCAGAGACGGAAACTGGAACCTCTCCTGCCAAACTCCAGATCAGCGATGGAGCAGAGATCGTGACCAGTGATAAGTTCAGCATTTCTGATACTTCTGGGCTCTATAAGACCTATCAGATGAACCTGTATACCGGATCGGCAGCTCAGGGCAACATCGTCGTGGAGGTCGAGAAAGACGGGACTTGGCAGGATGTGAACAACGTAGTGGGAACTGGCACTGTGAATGGCTTGAATCTGGCCAAGGGTACTTTGACCGTTCGCGGTGCAGATAGCAGTACGCCCACGCTGACCACACCGGTGGTTCCGTCTGAGAATGACGTGGAAGAGGCCATTACGGCGGTTGCTCCGGACAATACGACCTATCACATCAATGACAGCAGCATCGCCGCGCAGGGCGAGATTGGACTGTTCACCGATGGCCTGCTGCCCAATACTGTGTTGAAACAGTATCTGACCGATCATAAGATTGTGGAGAGCGCTGCCCTGGCGGATGGATCTGTTCAGGTGGACTATCAATACCTGGATCTCGTGGATGCCTCCAACGGCAATGCCTATGTGACAACAACCAATAACTTGGACATCTATTGGCCGGTGCCTGACGATGCGGACCCCAAAGGCGATTTCTCCGTGGTCCATTTCAATGGCCTGGATCGAAACTACAGTGTGTCTGAATTGGCGACCCTGATTGACACTGACGGTCATAAAGTTGAGGTGTATTCTCTTGGCAGAGGTTTGACCATCGAGACGATTGACGGTGTGAAGTATGTCAAGTTCTCTACCTCTACTTTCTCTCCCTTCGCACTGGTGTATGAGACGAAGACCACCCCGCCGCAGCAAACGGTTACCGTGACCTTCAAGGTCGTCCATGGTACCTGGAGCAATGGCAGCAGCAGCGACAAAACGGCGACAGTGACCAAGGGCGGTTCTTTGACCATCGACCAGATCCCCACCGGCATGAAGCCGAATTCCGGCTATGAGGGCGGTTCCTGGGATCCAACACCGAATACCAACAGAACGCTCGACGGCAACGTTACCTATACGTACACCTTTACCAAGTCCGACGATACCGAACCGGAGAATGATGACTGCATCCTGTACTTTGAATCCAATGGCGGTACCGAGTTCAAGAAGATCGACAATGGGAAAGATTCTTTCCGCATCAATCCCTACAGCGACTCCGAGTACGGCCAGCACATCCCCAGCCGTCCGGGCTACCGCTTCACCGGGTGGTATCGCGATGAGGATCTGAAGAACCGGATCGATGGTACGTTCAAAGTCTATACCATTGTGACCATCTATGCCGGGTGGGAGCGGACTTCCGTGCCCTCCATGCTCAACGGTAATGACCACTACGCCTATATCCAGGGCTATGCGGACGGTACAGTGCGGCCTAACGCCAACATCACCCGGGCTCAGGTGGCAACCATCTTCTTCCGCCTGCTGGACGAGGATGTGCGCAGCGATTATCTGACCACCTACAATCCCTTCCCGGATGTGAATGCCGATTATTGGGCCAATACCGCCATCTCCACCATGGCGTCTCTGGGCGTGATCAATGGCCGCAACAGTGGCCTGTTTGATCCCGACGCCTACATCACCCGTGCGGAGTTTGCGGCTATCTGCGCCCGCTTTGATGACAGCAATGTCAGCGGCTTCGACAGCTTTACCGATACCTTCGGCCATTGGGCGGAGGAGGAGATCGGACGTGCCGCCGCACTGGGCTGGATCCAGGGCTATGACGACGGTACCTTCCGTCCCAACCAGTACATTACCCGTGCACAGGCTGTGACCATGATCAACCGGGTACTGTGCCGTCTGCCGGAGGATGAGGATGATTTGCTGCCCGGCATGAACGTCTGGACGGACTGCCGGGAGGGCGACTGGTGCTACCTGGCCATCCAGGAGGCTACCAACTCCCATGACTACGTCACCAAGGATCGCGTCTATGAGACTTGGACTGACCTGAACCGGGCCCCTGACTGGAGCCGGTACGAATAAGGGAAAGCGGGAACACCTCTGAGAAGAACACGCATTCCCCAGCGACCCGGGCGGAGGATCCTCCGCCCGGGTTTGCATTTCATTGTAAAAAAGCACATGAAGTGCCTAGATGAAAATTGACAAAATTGAACAAAAATGATATCATATTATTTATAAAACATGTGCACTATTTCGCTTGAGCGGAATTGCAAATCAACTTACGGAAAGGAAGACTGGGCAGCGGGAACGGATACAGACCAGTGACTTGCGGTTTTGGGCCGCGGTGTGAGCGGCTTTGTTTGTTTTCTGCGTCGTCCGGTGGGACGGCGCTTTTTTCGCCCCTCTGGAGTAGTCTTCCGCAGCTCGGGAAAGGATGGCGCCTATGGAAGAACTGAAGATGCTGGATCTGGGGATCATCGGACTTTATCTGGTGGTGATGCTGCTGGTGGGCGTGTGGTTCGTCAAACGCATCAAGAACACGGACGACTATTATGTGGCGGGCCGTACCCTGGGGCCTGTGGTTTTGGCAGCCACCGTCTGCGCCACCATCATCGGCGGCAGCGCCATGATGGGGCGGGCCGGCATCGCTTATACCACAGGTTTCAAGGCCATTGCAACAGCCATTCCCTATATGCTGGGTATGTTCATCTTCTCCGGATATGCAGGCCGTATCCAGAAGGTGGGCGAGAAGTATAACATCGAATCCATTCCCAGCCTTTTCGAGTTCCGCTTTGGAAAAGCGGCTAAGGTGGTGCTGGCAGCTATGGTGGCGTTTGCCATGGTGGGTACCGTGGCGGCACAGGTGACGGCCACCGCAACCATCATCAAGCTTCTGGGTGGCCAGGTGGGCATCAGCTATGAGATGGGAGCCCTCATTGCCACCTTGATCTTCATTATCTATACGGCGGCCTCGGGCCTGTTCGGCGTGGTATATACGGATGTGGTGCAGTTCTTCATGCTCATCATCTTCGTCTATCTGCTGATCCCTGCCTCCAGTATTGCCAGTTTGGGAGGACTGGGAGAATTCTGGGCCAATGTGGATAAGAGCTACATCACCCCCTACATTGACGGGGAGATCCTGGGAGATATCGTGACCTATCTGGTCTTTACCATGGCAGGGGCCGAGATGTGGCAGCGGTCTTTCGCGGCCAAGGACGGGAAGTCCGCCAAGCGGGGTATGTTCTGGGGCACCGCAGTTTATGCCGTGACCATCGTGCTGCTCTTTGCCATGGGACTGGCGGCACAGCAGATCCTGCCCAACGTGGTGGAGGAGTTTGGCACCGCCGACGCCGTGGTTCCCGCTCTGGCAATCAAGATCCTGCCTCCGGGGCTCACGGGCCTGGCCCTGTCCGGCATTTTGTCTGTGATGATGAGTACCGCCGACAGCTATCTGCTGGTATCGGTGCAGACCGTTGTCAGCGATATCGGAAAGACCTTCCATCCCCAGATGACCCAAAAGCATGAGATCCTTTTCTCCCGCATCGCCTCTGTGGTGCTGGCTCTGGGGGCGCTGGTGATCGCCCTGTACATCAAGAGTGCCTACGACGTGCTGATGTTCGCCTGGGCCTTTTACGCAGCGGCGGCGGGGCTTCCCGCTCTGGCGGCCCTTTGCTGGAAGAAAGCCACCACCGCTGGGATCCTGTCAGGCATGATCGGCGGCTTTGTGGTAACGGTAGGGTGGAAGTTGGCCGGGCAGCCCTTCGGCCTGGGTGCCACGGTGCCCGGCGCCCTGGTGTGCGGCGTGCTGCTGGTGACAGTAAGCCTTGCCACCTATTCCAAGCATCCCACCATCATGGTTCATGTGGAGAAATGAAACTGGAAACCCCCGCGGCTCTTATCGGGAGCCGCGGGGGTTTGCTTTTCTAGGTCACACTGGACAGATGCGGTTGAGACGGATATAATAATAGGGCGATTTTTCCTGATTAAAAGGCCCAGGTGCAGATGCAGTCCAGAAGCATGAGACCGGCGGTGATGAAAAAGACCGTCTGGCGGCACCGGCCACTCATGGCGCCCACCATCCGCTCAAAGAGGGGTTGGAGGATGTAGAGGAAGAATACGCCTCCCAGACCAAACCGGACAGAGGGGGACAGGGCGATGCGGCCCTGGAAATTGATGCCGTAATCCACATAGGTCTGCCAGGGCCAGCTGCCGGTCAGTGCTTCCAGAATGTAGCTGGTGACCAGCTCAATGCCGGTAGCAACCGCCATGCAGCCCAGGAAGATCAAAAATGGCTTGACCAGCCGCAGCCAGCGGGGCTCCTTTTTGGCCATCAGCCGATGGAAACACATCAGGAATGCCAGGGCGCCCACGCCGTACACCGGGCAGTAAGGGCCGAAAAGCACGCCCCGGTTGGTGAAGCCCCAGCGGTAGACCACCACTTCCAAAAACACTTCGTAGATCCAACCCAGGACGGAGTAGAGCAAAAAATAGAGAAAATATCGCTGGAGCGTAGGCCAAATGGCTTTGCGTTCCATGTACGGTACCGCCTTTCCTGATTTTTTCCCAGCATATCATATGGGCCGGGAAAAAGCATTACAAATATGTATCAATTTTGAACGGAGAATCCACATGCAGAACTACTTTGATGTGACATTGCCCGCCGACGACCTGCGGGCCATCAGCTCCATTGGTCTTGCCCATCTGGGGGATGCGGTGTTTGAGCTGCTGGTGCGTACCTGGCTGTGTGCTCACGGGAAGGCCACGGGACGGGGGCTCCATCAGGCTACCATCCACCTGGTGTGTGCGGAGTCCCAGGCGGAGAAGGTGACCCGGATTCTGCCGCTTTTGACGCAGGAAGAGCTGGCGGTTTACAAGCGGGGACGCAACGCCCAGGTACACAGTGTGCCCGCCCACGCCAGCCGGGCCCAGTATGCCCAGGCCACCGCCCTGGAGGCCCTTTTGGGCTGGCTGTATCTGCAGGGACGGCGGGAGCGGATCAACGAGCTGTTTTGCCGGATGATGGAGGAATGACCTATGGCATTGGATGCTGTTTGTTTACAGGGGATCGTGGAGGAACTGCGGCCCCGGCTGACGGGACTGCGGATCGACAAAGTCCAGATGCCTGCCCGTGACCAGGTGATTTTGACGCTGCGGGCAGGGCGGCTGCTGCTTAATGCCGGAGCAGGAGCGCCCCGGATGCAGATGACGGAGATCGCCCGGGACAACCCGGCTGAGCCGCCCATGTTCTGCATGCTGCTGCGCAAGCACCTGGTGGGCGCCAAGGTAGCGGATCTCATTCAGCCGCCCCTGGAGCGGCTGGGACGCATAGAGCTGGATATCACCGACGATTTCGGCCGTCCCGGCCGGCGGACGCTGGTGTTGGAGGCCATGGGCCGTCGGTCCAACCTGATTTTGCTGGATGGAGAGGGCCGCATCATCGACTGCCTGCGCCGGGTGGATGCGGATATGTCCGCTGCCCGGCAGGTGCTGCCGGGCCTTTACTACGATCCCCCGGCCTCTGTGGGCCGCCTGCCGGTGACGGAGGAGACGGAAGAGGGGTTTCGTGCCGCCTTCGCCGATGCCCCCGGAGACCAGGCTGCCGACCGGTTCCTGCTGGATCGGTACTTTGGTGTTTCACCCCTAGTGGCCCGGGAAGTGGTGTTCCGTGCCACCGGAGAGACGGATCGGCGCCTGGCTGCCATGGATGATGCCGCCCGGGATCGGCTGTGGGGGGAACTGGCGGATCTCATCGCCCGCATCCGGGACAACCGGCTGACGCCGGTGTGCCTCTCCCGCCAGGGAAAGATGGAGGAGTTTTCCTACCTGCCTATCACCCAGTACGGCACTGCCATGGAAAGCCGTACCTATGAGAGCTTTTCGGCCCTGATGGATGACTTCTACGCTGCCCGGGAGCGGCAGGAGCGGGTGCGCCAGCGGGGCGCGGATCTGATCCGCACCGCCACCACCGCCCGGGACCGCCTGCGGCGCAAACTGGCCCAGCAGCAGCGGGAGTATGCCCAGACCCAGGACCGGGATCACTTGCGGGTATGCGGAGACCTCATCACCTCCAACCTCTACCGCATGAAGCGGGGAGAGTCCCGGCTGGTGACGGAGGATTTCTATCAGGAGGATTGCCCCCAGGTGGAGATCCCCCTGGATCCACTGCTGACGCCTCAGGAGAATGCTGCCAAATACTATAAGCGTTACACCAAGGCCAAGACTGCAGAGCGCTATCTCCGGGAACAGATGGAGATCGCCCGACGGGATCTGGAGTATCTGGAAAGTGTCCTTCAGGAGATCAATCAGGCGGAGACAGAGCAGGATTTCCTGGATATCCGGGAGGAACTGCGGGAATCCGGTTTTCTGCGCCAGCAGGGAAAGGGGAAGAAGCTGCCCAAGCGGCCGGATAAGCCCCGGGAGTTTTGCACCTCCTCGGGTTTCCGGGTGCTGGTGGGACGCAACAACCGTCAGAACGACCGCCTGACCCTCAAGGACGCCGGCCCCCGGGATCTGTGGTTCCACACCCAGAAGATTCACGGTTCCCATGTGATCCTCTTCACCCAGGGACGGGAGGTGGATGACGACACCATCGTGGAGGCTGCCAAGCTGGCAGCCTGGTTCTCCCAGGCCCGGGAGAGCGGCAACGTTCCGGTGGATTATACGCCGTTAAAATTCGTTAAGAAACCTGCCGGGGCCCGCCCCGGTATGGTCATTTACACCACCTGCAAAACCGTGAATGTAACCCCGGAGGAATCCATTGTTCAACAGCTGAAAAAGTAAAGATCGGAACTGAGAGCAAGCCGCTGTGTTTTCAACGGCTTGCTCTTTTTTACAATATTTGTTAAATAATTTGTGCAAAATCAATGTTGCAAACGTTTGAAAAATGAATAAAATAAAATCTCTCAAGAATTATGGCGGACGGGGACTGCCCGCGGAACGGAGGAAGATTGGATATGTCCTATCGTTTTTTGATGGATCTGGCGCTGATTTTGCTGAGTACCAAGCTGCTGGGCCTGTTTACCCAGAAGTTTCAGATGCCCCAAGTAGTGGGAGCGCTGCTGGCAGGACTGCTGCTGGGGCCTGCGGGATTGAACATTCTCTCTGAGACGGAGTTCCTCTCTCAGCTCAGCGAACTGGGCGTCATCGTGCTGATGTTCTCCGCCGGCATGGAGACGGATATCCAGGAACTGCGCCGCAGCGGCAAAGCGGGCTTCCTGGTGGCTCTTTGCGGCGTGCTGGTACCTCTTGCCATGGGCACCGGTCTTGCCTGGGCGGCGGGACGGACGGGACTGCTGACCAATACCAGCTTTTTGGAGGATGTGTTCATCGGCACCATCCTGACAGCCACCTCTGTGAGCATCACGGTGGAGACGCTGCGGGAGCTGGGAAAGCTGGACACCAAGGCGGGCAATACCATCCTGGCGGCGGCTCTGATCGACGATGTGCTGGGCCTGATCGCCCTGACACTGGTAAGCAGTGTGGCGGGCGGCGATGAGAGCGTGGTGCTGGTCTTAGGAAAGATCGTGCTGTTCTTCGTCTTTGCCATTGTGGTGGGCCTGGCGGCCCGCTGGGGCCTTTGCTGGATGATGGAACGGGCCCACGAGCGGAATTTGCGCCGCTATCCGGTGCTGGCATTTGTGCTGTGCTTGCTGATGGCCTACTGTGCTGAGGCGTTTTTCGGCGTGGCAGACATCACGGGCGCCTATGCGGCGGGCCTGGTGGTCTCCTGCACGCCCAAGGCCCAGTATATCGCCTCCAAGTATGAGCCTCTGGGCTATCTGCTTTTGACGCCGGTGTTCTTTGCCAGTATGGGCATCAATGTGCAGGCCAGCGCCATGAGTACCGGCGTGTGGGTGTTCTCCATTTTGCTGCTGATCGTGTCTGTGATCTCCAAAATGGTGGGCTGCGGCCTGGGAGCCCGGTTCTGCGGCTTTACCTCCCGGGAGAGCCTGCAGGTGGGTACCGGCATGGTCTGCCGCGGTGAGGTGGCACTGATCGTAGCCAACCGCGGGCTGGAACTGGGTGTCCTCTCTGCGCCCATGATGACCCCGGTGATCATTACAGTGGTGGGCGGCACCATTCTCACCCCTATTCTCCTGAAGCTGGTATTCCGCGGAGAGCCCCACAAGCTGGAGGAGAACAGCCTGGCCGATCACTACCGGGAGGTGGCGCAGCTGGATATCGTCTCCGATCAGCTGCTCAATCAGAACCGGGAGTATGAAAACCAGGGCGAGCAGAAACAGAAAAAGAATTGAGTATGAAAAGCGAGCAGCCAGGGAATATTCCCGGCTGCTCGTTTTTTCAGGGATCGTCAGGCGCTGGCTGTGTGTCCGTGTTCCTCCCGGTCCCGGAACAGCAGTGTGATGCACCACAGTCCGGCCAGTCCCACCAGCGTGTAAACGATGCGGGACAAAATGGCCATCTGGCCGCCAAAGAGGAACGCCACCGTGTCAAAGCCGAACAGGCCGATGCCGCCCCAGTTCAGGGCACCGACGATGACCAGCAGCAGCGCAAGCTTGTCAAGCAGCATATGCTATACCTCCATTCCTAGGTTTGCGGATAGGTTGCCCACAGCACAGCAAAATATGCGGAGTCGGAAAGGTCGGCCTTTTTATCGCAAAATTTCCAAATGCGATTGAAAAGGGAAGGGGGGCTATTGTATAATCAAACTGAAATCATCCCCGCAGAACCGGGGACATATTTGAGATGATAAGGGGTTGCACGTATGAATATTGTCTGCCTGGACATGGAGGGCGTTCTGGTGCCCGAAATCTGGATCGCCTTCGCGGAGGCCAGCGGCATTCCGGAGCTGCGCCGTACCACCCGGGATGAGCCGGACTATGACAAACTGATGCGCTGGCGGCTGGGGATCCTCAAAGAACACGGCCTGGGCCTTAAGGAGATCCAGGCCACCATTGCCAAGATCGATCCGCTGCCTGGTGCCAAGGCCTTTTTGGACGAGCTGCGCACCCTCACCCAGGTCATTATCCTCAGTGATACTTTTGAAGAGTTCGCCAAGCCCCTGATGGAAAAGCTGGGCTGGCCCACCATCTTCTGCAATTCGCTGGAGGTGGCGGAGAGTGGCGAGATTACGGGCTTCAGGATGCGTTGCCAGCAGTCCAAGCTCACCACTGTGAAGGCCCTGCAGTCCATCGGATATGACACCATCGCCAGCGGCGACAGCTATAACGATCTGGGCATGATCCAGGCCAGCAAGGCGGGCTTCCTCTTCAAGAGCACCGAGCAAATCAAGAAGGATCATCCGGAGCTGCCGGCCTATGAGGAGTTTGATGATCTTCTGAACGCGATCAAAGCTGCGCTGTAATGCGAAATTACTTTACATAAATTTGGCATATTTTTGCCGTACGATGCGGCCTCCGCCGCTCCCCGGGGAGGCTGACCGGAGATTTACTTTTGAAAGGAGATGCCCCATGAACGAAAAATTCAAGCACCTGGGCTTTTATCCCGCAGACATCCTGCTGCCTAAGGATGCGGATATGACCAAGTGGGCCGTAGTGGCCTGCGATCAGTTTACCTCCCAGCCGGAGTACTGGCAGGCAGTGGAGGAAACAGTGGGCGACGCCCCCTCCACCCTGCGGCTGATTTTGCCGGAGGCAAAACTCAATGAGCCCGATGTGGATGAACACATCGCCGGGATCAACGCCGCCATGCAGGATTATCTGGACCGGGGCATCTTCCGTACGCTGGCAGACTCCCTGATCTACATCGAGCGGGTACAGTCCGACGGCAAGGTCCGCCACGGCCTGATTGGTATGGTGGATCTGGATCAGTATGACTTTACCCCCGGTTCCGGCGCCCTCATCCGGGCCACGGAGGGTACCGTTCTCTCCCGGATCCCGCCCCGGGTGCGGGTGCGTCAGGACGCGCCCATCGAGCTGCCCCATGTGATGCTGCTCATTGACGATCCGGACCGCACTGTCATCGAGCCCATGACCGCCCAGAGCGGCTCCATGGAGAAGCTCTATGACTTTGACCTCCAGCAGGGAGGTGGTCATCTCACCGGCTGGAAGCTGACGGAGAAGCAGATTGATGCCGCGGCGGACGCCCTTACCGCCCTGTGCAGCGGGGAGGAGATGGAGAAGAAATACGGCATGAAGGGTGCGGCGCCTCTGCTGTTCGCCGTGGGCGACGGCAACCACTCCCTGGCAACCGCTAAGCAGTGCTATGAAAATCTGAAAAGGGTGACGCCGGAGAGTGAATGGGCCAACCTGCCCGCCCGGTACGCGCTGGTGGAGGTGGTGAACAACCACGACGACGCACTGCAGTTCGAGCCCATCCACCGGGTGCTCTTCGGTGTGGAGCCGGAGGCAGTTTTGCAGGCGTTCCTGGATTTCTATCCCGGCGCCCATGAGGGCCAGGGACCGGGCCACACCATTGCCTACACCTATGCGGGCCACACGGGCTTTGTCACCGTATCGGAGCCCAAGGTCCAGCTGGCAGTGGGAACGCTGCAGGCCTTTATTGATGAGTATCTCAAGACCCACGGCGGCGAGGTGGATTATATCCACGGCGATGACGTCACGGATCAGTTGGGTGCCAAGCCCGGCAACATCGGCTTCAAACTGCCCGCCATGGGTAAGGAGCAGCTGTTCAAGACGGTCATGGCCGACGGTGTACTGCCCCGCAAGACCTTCTCCATGGGTCATGCCCAGGATAAGCGCTACTACGTGGAGGCCCGCAAGATCAAATAAAAAAGCAATAAAGCGCCGCAGGCAACCGCCTGCGGCGTTTTTTATCCCTCAGCTTTCCAGCAGGCGGCAGGTGTGGTATACTGTTTTCAGAGGCGGGCTGAAGGCCCGGAGGAGGTGGAATATGAAGACCATCACGCTGGAAGCACCCGCAAAAGTGAATCTTGCGCTGGATATTTTGCGCAAACGCCCGGACGGGTATCACGATATGGATATGGTGATGCAGACGGTGTCCCTGACTGATACCGTCAGCGTCACGGAGACCGGGGAGGGTTTTTCCCTGTTGGCGGAGGGCATTACCCTGCCTCCGGGGAAGAAGTCCCTGGAGCAGCAGGCGGCAGAGGCCTTTTTTCAAAAGCTGGGACGGTCTATGCCGGGACTGACGGTGCATCTCACCAAGCGCATCCCTGCTTACGCGGGGATGGGCGGCGGAAGCGCAGATGTGGCGGCGGTGCTGCGGGGGCTGCGGACGCTGTACGCCCCGGAACTGCCCCTTACGGTTCTGGAAGAGATTGGTTTCACTGTGGGCAGCGATATGCCCTTCTGCGTCCGCGGCGGTACCTGCCGGGCCCGGGGCCGGGGAGAGCTTCTGACAAATCTTACCCCGCTGCCGGAGTGTTGGTTTGTGATCTGCAAGCCGGATTTTGACATCCCTACGCCCACCCTCTTTGCCCGGGTGCGGCCGGACGCTTTGGAGAACCGGCCGGATCTTTCCGGGATGCAGCGGGCGTTGGGGATGGGAGACCTTGCGGGAGTGGCGGAGCGTTTGAGCAATGTTTTTGAAAGCGTGCTGCCGCCGGAGGATCGGGAGGTCTTCTCCATCAAAACCCGCCTCATAGAGCTGGGGGCCCTGAACGCCGCCATGAGTGGCTCCGGCCCCACGGTGTTTGGGATATTCTCACAAGAGAAACCGGCGCGGATGGCGGCGGCAAACCTGCGAAATACCCATCGACAGGTCTTCCTTGCCAACCCCACAAGCTGGGAAAAACTGGAAATAAATTAAAAGGACTTGTATAAAAATAACGCATTCCGTCCATGATGGGTGTAAGGCTACAAGGTTGGCCTACATAAAAAAAGGACGGAATGATTATGAAGACGGTTTCCAATGGAGAAAGAAATTCCCGCAGGCTCCGGATCTGGGAGCTGGCGTTGCTGATTGGTTTAGCGGTGTTTTTGCTGACAGGGGCACTGTCCCTGCGCTCCCAGGATCAGCTGGCGGATAAGGTGGTTCGGCTCCACGTGCTGGCAAACTCCGATTCAGAGGAGGATCAGGCACTGAAATTGAAGGTTCGGGACCGTGTGTTGGAGCGGGCCACAGAACTTTTAGAGCAGGCCTCCGACCGCAAAGAGGCGGAGGCGCTGCTGCGGGGGCAGCTGCTGGAGCTGGAGGAGATCGCGGCGGAGGAGATCGCTGCCAATGGTTATGACTATCCTGTCAGCGTTGAGTTGGAACCGACCCAGTTCCCCACCAAGGAGTATGACGGCTTCGCCCTGCCGGCCGGGGAGTATCTGGCGCTGCGGGTCATCATCGGGGCGGGAGCCGGGCAGAACTGGTGGTGTGTGGTGTTTCCGCCCCTTTGCACCGCCGCCTCCTCCGATGTGCCGGAGACGGCGCTGGCAGCGGGGCTCTCCGGGGAGGAGGTTTCCCTCATTACCGAGGCGGACGCCGGATATAAGCTGAAATTCAAAAGCGTGGAGCTGTGGGAATCCCTGATGGCCAAGCTGTCGGGAGAATAAAAACAAGAGATCCCCCGGGGAGCAGATGCTCCCCGGGGGATTTTTTGTATCAGCGGCGCAGATAGGCATCGATGTCGAAGTCCAGCAGTTTTGTATTCCGCTTTAAGTACAGGGGATGGTGGGGGTGGCCGGACTTCAGCAGGGGCCCTGCCGTATACCACCGGGCGCCTGCCGCCTTGCCGTCGGCGGCGAAGTCCCGCATGCAGTCCATGAGATAGTCCCGCTTCATGATAATGTTGCCCCAGGCGGCCCAGACCGCCGGATGGTCCGAGAGGGAGAGAAGGTAGCGGAAAGCCTTGCGGTTTTCCGCATGGAGCTCTGGGTTGCACTGCTGCTCCATATCATCGGGACGGGTGGCCCGCTGGGCGTAGACGTTGAACATCAGAAAGCTGTCGTAGCCGTTGGAGAGGGCAATGCGTTCCACGGACTGGAGGGTGGGATCCAGGGCGTCCGGCGCGGCGGTGGAGGGGTTGATGCCCACGCAGATGAGGGGACGGCTGCCCCGGGTGCCCAGAATGTACCGGTATTCAGAGTAGCGGTTGGGGACATACAGCCAGCGGTTCACATCGTAGTCCGGAGAAGGCTGCAGCGCCTCTTCCAGCGCGGGGGCGAAGTGTTCCAGCTGCAACTGCTGGGTGGTTCCCTGGGGAATATGCATGGCATGGCCTCCTGGTTTCGTCATTTTTCTCAGCATACCACACCTGGGGGCCAAAGGCAATGGAGGGTGGTCACGGCGGCGGAAATGTGGTATCATGGCTTCAGATAACCTCCTCCCGGGATGCGCCGGGAGAGAACAGGCAGGAGGCAAGCCATGCTGACGATCTTGATGGGCCGGGCAAAAACGGGAAAATCAGATGCCGTGCTGGGGCGGATCCGGGAGCTGGGGGACGCCAGCTCCCAGATTTTGCTGGTGCCGGAGCATGCTTCCCATCAGGCGGAGGTGGATCTTTGCCGCTTCTGCGGAAATACTGCCAGCCGCCATGCCGAGGTGCTGAGCTTCCGCCGGTTAGGGGACCGGGTGCTGGGCATTACCGGGGGCCTTGCCCAGGTAACGCTGGACGCCGGCGGGAAGCTCCTGACGCTGCAAAAGGCCATGGGGGAAGTGGCCCCTATGCTGCGGGTGTACCGCCGTCCCTCCCGGAAAGCGGCCTTTTTGCAGCAAATGCTGGATCTGCTGGATGAGCTGCGGTGCTACGAGGTGACACCCCAGGTGCTGGAGGAGCAGTCCCGGGCCATCCCCGGGGCCACCGGGGAAAAGCTCCGGGACCTGAGCCTCCTGTACGCCGCCTACGAAGCCCGGCTGCTGCGTCCGGGGTTCGATGCCCGGGACCGCATGAGCAAGCTGTGCGACCATCTGGAGGAGTCCGGCTACGTTCGAGATAAGGATATTTTCCTGGACGGCTTTACGTATTTTAACGCCCAGGAGCGCCGGGTGCTGGAGGTCATGCTCCGCCAGGCCCGGTCTGTCACGGTGACGCTGCTGGCAGACCCCGCCCGGCAGGAACGGGAGATCTTCCAGGCGGGCCTGCGGACCCGGGAGCTGCTGGTGCGGCTGGCCCAGGGGGCGGGCTGCCCCTGGGAGGAGACGGTGCTTCGCAGCCAGGACCCCACGGCCCTGGGCCATGTGGAGCGCTGCTTTTTCGGGGAGACCATTCCCTTTGACGGAGATTTCTCCAACCTCCGGGTGCGGGAGGCGGAGAGCCTCTATGACGAGGTGGAGCAGACGGCGGCGGACATCTTGCACCTGGTGGCGTCGGGAGTGTGCCGCTTCCGGGATATCACCGTGGCGGCCCGGAACATGGCTGATTATGAGGGGACCATTGAGACGGTGTTTCAGCGCTACGGTATCCCCGCCTATCTCAGCCGCCGCAGCGACATGCTGGAAAAGCCGGTGTGGAGCCTGGTGACAGGGGTCCTCTCCGCCATCGAAACCGGCTTTGAATACGAGGAGATGTTCCGCTGGCTGAAAACCGGCCTGGCGGGACTGACGGCGGACGAGTGCGACCTGCTGGAAAACTATGTCCTCAAGTGGGAGATCCACGGCCAGATGTGGCTGCGGGATACGGACTGGACGGGAAATCCCGACGGCTACGGCGCTCCCATGGATCAGCGCCGTCAGGAGCGGCTGGATCAGGTCAACGCCATTCGCCGCCGGGTGCGGGAGCCCCTGGCGGAATTGAGCGGTGCCCTGCGAGAGGCAGAAACAGCTAGTGGGAAAGTGGATGCACTTTATAGTTTTTTGGAACGTCTGGATCTGCAAAACGTCCTGGAGGGACAGATGCGCGCCCAGGCGGAGGCGGGACGGCTCCAGGAGGCGGAGGAGACAGCCCAGCTGTGGGAGATCCTGTGCGGGATTCTGGATCAGTTCGTGGAGATCCTGGGGGACGAGCCCATGGAGCAGGAGGAGTTCTCCCGCCTGCTGCGGCAGGTGGCCTCCCAGTACAGCGTGGGCACCATTCCGGTATCGCTGGACCAGGTGTCCGTCAGTGAGATCACCCGCAACGACCGGCATACGGTGGGATATCTCTTTCTATTGGGCGCCAACGATCACGTGCTCCCGGCAGTGGGGCAGAGCGGCGGGATCCTCAACGAGGACGACCGGGAGGAGCTGGCCATCCGGGGCATTGCCCTGGCCCCCACCGGGATGGATCAGCTGGCCATTGAGCTGCAGCTCATCTATGCCGCTCTGGCCCAGCCTACCCGGGGGCTCACCGTCAGCTACCCCGTGTGCGATATCTCCGGCAGTGAGCTGCGGCCCGCCTTTGTGGTGGACCGGCTGCGGGAGCTGTTCCCGGGATTGGAGATCCAACGAGCTTCTGACAAGGGATATCGCTTAACAGCAGTGACCCCGGCCTTGGAGGCCGCCGGGCAGGATCCCGGCGGGGCCCTTTGGACGTATCTTGCCGCCCGGCCGGAGTTTGCGGGGCGGCTCACGGCCATGGAGCGGGCGGCATCACTGCGGCGGGGGAAACTGTCCCCGGCGGCGGTGCGGGCGCTGTACGGCCAGCGGGTGAGCCTCACTGCCTCCCGGCTGGAACGGGTGCGCAGCTGCCACTTTGCCTACTTCATGGAGTACGGCCTGCGGGCAAAGCCCCGGACAGCGGCGGCCTTTGACGCGCCCCAGATCGGCACGTTCCTCCACTACCTGCTGGAAAACGTCACCCGGGAGGTTCTGGCCCGGGGCGGCTTTGCCCAGGTGGGGGAGGAGGATCTCCACGCTCTGGTGCGCCTCTATATTCAGCGCTATGTGGAGCAGGAGCTCCATAATTTCCAGGACCGGGGCGCCCGGTTCCGGTATCTCTTTGAACGCCTGCGCAATACCGCCTACGCTGTGGTGGACCAGGCGGCGGCAGAGCTGCGCTGCTCGGACTTCGTGCCCCTGGCCTTTGAGTTGTCCTTCGGAGACGGCAAGGAGCTGCCCGCCGTGGTGATCTCCGAGCCCGATGGCGAGCTGCGGGTAGGCGGCAAGGTGGACCGGGTGGACGGTTGGGTGAAAGACGGGAAACTCTATCTGCGGGTGGTGGACTACAAGTCCGGCAAAAAGGCCTTTGACCTGGCCTCCGTGCGGATGGGACTGGATATCCAGATGCTGCTCTACCTCTTTGCCTTGCAGAAAGAGGGCCCCCAGCGCTTCCAGATGCCGGTGGAGCCCGCCGGGGTGCTGTATTTCCCAGCCCGGGACGAGATCTTGCCGGCGGAGCGGAATATCCCGCCGGAAAAGCTGCAGCGGGAAGTGGAGCGTCAGCTGCGGCGCACGGGACTGCTGCTTGCGGACCCGGCGGTGCTCCAGGCCATGGAGCACTCCGCCCTGGAGGAGCCCCGGTACCTTCCGCTGCGGGTGGGCCGGGACGGCAGCGTCTCCGGCTCCATCGCCTCCGCCGCCCAGCTGGGGCGGCTGGGGCTGTACGTGGACAAGCTCCTGCGCCAGATCGCCCGGGAGGTGCGCCGGGGCAACATCGACGCCGATCCCTGCTGCCGCAGTGAGGACGAGAGCGCCTGCCGCTACTGCGACTGGGCAGACGCCTGCCACTTCCAGGACGGACGGGACACGGACCGCCTGCGCTATATCCTGCCGGTGCGCCCGGAGGAGTTCTGGAACGCGGTGGATCGGGAGACACAAGGAGAGGAGGGACATCCATGGCAAAACTGACGCTGACGCCTCAGCAGCAGGCGGTGGTGGAAAACCGGGGCGGGAGCCTGCTGGTTTCCGCCGCTGCCGGCTCCGGCAAGACCAAAGTGCTGGTGGACCGTCTGTTTTTGTATATCACCCAGGACCGCTGCAATGTGGACGACTTCCTCATCATCACCTACACCAAGGCCGCTGCGGCGGAGCTGCGGGGCAAGATCGCCGCGGAGCTCTCCCGGCGGCTGGGAGAGGACCCGGGCAATCAGCACCTGCGCCGCCAGCTGCTGCGGGTCTATCAGGCGGACATCAAGACGGTGGACGCCTTCTGCACGGCATTGTTGCGGGAGAACACCCATCTTCTGGCGGAGGAAGGGGAACGGTACGCCCTGACGGCGGACTTCAAGGTACTGGATGACCACGAGGCATCCCTCCTGCGTCGCCGGGTTCTGGACCGGGTACTGGAATCCTTTTATCAGGAGCTGGACGAGGGCAGGACGCTGCTGGCGGACACCCTGGGAGCGGGACGGGACGACAGCCGTCTTGCGGAGCTGGTGCTGGAGATCCACGAAAAGCTCCAGAGCCACGCAGATCCGGAGGCCTGGCTTTCCCGGGAGCGGGACACGTGGCGGAACCTTCCGGAGCGCTTTGACGATACCCCCTACGCCGCCGTGCTGCTGGAGGATGTGCGCCGCCAGGGCGCCCACTGGGCGTCGCTGCTGCGGCGGGGCGCGGAGCGCACCGCGGGAGATGCGGGGCTGGAGCGGGGCTACGGAGAGAAATTCCGGGTGACGGCCGCTGCCTTTGACGCCTTGGCCGAGGCGCCGGACTGGGAGGGTGCCCGGTCCGCTGCGGGGAACATCGTCTTTCCCCGGCTCACCACCCCCAAGGGCCGCAAGGACGAGGGCATCGTGGTGTCCCTGAAGCAGGCGTGGGAGAGCTGCAAGGATGCCGTGGGCAAGCTGGAAGAGGTTCTGGACGTCAGCGGGGGGGAGGCCATGGAGGACCTCACCGCCGTGGCGCCCGCCATGGTTGCATTATTGGATTTGACGGAGCAGTTTTCCCAGGCCTACCGGACGGAGAAGCTCCGCCGGGGAACGGTGGACTTCTCCGACCAGGAGCACCTGGCATTGCGGCTGCTGGTGGGACCAGACAGCGCTCCCACGGAGCTGGGACGCCAGGTTTCCGCCCGGTACCGGGAGATTTTAGTGGACGAGTACCAGGACACCAACGAGGTGCAAAACGCCATCTTCCGGGCGGTGTCCCGGGAGGAGCGGAACATCTTCACCGTAGGCGACGTGAAGCAGAGCATCTACCGCTTCCGCCTGGCGGATCCCACCATTTTCCTGGAAAAGTATAGCCGCTATCCCTCCTATGAGGAGGCGGAGGAGGGAGAGCCCCGGAAGATCCTGCTCTCCAAGAACTTCCGCTCCCGGCGGGAGATTCTGGACGCCGCAAATTTTATCTTCGAGAATATCCTCTCTCCCCAGATGGGGGAGATGGTCTATGGGGAGGACGAGGCGCTGCACTTCGGCGCGGCCTATTACCCGGAGCGGCAGGACTGCGATACGGAGTTCCATCTCATCGCCGTGGGCCGGGACGCCCCGGAGGGGGAACGGCCGGTAAAGCGTCTTACCGCCGAGGCCCGGTTCGTGGCCCGGCGGATCCGGCAGCTGCTGGATGAGGGGTATCCCGTCACCGGGGAGGATGGGGCCCTGCGCCCATGCCGTCCGGAGGATATCGTGATCCTCATGCGCTCCCCGGGCAGCCGCACGGCGGCCTTTGCCCAGGCCCTGGCGGAGAGGGACATTCCTTGTTCCTTCCAGGAAAACAGCGACTACTTCCACACCATGGAAGTGAGCACCATGGTGTCCCTCCTGGAACTGGTGGATAATCCCCGCCAGGACGTGCCCCTTATCTCCGTGCTGCGGTCCCCGGTTTTCGGCTTCGACCCGGACCGGCTGGCCCAGATCCGGGCAGGGACCCCAACGGGGGAGTACTACGATGCCGTGGCCGCCGACGAAGGGGAGGACTGCAAGGCCTTCCTGGAGACGCTGGGATCCCTGCGCCAGGCGGCCCGGGACATGAGTGTCCACCAACTGATCTGGCACATCTACAATACCCTCAACGTGTTGGGCATTTTCGGCGCCATGGATCAGGGGGCCCAGCGGCGGGAGAATCTCATTGCCCTGGGCCGCCATGCGGAGAGCTTTGAGAGCAGCGGCTACCGGGGGCTATTCGCCTTTGTGACCCAGCTGCGCCAGCTGCTGGAGGAGGGCAAGGCCCCGGAGACCCGGACCGCTTCCGCCGGAACTGGCGTGCGCCTGATGAGTATTCACAAGTCCAAGGGACTGGAGTTCCCCATCGTGGTGCTGGCGGACCTGGACCACGCCTTTTCCCGGCAGGATTTCGACACGCCGGTGCTGGTGCATCCCAAGCTGGGACTAGGACCTATTCGGGTGGATACCGCACGCCGGATCAAGTACCCCACATTGGCCCGGAAGGCGGTGGAGCAGGCCCTGCGCCGGGAAAATCTGGCGGAGGAGCAGCGCATCCTGTATGTGGCCATGACCCGACCCAAGGAGAAGCTGATCCTGGTGGATGCCCTGTACCACGCGGAAAGCCGCCTGAAAAAGCTGGCGGCGGGGGCTGCTTGTCCCGTGCTGCCGGAGACGGTGGCATCGGGGCGGTCCTTCGGAGACTGGCTGCTGCTGCCCCTGCTCTGCCGCCCGGAGGCGGCGCCCCTTCTGGCCTTGGCTCAGGCGGAGCCGGGCGGGCTCTACACCGGGGACACGATACCCTGGCAGGTGTTCTGCCACGACGGCGGAGACTTCCGGGAACGGTCCGCAGTTCCCCGTGCCGCAGAGGAGCAGCGGGTGACCGGCCCTGCCTTTTCCCCGGAAATGTTGGATTTCGTCTACCCCTACACCCGGGAGACCCAAATGCCCTCCAAGGTTACTGCCACCCAGCTCAAGGGGCGGGCAGTGGACGAGGAGATTGCCGAGCACGCTGCCCATACCCCCTATCTGCGGCCCCTGACCCAGCCCAGATTCCGTCAGGAGCACCACGGGCTGACCTCCGCGGAGCGGGGGACAGCCACCCATCTGGTGCTCCAGTACCTGGACTTTTCCGGGGGTGATGCTGCCGGTCAGGTGGCGGCACTCCGTGCCCGGAACCTCCTGACGGAGGAGCAGGCGGCGGAGGTGGATGTGGAGGCTCTGGATCGCTTCCTGGCCTCCCCTCTGGCCCAGGAGATCCGGCAGGGTCGCAACATCCTGCGGGAGTACCGCTTTACGCTGCTGATGGATGAGCGGATCTATGATCCGGCGGCGCAGGGAGGGGACGAGATGCTCCTCCAGGGCGTAGTGGACTGCTGCTTCGAGACGGACGCAGGCATCACCGTGGTGGATTTCAAGACGGACCGTGTGTTCACGGCAGCGGAAATCCGGGCGCGGGCGGAGCAGTACCGGCCCCAGCTGGAGGCGTACAGCCGGGCGCTGGAGCAGGTGTTGGAAAAGAAGGTGGGGCGTCGGGTGCTGTGCTTCCTGGCACCGGGAGAGACGGTGGACGTCTGAAAGAAAATTTTCCATGGGAAAAATGAAAAAATAGCTTGCAATCCGGAAAAGCGTGTGGTAAACTAATTAACGCCTTTGTAAGGTGAAAGCTTTCCGGGGGTAGTTTTGAACAGAAAGAGGTGAACGAGAGCAATGAAGGAAGGAATCCATCCCAATTATCAGCAGACTACGATTACTTGCGCCTGCGGTAATGTGATTGAGACAGGTTCTACCAAGAAGGATATCAAGGTGGAAGTCTGCTCTAAGTGTCACCCCTTCTTCACGGGCAAGCAGAAGCTGGTGGATACCGGCGGACGCGTGGCCAAGTTCAACAAGAAGTTCGGCCTGGACAAGTAAGTCTGACACGAAACCGAAAGGGTCTGCTGCACTGCGCGGCAGACCCTTTTTGTATTTCTGATTTACTTTTCTCCGGGGAACGCATATACTGTACCTAATCATGAAAAGGGGGAGCGATTCACTATGCGCCTGCAGCCTGTGGATTTTCAGTCCATGACCCCGGAGGTTTTCCGGGTTTTTGAAACGCAAAACGCCCTGCTGACGGCAGGGGACCGGGAGACGTGCAATACCATGACCATCGGCTGGTGCCAGCTGGGCCGTGTGTGGAACCTGCCGGTGTGCACGGTGTATGTGCGGCCGGAGCGCTATACCTATGAATTTATGGAGTCCCACGACTATTTCACCGTGTCGGTTCTGCCGCAGGAGGCAAAGAAGATCATGGCCCTGTGCGGCACCAAGAGCGGCCGGGATGTGGATAAGGTCCGGGAATGCGGACTGACCCTTTGCTACGGTGCCGGAGATGCGCCCTTCTTTGACGAGGCGGAGTGGGTGCTGGTTTGCAAAAAGGCCTATGTCCAGGATCTGGACGCCGCCTGCGTGCTGGATGCGCGCATCCACGGTTCCTATGGCGCCAAGGGCAACTGGCACCGGGCTTACATTGGCGTAGTCGTGGAGGCCTATCAGCAGAAACGATAAGGAGTACAAATGCAGCAAACAGAAGAAGTTCGTGATAAAGTGGTACTGGTGGGCCTCAACTCCCCGGTACTGAAAAAGGAAGAGAATGCCGACGAGGACACCATGGAGGAGCTGGAATCTCTGGTAGAGACCGCCGGCGGCGAAGTGGTGGGGGTGGTGCTGCAGAACCGTCCTTCCCCGGATCCCCGCACCTTCATTGGCGAGGGCAAGGCGGCGGAGGTAAAGCTCTACTGTGAGAATACCGGCGCCACTATGGTGATCTTTGACAACGACCTCTCGCCCTCCCAAATGCGGGTGCTGACGGAGGTATTCGGCGTCCAGGTGCTGGACCGCTGCGGATTGATTCTGGATATCTTTGCCCAGCGGGCCAAGACGAAGGAGGGCCGTCTCCAGGTGGAACTGGCCCAGTATCAATATCTGCTGCCCCGCCTGACGGGCATGTGGACGCACCTGGAGCGCCAGGCGGGCACCAGCGGCAAAGGCCCTATCGGCTCCAAGGGTCCCGGCGAGACCCAGCTGGAGACGGACCGCCGTCATATCCACCGCAAGATCGACAAGCTTCGGGAGGATCTGGAGGATGTGCGCCGGGTGCGGAGCACCCAGCGCCAGCAGCGCCAGAAAAACGAGATTCCGGTGGTGGCCATCGTGGGCTATACCAACGCCGGAAAGTCCACCCTGCTTAACCACCTCACCGGGGCGGGGATCCCCGCCAACAACCGCCTTTTCGATACCCTGGATACCACCAGCCGTCTGCTGACGGTCAGCGATACGTTGGATGTGGTGGTGTCGGACACGGTTGGTTTCATCCGCAAGCTGCCCCACCAGTTGGTGGAGGCCTTCAAGGCCACGCTGGAGGAGCTGGAATACGCGGATCTGCTGCTCCACGTCATCGACGTGTCCAACCCAGAGTGGCAGCAGCAGGCCCAGGTGGTGGAAAACCTGATTTTGGAACTGGGGGCGGGCGAACTGCCCCGCATCGACGTCTTCAACAAGTCGGATCTTCTGCCGGTGGGGGAGATTATGCCACACGGAGAGGACATCGTCTCCATCTCCGCCAAGACCGGCGAGGGCATTGACAAGCTACTGGAGATGATCGACAAGCGCCTGGACAAAGGCAGCCGCCGCTGCGTGCTCCACATCCCCTATGATAAGGGCGGCCTGTTGGATATGCTTTACCGGGAAGCCAAGGTGGAGTCCGTGGAGTACGGGGAGACCATCGATGTGGTGGCCGTTTGCGGCCCCCGCACCATGGGACAGGTGGCTCCCTACGCGGAGCCGTGAGGTGAGGACATGATTCTGGAAACACCCCGGCTGGTGCTGCGGCCCTTTACTCCGGCAGATGCGGAGGATCTCTATGACTATGCCCGGGATCCCCGGGTAGGGCCTATAGCGGGCTGGTCACCCCATAGAAGCGTGGAAGAGAGCCGGGAGATCATCCGTACGGTGTTCGCCGCTCCCCACGTATTTGCCGTGGAGCTGCGGGAGACCGGACGGGTGGTGGGCTCTGTTGGATTGGTGGGCCGCCACCCTATGGGAGATCATCCAAACTGCCCGGACGATGAGGTGGGGTATAGCCTCCGTCCGGATCTCTGGGGCCGGGGATTGATGCCGGAGGCCATGAAAGCTGTGCTGGATTATTCCTTTACACAGATTGCAATAAAACGAGTTTGGTGCGGGCATGTTGCAGGGAACTGGCGCAGCGCCCGGGTCATCCAAAAGTGCGGCTTTCACTACTGCACCTCCCGTACAGAGCGCCACGGAGAGCAGGACAAGCTGATCTATTACTATGTGCTGACAGGGGAGGACTGGCGTGAGCGGATATCGGGTGCCTTTTGAGAACGCGGAGAGCGAGTTCACGGAAAAGCGTTCCCGCTTCATCAGCCATATCTGGCGGGTGGAGACGGAGGAAGAGGCGCGCTCCCACATCGAGGAGATGAAAAAGCGTTACTACGACGCCCGGCACAACTGCTGGTGCTATTTGCTCCACGAGGGCGGCATCGTGCGCTACTCTGATGACGGGGAGCCTCAGGGAACGGCAGGCCAGCCCATGCTGGCGGTGTTCCAGCGCCAGGAAGTCACCAATGTGTGCTGCGTGGTGACCCGGTACTTCGGCGGGATCCTGCTGGGTGCCGGCGGGCTCACCCGGGCCTATACCCGGGGAGCCAAGGATGCCCTGGACGCGGCGGGCATTTCTCAGATGAGTCTTTGGACGTTGTGGGAGGTGCCCTGTACCTACCCGCTTTTAGAGCGGGTGAAGCTGGAGATTGCCGCCTGTGGCGGCGTGGTGCGCAGTGCGGATTACGGTGCGGATATCCTCCTGCAGGCGGCTTTTCCGGCTGGCGGTGCGGAGCAGTTTGCCCCCCGTTTGACGGAGCTCTCCGCCGGTGGGCTGGAGATGCTGCCATCCGGCGAGGAGTTTTTGCCTGGTCCCCGGCAGGAGGCCAACTGAAAGCATACGCAAAAGATCGGCAGGACGGATGTTCCGTCCTGCCGATCTTTTGCATTTTGTGATATGTAGAACTTGAAAATCCCTTAGAATACGCCCTGGGCCATCATGGCGTCAGCCACCCGCTGGAAACCTGCGATGTTGGCACCGGCCACCAGGTTGTACCCCAGTCCATACTGCTCCGCCGCGTCCACGCTCATCT
>CAJKKQ010000031.1 GCA_905200545.1 uncultured Oscillibacter sp.
AACTCGCTACCTCCACCTTGGCAAGGTGGCGCTCTACCAGATGAGCTATGCCCGCAGGTGGTGCCCAGAGCCGGAATCGAACCAGCGACACGAGGATTTTCAGTCCTCTGCTCTACCAACTGAGCTATCTGGGCAAATCTTTCCCGCGCCAAGGGGCGCGGTTGGGGAATTTCAACCCCGAGGGGACCAACGAGATGGGAACCCATCTCGTTGGAGATGGCGACCCGGAACGGGCTCGAACCGTCGACCTCTAGCGTGACAGGCTAGCGTTCTAACCAACTGAACTACCGGGCCATATAATAACAACTTCCTTGCGGAAAGTCAAGGTGGTGGGAACAACTGGACTCGAACCAGTGACCCCCTGCTTGTAAGGCAGGTGCTCTAACCAGCTGAGCTATGCTCCCCGATTGCCGCTTTCGTCAGACGGCAAAAGTTATTATATGCAAAGCAGTCCCTTTTGTCAACGGTTTTTTCAAAAGTTTTTTATTTTTTTCTCATGCCCGCCAGCATGGCCTCCAGCTGTTCCCGGGTAAAGTGCTGGACATTGTCGCAGAAGCGGCAGGTGAGCTCCGCCTCCCCCTGATCGTCGATGAGGGACTTGAGCTCCGCCGGCCCCATGCTGATGAGGGCCCGCTCCATCCGCTCCCGGCTGCAGTAGCAGCGGTATTCGATGGGGCTGCGCTCCAGCACGTCGATCTCAAAATCCGAGAGCACCTTGCGCAGCATGGCCTCCGGGTCGCTGTTCTCCTGCAGCAACCCCGTCACGGAACCGGCGGCCATGACGCCGCCCTCCACCCGGGCAATAACATCCTCCCCGGCGCCGGGCAGCAACTGGATGAGGTAGCCGCCGGCGGAGAGCACGCTCTGGTCCCGGTCCACCAGCACACCCAGACCGCAGGCGGTGGGAATCTGCTCGGATTCCACAAAATAGGCCGCCAGGTCCTCGGCGATCTCGCCTCCCAAAAGACCCACGCTGCCCACATAAGGCTCTTTCATGTTCAGGTCCCGAATAACGGTCAGGGTACCCTCTGTGCCAACAGCAGTGCCCACGTCCAGCTTCCCGTCGCTGCGCAGGGGCAGATCCACCTCGGGATGATCCACGGTGCCCCGGACGTTGCCCTGGTTATCCGACACCGCCAGCAGCGTCCCCAGGGGTCCGCCGCCCTTGATCTGCAGCGTGACGCTGGCACCGTCCTCCTTCAGGGCATTGCCCATCATGGACGCCGCGGCCAAGGTGCGCCCCAGGGCGGCAGTTGCCACCGGCAGCGTCTTGTGGATCTGCCGGGCCCGCTCCGTCAATCCCCGGGTGGAGACCGCCGTAGCCTTTACAAAGCCATCCTTGCTGATGGCACGAATCAGTTGATCGCTCATCATTGAAAGTACTCCTCTTTTGTGGTTGGGTGCGTCCGTTTCACGGCAGGGGCCGCACGGCCCGGAGGATCCAGCGATCCTCCTCCGGCTTTGGCGGGCGGCGGGTGAGATCTCCGGTCACCGTGATGTCCCGGAACCCGGACTCGGCAAGATAGGTCTCCAGCTCCTCCCGGCTCCAGGCCCGTTCCCGGTGCTCTTCAAAGTCCCGATCCCAGGCCCCGTCCTCCCGCAGGCGGAACAGATCCACCTGGTAGGTGCAGATCTTGGTCTTGGGGGAGAAAAACGTCCGCCAGCAGCAAAAGCTCTCCTCCGTCTCGTCCATATACATCTGCCCGTCCATCCGCTGGAGCTTGTATGGGGTGTTCACATCGAAAATAAAGGCGCCGCCGGGCTTCAATGCCCGGTACACCCGCCGCAGTGTCTCCTTAAGATCCGCCGTCCGGGTTAGGTAGTTGACGGCGTCCAGCGTACAGATGGCGGCGTCCACCGGCTCCGGCAGGCGCAGCCGGGGCATGGACTGGCACACAAACAGGGGCGGCTGCCCCGCAAGGGCCGCCGCCTTGTTCATAGCCTGGGTGAGCATCTCCTCCGAGGCGTCGGTAGCCGTCACCTGATAGCCCCGGCCGGCCAGCAGCCATGCCATGGTGCCGGTACCGCAGGCCAGGTCCAGCACCGTCTCCACTGGGATGGCGCTCTTTTGGAACAGCCGCTCCAGATAGTCTGCCCGGCGAAGGTATCCCACATCCTCTGTCAGGGCGTCATAGCTGGAGGCCAGAGCCTCGTAACTGCTCACTGCTTCTTCCCCTTCATCCGCTCAAAGATCTTGGCATAGGCGCCGGTACCGTAGCTCAAAGACCGGTTCACCCGGCTGATGGTGGCGCTGGAGGCGCCGGTGCGCTCCAGAATATCGTTATAGATCATGCCGTCGTCCAGCAACGACGCCACTTCGAACCGCTGCTCCATGGCCCGCAGCTCGGAAACCGTGCAAAGATCCTGAAAAAACTCGTAGCACTCCTGCTCATCCTTCAGCTGCAAAATCGCCTTGTACAGCTGATCGTTCTTCTCTTTCTTTCCGATCTTGACCATTATAACCTCCACGCATATTCCGTCACATCAAACAAGCAGCCCCGCAGACATACCACGGGGCCCCTTTGCAGTTCAGTTGTATTTTAACATTGTACTGTGTGAAAGTAAATAGCCTCAGCAGTAAAATTTTCCGGGCTCAATCAGGCATTTCGCCGGAACCGGGGCCCGTCTTTCCTCATATGCTGGCCCGAAGGCGATTTTTGCCTCTGGAAGGAGCGGGCCAATATGAAAACCCACCTGGAACATCTGCGTACGGAACCCTTTACCATCCACCGGGAATGGACGGAGTCGGACATCCCCGTGCTCCGGGCCTCTGTCTCCCTGCCGGAACCGGTTCCCGCCCTCAACGCCGTCTGCCGCCGCATTCACCGGTACTACCGGCTGCAAGGGCGCGCCTTCCTTCGGTACTGCCAAAGGACGCTGCTCCCCATGGCCCAGTCGGAGGCCAGGGCCGCCCTGGCGGAGAGCCGCCCCCTGCCGGAGTTCCAGGCGGAACTGTCCTACGAGATCACCTACAACGCCCACGGATTCTGGAGTCTTTATACCCAGGTGCGGGAACACACCCTGCCGGGGCAGGACTTCCTGCTTCGCCGGGGAGACACCTGGGATCTGAACAGCGGATATCCCGCCGCCCTGGCCGACTTTTTCCCCCGCCGCAGCGGCTGGAAACGGAGGCTTTTATCCACCGCGGAGGCGGAGACCCTGCGCAGGGAGCGGGCGGGGATCAGCCGCTACCGGGAAAGCCTGCGGCGGGATCTGCGGCGTCGCTTCAGTCCCCGGAACTACTATCTGACGGAGGAAGGCCTGGTCTTCTTCTACCCCATGTACGCCATCGCTCCGGCACGGGAGGGGATCCCGGCATTCACCCTGCCCTACGGAGAGGACATTCTCTTCCCTCCGGAAGCCCCGGCCCCGTCTTCCGGCACCTGAAATAGCAGAACCGGAGGGTCCTCTTCAAAAAAACACCGCCGTCCCATACGGACAGCGGTGTTTTGCGTACAAAAACATTAGGTCACTTGCGGAGTTCTCCGCCCCGGACGGCGCTCACCACCATCTTGGTCAGCGCAAAGAGGGCGATGACGTTGGGAATGACCATCAGCTGGTTGAACATGTCGGAGAGGCCCCACACCAGGTCGCTGGAAGTGACGGTGCCCAGGAAGATGAACACCAGGGCGATCACCGTGTACACCACAGAAGCCTTGCGGCCGAAGAGATACACCACATTGATCTTGCCGAAGAGGTTCCAGCCCAGGATGGTGGAGAAGGCAAAGAAGAACAGGCACACCGCCACGAACATGGCGCCCAGGGTGCTGCCGAAGACGGTGCCGAAAGCCGTCTGGGCCAGGTTGGTGTTATCGATGGTGGCGGCTACGGTGTCAGTATAGCCCCCCGCCAGGATCCCGCCCGGGGTGTACATGGTGGAGATGATGACCAGGGCGTTGAGGGTCAGCACCACGAAGGTGTCGATGAACACGCCGATCATAGCCACCACGCCCTGATCGTGGGGCTCAGCCACGTTGGCCAGGGCGTGGGCGTGGGGGGTGGAGCCCATGCCGGCCTCGTTGGAGAAGAGGCCCCGCTTGGCGCCCTGGCTGATAGCGGTCTTGAGAGCATAGCCCAGGCCGCCGCCGATGATGGCGTTGGGGGCGAAGGCATACTTGAAGATCAGGCCGAAGGTGGCAGGGAGAACCTGGATGCGCACCACCAGCACCACCAGGCCGCCCACCAGGAAGATGACGGCCATCACGGGCACCAGCTTCTCGGTGACGGCAGCCAGACGCTGCACGCCGCCCAGGAAGATCACCGCGCAGATGACCACCAGCACGATGCCCACTACCCAGGAGGGCACGCCGAAGGCCGTCTGGAAGGTGGAGCCGATGGAGTTGGACTGCACCATGCAGCCGAAGAAGCCCAGCGCCAGGATGATGGCGATGGCGAAGAAACCTGCCAGGAACTTGCCGAAGGCGCCCTTGAAGGCCGTGGTGATGTAATACACCGGGCCGCCCTGGATATTGCCCTGGGCGTCCTTGATGCGGGTCTTCTGGGCCAGCACCGCCTCGGCGTAGATGGTGGCCATGCCGAAGAAGGCAATGATCCACATCCAGAAGATGGCGCCGGGGCCGCCGGTGAGGATCGCGCCGCTGGCGCCCACGATATTGCCGGTGCCCACCTGGGCCGCTACGGCGGTGGCCAGGGCCTGGAAGGAGCTCATACCACTCTCGTGGCGGTCTCCGAACAGTTTGAGGTTACCGAACACCCGATGCATGCCCTCGCCGAAGCAGCGCACCTGCACGAAGCGGGTCTTGACGGAGAACCACAGTCCTACGGCGATCAGCAAGACCACCAGGATGTAGTCGGACAGATAGGTGTTGACGGTTGACACGATGGACAGTAACATTGGGAACTTCCTCTCCTTCTTACAGCAAACCGGCCGCCGGACAAGAAAAAAGCCGAACCCTGCCGATGCGGCAGCGTCCAGCCCGTTGACAACGGAAGCGGCGATCCCTGCCGCAAGCGCGGAGGATCCCACGTTCCCACTCTGTCCTTTTACCTGAGAGATTCAGCGGAAACCTCCGCCTTGCACCTTCGGTACTCTTTACGAGCTTCTCCAGAGCCACATCCGTCCATAGTCCCTACCCGATCACCGGGCGCCTGAGAGTTTTACTCCTTCGGCAGGCTTGCGCCGTTCCCCTACGGACTTCGTTTGCCGATATTTCGTTGTATGGAATACATTACCACGAACTTACCGCCGCGTCAAGCCCCTGCCGGGGCCTGCGCGGCGGTCTCATCAGAGTTCTTCCACGGACAAAACGCCTTTGGTGCGGTTGACCTCCGTCAAAAGCCGCTCCACCGGGCAGTGCTTGTTGAGCTGGAGGGTAAAAATTGCGCAGGCGTTGTGGTGTTCCGACTCCTGAGAGCGGGTGATCTCCATATTGGTGACCTTCACGCTCATCTCCCGGAAGAGCTTGAGCACGTTCTCCAGGCAGTTTTTATTGGTGTACTCCATGTAGAGGTTGATCTCCGGGGCGTTATCCAGCATCCGGTACTCCAGCTTGGAAAAGAACATCTCCGCCAGCAAAATCAAAATCGTGGCGAAGATGCCGCCCTCATAAAAACCGCCTCCCAGGGTCAGTCCAATAATGGCCGCCGCCCACAGTCCCGCGGCGGTGGTCAGTCCCTTCACCCGGCGGCGGCGGGTGACGATGATGGTACCGGCACCGATGAAGCCGATGCCTGCCACCACCTGGGCGCCCAGGCGGGCCATATCCGTATAATAATGCATGCACAGATACAGGTACTGGCTGGTGAGGGTGGTCATGGCCGCGCCCAGACAGATAAGGATATGCGTGCGGAAGCCCGCCGGGCGGCGCTTGTATTCCCGCTCCATGCCAATGAGGCCGCCGCAGAGCACCGACAAAATCATCCGCGCTGCCACAGAGGCCAGCGTCACGTCCCGCAATCCGTCAAAAATCGGAATCATCGTCTCTCCCTCCCTCCGTCAGATCTCATCAATGGTGTACACGCTCTCCAGCTCGGAGAGGGCCGCCAGCACCCGGGTGTGGGCCTGGCGCTGATGCAGGCGGATAAACAGCACGGCGCTGGGGTTCTTGGAATACTCCTCCCGGCCCCGGTCGATGTCCACCTCAAAGATCTGCACGTCCTGGGCCTTGATGCACGTGAGGATCTCCCCAATGTCGTCCAGAGACTGGAACTCCACATAAATATTCATATTCCGCGCATTTTCAATGATGTACTGCTCAATGGGGGGCAGCAGGCGGACGGAGAGAAAAATCAGCACAAAGCCCAAAAACACGCACTCGTAAAAGCCCGCTCCCACAGCCAGGCCCATGCAGGCAGATGCCCACAGTCCCGCCGCGGTGGTCAGGCCCTTCACCTCCTGGCGGCCCGTCACCAGGATGGTGCCCGCACCCAGGAAGCCAATGCCGTTGATGACCTGGGCGCCGAACCGGGACACGTCCGTGCGGATGCCCGCCTCCGTGGCCAGCTCCGTCCAGACGTTGGTGACCATGTAATACTCGTACTGGCTCAGCAGCATGGTGAGGGCCGCTCCCATGCACACCAGCATGTACGTCCGGAAACCCGCCGGGCGCCGCTTGCGCTCCCGCTCCAGGCCGATGAGACCGCCGCAGAGCATGGCCAGCAGCAGCCGCACCAATACGGATACCAGATTCATTTCCCGCAGATAGTCCAGTGCCTGGATCATGATGGTCCCTTCTTTCCCCGGCAGCAGCCGTATGTGAAACAAGAAGGAAGAACTGGCCAAGTGCCATTTCTTCCTCCCGGCAGCGTCCCCCTCCCTGTGGAAAAGGCGTCGCGCTGCAAAATTTGTAACCGCTTACATTTTTTCTTACATACACATGTTCATGCAAACCCTATGCTGCATGATTTCTATTATGTGTACCATTTTTTTGCTAGAGTGTCAATCTTTTTGAAAATTTTGCGTTAATTTTTGTTGATTATATCAACCTGTACCAACCTCTTTTGGTACTTTAGCCATGGCTCACCCCAGCGTCACATCCAGGGCCATCATCACTAGGAAGCCCAGCATGACACTGACAGTTCCGGCGTGGGAGTGCTCACCCAACTGGGCCTCGGGGATCAGCTCCTCCACCACCACGTAGATCATGGCACCGGCAGCAAAGGACAGGATCCAGGGCATGACCCCGGTAAGGCTGCCTGCGGCCAGTACCGTCAGCAGACCGAACACCGGCTCCACCACACCGGAGGCTGCCCCGCAGGCGAAGGCCCGCCAGGTACCCACTCCCTGGGACTTGAGGGGCAGGGAAACAGCAGCGCCCTCCGGGAAGTTCTGCAGTCCCATGCCGATAGCCAGAGCCACGGCACCCGCCAGGGCACCGGAGCCGCCCTCCAGCGCCGCCACGGAAAAGCTCAGCCCCACGGCCATCCCCTCGGGGATATTGTGGAGGGTCACTGCCAGCACGATCATGGTGGTGCGCTTCCAGTGAGCAGGCAAGCCCTCCGGCTGGCTGCTGCCCACGTGCAGGTGGGGAAGCAGGCCGTCCAGCACCAGCAAAAAGGCGCCCCCCAGCACGAAGCCGCCGGCCACCGGGAGCAGCACCGCACCCCCGCCCTCCCGGGCCATGTCCATGGCAGGGATCAGCAGCGACCACACCGACGCGGCCACCATCACCCCCGCCGCAAAGCCCAGGAATACCTTTTGGGTGAGATGGGACATCTCCTTTTTAAAAAAGAATACCAGCGCCGCACCCAGCACTGTGGCAAGGCAGGTAGCCCCGGTGCCCAGGGCGGCGTAAATCAGCTCCTTGTGCAGCATAACAGCCCTCCTTTTGGCCTCATCATACCCGATAGTTTACACTTATGTCAACCGCATTTGGAGTTGTTTTTATCACAGTTTTTTCCTCTTCACTGTGATATATTAGACTTAAATACCAGAGATAAGGGGGCGATCCCATGGATCTCCAGGAGATCATGAACCAGCAGTCCTTCGCAGTGGTGGGCGACACCGTCAATCCCGAAAAATATGCGGCCAAGATCAAAACGGGCCTGCTCTCCCAGGGCTACACCGTCCATGCCGTGGGCAAGGAGCTCTCCTCACTCAACGACATTCCCGGTTCCCTGGACATCATCGACCTGTGCATCCGGCCGGACAAGGGCCTGGCCCTTTTGCAGGAGAACCGCAAGCCATGCAAATGCGTGGTGCTCCAGCCGGGGGCCGACAGCCCGGAAATCATTGCCTGGCTGGAGGAGCAGCACCAGCCCTACCTCCAGGGCTGCCTGCTGGTGGGAATGCGGCTCTATCCCCGCAACGGCCAGTAACCGGTGAAAAAAACAGCCCCTGTCTCAAAAAGAGACAGGGGCTGTTCTCTTTGTATTGATAGGTGGCGTATGCTCAGAACTCCGCGTTGCCCACCGTGCGGGGATGGGGCAGCACGTCCCGGATGTTGGCCACGCCGGTGAGGTACATCACCAACCGCTCGAAGCCCAGGCCAAAGCCTGCGTGGCGGCAGGAGCCGTAACGCCGCAGGTCCAGATACCACCAGTAGTCCTCGGTCTTCATACCCAGTTCCTTGATGCGCGCTTCCAGCACATCCAGGCGCTCCTCGCGCTGGCTGCCGCCGATGATCTCGCCGATGCCGGGCACCAGGCAATCCGCTGCGGCCACAGTCTTGCCGTCGTCGTTGAGGCGCATATAGAAAGCCTTGATCTCCTTGGGATAGTCGGTGACAAACACCGGCTTCTTGTACACCTGCTCGGTGAGGTAGCGCTCGTGCTCCGTCTGGAGGTCACAGCCCCAGAAGACCTTGTAGTCGAACTTGTCGTTGTTCTTCTCCAGGATCTCCACCGCCTCGGTGTAGGTGACCCGGCCGAAGTCGGAGGAGGCCACATGCTCCAGCCGCTCCTTGAGGCCCTTATCCACGAAGCTGTTGAAGAAGTCCAGCTCCTGGGGGCATTTCTTCATGACTTCCCGGATGACGTACTTGATCATGGCCTCTGCCACGTCCATATCGCCCTTGAGGTCGCAGAAGGCCATCTCCGGCTCGATCATCCAGAATTCGGCAGCGTGGCGCTGGGTGTTGGAGTTCTCGGCCCGGAACGTGGGACCGAAGGTATAGACATCGCCGAAGGCCATAGCGAAGTTCTCGGCATTGAGCTGGCCGGAGACGGTGAGGTTTGCGGGCTTTCCGAAGAAATCCTTGGAGAAGTCCACGGTGCCGTCCTCCTTGCGGGGCGGGTTCTCGGGATCCAGGGTGGTGACCCGGAACATCTCTCCGGCGCCCTCACAGTCGCTGGCGGTGATGATAGGGGTGTGGACATAGACAAAGCCCCGCTCCTGGAAGAACTGATGGATGGCGTAGGCCGCTACGCTCCGCACCCGGAAGGTGGCGGAGAAGAGGTTGGTGCGGGGCCGCAGATGCTGGATGGTCCGCAGGAATTCCACGCTGTGGCGCTTTTTCTGCAGGGGATAGTCCGGGGAGGACACGCCCTCCACAGCGATGGAGGTAGCTTTGACCTCCAAAGGCTGCTTGGCCTCCGGCGTCAGCACCACGGTGCCGGTGACGATCAGGGCGGCACCCACGTTCTGGCCGGCGATCTCCTTGTAATTTTCCAGGGTACCCGCGTCCATAACCACCTGGAGGTTGCGGAAGCAGGAGCCGTCGTTGAGCTCAATGAAGCCGAAGGTCTTCATGTCCCGGATGGTGCGGGCCCAGCCGCCCACCGTGACCGTCTGACCGGAGAGAGCTTCGCTGTCGGCGTAGATCGCCGCGATTTTCGTATAACTCATGAAAACTCACCTGTTTTTCTGTTTTTACGGGGTTCTATGCAGATTCCAGGATATTGTACTCCACTTTTTCCAGTTTTACAAGAGAAACGTTCACATTTTCCAGGTGCTTACGCTTCACACGCTCTTTACCGGGGCCACCGGCTCTCTTTGGGCAGACCCAGTACATAATCCGAGCTGACATGATAGTAAAGGCACAGCGTCCGCAGATGGTGCACCGGCATCTCGTTGACCCCCCGCTCATAGCGGGAATAGACCTGTTGGGTGGTGCCCAGTACCCGGGCCACCTGGCTTTGGGTCAGGTCCCGGTCCTCCCGCAGCTCCCGCAAAATGTCCGCATAGGATTTCATGAATTCGCCTCCCCCTGTCAGCATGTAACAGAGGCATTATTTCATGCGCACAAATTGCTGTCTACCATCCACGCCTGATGTGGCGTTCTGGTAAATGTAGGTAAAAAGCGCAAAAAGTGCCAAAAGCAGGAACTTTTTCTGCCATTTTTCCCTCAGGAAATCATCTCGCTTCCCACGGTGTAGCATCCCCAGTGGCCGCCGCTGCTGACGGCGGTGCAGTCCGTGAAATAATAGGCTCCCAGGGGTGAGCGCCACTTCCGGGCATCAAAAGACACGCCGTCGTAGTCCGGCATCTGGTCACCAGGTCCCATATTGGGCAGACTGAACACCACCGGCTCCTCGCTCTCCGTAATAGAGAACAAGCACCCGGTTTCCCACTGGTAGAGTTCCGGCTCCTCTCCCCCCTCTCCGGCAGGGTCCCCCAGAGAAACCGGGGTGAGATAACCGTCCGCCGCCAGCTGGTCGTAGGTGGTCTCCATGGCCATGAGGCCGTGGGCGGCACCAAAGGCATAGGCCACCGCCGCCTGCTCGCTTCCGCTCAACCGGGTCTGGGACAGATCCGCCCCCAGCTCCGTAATGTTTTCATTGAGACCGCTGTCCACATTCCACAGATCCTCCAGCACCTGGAGATACAGCGCTCCCAAGTCGTCAAAATTCTCTGTGGAGAAGTCCAGGGCGGTGACGCCGGAGAAACCCATGGGCCAGGACTCCTGGATACCGCCGTCAAAGGTCACCGTCACCGTGGTTCCCGCCAGGGACCCGCCGGGCAAGGCCTGATATGCCCCCGGTGCCGCCGGGTCAAAGTCCGTACCGTCCAGAGTCAGAGTCTCATCCCCCGGGGTCGCGGTATAGAGGCCGGTGTCGCTGTCCTCCTCCGCCAGGATCAGCGTGCCATCCTCCAGCACAGAGATCACACGGCACACCACGGTGTCCCCCGCAGGTTCCTCCTGGGGCAGAACGTCCGTCTCACCGGCGGTTCCTCCCGAGGCCGCACAGGCCGCCAGGAGGCAAGCGCAGGCATATAGCGTCAAAAACAGGCACCACTTTTTCATATTCATAGAAAATCCGCCTCCTCTCGTCCTTATGGACGGAGAAGGCGGCAATTTGGTTCCTGGGGAAGCGCTTTTTTCACCACACTGGGATGAAAAAGGTCCAGGGAGCGGTGACGGTGGCCAAGGACAATGCGACGATATGGGCCTCCCGGGGCGTCATGCCCGGGGTCTCTTGGAATACCTTTCGGTCAAAGCGGTAGATGCACACCCCGGAGAGGACCACGGCGGACAGCGTCCATAGGAATGCCGCAGGATGCGCGAAGGGATTATACATCACAGGCCCCAGCCATGGTATCCAGAAAGCATCACGGCCGCCTGCCTCGTACAGGATCAGGGCCAGAAGGAGCCAGGCAACGCCGATGGCGTCAGCGGCAAACCCCCGCAGCCACACCCGCCACCAAAGACGCTTCAGCAGCCGCCCCTTGTCCTTGCATTTTAGGAACAGCAGGGCACAGAACAGCACGGCTGTATCGATCAGTAGGTTGCCCAGCAAAGTCACCGGCAACACCCAGGGAAACAGGGGAAAGAACATCCACAGGAGCCACACCGGGATGATCATATTGTAGAGCCGGACCTCACGGGTCTTCACGCTGCTCCCTCCCTCTTTTCAGCCGGGCATACAAAGCCCCTGCCAGATTTCCCGCCAGAGCCAGGGCAGTGTAAACCACCAGGAACCACCAGGAATGCCAGGGCCCGCAGCTCATCACCGGTAGGAAGCTCACCGCTACCGCCACCGGGTACAAAGGACAAATGCCCCAGCGGATTCCTGCCCCATAGCCCGCCACTGCAGCAGTGAAGGGGCAGGCTGCCACCGGAGCCAGGATCCATGCAAAAAGCAGTGTTCCCCACCCTTTTGTCCAATAGGCGGCAATCATCGCAAGACTCCAGAACACTGTCGCCGTCAGCAGCGCATAGGGCACAGTCTCCCTCCATTTCCAGCGGGAGACGCTCCGAATGGCAATGCCTAATTCCCTCTGAATCCGCTCCACGTCCTGGCGGCAGGTGTACCAGCGCACTACCCAGCCGATGGCGTACAGCCAGGTGAACAAGCCCCACAGTACCCAGCCCATACTTCCGCCGGGATAACCCTGGCAGGTGAGGGCCCAGAACACAAAGGCCCCGCAGTCCAGCAGGTAATTCCACAGACTGTTTGTGAAGAAGCTTCCCCGCTCCCGGCGCCAGATCATTGCCCCGGCACACACCGCGGCTCCCCAGAGCATCCCGGCCAGCAGACGGATCCACTCCGCCCCCTGGGTGCTGCCGCACAGAACCGTCAGGTCTGATGCCGGCCCATAGGGCCAGCAGATCATCAGCGGTGCCATGCCCGCCGCGCCGCACAGCGCACCCAAACCCAACCGTCTCAGCAGTTCCCGTCTCATATCCCCAGCACCTCCTTGATCCTGCGCACATACCGACGGGAGGCCCAGCACACGGTGCCGTCCGCCAGGGTCACCCGTATGGTTCCCGTAAGGGTCAGGTCCAGGGCCGTCACCTTTTTGAGATTCACGATCTCCGAATGGGAGATCCGGGCAAAGCGATGGGCTGCGAACCGCTGCTCCAGCTCATAGAGCCGTTGGTGCACGGTGTAGGTGCCTCGCTCCGTCTGGGCCAGCACCCCCTTGTCCTCCCCGTAAAAGCGGAGGATATCCCCTGTCTGAAGGGGCACCGCCTCCCCCTCCCGGAAGCCCAGGAGGGTCTCCGGATCGTCCAGCCGGGCAAGCAGGTCCTCTACCTCCGGCGTCATAGCGGGAGCCCGGACCACCACCTGAGGCTCCGACAACGCCGGATCCAGCTCCAGCCTGATGTCCATGCCCGCTCCCTCCCTTCTTGTCTCCAGTATACGAATTCCTGCCCGTCCCGTCCAGTCTTCCGCGACGGTCGGCACCTTTCCCTGGACCGTCGGTCTCCCCACTTGCGCCGGGCAGCCGGGTCTGGTATGATGGGGAAACCGGAAACTGCTCCGGCAAATCTCACAGTTTGGGAGGTTCCCATGGAAAGGACGTTGTATTTGCCAGAGGGTACCACCGTCACCGGCTTTGTCGTGCTTGGTTCCCCCTGGGGACTGCTGGGACTCTGGCTGGCCGCCATCAATCTGGTGACCTTTTGCATCTTTGGCCTGGATAAGTGGAAAGCCAAACGGAAAGCTAAAAATGAGGCCGTCCGCCGGGTACCGGAGAAGACGCTGTTCCTCCTCTCCATTCTGGGGGGCAGCGTGGGCGCCCTTCTGGGAATGCGGGTCTTTCACCACAAAACGCTCCACAAGAGCTTCCGCTACGGCATCCCCGCCATTTTAGCCCTGCAGATCCTGATCCCCTTGGGGATCTGGCTCCGGCACGCCCTTGGATAGAAAAGAGACGGCTTGCCCGTCTCTTTTTCACTGCATCATCCTCTGCTGACGGGATCGCATACACCGTTTCCTTCACAAATCCGTAATCGATTACCTTTTTCTTGACACCAGGGCCTGCTGGTTGTATGGTAGTAACGGAAGGGAAACCTCTGATTTTTACGAATCTTTCATTTTTTTGAATGCGTATTTTGTGGTAAACTACGATTGGTAAATCGATTTTCTATTTGCAGGAAAGGCGGTATCGACTCATGAGAAAAACCAAGATCGTCTGCACACTTGGCCCCGCCACCGACCGGGAGGGCGTGCTGAGGGAAATGCTCCTGGCGGGAATGAATGTGGCCCGCTTCAACTTTTCCCATGGCAGTCACGAAGAGCATAAACAGCGTCTGGATCAGCTCAAGGCCCTGCGGGAGGAACTGGATCTGCCGGTAGCCGCCATGCTGGACACCAAGGGCCCCGAGATCCGGCTGCGGTCTTTCCGCAACGGCTCCGTGATGCTCAAAACCGGCCAGGATTTCACCCTCACCACCGAGGATGTCCCGGGTGACGAAACCCGCTGTGCCGTCACCTATGCTGAGCTTCCCCAGGATGTGAAAGCCGGCAACACCATTTTGCTGGATGACGGACTGGTGCGCCTGACGGTGCTGGAGACCACCGCTTCCACGGTTCACTGCCGGGTGGAAAACGACGGCATCATGAAAAACAACAAGGGCGTCAATATCCCCGGCGTGCGGCTGTCCCTGCCTTACATGAGCCAGCGGGACCGGGAGGACATCCTCTTCGGCGCGGAGCAGGGCTTTGACTTCATTGCTGCCAGCTTCGTCCGCACCGCCGCCGACGTCCGGGAGATCCGCCGTCTGCTGGACAGCGTGGGCTCCAAGATCCGCATCATCGCCAAAATCGAAAACCAGGAGGGCGTGGACAACCTCTCCGAAATTCTCTCCGTCTCCGACGGCATTATGGTGGCCCGGGGCGACATGGGTGTGGAGATCGACTTTACGGAGATCCCCATCCTGCAAAAGCAGATGATCTCCCAGTGCGTTGCCTGCGGCAAGCCCGCCATCACCGCCACCCAGATGCTGGACTCCATGATGGAGCATCCCCGGCCCACCCGGGCGGAGATCACCGACGTTGCCAACGCCATCTACGACGGCACCTCCGCCATCATGCTCTCCGGCGAGACCGCCGCAGGCAAGTACCCGGTGGAGGCCGTGCGCACCATGGACGCCATCGCCGTGCGCACCGAGGGTGAGATTGACTACACCAAGCGCATGAAGCGCCTGGCGGGATCCAGCCGCCTGTCCATTGCTGCAGCCACTGCCCACGCCGCCTGCACCACCGCCGCCGACATCGGTGCCGACGCCGTCATTACCGTCAGCCAGCGGGGCACCACCGCCCAGATGGTCAGCCGCTTCCGCCCCGCGACCACCGTCATTGCCTGCCTGCTGGATGAGCAGGTGCGCCGCCAGATGTCGTTGTACTTCGGCGTGGTTCCGCTGATGATGCCCTATGCCAGCAGCACCGACGAACTGGTGGACTTCGCTGTGGAGGCTGCGGAGAAGGCGGACCTGGTCAAGCAGGGGGATCTGGTGGTGGTCACCGCCGGCGTCCCCGTGGGCGTGGCCGGCACCACCAACATGATCCGGGTACACCTGGTGGGCGGCTTCCTCCTCAACGGCGTGGGCATCGGCACCAAGAATGCCTCCGGCCCCCTGTGTGTGTGCCGCTCCCAAGAGGATGTGGCTGCCAAGTTCCACCCCGGCGACGTACTGGTGGTCCCCTATACCACCAACGACCTGCTGAGCTATATCCGTCAGGCTGCCGCCGTCATCAGCGAGGAGTCCGGCGGCAACAGCCACGCCGCCACCGTGGGACTGACGCTGGACAAGGCCGTCATTGTGGGCGCCACCGGCGCCACCCAGCGGCTGCGGGACGGCACCATGGTCTCCGTGGACTGCGTCCGGGGCGTGGTGCAGACCCTGCCCCAGTAAATACTTCATGTTCACCCCAGCCAGCCGGGCCGCTTTTTTAGAAGCGGCCCGGTTTTTTTGTTTGTCGGTCTATCGGAATATTTATTAGCCCAGTTTTGTCCGCTGCCGGAAAACAGTGCTTTTTTACAAAAATTTTCTGCATATTTTTCCATTCTTCCGCATTGCAAAACTGTCTGCCACACTGTATACTGTGGTTTTATAGGGCAAGTTGACACAACCGCTTGACGCCTACGGGCGGATCCCTCCGTCCGGCAATACCACTAAGAGGAGGATACATTATGGCAAATTTGACGTTATGGGAACAGGTCAAGGAGTGGAAATCCGAGCAGTACAAGTGGGTAGACCTGACCCATGAGCTTAGTCCCGAGACCCCCCACTGGTACGGCTTCAAGCCGCTGCAGGCCGACCTGCTGTTTGACTATGTGGAAGGCACCCCGGACGATATGATGGCTCCCATGCGCTGCATCCAGTACAGCGTGGCCAGCCAGTACGGCACCCACACCGACGTGCCCCGCCACTTCTGGGGCCATGGCCGGGATATGAGCGCCATCACCGTCAAGGAACTGATGTATCCCCTGGTGGTCATCGACAAGTCCGCCGAGTGCGCCGCCAATCCGGACTTCATGCTGACGGTGGATGACCTGAAGGCCTGGGAGGCCCAGTACGGCCGCATCCCCGAGGGCGCCTTTGTGGCCTTCCGGTCCGACTGGTACAAGAAGCCCAACCTGGACAACCCCGACGAGAACGGCGTCCCCCACTATCCCGGCTGGGACAAGGCCGCCATCCAGTGGCTGGTGGAAGAGCGCAACATCGGCGCCATCGGCCATGAGCCCGCCGACACCGACCCGGGCTTCGTCACCACCAAGGAAGGCGCCTATCCCTATCCCGGTGAGCAGTACATTCTGGAAGTGGACCGTATCCAGGTGGAGGTCATGCGCAATCTGGACCAGGTTCCCCCTGTGGGCAGTGTCATCGTTCTGGGCTTCCCCAAGCTCAAGGACGGCACCGGCTTCCCCACCCGCTGCTTCGCCATCTGCCCCGTGGAATAAGTGATCCGGCGGAGGGCGCTGCATGCTGATGCCGCGCCCTCCCGCTTCATGCCGCCCCGGCGGCCATATCTTACGATTTACAGGAGGAATACACTATGGCACTGGAATTTGATGAACAGCTCTCCCGTCTGGAAAAGCCCAGCCGCGATGAGATGACCAACAAGGAGTACGCCGTCTTCAACGAGAACGTGGAGACCATGGAGAAGAACTGGGGCTTTATCAACAACCTCTTCAAGATCCTGCCCCTCAACGCCTCCCAGTACATCGGCTTTTTGAACTTCAAGGGCTCCCTCTTCAACCCCGAGACCTGCTACCTCTCTAATGGCGACAAGGAGATGATCGGCGTGGTGGTCTCCTCCGTCAACTGCTGCTCCTACTGCCTGACCACTCACGGCGATGCCCTGCGGGCTTACTTCAAGAATCCCGTTCTGGTGGATAAGCTCAGCTACAACTTCCGCTCTGCCAAGCCCATGCTGACGGAGAAGCAGTACGCCCTGTGTGAGTATGCCTGGTACGTCACCAAGCATCCCGACGAGATCGACGAGACCCAGATTGAAAAGCTCCGGGCCGTGGGCTTCAACGACCACGAGATCCTGGAAGCCGCTTTTGTGGCGGGCTTCTTCAACTACACCAACCGGTGGGTTGCCACCATCGAGCCTCTGGCCAATCCCGGTCATTTCTCCCACAACCGCAATTTTGAGGACTAAACGAAACCATGGCATACGAAAAACTCTTTGAGAAGGGTCATATCGGCCCTCTGACCATCCGCAACCGGGCCGTCATGTCCCCTATGGGCACAGACCTGGCGGACACCAACGGCAACGCCACCCCCCGGCTCATCGCCTACTACGCTGAGCGGGCCAAGGGCGGCATCGGCCTCATCATCAATGAGTATACCGGCGTGGACGATGTGGACTCCATCCCCACCCAGCACAACCTCCGCATGGCCCAGGACTACAACGTCAAGGCCGCTGAGGAACTCACCCGTACCGTCCACCAGTACGGCGCCAAGATTTTCGCCCAGCTGCACCACGGCGGTGCCACCTCCAAGTCTGCCTTTACCGGGCGGCAGAACCTCAGCCCCAGCGGCATCCCCATGGCCCCCGGCGGCGAGGTGCCCCGGGAGATGACCCTGGAGGACATCAAGCGGGTGCAGGACAAGTTCGTGGCGGCTGCCGTGCGCTGTAAAAAGGCAGGCTATGACGGTGTGGAACTCCACGGCGCCCACGGCTATCTGATGACCCAGTTCCTCAGCGAGTACTACAATCACCGTACCGACCAGTACGGCGGCTCTCTGGAGAACCGCTGCCGCTTCATCGACGAGATCATCGCCGCCATCCGGGCAAAGCTGGGCAACTATCCCATCTCTGTACGCATCTGCGGCGATGAAATGACCCCGGAGCCGGGTTTCTGGGATCTGGAAGGCGGCCTTGCCATCGGCAAGCATCTGGAGGCCCAGGGCATCGACTGCATTAATATCTCCAACGGCAGCGCCTGGAACGGCAATGCCAACTGCGAGCCCTTCTCCTATACCCCGGGCTGGAAAAAGCACGTGGCCAAGGCTTTCAAGGAGGCTCTGTCCATCCCCGTCATCGCCACCAACACCATCAAGGACCCGGATTTTGCCGAGTCTTTGCTGGAGGAGGGCGTATGCGACTTTGTGGCTCTGGGCCGCAGCCAGTTTGCCGACCCGGAGTTTATGAACAAGGCCAAGGCCGGGCATCCGGAGAAGATCCGCAAGTGCATCGGCTGCATGTACTGCCGGGAGCGTCTGCTGGGCAACGCCATGCCGGTGGAGTGCTCCCTGAACCCCCGTCTGGGAACCGAATACCGCTACCGCTGGCAGGACCTGCAGAAAAATGGAGCCGGCCAGAGCGTTGTGGTGGTAGGCGGCGGCCCCGGCGGCATGGAGTGCGCCACCATTCTGGCAAAGCGGGGCTTTGATGTAACGCTGCTGGAAGCAGGCAACAAGCTGGGCGGCACCTTGAACATCGCCAAGCTCCCGCCCTTCAAGGCCAACCTCCAGGGTGTCACGGATGTGCTTGCTCTGGAGATGGAGGAACTGGGCGTTACCGTCAAGTGCGGCGTCCGGGCCACGCCGGAGTTGGTGGCCGCCATGAAGCCCGCCAGCGTGTTCCTGGCGGTGGGCGCGCCCCCCGTGGTCCCCAAGTCCATTCCCGGTATTGAAAAGGCGGTGCTGGCGGAGGATGTGATCCTGGGCAAGGTGCCCTGCCAGGGCTCCGTGGCCCTCATCGGCACCGGCCTCACGGGCCTGGAGTGCGCAGAGATGATCCTGGAACAGGGCCATCCCCTCACCATGGTGGAGATGAACCCCACCGTGGGCCAGGGCATCTACAACGTGGTCTTCAACGACATTTACAGCCGCATCCAGCCCCATGATCCCACAGTCCTCACCAGCCACAAGCTCACCGCCGTCACCGACAGCGGTGTCACGGTGGAGGATCTTACCACCGGGGAATCCAAGGCTGTAGCTGCGGACACGGTGGTGCTGGCTCTGGGTACCCACAGCCAGGAGGCCCTGGCGGAGCAGTTTGAGGCCGCCGGTCTTCCCACCTTCCTGGTGGGCAGCGCCGAGACTCCCGGCCGCATCGCCGGCGCCATTCGCTCCGGCTTTGAAAAAGCCTGGGTGTTCCAGGCGGAATAAGTCCATAAAAAGAGACCGGACAGGGTTGTGTCCGGTCTCTTTTTTCTTCTTGATGATCGTATGGCCTCAGCAGCCGGTCAAGGGGTTCACATCGCCCTCGGGAGGTACGATGCAAAGGCCCATCAGTTCTCCATCGCCGGTGTTGCCGAAGTTGTGGCGCACGCCGCCGGGGATGTGAACCCAGGTGCCGAACTCCAGAGGCACCCGCTCTTTGTCAATGAGGAAGTAGCCCTCCCCCTTGATGCACATGAACCAGTGGCACCAGGGATGGGAGTGGATGCTGCTCTCGGCTCCCGGCTCCAGGGTGAACAGGCGCATGACATAGTCGTCCCAAAAACGCCCGTCGGGTCCGAATACGATCTTCTTGGTGGAGTTTTCAATAAAATGGCCGCCGGTGACCACAGGCAGGTCCCGGATATTGCCGGAATACTGGCTCATGCGCAGCTCCCCTTTCCCATTGAAATGATGGTTCCAGTATAGGCCTCTCCGTCCCAAAAATCAAGGGGCGGAAAAAGCCGGGACCGTCCTCTCAGGACGGTCCCGGCTGTATGTTTCTTCCAATCAGGGCTTTCCTGCGGGAGGCTGAGGCGCCGCGGGATCCGGGGTGTCGAACACCGCCTTGGCCCCCGCCGCCAAACCCGCCAGGCCCTGGAGCTCGGAGGGAATGATGATCTTGGTGGCCTTGCCGTCCGCCACCTTGGCCATGGTCTCCAGCGCCTTGAGCTTGACCACCTGGTCGTTGGGAGCAGCCTCGTTGAGGAGCTTCAGAGAGTCCGCCATGGCCTGCTGCACCTGCATGATGGCCTGGGCCTCGGCCTCGGCAGCCATGATGCGGGCTTCCTTTTCGCCCTGGGCCTTCAGAATGGCAGCCTGCTTGGCGGCGTCCGCCTTCAAGATGGCGGACTGCTTCTCGCCTTCTGCCACCAGAATCTGGGACTGCTTCTGGCCTTCCGCCTGGAGGATGGACTCCCGGCGTTCCCGCTCCGCCTTCATCTGCTTTTCCATGGCATTCTGGATCTCCTTGGGCGGGATGATGTTCTTGAGCTCCACCCGGTTGACCTTGATGCCCCAGGGATCCGTGGCCTCGTCCAGGATGGAGCGCATCCGGGAGTTGATGGTATCACGGCTGGTGAGGGACTGGTCCAGCTCCATGTCGCCGATGATATTGCGCAGCGTAGTGGCCGTCAGGTTCTCGATGGCGTTCATGGGATGCTCCACGCCGTAGGTGTAGAGCTTGGGATCCGTAATCTGGAAATAGATGACGGTGTCGATCTGCATAGTGACATTATCCTTGGTGATGACGGGCTGGGGCGCAAAATCCGCCACCTGCTCCTTGAGGCTCACCTTCTTGGCCACCCGCTCGATAAAGGGCACCTTCAGGTGCAGTCCCACGTTCCACACTGCCCGGAAGGCTCCCAGGCGTTCCACCACGTAGGCCTTGGACTGCTGGACGATGACGATGTTGCTGATGATCACCAGCAGCACCAGAATCACCAGAATAATGGCTACAATCGTCCCGATACTCGGAATATTCGGCATGTGCACTCTTCCCTTCTTTTTTCTTAATTTTTCCTCTTATGTATCACTTCTCCACCAGGAGTTTCACACCTTCCATACCGGCAATGCGCACCTGCTCTCCCACAGGGATCACCTCGCCGTCGGTGCTGCGGGCCGTCCAGGTCTTGCCGTCCACATACACCGCGCCGGTGGAATCGTCATTGTCAATGACCTCCGTCACCTTGGCGGTGCGGCCCAGCACCCGGTCGGCATTGGTGTGCACCACCCCTTTTTGGGTGAGTTTTCGAACCAGGGGACGGGTCAGCACCAGCGCCGCGGCGGAAACCACCACAAACGCCACCAGCTGCACCCCGGTGCCGGCTCCCAACAGCGTGACCGCCAGTGCCGCTGCGGCACCCGCCACAAACCAGATAGACACCAGTCCGGCGGTCAAGGCCTCCACCACGCCGAAGAGCACAATGGCCCCCAGCCAGATCCATACCATCAACACGCTTGTTTCCTCCTTTCCCACTCCGGAAAATCCGCATGCGCGTTTTGTTGGTTGTAGTGTATCACAGGGCGCGGGGAAATACCATATCATTTCGGTAACAATTCCACCGCACCGCTGCCATTTGTTGCACAATGGCCCATTTGCTGGTATACTGAGGTCAAATCTTACCTTACAAAGGAGACATATCCATGATCCTGACGGTTCCCTGCCTCTTCGGGCTGGAATCCCTGGTGGCGGACGAGATGCGCCGCCTGTCCCTTCGGGACGTCCGGGCGGAAAACGGCCGGGTCCACTGCACCGGCACCCTGGCGGACATCGCCCGCCTGAATATCAACCTGCGCTGCGGCGCCCGGGTGCTGATGGAGCTGGGCTCCTTCCCCGCCCCGGACTTTGAGGCCCTGTTTCAGGGGGTGGCGTCCCTGCCCTGGGAGGACTACATTCCCCGGGACGGTGAGTTCCCGGTGAAGGGCTACTCCCTGAACTCCACGCTCCACTCTGTTCCGGCCTGCCAGGCCATTGTGAAAAAGGCCTCCGCTAAGCGGCTGGGGAATGCCTACGGCTGCGAGACCCTGCCGGAGACCGGCAGCCGCTACCAGATTCAGTTCTCCATCGTCAAGGACGTGGCCACTTTGTACCTGGACACCTCCGGCGAGGGGCTCTACAAGCGGGGCTACCGGGCCCAGAATATGGGCGCCCCCCTGCGGGAGACCCTGGCAGCCGCCCTGGTGACCCTCTCCCGCTACCGGGGAAAGGATCCCTTCTGCGACCCCTTCTGCGGCAGCGGCACCATCCCCATCGAGGCGGCCCTCATCGCCAAGAACCGGGCCCCGGGCCTGGACCGGAGCTTCTCCGCCCAGAAGTGGAAGAACATGCCCTCCAGGCTGTGGATGGAGGCCGCCGACGAAGCCATGGATAAGGAATTCCACGGCACCTACGACATCTGGGGAGGCGACATCGACCCGGCAGCGGTAGAGCTGGCCCGGCACAACGCCGCTCTGGCAGGGGTGGAGGACTGCATCCGCTTCGAGGTAGCGGACGCAGGCGCTTTCCACCGGGAGAGCGAATACGGCCAGCTGGTGACCAACCCGCCCTACGGAGAGCGGCTGCTGGAGAAAAAGGAGGCCGAGGAGCTCTACCGGTCCTTTGGACGGGCGCTCCGGGATCTGCCCCCCAAGTGGCGGGTGGTGGTACTCAGCTCCCACACGGAGTTCGAGCGGTGCTTCGGCCGTCCTGCCGATAAAAAGCGCAAGCTCTACAACGGTATGCTCAAGTGCGACGCCTTTTTCTACGGGAAATGATTCCTCTGCGTATTTTGTGCCCCATGTTATACAAATAGAACTGATCAGAGGGGAGAGAACTCCCGATGAAGCACATATTCATCATCAACCCCAAGGCCGGGAAGCGGGATCAGACCACCCGCATCCTGGCCATGGCGGAGCGGCTGCGGCAAGCACACGGACTGGAGTGCTCCTGCATGCTGACAGACCGCCCCGGCGGTGCCACGGATATGGCCCGCCGTCTGGCGGAATCCGGAGAGGAAGTGCGCCTGTACGCCTGCGGCGGGGACGGCACGGTTTCAGAGGTCGCCAACGGCGCCGCGGGATTCCCCAATGCCGCCATGACCTGCATCCCCGCCGGAACCGGAAATGACTTTCTCAAAAACTTCGGCGCCGACGCGGAAAAATTTACCGACGCGGAAAACCTCTGGGACGGAGCGGTCTTTCCCCTGGATCTCATTGACTGCAATGGCCGCTATTGCCTCACCATCGCCTGCAACGGCATCGATGCCCGGATCGCCGAGAGCGTACACCAGTACACCAGCTCCCCCCTTCTCAGCGGCCGGGGCAGCTACCTGGTGTCCGTGGGGATCAACTTCCTCTTCCGCCCCATCGGCAGCCACTGGACTGTCCATCTGGACGACGAGATCCTGGAGGACAACTTTGCCCTGGTGTCCATGTGCAACGGGCGCTACTACGGCGGCGGCTCCACCCCGGTGCCCCAGGCCCGGATGAACGACGGCGTTCTCCACACGGTGTTGGTGAAAAACGTCCCAAAAACCGCTTTTGCCCGGCTCTTTCCCGCCTACTCCGCCGGACGCTGGCAGGATCTTCCGGAATCCCTGATCCGTGTCTCCGCCGCCCGGGAGGTGCGCATCCAGTCGGAAACGGACATCGTCACCTGCCTGGACGGCGAGTGCTTCCGCAGCCGGGACGTCCGCATGCGCCTGGCGGACAAGCGCCTCAACTTTTTCGGCCCCAAGGGCTGTGACCCCAACGCCACGGCCAAATGATCCAAGCCCTCCGCCGCCCTGCGGCCGGAGGGCTCTTTGCTTTCCGGAAAGCTTTGCCGCCGGTTCACCGTGCTTGAGGCGGAATTTGCAAATTCACAAATATTTCATAGATACCCCCTTTACAAATGGAAATCATTGCGCTAATATAACAGCGTTAGCACTCGAGAGAGTTGAGTGCTAACGCTGAAATTCGTTTAATTTTTTTATATCTATAAGGAGGAACCCATTATGAAACTCACTCCGCTTGCAGACCGTGTGATTTTGAAGATGGTGGAAACCGAGGAGACCACCAAGGGCGGCATCATCCTCACCGGCTCCGCCAAGGAAAAGCCCTCTGTGGCCGAAGTCATCTCCGTGGGCCCCGGCGGCAATGTGGACGGCAAGGACATCGTCATGACTGTCAAGCCCGGCGATAAGGTCATCACCAGCCAGTACGCCGGCACCAAGGTCACCCTGGAAGACGTGGAGTATGTGGTCGTCCGTCAGAACGACATTCTGGCCATCGTGGAATAAAAAATCGAAGGGGAGCAGGCTCCTCCTCGACCTCTCCCACCACCAGTGACATCGGTCACTGGTGTACGCCGCCCCAGGCGGCTGAAGTCGGGGTATTTTCGCCACGTACACGCCGCGGCGAAAATGATTTCATTGCTTTTCCTTTTTGGGGAAAGCCAAAACGTGTAAATTCATCTTCTATTTGGAGGTAATGCATTATGTCTAAGCTCATTAAGCGCGGCGACGAGGCCCGTAAGGCCCTGGAAGCCGGCGTCAATTCTCTGGCCGATACCGTCAAGATCACCCTGGGCCCCAAGGGCCGCAACGTGGTTCTGGACAAGAAGTACGGCGCTCCCCTCATCACCAACGACGGCGTCACCATCGCCAAGGAGATCGAACTGGACGATCCCTTTGAGAACATGGGTGCTCAGCTGGTGAAGGAAGTCTCCACCAAGACCAACGACGTGGCCGGCGATGGCACCACCACCGCTACCCTGCTGGCTCAGGCCATGATCCACGAGGGCCTGAAGAACCTGGCTGCCGGTGCCAACCCCATTGTGGTGCGCAAGGGCATGGCCAAGGCTGTGGAGGCCGCTGTGGCTGAAGTCAAGAAGCAGGCCAAGACCGTGGACGGCTCCAAGGACATCGCCCGTGTCGGCGCGGTCTCCAGCGGCGACGAGGAGATCGGCAAGCTGATCGCCGATGCCATGGAGAAGGTCAGCGCCGACGGCGTCATCACCATTGAGGAGTCCAAGACCGCTGAGACTTACAGCGAGGTCGTGGAAGGCATGCAGTTCGACCGCGGCTATATCACGCCCTACATGGTCACCGACACCGAAAAGATGGAAGCCAACCTGGACGATCCCTATATCCTCATCACCGATAAGAAGATCTCCGTCATCGCCGACATCCTGCCCATCCTGGAGCAGCTGGTGCAGGCCGGCAAGAAGCTGCTGATCATCGCCGAGGACGTGGAGGGCGAGGCTCTGTCCACCCTGATCGTCAACCGTCTGCGCGGCACCCTGAACGTCTGCTGCGTGAAGGCCCCTGGCTTCGGCGACCGCCGAAAGGAGATGCTGCAGGATATCGCCACCCTCACCGGCGGTACCGTCATCAGCGAGGAAGTCGGTCTGGAGCTGAAGACCGCCACCATCGATATGCTGGGCCGTGCCCGTCAGGTGAAGGTCACCAAGGAGAACACCACCATCGTCGACGGTTCCGGCGACGCTCAGGCCATCAAGGACCGGGTTTCTCAGATCCGTGCTCAGATCGCTGTCACCACCTCCGAGTATGACAAGGAGAAGCTGCAGGAGCGTCTGGCCAAGCTGGCCGGCGGCGTGGCTGTCATCAAGGTCGGCGCTGCCACCGAGACCGAGATGAAGGAGAAGAAGCTGCGTATTGAGGACGCCCTCAATGCTACCCGCGCCGCTGTTGAGGAAGGCGTTGTGGCCGGCGGCGGCACCATCTTCGTCAACATCATTCCCGCCGTGGAAGCCCTGCTGAACACTGTTGAGGGCGATGAGAAGACCGGTGTTCAGATCGTGGCCAAGGCTTTGGAGGCTCCTATCCGTCAGATCGCTGCCAACGCCGGTCTGGACGGCTCTGTGATCCTGGAGAAGGTCCGCAATTCCGGCAAGAACGGCTATGGCTTTGATGCCTATAAGGAGGAGTACTGCGACATGGTCTCCGCCGGTATCATCGATCCCGCTAAGGTGACCCGCTCTGCTCTGGAGAACGCCGCTTCCGTCTCCGCCATGGTGCTGACCACCGAGTCCCTGGTGGCGGATAAGCCCGAGCCCCCCGCTCCCGCTCCCGCTGCTCCCGACATGGGCGGTATGTACTAAGCCTGAACCTAAAATCGTGCGAAAAGCCCCGGAGTCGATGACTCCGGGGCTTTTTTTGCCGCTCATCGCCTCCATTATTCCAACCCCCTCGATAAGCAGGGCAGACACTTCGGTAAGACTAGCAGTCTGTTCCGCAACAGCGCTGTCGCGCAGTCCCCCCGGGGCATCCGCAAAGCCGCTGCAGCCCTAGGTGATCTTTGTGTGAGCCTCTGCCCAGGTTTCGGGCAAATTGGTGATGGCAGCAAAGTCCCGGAAGGGCTTGACCATCGTGTGAAGGGCTTCGATACCCGCCCGGTAGACATCCACATCTGTAGACGGAAACGCTGGCCGGCATCCGCCACAGCAGGAAGGGTCTGCCCTTTCCACGGCTTTTGAAAAACTTTTGGTTTTTTTGAAAGAAATCCTTGACAAACCGGGTGCGCTTCTGGTATATTAATTTTTGCCCGCTACGGGTAATCGACATGGCGGCATAGCTCAGTTGGCTAGAGCATGCGGTTCATACCCGCAGTGTCCCCGGTTCAAATCCAGGTGCCGCTACCAGAAGCACGGGATGCGAAAGCATCCCGTGACTCATATGGCCCGTTGGTCAAGTGGTTAAGACACGGCCCTTTCACGGCTGTAACATGGGTTCGAATCCCGTACGGGTCACCATCCCATAAGACGCTGTGGTTCGCGGCGTCTTATGGGTTCCCAATAGAATATCCGATATGGAGGCTTAGCTCAGCTGGTTAGAGCGCCTGCTTCACACGCAGGAGGTCAC
>CAJKKQ010000032.1 GCA_905200545.1 uncultured Oscillibacter sp.
GACCCTCCGTCTGCCCCGCCTGATTCTTCTGGATGTCAGCCATCAGACCGCCATCAGCTCCTTCTCTTTTTTCGCTAGCAGGTCTTCCAGCTTCTTGCAGTAGTCGTCGGTCATCTTCTGCAGGTCCTTTTCCGCCTGCTTGAGCTCATCCTCGGTGATCTCGGACTTCTTCTCCTGCTTTTTGAAGTTGTCCATGGCGTCCCGGCGGATGTTGCGGATGGCAACCTTGCCGCCCTCGGCGTACTTGTGGATCTGCTTGACCAGCTCCTTACGGCGCTCCTCCGTCAGCTGGGGGAAGTTCAGCCGGATGGTCCGGCCGTCGTTCTGGGGATTGATGCCCAGGTCGGAGTTCTGGATGGCCTTTTCGATGGACTTCAGGGAGGAAGCGTCCCAGGGCTGGATCACCAGGGCCCGGGGGTCGGGAGAGGAGATTGCGGCGATCTGCTGGATGGGGGTGGCGCTGCCGTAGTAGTCCACGGTGATGCGGTCCAGCACAGCGGCGTTGGCCCGGCCCGCCCGCACGGAGGCGAAATCCGCGCTGACAGAGTCGACGCTCTTCTTCATCTTATCCTCGTAAACCTTGTATTCGTCTTTCAGCATGGTGGTGTTTCCTTCCTTTCAGAAATTCTTCTTTTTCATGGAGCCGCCGCGGCGGCGGGAGGATGTCTTACTCTCCCACGATGGTGCCCACGTTCTCACCCATCAGGGCCCGGATGATGTTATGGGGATCCTTGAGGGCGAAAAGCAGCACGGGGATGTGGTTATCCATGGAGAGGCTGGTGGCCGTGGAGTCCATGACCATCAGGTGCTGGGCCAGCACGTCGTCATAGCTGATGGTGTCGTACTTGACGGCGGTGGGATCCTTGGCGGGATCGGCGGTGTAGACGCCGTCCACGTTCTTGGCCAGGAGGATCACGTCGGCATTGATCTCAGCCGCCCGCAGCACCGCCGCCGTATCCGTGGAGAAATAGGGGTTGCCGGTTCCGGCGCCGAAAATCACCACGCGGCCCTTTTCCAGGTGCCGGATGGCGCGGGAGCGGATGTAGGGCTCGGCAATGGCCCGCATCTCAATGGCGGTCTGCACCCGGACGGGGATGCCCTTCTGCTCGCACACGTCCGCCACGGCCAGGCAGTTCATCACCGTGGCCAGCATGCCCATGTGGTCGGCCCGGGTGCGCTCCATGGCGCCGCCGCTGTTTTTGGCGCCCCGCCAGAAGTTTCCGCCGCCGACTACCAGGCCCACCTGAACACCCAGATCCAGGCACTCCTTGATGACGTCGCACACGCGGCCGATCATCTCGAAATCCAATCCGGTGTGCTTATCTCCCGCCAGAGCTTCGCCGCTGATCTTCAGCAGGACCCGCTTGTAAACAGGCTTTGCCATAACAAAAACCTCCGTTGTGTCAGTGGAATTTATACGGGTCTATTCTATCTTATTTTTCCGTATTTGCAAAGGGGGTAGACGAAAGAATTTCCACCCGGGCCTCCTCCCCTCCGGTTTTCCCGGTGGAAGCAGCTTTTTTCCCCGCCGCAACCGATATTTGACACCCGGGTGGTAGCCATTTTTCCGGGATTCTGCTATGCTGGACCCAAAGGCAAAGGAGGAATGTGTCCATGACGCTGGGACAGCGGATCAGTGCGTACCGCAAAACCCTGGGCATCTCCCAGGAGGAGCTGGGGGCCCGGCTGGGGGTGAGCCGCCAGGCGGTGAGCAAATGGGAGACCGGCGCCGCGGCGCCGGACATGGAGAATCTGCTGGCCCTGGCCCGGGAATTCGGCGTCAGCGTGGCGGAGCTGACGCAGACGCCGGAGCCGACGCCCCGGAATGCACCGGAGGCCGCCGAGAGCCCCGCCTCCTCTTCCCCGCCCCGGAGGCGGGGAGGGGGGATTGCTCTGGTAATCGTCCTGGTGCTGCTGGTGTTCATGGCGGGAACGCTGATCGTCCTGGGCCTCCGCTCCACGGCGGGGCAGGTCAGCCAGATACCGGAACCCACCCACACGGAGTTCTATCTCACCTGGCAGGTCCCCCGGCTGGGACATCAGGAGTGGTATGAATATCTGGCTCTGGGGCAGCAGGATGACTTTTTCCCTTTCGGCACTTCCCTGACGTTGACGGAGCCGGAAATGATCACCACTGGGAAGGTTCCGGACCAGGAATATCACGATCTCGTCTGCGGCACCCTGACGCTGCGCTGCCGCACCGGAACAGACGGAACTGCACCGGTTTCCATTATGTTGATAGAAACCGCTTCCCGTGATTACGAAACGCCGAAAGGGATTGGGGTAGGCAGTACCGCCCGGCAGGTACGGGAGGCATACGGCGCCTCGGGGGATCTCATTTACTGCCTCCCCACCTGTGGCCCCGACACGGATATCGCCTATGATGATTTCTATGTCTATTGCCCATCGGATCCATCGGCAGATAAAATTGGCTTTGGCTGCAATCTCATATTTCTGATGACGGGTGACCTTGTGTCCGGTATCCGTATGGAAGACGCCTCTTATCCCTACTACCACGTCAACAACTCGGACAGCTTCCCGGTCCGGGACAATGAAATCGATTTTTCTCAGAAACAGGAGCCGAAAAAAACGGTGGAGCAGCAGGTCTACGACGCGCTCAATACACTGATCTTGCAAAAAGGCCTCACTGCCGAGGAACTTTATGCGGATCGCCAGACGATCTTTCATAATCTCAGCAATTTGGACTGGTGGGCTTTTGGAGATCTTGGGACCACGGAACACCCGGAAGACACCATCAATATGCTTCTCTCCTGGCTGCGGGAGCAGGTCCCCTACTCAGACCATGAGGTCTTCTGTCTGCAGATGGGCGTCCAGTCCAATCTGGACGGCTGGCTGGCCGATTCCTATGCCCATCTGCTTTTCACAGCCTTCTCGGAAAATCCCGTTGCCTTTGCCAAAGGTCTTGCCTGTGACAGTGTGGAGGAGACCATGTACCAAGTTGTTCGTCTCACCGCCTACGATGCAGACCTGTATCCGGCAGAGCTGGAAAGAGCCTTGGATACATTGGATACAGCCCTGGCCGATGGTTCCTTCACTGACCAGGAGCGGGACTGGGCAGAACTGCTGCGGCTGTACCTGGTTACCCCCATCAATGACCGCTATCAGCTCCCGGATTCCCCGGAGGAGCTGGAATGATAAGGATACAAACAAACAACGAGGGAACGGCATTGCCGTTCCCTCGTTCGATCTTTATCCGCCGCACTTTTCCGTCAGAAGCCGGATAAGGGTATCTTTCCCCTCCCCTTTTTCCGCAGAGAACGGCACCAGGGCGTCCTCCTCCGTCAGCTCCAGGGTCTCCCGGATCAGGGCCAGGGCAGGCTCCACCTGGCTTTTTTTCAGCTTATCCAGCTTGTTGGCCACGATGATCTCCGGGCAGCCGGATTGACGGAACCAGTCGTGCATGGTGACATCGTCCGCAGTGGGCTTGTGGCGAATGTCTACGATGAGCACCCCGGCGGTGAGGATCTCCCCCTCATCCTGAAAGTAGCTCTCCATGAGTTTGCCCCAGCGCTCCTTCTCCGCCCGGCTGACCTTAGCATAGCCATATCCCGGCAGATCCACCAGATAGGCCCGGCCATCCACCCGGAAGTAGTTGATCTGGGTGGTCTTTCCGGGAGAGGCCCCCACATAGGCCATGTTCTTCCGGCTCACCAGGCGGTTGATGACAGAAGACTTGCCCACGTTGGACCGCCCGGCAAAGGCAAACTGAGGCAGTCCATCCCGCAGGAAGAGCTCCCGGACAGCGGCGGAGCGCACGAACTCCACTTTGTTGAAATTCAAGGCCATGTATCGGTCTTCTCCTTTACTGCCGCAGGGCGGCGTCTTGCGTGGATTCCCGACCGGGCAGCGGGGCAAAAGCCGCCACCGCGGGGCCAGTCTCCTCCCGGACGGGGGCCGTCTCCGGGCAGAGCGCAGCAGCAAACACCTGATCCACCGTCTCCACCGGAATAAAGTGCAATGCTGCCCGGACAGTCTGGTCAATCTCCTCCAGATCCCGGACGTTGTCCTTGGGGATCAGCACGGTGCCGATGCCGTTGCGCAGCGCCGCCATGGTCTTTTCCTTCAGTCCGCCGATGGCCAGCACCCGGCCCCGGAGGGTCACTTCGCCGGTCATGGCGATGCCGGAGCGGATCTTCCGGCCCGTCAGGGCGGAGAGCATGGCGGTGGTGACCGCAATACCGGCGGAGGGCCCGTCCTTGGGCACCGCCCCCTCCGGGAAGTGAACGTGGATGTCTTTCGTCTTGTAGAAGTCCGGCTGGATGCCCAGGGCCTCCGCCCGGCTCCGCAGACAACTCATAGCCGCCTGAGCGGACTCCTTCATGACATCTCCCAGGTTGCCGGTGAGCTCCAGCTTGCCGGAGCCCTCCATGACATTGACTTCCACTTCCAGGATCTCACCGCCGGCTTCCGTCCAGGCCAGGCCGTTCACCACGCCGACCTCCTCCTGCTCCGTGTGGAGAGCGGGGGGATAGGGCTGGCAGTCCAGCAGCTTCGGAAGGTCTTTTTCTGTAATGGTAATCCGCTTTACATCTCCTTTGAGCAGGGCAACATCCGCCTTGCGGCACACGGCTGCCAGCCGCCGCTCCAAAAGACGCACGCCGGACTCCCGGGTGTAGTCCCGGATGATGGAGCGGATCACATCGTCGCTGATGCGTACTGCACCCTTTTTGAGGCCGTGCTCGGCAAGCTGCTTGGGCAGCAGGTGGCGCCGGGCGATCTGGAGCTTTTCCTCGTCCGTGTAGCTGGCCAGGCGGATCACCTCCATCCGGTCCAACAGGGGCCGGGGGATGGTGTCCGTGGTATTGGCAGTGGTGATGAACATGACCTTGGTGAGATCCAGGGGGATCTCCAGGAAGTGGTCCCGGAAGGCGTGGTTCTGCTCACTGTCCAGTACCTCCAGCAGAGCTGCCGCCGGATCTCCCCGATAGTCGCTGCCCAGCTTGTCGATCTCGTCCAGCAGAAGCAGAGGGTTCATGGATCCGCTGCGGCTGATGGCCTCCACGATGCGGCCGGGCATGGCGCCTATGTAAGTCTTGCGGTGGCCCCGAATATCCGCTTCATCCCGGACTCCGCCCAGGGACAGACGGGCAAGCTTTCGGTTCAGGGCCTTGGCCACGGAGATGGCGATAGAGGTCTTGCCCACGCCCGGAGGGCCCACCAGGCAGAGGATCTGCCCCTTCCCCTCGGGGTTCATCTGCCGGACGGCAATGGTCTCCAGGATCCGCTCTTTCACCTTTTCCAGGCCGTAGTGGTCCTTTTCCAGAACCTTTCGGGCGGCGTCCACACTGACTCGCTCCTTGGTCTCCTGGTTCCAGGGCATTTCCAGACACACATCCAGATAGTTGCGGATCACAGCACCCTCGGCGCTGCCGAAGGGCTGTTTGGCAAGCTTACTCACCTCTTTTAAAAGGTGTTTTTCCGTCTCCTCCGGCAATGCCAGCTCCTGGATACGCTGGCGGTAGGTCTCCAACTCATCCTCGTCGCTGCCGCCCTCCCCCAGCTCGTTCTGGAGAACCCGGATCTGTGCCCGGAGGATCTGCTCCCGCTGGCTGCGAGCCAGCTGATCCCGGACTTTACCCTCCATCTCATGCTCAAAGCCCAGGACGTCGTTTTCCCGGGCCAGGAAGCGGTTGAGCATCCGGATCCGGGCCACGGGAGAGAACTCCTCCAGCAGCGCCTGCTTATCCTGATAGCGCAGGGCGATATTCTGGGCAATAAAGTCCGCCAGCTCCCCCACCTGCTGATGGTCATCCATCAACGTGGTGAGGACCTCCTCCGGCACATTGCCGGTGAGCTGGGCATATTCGCTGAAAAGGTGGAAGGTCTGGCGCAGCAGAGCCTCCGTCCGGGGGCTCTTGCGGAAAGCCTCGGATTCCGGCTCCTCCTCCAGTGCCTCCACATTGGCCTGGAGGAAGGGCTCTGTCTGCCACAGACGGCGCAGCCGGGCCCGGCGGCGTCCCTCCACCACACAGCGCACGGAGGTGCCGGAAAGCCGCAGGATCTGACTGATGTGGGACACAGTGCCGATGGTGTAGAGATCCTTCTCCCCCGGCAGATCCACGCCGATCTCCCGCTGGGTCACCAGGAAAATCTCCTGATCGGCCTCCATGGCCCGCTCCAGGGCCGCAATGGAGATGCGCCGCTCTACGTCAAAGGTCAAATTCATATGGGGGAACACCGTAAGCCCCCGCAGGGCCAATACCGGAATGTTCCAGCTCGTCAGTTCCATGGTGGGACCGTCCTTTCTCACTTGGGCGGGAAGGTTTGCCGCGACTGAAACGCAGCGTGGTATTCTGGCGGTTCGCCCGTGGATTTTTCCGCCAAATTACCCGGAAAGGGAACCCCCGGGGGTTCCCTTTCCCTTGATTGTCCGAAAGCCGTGCTCAGGAGGCGGAGGCAGGAGACTGGGGACGCTTTTTCCCTGCTTCCTTTCCGGAGTTGATCTTTACGGAATAGTTGATCTTATTGGGATCCCGGGTGAGGACAGGCGTTCCGGTGCCCTCCACGCACTCCCGGGTGATAACCACCTTGGTAATGGTGGGGTCAGAGGGGACGTCGTACATGATCTGGGTGAGCATGCCCTCCATCACAGCCCGCAGGCCCCGGGCACCGATGTTGCGCTCAATGGCCTTGTCGGCGATGGCCTCCAGAGCCTCCGGCTGGAACTCCAGTTCCACGTCGTCGTACTCCATCAGCTTCTTGTACTGCTTCACCAGGGCGTTCTTGGGCTCCGTCAGGATCCGCACCAGATCCGCCCGGGTCAGGGCGTTCAGGGATGCGATCACCGGCAGCCGGCCCACCAGCTCGGGAATAATGCCGAACTTCAAAATATCGTGGGGCTGCACCTCGTGGAGGATCTTGCTGATATCCTTGTCCTTCTTGCCCTGGATGTTAGCACCGAAGCCGATGGACTTCTGGTCCAGCCGGCGCTCGATGATCTTTTCCAGGCCGTCGAATGCGCCGCCGCAGATAAAGAGGATGTTCTTGGTATTCACCTGGATGAACTCCTGATGGGGGTGCTTGCGTCCGCCCTGGGGCGGCACGTTGGCCACGGTGCCCTCCACGATCTTCAAAAGGGCCTGCTGCACACCCTCACCGGAGACATCCCGGGTGATGGAAGTGTTCTCGCTCTTGCGGGCGATCTTGTCGATCTCATCCACATAGATGATACCGTGCTCTGCCCGCTCCACGTCGAAGTCTGCCGCCTGCAGCAGACGCAGCAGGATATTCTCCACGTCATCGCCCACGTAGCCGGCTTCCGTCAGCGTAGTGGCGTCGGCGATGGCAAAGGGTACCTTCAAAATCCGGGCCAGGGTCTGGGCAAAGAGCGTCTTGCCGGAGCCGGTGGGGCCCAGCATCAAAATGTTGCTCTTCTGGAGCTCCACATCCTCGTCGCCGCCGAAGAAAATACGCTTATAGTGGTTGTAGACTGCCACGGACAGCGCCACCTTGGCCTCATCCTGGCCGATGACGTACTGATCCAGCACGTCCTTGATCTCCCGGGGGGTGGGGAGCTCATCGGGGATATCCTCCAGCGCGCTGCCGGAGGTATCCTCGAACCCATCGTTCAAAATACTCATGCACAGCTGCACGCACTCGTCGCAGATGCGCACGCCGGGTCCCTGGATCATGCGGTGGACCTGGTTTTCATGCTTGCCGCAGAAGGAACACCGCAGTGCCTTCTTGCCGTCGTCGTTCATGGTATTACCTCGGTTTTCTGTATTTGCCTATGGATGCCGTTCACCGCTTGGCGATGACCTTGTCCACCAGGCCGAACTCCAGGGCCTCCTGGGCGGTCATCCAGTGGTCCCGCTCGGAGACCTCTTTGATCTCCTCCGCGGTCTTGCCGGTGTTTTGCGCCAGGATCTCGTTCAGGTTCCGCTTGATGCGCAGGAAGTGCTCCACATCGATCTCCATGTCCGTCACCTTGCCCTTGGTACCGGCGGAGGGCTGATGGATCATGATCTCAGCGTTGGGCAGCACCAGACGCTTGCCCTTGGCGCCGGAGGAGAGCAGGAACGCACCCATGCTGGCGGCCATGCCGATGCAGATGGTGGACACGTCGCACTTGACGTACTGCATGGTGTCGTAGATGGCCATGCCGTCAGTGACGGAGCCGCCGGGGCTGTTGATATAGAACTGGATGTCCTTGTCGGGATCCTGTGCTTCCAGATACAGAAGCTGGGCCACCACGAGGCTTGCGGTGGTGGCGTTGACCTCCTCGCCCAAAAAGACGATCCGGTCATTGAGCAGACGGGAGAAGATGTCGTAAGACCGCTCTCCCCGGTTGGTCTGCTCTACTACATAGGGAACTAAGCTCATTGGGTAAACCTCCTTGAATCGCTCTTTCCGTGTTCCGGCGTCCTCCCAGCCAATAACGGCCTCCCTCCGTGGCGGCCAATTCCCGGGCAGGAATGGCAAAAGCGCCTGGCCCCGTTGGGAGCGTCCGGCGCTGCTGCCACGCACGCACTCATCCTACTACGGATGGTACGCGGAACCTGTCAAACAGGGGCGATACTCCCGTCAGGGCACCGGAGCGGCCACACATGCCGCCCCGGACTCCCAACAGTATGCCCGGAATTACTTGGATTCAGAGCCTTCCTCGGCAGTTTTTTCCTCCTGGGCCTCTTCGGTCTTCTTGGAGGACTTGCGGGTGGTCTTCTTGGCGGGCTTCTTCTCCTCGCCCTCTTCGCCGTCCTCGGCCTTCTTGGCGGCCTTCTTCTCGGGCTTGACGGCGGTGGCGCTGTCCACCACGATGGCCACAGCCTTGCGGGTGAGGATCTGATCCTTCACCTGATCCACCTGGAGATACTTCTTGACGGTGTCCAGATCCATGTTGTACTGCTCGGCCATCTTCTTGAGCTCCTCCTCGGCCTCCTCATCGGTGGCCTCCAGGTTCTCTTCCTTGATGATGGCAGCCAGAGCCAGATCCAGCCGCACCTGACGAAGAGCGGGCTCCTTGGCATCCTCCAGGAGCTTGGCTTCGTCCATGCCGGTCATCTTCATGTACTGGTCATAGGGGATGCCCTGCTGGGCAATCTGCATCTTGAAGTTGTCCAGATACTGACGGGCCTGGCCCTCCACCATGGCATCGGGGATCTCGGCGGTGATATTGGCAGCCACCTGCTCCATCAGGGCGTCCTCAAAGGCCTGATCGGCGGCCTTCTGGCGCTCCTCGGTGATCTTCTTCTTCAGGTCGGCCTTGAGATCCTTGAGGGTGTCGAACTCGGAGACGTCCTTGGCAAACTCGTCGTCCAGAGCGGGGACTTCCTTCTCCTTGACCTCGTTGACCTTCACCTTGAACACAACAGCCTTGCCGGCCAGGTCGGCGTGATAGTCCTCGGGGAAGGTGATGTCGATGTCCTTCTCCTCGCCGGCCTTCATGCCCACTACCTGCTCTTCAAAGCCGGGGACAAAGCTGTGAGAGCCCAGCTCCAGGCTGTGGTTCTCGCCCTTGCCGCCGTCGAAAGGCTTGCCGTCCAGGAAGCCCTCGAAATCGATGACAGCGGTATCGCCCTCCTTGGCGGCACGGTCCACGCTCACCAGGCGGGTGTTGCGGTCGGTGAGCTCCTTGAGACGCTCGTTGACGTCGGCGGCCATAACCTTGACCTCGTCCTTCTCGGCGGAGAGGCCCTTGTACTGGCCCAGGGTCACCTCGGGATAGACGGGAACGGTGGCCTTGAAGGTGAAGCCGTCGCGGGTGCACTCACCCACCATCTCCACCTCGGGATAGCCCACGACGCGCAGGTCCTGCTCCTTCACGGCAGCCTCGTAAGCGTCGGGGAATGCAATATTAATGGCCTCCTCGAAGAAGACCTCAACGCCGTACATCCCCTCGATGATCTTGCGGGGAGCCTTGCCGGGACGGAAGCCCTGGACGTTGATCTTCTTGCGCATCTTCTGATACGCCTTCTCGATGGCAGCCTCAAACTCCGGCGCGCCCACTTCGATGGTCAGCGCGACCTGACTCTTTTCAACTTTTTCGCAGCTTTTCACACTCATTTTGTTAACTCCTCCGTTCATCACCGATCAAATGCCGGTGCGAGATGGTATTTTACCAGAAAAAACTTGAAAATTCCAGTCTTTTTTCATTTATTCACAAATTTTTTTCGGTTGAAACCCCAGATAGTCCGCCGAGATCAGGGAAAAGGCCGTTCCCTGCCGCTCTCCCTCCGTCCGGCGGCGGATCACCGGGCCGTGAAGATGGCCGTAGCAGCACCGCTCCACATGGTGGCGCTCCAGGGCAGCCAGGATCTCCGGGCACTCATAGCCCTGGTAGAGGGGCGGATAGTGGAGAAAGCACCAGATGGGAGCGTCTCCCGCCGCCTGCAGCGAAGCCTCCAGCCGGCCCACCTCCCGGTTCAAAACCTTGGCGTTGTGGGGCTTCTGATCCTCTTCCAGGAACCAGCCACGGGTGCCGCAGATGGCATGATTGCCGTAAAAGGTGCAGTTATTATGGATGAAGTCCAGGGTGGTGATGCCCTTTTCTTCAAAGAACTTCTTCATCTTGGACACGGTGGACCACCAGTAGTCGTGGTTGCCCTTGATGAGATACTTTTTGCAGGGAAACCTGTCCAGAAAGCGGAAGTCCGCCTCCGCCTCGTTCAAGTCGATCCCCCAGGAGGTGTCCCCCGCCAGGATCAGCACATCGTCGGCGTTGAGCTGCCCCAAAGCTGCCTCGATGCGGCTCACATAGTTCTCCCAGGCGGGGCCGAACACCTCCATGGACTTGTCGGCCGTCAGGGAGAGGTGCAGGTCCCCAATGGCATAGAGGGCCATAAGACCACTCCCCTTTCATTTGGATATTTACCGGGACGGCGGCGTGTCGTCAAAGACGATCTCCTTGCCGCAGTGGGAACAGAAGTGACGCTCAGCGCCGCTCCACCAGGGCATTGCGAAGCTGAGGCCGCAGCAGGGGCAGCGCAGGAACCGGGCCCACCAGACTACGCCGAAGACGCACGAAGATAGCCCAAAGGACTCCAGGCCTTCCTTGACCCGGTAGGCCGTGTCCACCACCCGATGGGTCCCGATGGTCCGCTCGGGGATCAGAGCGCTGACCGCCAGAAAGACGATCCCGATTCCCAGGGTCACCAGCACTGCCCGGGCGTTGGCTCGTTTCACCACGCCACCCTGGGGGGTGGGCATTTCCTGTCTTTTCACAGTCCCCGGCCCCCCTTCGCGTTAGCGCAGGAAGTCCAGCACCACGCCGTCCATGCTGGGCTTCTCGCAGGAGAGGTCAAAGCGCCGCGTCTTACCCTTCAATGCTGCCAGCCGCCGGGGGATGGCCACACCGGTGACATCGTGGAGCTGATCCAGCAGCTCCACGCCGTCTCCCGCAGGCGTCTCCCCGATGGCGGAGAGGACGCTGTCGCAGAATTTGTACGGAGAGGCAGTGGAGACGAAGACTGTGGGGGTCTTGTCCCCGGTAGCGGCACGATACTGCTCCATGACGTTGGCCGCCACGGCGGTGTGGGTGTCGATGAGGTAGCCGTACTCCTTATAATACTTGGCGATGGCGGCAGTGGTACCCGCCTCGTCGCAGAAGCCGCCCCAATACTGCTCCGCCAGGGCCGCCTTGATGGCGTCGGAGACCTCATACTTCCCGCTCCCCGCCAGAGCCTCCATATAGCCCCGGACCTCTTCGTCGTTCTGGCCCGAGAGGTCAAAAAGCAGCCGCTCCAGATTGGAGGAAATCAGGATATCCATGGAGGGGCTCATGGTGGTGTGGAAGGGACGGTTGCGGTCATAGATGCCGGTGCGCAGGAAGTCGGTGAGGACATCGTTGCGGTTGGAGGCGCAGATGAGCTTGCCCACAGGCAGGCCCATGCGCTTGGCGTAATAGGCCGCCAGGATGTCGCCGAAGTTGCCGGTGGGGACGCAGAAGTTCACCTTGTCCCCCATGGTCAGCTTCCCGTCCCGCACCAGGTCGCAGTAAGCAGAGATGTAGTAGACCACCTGGGGCAGGATGCGGCCCCAGTTGATGGAGTTGGCGGAGGAGAGGAAATAGCCCCGCTCCGCCAGGGTGGCGCGGATGGACTCGTCGGAGAAGATGCGCTTGACGCCGGCCTGGGCATCGTCGAAGTTGCCCACCACGGCGCACACGCCTACGTTCTCACCGTCCTGGGTGACCATCTGGGTCTCCTGGACCTTGGAGACGCCGTCCTTGGGATAGAACACCATGATCTTGGTCTGGGGCACGTCGGCAAAGCCCTCCATGGCGGCCTTGCCGGTATCGCCGGAGGTGGCCACCAGGATGCAGACGGTCTTGCCCTCCCCGGTCTTCTTCAGCGCTGCGGAGAGCAGCTGGGGCAGCATCTGGAGGGCCATGTCCTTGAAGGCGCTGGTGGGACCGTGCCAGAGCTCCAGGCAGTATGTGTTCTCATCCACCGTGCGGACGGGGGCCACGGCGGCGGTATCGAACTTGGCGGGACCGTAGGCATTCTCCGCGAAGGTCAGCAGCTCCTGCTCCGTGTAGTCCGTCAGATACAGCGCCATGACCTTGGCGGCCCGGACCTGGTAGCGCTCCGCCACCAGGCTCTCCAGAAAGGCCCGGTCGATCTGCGGGATCTCACAGGGGGTCAGCAGGCCGCCGTCCCGGCTCAGGCCCATTTTGATGGCGTCCGCCGACTCGTAGCGCAGGGCGCGGTCCCGGGTGCTCAGATATTTCATGATGTATTCCTCCCTTTTCAGGCTGTTGTACTTAACAAAACGCGTCCTCCAGGTACTCCAGGCGGAGGATGCGGTGGTTTTCATCGGTATAGACCTCCGCCACATCGAAGCGGGCGGGGGCATCCAGCTCATGCTGGCTCAGATACAGGGCCGCGGCGCTGCGCAGTCGCGCCTGCTTTCGGGCGTCAACCGCCTCCCGGGGCAATGTCCCCCCGCTCTCCCGGCGGAGCTTGACCTCCACAAAGCAGACCGTGCCCTGCTTGTCCCGGGCCACCAGATCCAGCTCCCCGTAGCGGCAGCGCCACTGGCTGGCCAGAAGGGCATATCCCTTTTTTCGCAGGTACCGGGCTGCTTCCGCCTCTCCCCGGTTCCCCAGCTCCCGCCGGGTGGTCATGGCCGCCTCGCCTCCCACTTTTTCAGGAAGGTCTTCCGGTGGGCCGGACAGGGGCCGTACCGGTCCAGCATTTCATAGTGGAGCTTGGTACCGTAGCCCTTGTGCTTGGCAAACTGGTACTGGGGATACGCCTGGTCCAGCTCCGTGGAGACATAGCGGTCCCGGCTGACCTTGGCCAGGATGGAGGCGGCCGCGATGGAGGCGCTCTTCCCATCGCCCCCCACGACGCAAAGATGGGGCACTGTAATAGCCACGGCACTGCCGTGGTCCCGGTTGCCGTCGATGAGAGCCAGGTCCGGCGTCTGCGGCAGCCCTTCGATAGCCCGGTTCATGGCCAGCATTCGGGCGTTGAGGATGTCCATTTCATCGATCTCCGCCGCCTCAACCCGGGCCACACTGTACGCCACGGCCTGGGCGGTAATGAGGTCGTAGAGGGCCTCCCGCTTTTTCTCCGTCAGCTTTTTGGAGTCGTTGAGGCCGGGGATCTCCACTTCCCGGGGCAGGATCACCGCGGCGGCGTATACCGGTCCCGCCAGAGGCCCGGCCCCCGCCTCGTCCACGCCGCAGAGGGTCTGGATGCCACTATTCCATTGCTCACGCTCGTAAGTCCAAAGATCCAATGTTATTCCTCTTTTCCCCGACAGCTGAGCCGGACATACCAAACCAAGTGAATCAGACACAGGAAAAACACTGCGGCAGCGCCCACACAGGCGCATAGAGCACTGTTTTCCCATGGCCATCCCCGATAATAGGTAAAGAAAATCTGTCCATAGGGCAGGATGGCAGCACTGAAGACGATTGTTAACGCATCTCCGCAGCTCCCCAGCCAATGCTCTCCCCAGATCAGCCAGGCACCGGCGCACAGTGTGGCCGCCAGCCAATATCCAGCCATGGAACGGGCAACCCGGCGGCTGGAGAGATGCCACAGAGTCCAGTCCACCCGCCACAGGCAAAGGGCATAAGCCGCCAGCAGAGCCAGCCGAAACCATGCCGCGTCTCTATCCCAACTCAATCCCTCCCAGAAGGTCACGAAATGGATGCCCAGCATGAGAAAGGCCAGCTTTGCGGCCTGTTCAGACCAATCAAGCTCCATCTTGCGTTCCACGATGGCCCCCTCCTTTTCCCGGCATTGTCTTAGTCAATAGCAGGCAGCATATCCCTTCAAAAAGCCGTTGCCGAACTGTTTCCTGCCCGGTACAAGGCTAACCGGCAGTACCCCCAATGAAGCAGACACACCAGCAGCGTGCCCACGATCTGAAGGAGGCCACCCGATTCCGGCAAAAAATTTCTCCAGATAGGGTCCAGAGGAAAATACGGTGTCACTAGAATCACCAGCAGCGTCCATCCCGGCAATTCAAACCGCAAGTGCTCTCCCAGCAGAGCAAGCAGCGTCAACAGGGCCAGCACCATGGTACACACCGCCCAGTAGCGCTCCAAAATCTTTCCTGCCTCCGGGCTGCTGATAAGAAACAGCCCCACATCAAATAGCAGCAGACACACCAAATAGGCCGCGGCGTATCCCAGCGTCCGGTCATCGTATGCTTCAAACATCAGCCCCACAAGGTTTCTCACGCCGCTTACCACATGGAGTACCAGCCAGATGAAACCCGTCACAAGGGCCCACTTTATGGCAAATGATGTCCTCTTTGACATGATGTCTCCTTATTCCGGCTCCTCCAGTGTAAAGCGCCCCAGCTTGCCGCCGCGAAACTCGTCCAGCAGGATCTTGGCCATGCGCTCCGTGTCCACTTCCCCGCCGGAGATCAGGAAGCCCCGCTTGCGTCCGGCGGCGCAGAGGAGCCGGTAGCCCCAGGCAATATCGTTCTCTTCCGCCTCCCGCTCCGGCAGGGATAGCAGCTTGTAGGCGGCAGTCAGCGCATCCGGATAGCGGGTGCCCAGGTAGGTCATCAGGTGGCAGCCCAAGGTCTCCGTGTCCAGAATATCGTCCTTCACGGCGCCGGTATAGGCCAGGTTCAGCCCCACGCTCTGGTCCTCAAACTTGGGCCAGAGGATGCCGGGGGTGTCCAGCAGCTCCAGATTGCGGTCAATGGGAACCCACTGCTTGGAGCGGGTGACGCCGGGCCGGTCCTCGGTCTTGGCGGTCTTGCGGCCGGCGATCTTATTGATAAAGGTAGACTTGCCCACATTGGGGATGCCCAGGATCATCACCCGGATGACCCGGTTTTGTCCCTTTTCCGCGTAGGCGCGGATCTTGTCTGCCAAAAGCTCCCGCACGGCGGCGGCAAAACGGGCGGTACCCTGTCCGCTTTTGGCGTCGGATTCCAGCACGGCATAGCCCTTTCCCTTGAAGTAGGACGCCCACCGCTGGGTGGAGGCGGGGTCCGCCTGATCCACCCGGTTCAAGACCACCAGCCGGGGCTTCCCCGCTGTCAGCTCGTCCACATCCGGGTTCCGGCTGGAGATGGGGATGCGTGCGTCCAGGATCTCACAAACCGCGTCCACATTTTTGATCTGCTCGGCGATCATCCGCCGGGTTTTGGTCATGTGGCCGGGATACCATTGAATGTTCATGCGTCCACCCCGCCGATCAGGCCGATGCGGCCGAAGTCCCGCTGCTGCGTCACTTCATCCGCGCCCGGGAAGAGCAAAAACACCGCTTTGCCGATGACATAGCGGGTATCCACGGTGCCCAGCTGGGAATTGCGGCTGTCGTCGCTGTGGTTGCGGTTATCGCCCATGACGAAGATGGATCCCTCCGGCACGGTCAGGGGGAACTCCGTCCCCTCCTCGGTGAAGGTGAGCTCGTTGATATAGTCCTCCTGCAGGGCCTCCCCATCCACGTACACCGTGCCGGTGACGAAGTCAATGTCCACCGTCTGGCCCTCTGTGGCGATGACCCGCTTGACGATGGGTTCTCCTCCGGCGAAGGACCCCTTCTGGATGATGACGATGTCCCCGTACTGATACTCACCGCTCAAAAGGGACGTGGTCACCAGCAGGCGGTCTCCATCCTGCAGGGTGGGCACCATGGAGTGGCCGTCCACACCGATGAGGCGCACCACAAAGGTAAAGAGGAGCACCACCGCCAAAACAGAAACCACCAGCGCCTGTGCCCACTCGTAAAGCTCCCGTCCGGAACGCGCCTTGTCCTTTGCGCCGTCCCCAACGGTCTGCTGCCGATTATCTTCCATAACAAGTTCTCCTCAACTTAAAATTCCCGCCCGGAACCACTCCCGGCTGCCGGTGTCCGCCGAAACCCCCGGGATCAGCGCAGCCACCGCCCGGCCCATGATGTACCGGGTATCCACCGGTCCCAGATCCGGGGCCCGGCTGTCGTGGCTGTCGTTGCGGTTGTCGCCCATGACAAATACAGCCCCCTCCGGCACGGTCAGGGGATAATCCATTCCCTCGTCTGTGAAGGTGGGCTCCCGGATATAGTCTTCGTCCAGCGCCTCGCCATCCACGTATACCGTGCCGGTATCAAAGTCAATGTCCACCGTCTGGCCCTCCGTGGCGATGACCCGTTTGACAATGGGCGCGCCGTCCAGGAAATCCTCCCGGCGGATGATGACGATATCCCCGGCGCCGCAGGATCCGCACAGGGGGCTGTTCACCACAGCCAGCAGATCCCGGTCCTGCAGGGTTTCCCGCATGGATGGGCCGTCCACCCGGACTACCCGCATCACAAAGGTGAAAATCACCACCACTGTCACCACGCAGCACACCAGAAGCTGCACCCAGTCATAAGCGCCGCGGTCTGATTCCCGGCGGACACGCTTTTTATCCATAGGCGCCTCCAGGGCCATACAAGCCCAATGTAATCTTATGTAGTATAGCAAAGAATCCGCGAAACCACAAGGGATCCGCGGATTTTTTTCTCACTTCCCCGGCAGAGCTGCGGCCGGCAAAGCCCGGAAGCTGCAAAAAACAAAAGAGAGAGGCGAAAGCCTCTCTCTTTGTCTCTCTTAGAGCTTCTCCTTGACCTTGGCGCTCTTGCCCACGCGGCCGCGCAGATAGTACAGCTTGGCACGGCGGACAGAACCGCTGCGGACCACCTCGATGGTGGCGATGGCAGGAGAGTGAACGGGGAACACCTTCTCCACGCCCACGCCGTAGGAAATGCGGCGGACGGTGATGGTCTCCTCGATGCCGCCATGCTTCTTGGCGATGACGGTGCCCTCGAAGACCTGGATACGCTCGCGGGAGCCTTCCTTGACCTTCACGTGGACACGGACAGTGTCACCGATCTTGACCTGGGGCACCTCGTTCTGCAGGGTTTCCTTGTTCAGTTCCTTGATGAGATCCATGGATATTTCCTCCTATTTTATAGGCGTTCATACCCGTGTTTTCCGCGCCGCTGCGGCATGATTGCCCGGCGCACGGCAGAGGACCGCCCTTTTGTAGCCATGATAGAATATCACACCCCACTTGCAAATGCAAGAATTATTTTCAAAAATTTTCATTCGGCGGAACTGCCGGCGATCCCCCGCACCTCCTGCAGAGCGGTAAAGAATGCAGCAGCGGCCGCCGGCAGGAGCCACAGGCTCCCCCCGCTTTGGACCATCACCGCCGCCAGGCACACACCCAGGGCCAGGGCCGCGCAGGTGCCGGCCATCCGGACTGCCCGCTCCCCGGCATCCGGCCCGGCAATCCAGGTCACCGCCAGCTCCAAGGCCCGGCCGCCGTCCAGGGGACGCAGCGGCAAAAGGTTGAACAGGCACAGCACCAGATTCCCTCCCGCTGCCGCCCAAAAGGCCTCCCCCGCCGCCGCCAGAACCAGAGCTGTCAAAAGATTGGCCCCCGGGCCCGCCAGCACCGCCGCCAGCTCCCCGCCGTAGGAGAGGCCGGAGCGGTCCGCCGTCATCTCCGCCCCCAGGATGCAAAGACGCAGTCCCGTCACCCGCACCCCCAGGCACCGCAAGGCCAGATAGTGGCCCAGCTCATGGACTGCACAGCCCACTCCCACCACCGCCAAGAGCTCCGCCCCGTTCACCAGGGCGAACCAGGCCGTCAGCAGGAAGAAGCCGCCGCTGATCCGAACACCGCCTCTATCCCAGAGATACATAGTAAATGGGGTTCAGGTACACGCCGTCCCGATGGATCTCGAAGTGCAGGTGCGGCCCTGTGGCCACCCCTGTCTCTCCTACCTGGGCAATGGCCTGACCCTCCCGCACCGCTGTGCCGGAGGAGACCAGGATCTTGCTGCAATGGGCATACAAGGTGGTAAAACCGCCGCCGTGATCCACCATCAGATATTTGCCGTAGCTGCTGCTCTCCCCCACTGCCGTGACGGTGCCGTCGGCAAAGCAGCCGATGTCCGTTCCGGTGTCCGCCGCGATGTCCAGTCCGTAGTGAAAGCGCTCCTCCCCCTCTACAGGGTGCTCCCGATAGCCGAAGGAGGAAGAGACCACGCCCATTACCGGGGTGCAGTAGTCAAAGCCCAGGATGGCCTGCTCCATGCTGACGTCCTCCGGCAGGTTCTGGTCGGAGTAGAGCACATAGGCCAGCGTCTCCACATCCCCGTCAGCCTCTGTCGATGCTCCGGCTTCCGTCTGTCCTGTCTGGGCGGCGAGTGTCCCGTCAGGCGAATCCGGTTCCGGGAAAGCCCAGTCATCCGGCAGCTCCCAGCCCACTTCACCGCCGCTGGTCTGCAGGGCTTCCAGCCCCTGGGAAGGCTCTTCCGCCGTTTCCAGATCCGCGGCAGCGGAAGTCTCCAGGGCAGGGCTCTCCTCCTGGGAGGGGCCGAACACTGCCTGGTACACGTTCTCCCAGCCGCCGTCCTCACCGCTGACTGCCTGGCCTACGGCGGAGAACACCTCCCGCACGTCCAGGTTTTTCTCCAGCGCCCCGGAGAGTGCCTCGTTCACTGCCGCCATCTTTCCCGGCAGCAGCAGCTTCGCCGCCACCAGCGCCACAAAGATGACGCAGCAGACCACCAGCTGGCCCAGCTGCCGCTTTTCCCGGGCGGAAAGCGGCTCATCCTTCCGCCCGGCCCGGTTACCGGGCACCGTCTGGCTCCGTCCCGCCGCGGCCCGTTTCCGGCACTCCTTCGTCCGCTGCCGCTTTCCCCGTTCCGATGCAATGGTGCTCATCCGGCGTCCCGCCTGGCGCGATGTCATGGCATTTCCCTCCCCGCAGTTTTTCACTGGAACTCTATGCGGACAGGGCCTGTTCTATGCCGCCTGTTTTTTTCGTGGGTTTTCGGCCTGGGCGTTGTATAATAGGATGAACACACAACAAGGAGGGATGGCCATGGACGCTGGAGCGCTGCTGGAGCTGCTGCGGCAGGATCCTGCGGCAGGCACCGAGGCACTGCTGCTCCAGTACGGCCCCCTTCTGCACTATGTGGTGGGGAGCGTCCTCCGGGACAGACAGGATGCCGAGGATTGCTATTCCGAGGTGACGGAGCTGGTATGGCGGCGGCTGGAGGACTACGATCCCGCCAGGGGCAGTCTTACCGCCTGGCTCACCGCCGTGGCCCGGAATACCGCGTTGAACCACCTGAAAGCCAGGCTCCGGCGGGAACAGCATCTGGCGCAGCCGGAGACAGAACCCGCTCACCGCGACACGCCGGAGGAGGCGGTACTCCGTCAAGAGCGGACGGAGCGGCTGCAAAAGGCCATCGGGGCTCTAAGCACCACGGACCAGCGCCTCTTCTACCGCCGCTACTACTATTTACAGCCCATCGCCCAGATTGCCGCGGAGATGGGCATGACGGAGCGCGCCGCCGAGGGCAGGCTCTACCGCCTGCGCCAGCGTCTGCGCCGGGAGTTGGGAGGTGACGCGCTATGACCGATCGCTGGGATGCCTTTGACTGTGCCCTGGCCACCTCCTTGTCGGAGCTCCCGCCCCCCGAGGAGACCGTCCGGGCGGTGACGCCCTTCCGCACCGCCATGGAACACATCGTGCTGGGCCTGTGCCTGACCTGCTTCACCCTGCATGTTTGGTATCTGGACTACCTGCTGCCCGCCGTGGGGACCATAGCGCTGTACCTGGGGTTCCGCAGCCTGCGCAGAAACAACCGCTGGTTCCGAATTGGATGGATCATCAGTGGTTGTAAAGCGATAGCACTTTATATCACTTTTGCCCTGCAGGCCACACCGCTGTGGGGGCGGATCCCGGAGATCCCCACGCCGCTGCTGCTTTTGATGGCTGTTCCCACCCTGGCGCTGTTCCTGAGCCTGTGGCTGGGACTTGGGAATGCCGCGGCGGAAGTGGGCCGCCCCCGGAAAACCGCCGCCCCGGCCCTCTGGGCCCTGGTGTGGTACGCGGTACTGATGGGATTTGCCCTCCTGTGGCCCAATCCCGGGTGGATCTCCCTGCTGGTGATGGCCTATGCCTTCTACCGCATCGTCAAATCTTTGCTGCGGGCGGGGACCCAGCTCTCCGACTGGGGCTATGCCGTCCGGGCAGCACCGGTGAAACTGGGCGGCGGAAAGCTGGCCGCGGCATATCTCATGTCCCTGGTGGGATTGACCGTGGTCCTGAGCCTGGTATCCAACCATCTGGCGATGGAATCCCTTGTAGTCGAACAAACGTCTGAATCCGCTGAGATCACCTCCATTCGGACGCACCTGGAGGACCTGGGCTTCCCGAAGGACCTGCTGGACCTGCTTCCGAATGAAGAGGTCACGAAGCTCTCCGGGGCGGAAGCATGTTATGTGGACTTGGATGCCTGGGGCGACTCCACAGACAACGGCATCCGTTACATGGACATCCAGGTCCAGACCAGGTTCCGCACCTTCCGCTGCTACCACTTCTTCACCGTAAACACGCCCAGGGCGGTACTGCAGAATCTGATCCGCATGGAACCCGACACCCACGCCGCCGTGAACGATGTGGCGGGACAGATCCTCTGGCGGAAAGACGGAGCGTGGTATGCCGCGGACCTGTCTCTGGAAATGGACTCCCACATCACTTATTTTGGAGACACCTATGACAGCTATTCGGCTCTGTTCAGCTATCCCTTCGGCACCGCAGAACGCCGTGGCTGGTGCGCTTATACCACCGCTTTTTCCGACGACTGGCTCTATGGCGTCACCATTCTCCGCTATCAGACCCAGGCTCTGCGAAACCTGTTCCCCTACGCGCCTTTGCCGGAACAGCCCGTGGTAGGCATGCTGAACGACATGGAGAGCCAGAGTTACACCACCTACCCCCTGGAACCCCAGTATGCGGAAAATCTCGAAACGTAAATGGAAACAGCCGCCCTCTTTGGGCGGCTGTTTTTATAATCGAAAGTTTGTTCGATTTCCTCTTGACAAGAACGATTGTTCGATTTATACTGTCACTAGAACAAAAGTTCGAGCAAGGAGGAATTGACGATGACTGGTTGGACATTCTTTTTCGTTTTGGTGGGCGTGGTGTTCCTGACGGCCCAGGTCTTCCGGGTCATCGACGCCATTGAGCGCCCCGCTCAGCATCACCGCCGCCATGCCGCCCTCCGGTGAGATGGACGTCTACGAGAAGCTGACGGTGCTGACGGACGCCGCCAAGTACGACGCCGCCTGCACCTCCAGCGGCGGGAACCGGGTCTCCAAAAAGGGCTATATCGGCAACACCTCCACCTCCGTGGCGGGCTGCTGCCACACCTTCTCCGCAGATGGACGGTGCGTGTCCCTATTGAAGGTGCTGCTCACCAACCGCTGCGTGTACGACTGCAAATACTGCGTCAACCGCCGCAGCAACGAGACCAAGCGGGCCGCCTTCACCCCAGAGGAGCTGGCGGATCTCACCATCCAGTTCTACCGCCGGAACTATATCGAGGGGCTCTTCCTCTCCTCCGGCGTATACCGCAGCCCGGACTACACCACGGAGCTGATGATCCGTACCCTGCGTCTTCTGCGGGAAACCTACCGATTCAACGGCTATATTCACGCCAAGGCCATTCCGGGCACCTCTCCGGAGCTGGTGGAGCAGCTGGGTTTTCTGGCAGACCGGCTCAGCGTCAATATCGAGCTGCCCTCGGAAGCGGGGCTTAAAACCCTGGCTCCGGACAAGACCAAACAGGCCATCCTGGCCCCTATGGGCCAGATCCGCACCCGGGGCCAGCAGAGCCGGGAGGAATTGGTGAAATACCGCCACGCCCCCAAATTTGCCCCCGCCGGGCAGAGCACCCAGCTGATCGTGGGGGCCACGGCCGACACCGACTTTCACATCCTGCGTCTGACCCAGGGACTCTATGACCGGTACAAGCTCAAACGTGTGTTCTATTCCGCCTATGTGCCGGTGGTGGAGCACGCGCTGCTTCCCTCCAAGGACACCAAGCCGCCCCTGCTGCGGGAGCACCGGCTCTACCAGGCAGACTGGCTGCTGCGGTTTTACGGCTTCCGGGCGGAGGAACTGCTGGACGAGCAGAATCCGGACTTCAACCCCCAGGTGGATCCCAAGTGTTCCTGGGCTCTGAGCCACCTGGATTTCTTTCCGGTGGAGGTAAACACCGCCGACTATGAAACGCTGCTGCGCATCCCCGGCGTGGGGGTCACCTCCGCCAAGCGCATCCTGGTATCCCGCCGCACCCACCGCCTGCGCATGGAAGATCTGCGCCGCCTGGGAGTGGTGATGAAGCGGGCCCAGTATTTTCTCACCGCCTCCGGCAAGATGGCGGAGGGGCTGCGCTTTACCCCCGACAGTCTCCTGCGCAGCCTCATCGCTGCCGAGCGGCCTCTGCTGCCCCAGCAGGAGGCGGTGCAGCTGTCTTTGTTCGACCCCGTATAAAAAGGAGCATCCCATGAGCGAAACAGTCTACTGCTACGACGGCACCTTTGAAGGATTCCTGTGCTGCATCTTCGACAGCTACCTGTACCGGGAAACCCCCTGCGGCATTTTCCCGGAGGATGAGATGCAACCCTCCCTCTTCGCCGTCCGATCCATCCCAACGGATCGCCAGCACGCTGCCCGGGTGCTCCGCAAAATCGTAAAATGCGACCCCGGCGCAGCGGATCTGCTGCGCCGGGGCTTTCTCACCTGTCTGCCGGAAAAGGAACTCCACCTCTATCGAGTCGTGGTAAAGCTCCTTCGGGAGGGCCCTGCCTTCCTCCACGACCTCTCGGATGAGACCCTCTACCCGGTGCTCAAGGCCGTGCGGCACCTGGGGAGTGAGGCCCATCTTCTCAAGGGCTTCACCCGCTTTTCCCAGCTGGGGGGTGTTCTGGGAGGAGAGATCGCACCCAAGAACCGGGTGCTGCCTCTGCTGCGGTCCCATTTTTGTGCTCGATACCGCAACGAGAGCTTCTTTCTCTACGACAGAACCCATAAAGAAGTTTTACTTTACAGTGCAGGCCGTTCCGCTATTGAGCCACTGGAGGACTTTCAGATGGCCCCGCCGGATGAGACGGAGGCGGGCTACCGGCGGCTTTGGAAGCAGTTTTATGACACCGTCGCTATCCGGGAGCGGGAGAACCCCCGCTGCCGCATGACCAACATGCCCAAGCGCTACTGGGGCACCATGACGGAGTTTCAGGGGCCGGAGTATTTCACACCTCAAAGCTCTCCCGCAGCCGTTTCAGTCCCCGACGCTCCAGCCGGGATATCTGCACCTGGGAAACTCCCAGGATCCGGGCCGTCTGCTCCTGTGTGAGCCCCTTGAAATAGCGCAGCAAAATGGTCATCCGCTCCTTCTCCGGCAGCTGGTCGATGGCCTCCCGGAGGGCAATGCGCTCCACCATACTGTCCTCCGGTGCCTCGGTACCCAGGGTGCCCTCCAGGGTCAATCCGTCGGAGGTCTCCTTTTGCAGCGACTCCGGGGTATCCGTGGCCAAATCCACCTGGGCGATTTCCTCCGCTGTCAGTCCCGTGGCCTCTGCTAACTCTGAGAGTACCGGCTCCCGGCCCAGCTGGTGGCGCAGCCGCTCCCGGACACCGTAGAGCATCTGGGCCTGCTCCCGGATACTTCGTCCCACCTTTACCGCTCCGTCGTCCCGGAGAAAGCGCCGGATCTCCCCGGCGATCTTGGGCACGGCATAGGTGGAAAAGCAGGTGCCGTAGCCGAAGTCGAACCCCTGCACCGCCTTCAAAAAACCCAGGCATCCCAGCTGGTAGAGATCCTCCGGATCCACTCCCCGGCCGCAATACCGCTTCACTACGCTCCAGATGAGACCGTTATTGGCGATCACAGCCTGCTCGCAGGCCTCCCGGTCTCCCTCCTGGGCCGCCCGCAGCAGTTCCAGCCCCGCGCTCATTTTGCCGCCGGACGGCGCCGGGAGAGCTTCTTCTTCATCACCACGGTGGTCCCCCGTCCCGGCACAGAGCGCACCGTCACCGCGTCCATGAAGCTCTCCATAATGGTAAAGCCCATGCCGCTGCGCTCCGCGCCTCCGGTGGTGAACATGGGCTGGCGGGCCTGCTCGATGTCCGGGATGCCCCGGCCGTGATCCCGAACGGTGATCTCCAGCACATTCTCTCCGCAGACACGGACTTTTACCTGCACGGTTCCCAGGGCCTCTGGATAGGCGTGGACAATGGCGTTGGTCACCGCCTCGCTGACGGCGGTCTTGATATCCTCCAGCTCGTTGAGGGTGGGATCCATCTGGGCGGCGAAGCACGCCACGGCAGATCGTGCAAACCCCTCGTTGCTGCTGCGGCTGGGAAATACCAGTGCCACTTCATTGATTGCTTTGGTTTTCATCTATGTATCCCTCCTTTATCGAATGGTTACCAGCCGGCCGATACCGGCGGCGTCCAGCACCCGGCGGGCCTGGCGGGGCACGTTGCACACCAGAAGGCTCCCGTCCAGCATCTGCATCCGCTGCTGGGCCCGCAGGATTAGGGCGATGCCGGAACTGTCCATAAAGGTCACGCCTCCCAGATCCAGCACCAGCTTCCGCGGCAGCGCCGCGTCCAGCGCCAGCTCAAGCTGCCGCATGGCATCCCGCGCCGCGTGATGATCCAGTTCCCCCCTGCATTCCAGCAGGAGGTTCCGATCCGAGGTTTTTTCCAGGATCTCCATTTTATTGCCCCTTTTCCTTTGATTTTCCTGAATTCCTGTGTGCCTGCAGCTCTGCCGCACACCTGGGCGCTTTTCCGCGCCTGTCTGCGGCCTGTTGGCATAGTATGCGCAAAGGCCGCCTTGCAGAGATGATAGCATGTCCCCCCGTCAGCTTTGTGTCGAAAGGAACGGGGTTTCCCGGAAAATTTCCGTCTTCTTCCCCTGGCTTCGGCTTGCCCGGGCAGAATCATCCGGCTTATAATGGGAATGACTAACGAAAAAGGAGATGTTTCCATGAAGGTTCTGATGCTCAATGGAAGTTCCCGCCCCCATGGCTGCACAGACGCGGCTTTGCAGGCAATCGCGGCGGTGCTGGCGGAGGCGGATATGGAATCGGAGATCCTGTGGCTGGGCAATGATCCCATTCGGGACTGCACTGCCTGCGGTGCCTGCGCCAAGGCTCCGGGCCGCTGCGTCTTCGATGACGACATCGTCAACCGCATCATTGAAAAAGCCGCCCAGGCGGACGGCTTTATCTTCGGCACCCCGGTGTATTACGCCCACCCCTCCGGCCGGATCCTCTCAGTGCTGGACCGGGCCTTCTACGCCGGGAAGGATGCCTTCGCCCACAAGCCCGCTGCCGCTGTGGCCTCCGCTCGCCGGGCCGGTACCATAGCTTCTGTAGACGTGCTGAACAAGTACTTCACCATCTCCCAGATGCCGGTGGTGTCCTCCTCTTACTGGAATGAAGTCCACGGCTCTGTCCCCGGAGATGTGGCACTGGACGAGGAGGGTCTTCAGACCATGCGGAACCTGGGACGGAACATGGCCTGGATGCTCCGCTGGTTCAGGGTGCCGATGTTGATGTTCAGC
>CAJKKQ010000033.1 GCA_905200545.1 uncultured Oscillibacter sp.
CGAGGCCCGGCTGGACAAGGGCCGGGGCCCCGTGGCTACCCTCTTGGTGCAGAACGGCACCCTCAAGCAGGGCGACATCATCATCGCCGGCACCGCCGTGGGCCGCGTGCGCACCATGACCGACTACAAGGGCGCCCGCCTCACTCAGGCCGGCCCCTCCGTTCCCGTGGAGATTGCGGGTCTTTCCGAGGCTCCCGAGGCCGGCAGCCCCTTCTTCGCCGTGGCCGACGAGCGTATGGCCCGGGAACTGGTGGAGCAGCGCAAGGCCGAGGCCCGTGCCAAGGCCGCCGCGCCCGTACAGAAGGTCTCTTTGGAGAACCTCTTCGACCAGATTCAGGCCGGCGAGCGCAAGGAGCTGGCCCTCATCGTCAAGGCCGACGTCCAGGGCAGCGTGGAGGCGGTGAAGGCCTCCTTGGAGAAGCTCTCCAACGACGAGGTCAACGTCCGGGTTATCCACGGCGGCGTGGGTGCCATCAACGAATCCGACGTGATGCTGGCCGCCTCCTCCAACGCCATCATCGTGGGCTTCAACGTCCGTCCGGACGCCGCCGCCCGGGACGGCGCCATCCGTCAGAACGTGGATATGCGGATGTACCGGGTCATCTACGACTGCATTGATGAGATCACCGCCGCCATGAAGGGCATGCTGGCACCCAAGTTCCGGGAAGTGGTTCTGGGCCACGCGGAAGTCCGCCAGACCTACAAGGTCTCCAGCGTGGGCACCGTGGCCGGCTGCTATGTCCAGGACGGCAAGATCGTGCGAAACTGCTCCGTGCGGGTGGTGCGGGACGGCATCGTGATCCACGAGGGCGCCCTGGCCTCCCTGAAGCGCTTCAAGGACGACGCTAAGGAAGTGGCCGAGAACTACGAGTGCGGCCTCACCGTGGAGAAGTTCAACGACATCAAGGAAGGCGACATCATCGAGGCCTTCACCATGGAGGAGATCCCCAGATAAGGGAGCACCATCCCTTCCCTTTTATGAAGAACTCCAGCGACCTGGGCGGGCGGATTCGCCCGCCCAGATATTTTTATCCGGGCCCGCTCCCGGATGTAACATTTCTTTCATTTCTTTTTCCTCTGGAAGGAGGTCATTTCTATGCCTAGTAACCGTATCGGCCGTATCAACGAGGAGATCCAGCGGGAGCTCAGCGACCAGCTGCGCCGTCTGAAAGACCCCCGGGTCTCCCAAGTGGGTATGGTCTCCATTACCCGGGTGGACACCACCGGCGACCTGCGCTATGCCCGGGTCTATATCTCCGTATTGGACAAGACCCAGGAAAAGGATGTGCTCAAGGGCCTCAAGTCCGCCGCAGGTTTTTTGCGCCGGGAGCTGGGCCGGGCGCTGCAGCTGCGCTATACCCCGGAGCTGCAGTTCATCGCCGATGACTCCATCGCCCACGGCGCCCATATTTTGGAGGTGCTGCGCAAAGTGGAACAGGCTGACGAGGCCCGGGGCTCCGCACCGGAAACGGAGGAGTGAGCCATGCTGACCGTATCCGAGACTGCCGCCCTGCTGCGGACCTTTGACCATGTGCTGATCCTCACCCACGTGCGCCCCGACGGAGACACCGTGGGCTGCGCCGCAGCCTTGTGCGCGGGACTCCGTGCCCTGGGGAAGACAGCGTATCTGCTGCCCAATCCCGAGCTCACGGACACCTCCGCCCCCTATTTCCTGCCCTATGCGGCGCCGGAGGACTTTACCCCGGACCGGGTGGTCTCCACGGACATCGCCACCCCCTCCCTGTTCCCGGCAAATGCCCGGCCCTATCTGGACCGGGTGGACCTGGCCATCGACCACCACCCCTCCTTTGAACATTTCGGCAAAGCCAATATCGTCCGGCCGGAGGCGGCGGCCTGCGGCGAGCTGATGTACGACATTCTGGCACACCTGGGCCCCATTATGGCGGAGATCGCCCTGCCTCTTTACGTGGCGGTATCCACTGACACAGGCTGCTTTGCCTACGGCAACGTCACCCCTCAGACCCACGCGGTGGCGGCAGCGCTGATGCGCACCGGCATCGACTATCAGACCGTCAACAAGGTGTTTTTCCGCACCAAGAGCCGCAAGCGCATGCAGCTGGAGGCCGCCATGCTCAGCGGCTGCGAGTTTTACGACGGCGGCCGGGTAGCCCTTCTCACCGTGCCCATTTCCCTGATGGAGCGGCTGGAGGCCTCGGAGACCGACGCGGAGGATCTCAGCGCCCTGGGCCCCCAGATCCAGGGTGTGGACTGCGCCATCACCCTGCGGGAGCTGCGGCCGGACGTTTGGAAGATGTCTCTGCGCACCGGCAGCCGGGTCAATGCCACGGCTGCTGCCGCCCTGCTGGGCGGCGGCGGACACGCTGCTGCCGCCGGCTGCACGGTGGAGGCGCCCCTGGAGGAAGCCAAGCGCAGGATCCTGGAGGCTGTAGCCCAGGTAGCACCGGACTTCTCCGCGACCTGAGCTGCTCCATCTACCCTAGAAAACGGAGGAATCCGCAATGCCCAACGGCATCATCATCATTGACAAGCCCCAGGACTGGACCAGCATGGACGTATGCGCCAAGATCCGGGGCATCCTGCATGAAAAGCGGGTGGGCCACGGGGGGACCCTGGATCCCATGGCCACCGGCGTACTGCCGGTCTTTGTGGGACAAGCCACCCGGGGGGTGGAATTTGCCGAGAACGCCCGGAAGGAATACGTAGCAGGGCTCCGTCTGGGCCGGATCACCGACGCCCAGGATACCTCCGGCCATGTGCTGGAGACCCGGCCGGTACAGGTGACACGGGAACAAGTGGCAGCCGTCCTGGAGCACTTCCGGGGTCCTCAGCAGCAGATCCCGCCCATGTACTCCGCCATCAAGGTGGGGGGGCAAAAGCTCTATGAGCTGGCCCGCAAGGGCCAGGAGGTGGCCCGCAAGCCCCGGTCCATCACCATCTATGAACTGGAGCTTTTGGAGCAGGTGAATGAGACGGATTACCTCCTTCGCTGCCTGTGCTCCAAGGGCACCTACATCCGCACCCTCTGCCACGATATCGGGCAGGCCCTGGGCTGCGGCGGCACTATGTTCAGCCTCCGCCGCACCATGGCAGCGGGCTTTACAGCAGACCAGGCGGTGACGCTGGAGGATGTCCAGTCCCAAGGCGAGGCGCTGCTGCTGCCCACAGACAGCCTCTTTTCTGATCATCCCATTTTGCTGCTCAAATCCGACAAGATGGAAAAGCGGGTCCGCTGCGGCAATCTCATCACCATGCCGGGCACCCCCGACGGCACCTACCGCATTTACAGTCAGGACCGGCAGTTTCTCTGCCTGTCCCAGGCCAGGGACGGCACCCTGACCTCTCTCAAGAATTTTTTTGGAGCGTAAGGACGGATCTTCCCATGAAAGAACGTGTCATTGCCCTGGGCTTTTTCGACGGCGTCCATCTGGGTCACGGCGCGCTTTTGCGCCGGACTGCCCAGGAGGCCGCCCGCCGGGGCTGTACTTCCGCAGTATTTACCTTTGACCGCCCCCCCAAGGAGGTGGTCAGCGGCATCCCCTGCCCCCTCATCAACTCTCCGGCGGACCGCCGGGAGCTGATACGGCGGCTTTACGGCATCGACGAGGTCATCATGGTCCCCTTTGACCAGGAGATGATGACTACCCCCTGGCATCAATACTTAACGGACATCCTGATGGAGCGCTATCACGCCGTCCATCTGGTGGCCGGCCACGACCACCACTTCGGCCACAAAAACGAGGGCTCCCCGGAGCGGCTGGTTGCCGCCTGCGGGGAGCTGGGCCTTGGCTGCGATATCATCCCCAAGGTGGAGGTGGCGGGCATTGAGGTGAGCTCCACCTATATCCGGCGGCTGGTGGAGCTGGGCCAGATCGACCGGGCCAACCGCTTTCTGGGCCACCCCCATGTGATGACGGGCCCTGTCCGCCACGGGCGGGGCATCGGCTCTTCCCGGCTGTTCCCCACCGCCAACCTGGAGATCCCGCCCCATGTGCTGGTCCCCAGCCACGGCGTCTATGTCACCCGGGTGACCTTGCCGGACGGCGGGCAGTACGCCGCCGTCACCAACGTGGGCACCCGCCCCACGGTCAACAACGGCACCGACGTGACCGTGGAGGCCTGCCTGCTGGACTTCCAGGGAGATCTGTACGGCACCACGGTGCGCCTGGAGTTTTTCCACAAACTGCGGGATGAGATGCGCTTTGACTCCATGGATGCCCTGCGCGTCCAGATCGCCGCCGACGCAGAGACTACCCGGGTCTACTTCCGGGATCACCCTGACGGGGTTGTGGAACAATAACCGAACAAACGAGGAGGCTGCCTGCGGCAGCCTCCTTTTTTGCTGTTTTCAACCTTACACCAGCCACACGGTCAGCCATACCAGGCCGATGCCCGCAGCCCCCATGAGGGTATAGACCGCCGGAGACAGCTCCCGCCAGGCCCGGGTCAGACGCCCGTGGTCTCCGCCGGCGTAATTGCGGGCCACCCGGCGGGCCTCCTCCACCAGCTCCTGGGCGGTGACGCCCTGTCCGGCGGCGTCATTGCGCACCAGAAAGATAGCCTGCTCAAAATACCGCTGATCCGGAGAGTCAATGACGACTACACGTCTGGAAATTCCTTTCACCATATCCGTTTCCTCCTGCCATTTGCGCTTGATACTTCCATTTTGTCTCAGCCGGGGAAACTTTATACCGTGCTTACACCTTTTTTACCGGCGTCTCCGGCAGATATAAAATCTGGATTCCGCAGTCGTCGTCCAGGGTCTCCCGGTGCCGGCTCTCACTGAGGAGGAAATTGGCCAGCGTCTGGGGATCATCTCCCGACCAGCCTGCCAGCAGATCCTGGAGCCACTCGTCCCGGGCGGGATCCGCCACACCGTCGCTGATCATCACTAGGAAGCTCCCCGGCTCCAGGGTGAGGTTGGTGACATCCGGCGCAGCAGGTGCCCCCCGAAGCCCTGCCGGCAGCGTGCCGCCGGTGATGCGGCGGACGGTGCCGGACTTTTTCAGGTAGCTGGGCGCCGCACCGAATTTGTACACCGCTGCCTCCCCCGTCTCCGGACGGCAGGTGACCAGGTCAATGGTGGTGAAGCTGCCGGTATCCGCCCCCCGCAATGCCATGGCGGAGTTGAGCGTCTTCAAGGCCGCTTCCGGAGCGATCCCCGCCTCCAGGAACTGGCGCAGCAGCCGGCAGGTGAGGGCCGACTCCTTCCGGGCGGCCTCACCGCTTCCCATGCCGTCCGCCAGCAGCAGACACAAAAGGCCGCTCTCCGTGCGGAAGGCCGTCACCGTGTCGCCGCAGGCAGTCTCCCCGTCCTTGGGCCGCAGGGCAGCGCCGATGCGGTAGGTGTTTCCCTCCCCGGAGACGGGACTGGTCTCTCCCAGCCCGGCGGCGGTGGCCGTCAGCAGTTCACTGAGCTGGGCGTACTGGCCCCGGGCGCTGCGGCGAGTCTCCTCCAGCTGCCTCCGGTACTGGCGGCGCAGGAGGTAGGCGGAGAGCTCGCCGTTGACGGCGGTGAGGAAATCCGGCATATGGATGCAGCGGCTGGAAAAGTAGCCGGGGAAATCTTTGGCCAGGGCCCGGCCCCGTTCCAGAAGATAGGGCGTGGCGTCGTTGAGGGCATTGAAGGTACCGCTGTACTCCCGCTGCCAGCAAAGCTCGCACAACGCACAGCCCCGGCACACCTTCTCCGCCGCCCGGTCAAAGACGATGGCCGGGTTTTCCTCCGTAGCGGGAGCCGGTACCCGGTTCATGCTCTCATACAGATCCCGCAGGGCCCCGGCGGCGCCGGTGAGCTGGGCTTTGAGCCGTTCCAGCCCTGCCGGGGCCTCTAAGGGTTCCGCCCGCTTGACCCGCTTGCCGCCGAAGAGCCTGCCGGGCAGCAGCAAAAACAGCGCCGCCCCCAGTCCGGCCTCCGCCAGAAGCGGTGCGCGCAGTTCGCCGGACACCGGCAGCGACGCCAGCAGCGACGCGCACCAGAAGACGGCAGAAGCCCCAATCCGACGCCCGCCGCTCCGGCTTCCGGCCAGGAGGCCGCCCAGGCCCCAGGCCGCCGCATAGAGCACGGTACCGCTGCCGCTGCAAAAGTCCGCCGCAAGCCCTGCGCCCAGGCCTGCCGCCGCACCTGCCGGAAGGCCCCGCTCATAGGCGGTATACACCAGCAGCAACCCCAGCAGGCTCCGGCCCACGGAGACCGTCAGGATCTCTACGTCCGCCAGCGCCAGCAGCAGCGAGCCCACCAGGAACAGCAGGCTGTCCGGCTCCGGCCGCTCCTGAAAAAGCGGACCGTAAAACCAGGCAGAAAGCCCCACCAGCACCGCAGCAGCGGCGCACAACGGCGCATCCCGCAGCGGTGAGAGGGACTGGGCCACATAGATCCCCGCCACCGCCAGAAAGAGGCCTGTCCCCGTCAGAGGCAGGAAGCTGCGCCGCTCCATCAGCCAGCTGTCGCGGAAAGCGCAGGCGGTGGTGAACACCAGAACCACCGCTGCCAGAAAGGGCAGGGCGCTGTAAAAATCCATGAATACCGCCGCTCCCAGCACCGTCCCCGCCAGGGCGGCGGCCCCTTCGGCCCCTCCCCCGGACGCGCTGGCAAAGCCCAGGGCGAAAGGAGCGTAGCCCCCCGGCGTCTGGGAGGCAGTCAGCGCCGCTGCCAGGAAAAAGCGCACGCCCAGCCGCAGCAGCCGTCCCTGCTGTTCCCGCCCCAATATGATGTGTCCTTGCCGCAAAGCATGTCCCTCCTACATGGCCGCACAAGGCGGCTTCTTTGGTAGTTTCTCCCATTTTAGCGCCGCTGCCGGAAGAAACCCGTCGGGAAAAGCAAAGGGCTCCAATTTCCCGGCGGGGAGAAAAGTTTTCCGCCCTCCACCCCCCAAGGTGGACTTTTTTCGTCCCATATGGTATGATGGATGAACATTTTGAAGTCCCAGAGAAGGAGTTTTTACCCATGAAGATCGGAACCGTGGACATTCCCTCCCGCCTGGCGCTGGCCCCTATGGCCGGTGTCACAGACGCCGCTTTCCGCCAGATCTGCGCAGAGCTGGGGGCGGGCTATACCATCACGGAGCTGATCTCCTCCAAGGCCCTGTGCTACCACGACAAGAAGACCTTCTCCCTGCTGACCCAGTTCCCCGGGGAGCATCCGGCGGCGGTGCAGATCTTCGGCAGCGACCCCGTCTGCATGGCGGAAGCCGCCCAAATTGCCCTGGAGCACACGGGGGCCGATATCATTGACCTCAATATGGGCTGCCCCATGGGGAAAATCGTCAACAACGGCGACGGCGCCGCCCTGATGAAGGATCCGGAGAAAGCCGGACGCATCGTGGAGGCCGTGGTGAAAGCCGTGTCCGTGCCGGTGACCGCCAAGTTCCGCCGGGGCTGGGACATGGGCAGCTGCAACTGCGTGGAGTTCGCCCAAACCCTGGAGCAGGCGGGGATCTCCGCCGTGGCGGTCCACGGCCGCACCCGGGCCCAGGTGTACAGCGGCAAGGCCGACTGGAACTGCATCCGGGCGGTGAAAGAGGCGGTGCATGTCCCGGTGATCGCCAACGGCGACATCTGGGAGCCCCAGGACGCCGCCCGCATCCTGCAGCACACCAAGGCGGATATGGCTATGATCGGCCGGGGGTGCTTTGGAAATCCGTGGCTGTTCCAGCAGGCCAAGGCGGTGCTGGAGGGGACGGAGGTTCCGCCTCTGCCTCCCCTGGCGGAGCGGTGTGAGACAGCGGTGCGCCAGTTTGAGCTTGCGGCCCGGTACAAGGGCGAGCGGGTGGCGGTGCTGGAGGCACGGCGGCACTACTGCTGGTATCTCAAGGGGGTGCCCCACTCCGGTTACTACAAGGAACAAATCGTGCACATGAACACGCTGGAGGACGTCTACCGGGTGACCCGGGGCATCCAGCGGGACCTGACGTGACAGCGGGCGAGGCCCGCAAATGAGGGTTGCAGGATGAACCATACACAAGAACAACAATGGATCGCCCAGGCCCAACAGGGTGACCAGGAGGCGTTTGAACAGCTGGTACACCTGTATGAAAAGCGGATCTACGCCCTGGCGCTGCGGATGTGCGGCAATCCCGAGGACGCCGCGGAAGCCGCCCAGGAGGCCTTCCTGGCCGCCTGGCAGGGGCTTCCTTGCTTTCGGGGAGACGCCAGCTTCTCCACCTGGCTTTACCGGCTCGCCAGCAATTCCTGTGTGGATCTGCTGCGCCGGGAGGGCCGCCACCGCCAGGCGGCGGGGCCGTCCCTGGACGATGAGGAATCCGGCCCCAGTGTGCCGGACAGCGCACCAGGCCCTCAGGAGGCCGCGGAGCGGGAGGATCTGCGCCGCCAGATCGAAGCAGGACTGGCCTCCCTCTCTCCGGAGCACCGGCAGGTGCTGATCCTGCGGGAGATCCACCAGCTCAGCTACGACGAGATCGCCGGGATTCTGAAGTTGGATCTGGGCACCGTGAAGTCCCGGATCAGCCGGGGCCGCAGGCAGCTGCGGAATTTTTTGCTCGCTACCGGGAACTTTTCCGCGTTCGCTGCGTCCAAAAAAACAGGAAAGGAGGGCTGACCATGGAACCTTGTGAAAAGCTCTCAGCCCTGCTGGACGCCTTTATCGACGGAGAACTGCCAGAGGCGGAGGCCAATCAGGTCCGCCGCCATCTGGCGGAGTGTGAAAACTGCCGGGCCTATGTGGCGGACGCCTTTGCCATGCGGGACGCTTTGGAAGACCTGGCGGATGTCCAGGTGCCGGAGGGATTCTCCCAAACTGTCATGGACGCTGTCCGCAGCGCCCCGCCCCAGACCCGCAGCAAGCGCCGCCCCCTCCGCCTCATGCGGATCCTGGCGCCGCTGGCCGCCTGCCTTGCCATTGCGGCAGTGGTGGGGCTGGGTCCCCTCAGCAGCCGGATGACAGAGGACGCGGCCCAGGCAGCCTCGCAGGAGTCCTGCCAAACGGAAGATACCGTCCAGCCACAGGAGCGGGATGTCTCCACAGAACCCCAGACGGCATCCAACGACAATGCCGCCAACGCAGGAGCGGCGCAGTACTTTGCTTCGACCTCCGACTCTGCGGGGAGCGGCCAGACGGAAACCACCCAGGAGGACACCGTGCAGGCTCCGGCCTCCCTTCCGTCCACCTTGCAGACAGCACCGGAGGAGAGCACTCCCCAACAGGAGGAAGACACCGCCCGGAAGGAGACCACGCTGATCCAGGATGTCCCCGCCTCCATCACCACCGCCCGGGTGGATGAGGAAAATTCCGATGGTGAAACGGGCGCCTCCAGTCCCCAGGAAAATACGGAGGAATGCTTTGCTCAGCTGACGCTGACGCCGGATCAGGCGGGCACGCTGCTGGACGGGATGGACGCATCAGAGGTGGTCCGGGATCCGGACACCGGGGCGGAGCTCCAGCGGATCTACTATCTGGATCAACAGCAATTCCAGGATTTGACCGCTCAGCTGGAGGACGTCTCCTGGACAGATTCCGGCAGCGGAGAATGGGCCAAAGTCGTGGTTGTCATGCAGTAAAAAGAGGGGGAAATGCGAAAAAATTTCGCATTTTCCCCTTTTCTTTTTCCCGGCAATATGGTATGATGCCTCCTGACAGGTTTCCACACCCTGTCCAAGCGTCTCTTTTTGAGGCGTTCGTTCGGCAAAATGGAGTGTTTTGCCGTTCTCTAAACAAAAAATGGAGGCTGCGCGCGGCCTTACCGTGCGTTTTCCTTTGCTGCGCGTGCAACAGGCCTCCAAATCAGGAGGTCTTTTTTCATGTCCAACCCCCGCTTTACCACCCGGCAGCTGACCACAGCCGCCATCATCGCCGCCGTGTACACGGCCCTCACCACCCTGCTGCCCATCCCCCAGTACGGCGGCGTGCAGCTGCGGGTGGCAGAGGCCATGACGGTGCTGCCCTTCTTCTTTCCTGAAGCCATCGTGGGACTGACGGTGGGCTGCTTTTTGTCCAACCTGCTGCTCTCTCCCATTCCCATGGACTGGATCTTCGGCACCGCCGCCACGCTGCTGGCAGCCCTGTGGACCCGCCGGATGCCCAACAAGTACCTGGCTCCCCTGCCGCCGGTGATCTGCAACGCCGTCATCGTGGGCGCGGAAATCGCCCTGTTCTTCATGCCGGAGGGCACCGCCTTCCTGCCCGCCTTCGCCCTCAACGCCTTTACCGTGGGTCTGGGCGAGGCCATCGCCTGTTATGTGCTGGGATTGCTGCTGCTCAGTTGGCTGCCCCGGGTGAAGGCCCTTCATCTGACTGCCCACGCCTGAATCCTCTCCCACAAAAAATCCCCGGCTCCTTACGGAGCCGGGGATTTTTTACGCAGACAGAGAAATCACACCTCGGAGAACTCTTCCTTGCCGACGCCGCAGACGGGGCACACCCAGTCAGCGGGCAGATCCTCCCACTTGGTGCCGGGGGCAATGCCGTTATCGGGATCGCCGGCGGCCTCGTCGTAAATATAGCCGCAAGGACCGCACTCGTACTTCTTCATGGGGGTTACCTTCCTTTCTTCTGATTACTTTTCCTGAGGATATCCTAACAGGAACTGCTTTATACTGCTATGGTATTTGCAACACTCTTATTTTCTCAGCTTCTTCCGCAGGCGGGCCTTCACCTCCGGTGAAAGCACCCGGGCAGCCAAGGCCACCGGAGGAGCGGGCAGCTTAAAAAATTTTCGTCGTACCTGCTCAAAGGGCTCCATGGCGTAGGCCGCGAAAAAGGCCGTCCGCTGAGGGCTGGGCGGGATGGGAGAGGCCAGCCGTGGATTTCCGGCGATGGCCCGCTCCGCCGGGAACGGCCGCTTTGCCAGAGGCAGCTGGTCGAAGATATAGCTGCCGTGGGGCGTGTTCACCAGCAGCAAGCTCACCCCCCGCAGCTGCTCATCCGGCAGCTCGTCCGGAGCAAGGCCCCAGAAATCTCCCAACGTCAGATCCCCGGGCCGGGTCATGGAGGCATAGGGACAGTGGTGGCAGCTGCTGCGCAGGAACAGCGCCCGGCCAAAGGCCCGGCCGTACTCCGTGCGGAACAGCGGCGCGGAGTCCACGGTCCCGTCGCTGAAGACGGCGGTAAAGTGGCTGTCCTTCCAGCCGGAGACCTTGTTGCGGAACCGCACCGTCTGAAGCTCCCGGTGCTTGTGCTCCTGAAGGGATTTTGCCATGTCCTCCCACACGCCGGGAGAGGGCACGCCGTGGCACACCAGGTCGCAGGTGGTGAGATTCTCAGGCCGCTCCCCCAGGTAACGGTAAAGGCCGTCCACCTGACAGGGAGTCCCGGAGAAGAGCACCGGCCGGGTCTTGAGCCATTTCTTCACTTCCCGGAAGGTATCCCCCAGGTCGCTTTGCACATACTTGGCGCCCCGCAGACGCCACAGCTCCTCCTTGCGGAAGCAGGCTACATGGCGCAGATGGCAGCGGCCGTCAAAGGCGGCTCCGAAAACCACGCCGCCGCTCTCCAGTACATACTCCGCCAGGGCGGTAAACACGCCGCCGGAGGTGGAGTCCCGCCGGATCTCCTCGCTGCGGTTCCAGGCAGCAAAGACTGCCGGCAGCGCTCTCCCCTCCCGGGGATGGAGGATCGGGCAGGCGGCGGTACAGCGGCCGCAGTGGACGCACTTGCTCAGATCCACCTGGGGACGGAGGAACCCCTCCTTGTCCCGAATCATGGCGATGGCGTCCACGCCGCAGGTCTGGGCACAGGCGGTGCAGCCGGTACAGCGGGGGCTCTCCGCCAAACGGGGTGCCCTGTTCTTCGGGGCGGGCGTCTCCGCCGTGGCAGGCTCCCCCTCATCCCGCAGAGCCCCGGCCAGATAGCGCAGGGACTCCTGCCGGGCCTCCTCCAGGCAGGACTGGGCGGCCGCCCAATCCACCGGATCATCCCAGGCGGCGCTGTCCCCCTTGCCCACAATGCGCTCCGTCAATCCCAGTCGGCTCAGGAGGCTGAAGGTACGGGAGCTCTCCGGCTCTGCCATCTCCGAGGGGGCAACGGCGGTAAAGAAAGGCTTTTGGAACTGCACGGAAAAGACCGTGCCGTGGAAAGAGTTGGTGCACACATAGCTGGCATTTTGGAACCAGCCCAAAAACTCTGCCGGGCCGGCGTCCAGCACCTGTTTGGCCCGGGGGAACACGCTGCGGCGCATGCCGCAAAGCTGCACCACCGGCAGCCCCGTCTCCTCTGCCAGGCGGCGGATATAGGGCACCAGGGGCGCCGGGTCGCTGATGCAGTAGCACAGGATATAACCCGGCTTTCCCTGGAAGCGGGCCATCTCCCCCCACTCCTGCGCTGTCAGCAGCAGTGTGGGATCCAGCACCACCGGCACTTTCTGTCCCAGCACCTCCTCCACGATGTGCTCTCCCTGCCGCTCCCGGACGGAAAGGTGGGAGAAGGACTGTAAATACCCCCGCAGCTCCTCCTCCATACTCTCCGGCACATGGGAGATGCCGAAGGAGGGGGCGTAGGCGATCTTCCGCTTGGTGGAAAAGGCCCCGAAGAATACCGGGTCGAACTTCCCGTCAGGGAAGATCTTGGGGTTCCAGATCTGGTCGCTGCCGGAGAGGATCACGTCATAGGGAAGCTCCGCTGCCCGCAGCTCCGCCAGGCTCTCATAGTGATGCGGGGAAATACTCAATCGGGTGCGGGCAAATTCCTCAAACCGCTCATACCGGGCCTTCAATGGCCCGTAGTGCAGGGCCGTATGGGCGTCATGGGCGGCGGACCCAATGCCTGTGGGGCGCTGGAAGAGGCGGTTGTCCTGGTTGACATAATAGTCAATGATCTCACATTCGCTCCCCAGGCGCTTTACAGCTTGCTCCGTGGCGCAGGCCTGGAGCAGCGCACCGTAATGATGGATATGATAAAAGGTCACAAGTCCTGTTTTCAAGGATAGACTCCCTTTCTGCAAGAGACTGCACAGTTATGGTCAGGGCTGCTCCGGCGGAGGAGCCAGCAGATCATCCTCCGCCACCCAGTCGGCCACATCCACCACCTCAAACTCCGTGGCGGTGCGGCGGATCACCACCTGGGAAAGCCCCGCGTTGATGACCATGCGGCGGCACATGGAACAGGAGGTGGCATCGGAGAGCAGCTCCCCGGTGCGGGCGTCCCGGCCCACCAGGTACAGCGTACCGCCCACCATGTCCCGCCGGGAGGCGGAGATGATGGCGTTGGCCTCAGCGTGGACGCTGCGGCAGAGTTCATAGCGCTCCCCCCTGGGAACCCGCATGGCCTCCCGGGAGCAATACCCCATATCCACGCAGTTAGCCCGGCCCCGGGGGGCGCCGTTATAGCCGGTGGAGATGATCTCGTCGTTTTTTACGATGATGGCGCCATAGATCCGGCGCAGGCAGGTAGCCCGTTCCATGACAGTCTGGGCAATGTCCAAATAGTAGTTTGCTTTGCTGATGCGATCCATGGGCGTCGCCTCCTCAGTTGATTTGCCGCCGCAGCGGCGTTGATTCGTGTTTATTCTATCACCTGCGGCCCTGCATTGCAAGAAACACCGGCTCATCCGGCGGCGGCAAGTGCTGGCAAAAAGGAGCGGACGGCCCAGCCGTCCGCTCCTCTTGTTTCACTTCTTCACCCCTGCCCGGACAGCGATCATCTCCGCCGCCACGGACACGGCAATCTCCTCCGGGGTCTGGGCTCCGATGGCAAGGCCGATGGGGGCATGGAGCCGGGCGTACTCCTCGGGTGTAAAGCCCGCCTGGAGCAGCCGGTCCCGGCACAGGGCCAGCTTCCGCTTGGAGCCGATGCACCCTAAATACCGGGCGCCGCTGCGCAGCACCTGGGTGAGGACCTCGTAATCCGCCTGGTGGCCCCGGGTCATCACCACCACATAGTCGTCCGCCGTGACGGTGACCTGCCGGGCAAGGTCGGTAAAGTCCCCGCACAGCACGCCCTCCGCCGCCGGGAACAAGGCGGGATCTGCAAACTCCGGCCGGTCATCGTACACCACCGGACGGAAACCCACGCCGGAGAGCACCGGCACCAATGCCCGGGACACGTGGCCGCCCCCGAAGACGTAGGTCCGGCCCGCCCGCACTGCCGGGGCGGCAAACCAGTCCTCCCGGAGCACCGCCCGGTTTCCCAGCAGCGCCTCCAGCTCCGCCGGGGACGCGTCCAGGTGCCGCGTCCCGGCACGATCCGCAGTGCCCATGGCCGCTACCCGCTCTCCCTGGAAGCGCAGCACCAGCCAGGTATCAGCGCTGCGGCCATCGGCTTCCACCAGATCCCGCATGACGGCGATGGCCCCCGGATCCCCGCCGGGGAGATACTGGAACTGCAGCGTCACGTCGCCGCCGCATACCATGCCCAGGCTGGCCGCCTCCCCCTGGACGAACCGGAAGGACTTCCGGCACTCTCCTCCGGAGGGCAGCAGTGCCGCGGCAGTCTTCTGGGCCTCAAACTCCACACTGCCGCCGCCGATGGTGCCGGCAGCCCGGCCGTCGGCAAACACCGCCATCATAGCCCCGGCGCCTCGGGGAGTGGATCCGCCGGAGGAGAGGATGGTCACCAGCTCCACCGGCTCCCCCGCCTCCAGGGCGAGGGCGATCTCCCTGAAAAACTCCCGCATCTTAACCGATGCCTCCTTTCACAGCGCCCAGGATCAGCACCAGCACCGTCACACCGCAGAAAAGATATCTGGCGGTGGGATAGAACCACCGGCCCAGGGGCTTTGTCCGGGCCAGATTCACCTGGCGCAGGCACTCCTCCCGGTCGTACACCCAGAAGAAGAACACCCCTGCCAGCAGCGCCCCTACCGGGCAGGCGTAGATGGAGCACACGTCCATCCAGCCGGAGACAATGCCCTGGATGGAAAGGCCCACCGCCAGACCGATGAGGCCGATCACCGCCACCGCCTGGGTGCGGCCCAGGTGCAGCTTTTCCTGCAGGGTGGCCGTAGGGGCTTCGAAGAGGTTGATGAGGGAGGTAATCCCCGCCAGCAGCGCCGCCACGAAGAACACCGCCATGATGATCCCGCCGCCGGGCATGGACTGGAAGAGATTGGGGAGGAAGATGAACATCAGTCCCGGCCCGCTGGTATCCAGGGTCTGTCCCGCCGTGGCCATGGCGGGGATAATCACCAGAGCGGCCAGCATAGCCGCCGCCGTGTCAAAAACCGCCACTGTCCGGGCCGCCGTGGGCACGTCCTCGCTCTGGGGCAGATAGGATCCGTAGATCAAAGTACCGTTTCCGGCGATGGACAGGGAGAAAAAGGCCTGGCCCAGGGCATAGACCCACACCATGGGGTCCTTGAGGCCGGCGGGCTCCAGCACAAAGAGATAGCGGTATCCCGCCTCCGCGCCGGGCAGGGTGGCGATATACACCGCAAGGCCCAGAAAGAGGAGGAAGAACAGGGGCATCATCACCTTGTTGGCCTTCTCGATGCCGCCGCCGATACCCAGTACCATAATGAGGAGCGTAATAGCCATGGCGGCCACCTGCCAGGCGGTGTTGCCCCAGGCGGAGGCGGTGGCGCCGAAGTAGGCGTTGAAGCCCTCCACCCCGTCATTGGCCAGAACGGCGCCGGTGAAAGAACCCACCATATACTTGAGGATCCAGCCCACTACCACAGAGTAGCCGATGGCCATGGCCAGAGAGCCCAGCACCGGAATAAAGCCCAGGGCCTCGCCCCATTTTCCCCGGCCGGTGCGCTGCCGGGCCGCCTCCCCAAAGGCCACCATGGGGCCGCCTCCAGCCGCCCGGCCGAAGGCCATCTCCCCGATGACGCCGGTGGAGGCGATGAGGGCCACAAACAGGATGTAGGGGATCAGGAAGGTGGCCCCGCCGTACTGGGACACCCGGTACGGAAAGAGCCAGATGTTGCCCATGCCCACGGCAGAGCCGATGCAGGCCAGCTTGAACCCCCAGCGGGAGCGGAAGCTGTCCCGCAAAGCAGATTGATTCGACATACGGTTTTCTCCCATCTCCGGCGGACAGCGGTCCGCCTGTACTGCGCCGAAAAGCGGCGCTTTTCACACATAGTCCCTTTATGAAAGGACTGCGGCGATATTTTACCATATTTCCCACCGTGGGAAAAGCCCCTTCCGCCGGAAAGTCCGGAGAATGAAAAAAGCAGCGGACTTTCGTCCGCCGCTTTGCGTGATTCAGTTCTGGCTGCTGCGCACGGGAAGCCGGCGCTTCCAGATGGAGGGAGAGAACAGCAGCAGCATGGGGAACAGCTCCAGCCGTCCCGCCAGCATGTCGAAGGACAGCAGCAGCTTGGAGGCATAGGAGAAGGAGGAGAAATTCCCCATGGGGCCCACGATCTCAAGGCCCGGGCCGATGTTGTTCATACAGGAGGCCACAGCGGTGAAGGTGGTGATGAGATCCATGTGCTCCAGGGAGAGCAGCAGGCAGGAGATGCAAAATACCATGAGATACACCGTAAGGAACAGGTGCACGCTGCGGATCTGCTTGTCTCCCATGGGCTTGCCCTCAAACCGGACGGTAGACACCGCGTTGGGATGGAGCATCCGGCGCATGTCGCACAGGGAGGTCTTGCTGAGGATCACCAGCCTGGCCACCTTGATGCCGCCGCCGGTGGAACCGGCGCAGGCGCCCACGAACATCAGCGTCACCAGGATGGCCTTGGAGAAAGTGGGCCAGGTGTTGAAATCCGTAGTAGCGAATCCCGTGGTGGTGATGATGGAGGACACCTGGAAAAAGGCATGGCGCAGGCTCTGCCACACGGAGCCGTACATATGCAGGATGTTGACGGTGATGGCGCCCACCGCCGCCGCCACGATCAGCACATAGGCACGCAGCTCCTCGGAGTGGAACACCTCCCGGAACCGGCGCACCAGCAGGAAGTAGTAGAGGTTGAAGTTCACGCCGAAGAGCAGCATGAACACGCCGATGACCACGTCGAAATAGGCATTGTCATAAGCGCCCACGCTGAGGTTGCGGGAGCTGAAGCCACCGGTACCGGCGGTACCGAAGGAGTGAACACAGGCATCAAAGAGGGGCATGCCGCCTGCCAGCAGCAGCACGATCTCAATGAGGGTCATCACCAGATAGATGCCGTAGAGGATCTTGGCCGAGTCGCTCATGCGGCTGACCAGCTTGCCCACCGTAGGACCCGGCACCTCCGCCCGCAGCAGGTGCATCCCGTGTCCGTCACTCATGGGCAAAATGGCCATGACGAACACCAGCACGCCCATGCCGCCCACCCAGTGGGTGAAGCTGCGCCAGAAGAGGCCGCTGTAGGTCAGGGACTCCACTTCTGTCAGGATACTGGCACCGGTGGTGGTAAAGCCGGAAACCGTCTCAAAAAACGCGTCCACAAAATGGGGGATATCCCCGGAGATACAAAAAGGCAGCGCTCCAAAGGCGGACATGGCGATCCACGCCAGGGCCACCACCGCCAGGCCATCCCGGGCGAACAGAGCCGTCTGCCCGGGGCGGACAGCCCGCAGCACCAGGCCGATCACCGTCAGGATCAAAATGGGGATCAGAAACGGCAGTACGGACTCCCCATACAAAAGCGCCACCACCAGCGGCAGCAGCAGCAAGGCCGCCTCCGTCAGCAGGATCCGGCTCATGACCACCGCAATCATTCGAATATTCAAGGAATCTGTCCACCTCTTTATTTACTGAAGGATGTCCCGCAGATCCTGCAGGCGGGTATCCGTGGTGACCACGATGACATCGTCATGATGGTGCAGGGCGTCCTCGCCGGAGGGAATGATGATCTTCCCGTTCTGGCGGACGATGCCCGCCAGCAGGATGCCGCTTTTCAGGGTCAGAGACTTCAGCGGCACACCAATGCCCGGGAAATCCTCCGTAACGCTGAATTCCAGGGCCTCTACCCGGTTGTCCGCAATGCGGTGCAGGGTCTTGACCTGGGAGGCGGAGGCGTTCTGCATGGCCCGGATGTACTGCAAAATCAGCTCTGTGGTAACGTCCGCCACGGAGACCACGGAGTCAATCATGCCCTCGGCGGAAACCAGCTCCAGCAGCGGGCGGCGGTTGATCTTGGCCACCACTTTGCAGTTTCCCATCTGCTTGGCGGCGCTGATGGCCATGAGGATATTGGCCTCGTCCATACCGGTGATGGCCACAAAGGCGTCGGTCTGGCCGATGCCCTCCTCATGGAGCAGCTCGCTGTCGGTGCCGTCACCCACGATCACCAGGGCCTTGGGCAGCCGCTCCCCCATGCTGATGCAGCGCTGCTCGTCTCGGTCGATGATCTTCACGGACATGCCCATCTCCAAAAGCTCCGAGGCCAGGTAGTAGCAAAGCTTGCTGGCGCCTACGATCATCACCGAGGACGCCCGGCCCCGGAAGACCCGCAGATGCCGGAAAAACTGCTCCAGCTCCTGGGGAGAAGAGGTGAGATAGATCTTATCGCCGGAGCGCAGGACAAAATCACCCGAGGGAATAATGGTCTCCCCTTTCCGGGCCACGGCGCAGATCAGCACCCGGACCCGCAGGTTCCGGTACAGATCCGAAAGCTGGATGCCGTCCAAAATGGTGTCCTCCGGCAGGCGGTACTCCACCAGCTCCAGCCGGCCCTTGGAGAAGGACTCCAGCTTCATGGCATTGGGAAAGCGCAGCACCCGGGCGATCTCCCGGGCGGTGGCCTTCTCCGGATTGATGGCCATGGAGAGGCCCAGCTCCCCCCGCATAAACCGCAGCTGCTTTTCATACTCCGGGTTGCGGATCCGGGCGATGGTGTGCTCCACCCCCAGCTTTTTGGCCACAAGGCACGCCAAAATGTTGATCTCGTCGCTGGAGGTGGTGGCAATGAGCAGCTCCGCGTGCTCTGTGTCTGCCTCTTTTTGCACCTCGTAGCTGGCGCCGTTGCCCGCCACGGCCATCACGTCATAGACGTTGATGATGTTTTCCACCCGCTGGGGATTGGAGTCGATCACCGTGACCCGGTTCTCCTCGGAAAGCTTGCGGGCCAGGGCCACGCCCACCTTGCCTGCACCTACGATGACAATTTTCATAATGCTGCTGCCCTCATTCCGCGCCGCAGCGGCGGCGCTTGCAACTCTCTTTTTCTTCAATGGCCTTTCGGCCCAGTATGAATACACAGCATTATATCGGATGTTTGGGTAAAATGGAAGCCCCCGCTGTAAAAGAACCGTGAAAAAAGAGAAATGACATCAGATTTTTCTTATGCGCAAAATTTTGCTTGACAAACGGCCCTTGTCCGGATAGAATTTCCTTAAATTATTTTAGTTAAAAAATTTTAATTAAAATAATTTTACTAATTTTGTTGAGTTGAGGAGAATACCGATGGAATTTGAGAAGATTCGTGACATCATTGTGGAGACCCTGGGCTGCGACGCTGAGCAGGTGACTCCCGAGGCCTCTCTGGCTGACGATCTGGGCGCCGACTCTCTGGCTTCCGTGGAGCTGGTCATGGCTCTGGAGGAGGCTGCCGGCATCACCATCGATGACGCGGACGTAGCCGGCCTGAAGACCGTGAACGACATCGTGACCTATCTGAAGGACCACAAGGCCTGAGACTTACATGCCGGGGAGCGCCGTCTCCCCGGCTCCATGCTGCTTCGTACCGGCCCCCGGCCGGTCTTTTTTTGAAAGGAAACATCATGACCAATCAAGAAATTTTTGATCTGATGGACCGCTTCGAACGCTCCAACCTGCAGTCCATGAAGCTGTCCATGCAGGATTTTTCCATAGAGCTCTCCCATCCCGCTCCCGTCGCGGTCCCTGCAGTGATCTCCGGGGTTTCCGGGGCTGCGGCGGCACCTGCTGCCCCTGCTGCCGCTGAGGCTCCCGCCGCCTCCGCTCCCGAGGCTCCCGCCATCACGGCGCCGCTGGTTGGCACCTATTATGCCGCCTCCGCTCCCGACCAGCCCCCCTTTGTGGCTGTGGGCGACCGGGTCAGCAAGGGCCAGACCGTGTGCCTCATCGAGGCCATGAAGATGATGAGCGAGGTCCCCGCCCCCTGCGACTGCGTCATTGAGGAGATCCTCAAGGCCAACGGCGAGCTGGTGGCTTTCGGGGAGCCCCTGTTCCATTACCGGGCGGTGTAAGCTATGCTCAAGCGCGTATTGATTGCAAACCGGGGCGAGATCGCCCTGCGGATTCTCCGGGGGTGCCGGGAGCTGGGCATCGAGACGGTGGCCGTCTACTCCCAGGCGGACGCGGAGGCGCTCCACGTCCAGCTGGCGGGGCAGGCGGTGTGTATCGGCCCCGCCCGGGCCGCCGACAGCTACCTCAACCAGGAGGCCCTTCTGACGGTGGCCAAGGCCACCGGATGTGACGGCATCCACCCCGGCTACGGCTTTTTGTCTGAAAACGCCGACTTTGCCGACGCCTGCGCCCGGGAGGGCATCACCTTCATCGGCCCCAGTGGCGACACCATCCGCAAGGCCGGCTCCAAGTCCGCCGCCCGGGACATCATGCGTGCCGCCGGCGTGCCGGTGACCCCCGGCTCCGACGGCCCGGTGCGTTCTGTGGAGGACGCCCTGGCGGCGGCGGAGGCCGTGGGATATCCGGTGCTGCTCAAAGCCAGTGCCGGCGGCGGCGGGCGGGGCATCCGCCGCTGCGACCGCCCCGAAGATCTGGCCTCCGCCTACGCGGAGGCCAAGGCCGAAGCCCAGGCCTGCTTTGGCAACGACGAGATGTATCTGGAAAAGCTGGTGCTGCGGCCCCGTCACATCGAGTTCCAGGTACTGGCTGACCGCCAGGGCCACACCATCCACCTAGGAGACCGGGACTGCTCCGTCCAGCGCCGTAATCAGAAGCTCATCGAGGAGGCCCCCGCCCGGTGCCTGACGCCGCAGCTGCGGGAAAAGATGGGCGAGGCCGCCGTCCGGGCTGCCCGGGCCGTGGGTTACGAGAGCGCCGGCACCGTGGAATTTCTGCTGGACGGTGACGGGGAGCACTTCTACTTCATGGAAATGAACACCCGGATCCAGGTGGAGCACGGCGTCACCGAGCTCATCACCGGGGTAGACCTGCTGCGGGAACAGCTGCGCATCGCCTCGGACCTCCCCCTCAGCATTACCCAGGAGGATGTGCATCTGCAGGGGCACGCCATCGAGTGCCGCATCAACGCCGAGGATCCCGCCAACGATTTCCGGCCCTGCCCCGGTAAGGTGGAGTTCCTCCACTTCCCCGGCGGCGCCGGTGTCCGGGTGGACTCCGCCCTGTACAGCGGCTGCACCCTCTCCCCCTATTACGACTCTCTGGCAGCCAAGCTCCTGGTCCACGCCCCCACCCGGCTGGAGGCCATCCGCAAGATGCGCCGCTGCCTGGAGGAGTTTACCCTGGAGGGCTTCCCCACCAACGCGGAGCTCAGCTACCAGATTTTGTACCATCCCACCTTTGTCCGGGGCGCCTGCACCACGGCTTTCCTGGACGAGAACCTGCCGTCCTTGCTGGACTTCAGCCGGCGGCTTTCTGAAAGTGAGGAAGAGGCGTGAGCGATTCCATTTTTGCCCGCCGCCGGGCCCGGCTGCTGGCCATGAAAGCCATGCGGGACAACTATATTCCCGGCGACAAGATGGTCAAGTGTCCCAAGTGCGGCCAGGAAAGCGAGCGGCGTCTGGTGGCCCAGGAGCTCTCCGTGTGCCCCAAGTGCGGCTACCACTTCCCCATGGGGGCCTATTACCGCCTCAGCTCCGTACTGGATCCCGGCACCTTCCGGGAACTCTTTGAAAAGCTCCCCGCCGGCGACCCCCTCTCCTTCCCCGGCTACAAGGAAAAGCTCCAGGCGGCCCAGCGGAAGACCGGCCTCACCGAGGCGGTGGTCACCGCCACCGGTGCCATCGGCGGCCACAAATGCGTGGTGGGCGTACTGGACAGCCGCTTCCTCATGGGCTCCATGAGCGCCGCCGTGGGGGAAAAGCTCACCCTGGCCATCAACTACGCCACCCGCAACCGGCTGCCCCTGATCCTCTTTGCCGCCAGCGGCGGCGCCCGGATGCAGGAGGGGATCCTCTCCCTGATGCAGATGGCCAAGACCAGCGCGGCCCTGGCCCGCTTTTCCGAAAAAGGACTCCTGTATATCTCCGTGCTGACAGACCCCACCACCGGCGGCGTCACCGCCAGCTTCGCCTCCCTGGGTGACATCATCCTGGCAGAGCCCGGCGCCCTCATCGGCTTTGCCGGCCCCCGGGTGATCCAGCAGACCATCGGTGAAACGCTGCCTGAGGGATTCCAGCGGGCGGAATATCAGGAGGAGCACGGCTTCGTGGACGCGGTAGTTCCCCGGGTGCGGATGCGGGAGACCCTCTCCCAGCTGCTGCGCCTGCATGAGAAAGGAGGCCGCCCATGAGCAGCCAGTTCACCGCCGCGGAGCGGGTGGCCATCGCCCGCAATCCCCAGCGGCCCAACATCACCGACTATATTGACGCCCTCTTCACCGACTTTTTCGAGTGCAAGGGCGACCGCCTGTGCGGCGAAGACGCCGGCATCCTGGGGGGCGTGGCCCTCTTCCACGGCCGCCCCGTCACCATCATCGGCACCCGCAAGGGCAAGACCCTGGAGGAAAACCTCAAGTGCAACTTCGGCATGCCCAGTCCCGAGGGCTACCGCAAGGCCCTGCGGCTGATGCGTCAGGCGGAGAAGTTCCGCCGTCCCATCATCACCCTCATCGACACCTCCGGCGCCTATCCCGGTCTGGAAGCGGAAGCCCGCGGCCAGGGAGAGGCCATCGCCCGGAACCTGTTTGAAATGAGCCGTCTGACCGTGCCCATCATCGCCGTCATCACCGGCGAGGGCAACAGCGGCGGTGCGCTGGCCCTGGCGGTGGCGGACCGGGTACTGATGCTGGAGAACGCCGTGTACGCCATTCTCTCCCCGGAGGGCTTCGCCTCCATTCTCTGGAAGGACGCCTCCCGCCACGACGAGGCCTGCGAGCTGATGAAAATGACGGCGGAGGACCTTCTGAACCTGGGCGTCATCGATGACGTGGTGCCCGAACCCGACGGCGGCGCCCATCTGGCCCCCGCCATCGCCTTCCGGCAGCTGGACCGCTGCCTGGTCCGCCAGTTGGCGGAGCTGGACCGCATGCGGGGCCCTGCCCTTGCGGCGGCCCGCTATCAGAAATTCAGAGCCATGGGGGCACCCGCTCCCCAGAAGGAGGAGCAATGAACGGAATCAAAATCCTGGGAACCGGCAGAGGCGTCCCCTCCAAGCTAGTCACCAATGAGGATATGGCCAAAATCGTGGACACCAATGACGAGTGGATCACCAGCCGCACCGGCATCACCCACCGCCACCACCTGGCGGAGGGTGAGACCATCACCGACATGACGGTGATGGCGGCCCGCCGTGCCCTGGAAAACGCCGGTATCACGGCGGACCAGATCGGCGCGTGCATCGTGGCCACATTGACGCCGGACACCCTGGTGCCCTCCGCCGCCTGCTGTGTGCAGCGGGATCTGGGGCTGCCCCACGACACCGTCTGCTTTGACCTCAACGCCGCCTGCACCGGCTTTCTCTACGCCCTGCACACCATGGAGTGCCTTTTGAATGCCTCGGAGCGCAAGTACGGCCTGGTGATCGGCGCGGAAAATCTCAGCCGCATCACCAACTGGGAAGACCGTGGTACCTGCATCCTCTTCGGCGACGGCGCCGGGGCCGTGGTGGTGGAGTCCCGGCCGGAATGGCCCTCTATCTCCGCCATCCTGGGCTGTCACGGCAACGACCAGATGCTGCGGGTCCCGGGCGTGGAAACCGGCGTGCCCAGCCTCATTTACATGGAGGGCACCAAGGTCTTCAAGTTTGCCGTGGAGGCAGTGCCCTACTGCATCGACCAGGTTCTCGCCAGAACCGGCAAAACCGTGGATGATGTGGACTTCTTTGTCTTCCACCAGGCCAATGCCCGGATCATCGACCTGGCGGTACGCAAGTACCGC
>CAJKKQ010000034.1 GCA_905200545.1 uncultured Oscillibacter sp.
TGCCGAGCCATATCACGCACATACTGCACCGCCATAGCCTGGGCCGGCACCTGGGGCATGAATGCCAGGTAAAAGTCCTCCTGCCAGCCGGCAAGAGAGTCGTCCGTCCCCCGGAAGGAGAGGTACAGCCGGCCGTCTCCGGTCTCCACCGTCAAAGCGGCAAACTGCTCTCCCCTGCCCTCATCCAGCCAGTCGGCAAAGCCGCCCAGCCGCATGCCGCCAAAGCGGGGCGACGACGCCATTTTTCGCAGCATGTCCGGGATCTCATCAGGCACCAGGACACCCATCTCAATGGGCTCTCCCTCTGGGTGCTGACGGAAAAAGGCCTCCGCCGCGTCGCAGAGGGGAACACTCCCCCCCTTACCGGGAGGCGGCACAATGCCGCCGAAATCCACAAAGGAGAGTTCCGCCAAAATCAGATTATCCACCTCGTTGAAGGGATCCTGATCCAATGTCAGGTCTCCCCGCCAGTCCAGATAATCCATCAGGTTTGCCATAGACGCCTCCCAACGGCCGCCGGAGCGGCCTAACCGATAGAATCATTATACACATCATCTTTCCCCCACACAAGAGGTCTATCCCGGACGTGCCCGGCATAGAGTCAAACATCACGACTCTGACACGACCGAGAGGTGGACGATACGATGAACGAACCCATCCGAAACGATGTGCGGCTGGAGGGCCTGGTGCCCGAGCCCCCAGTTCTGTCCCACGAAAACCACGGCACCCGCTTTTTCCGCTGTCAGCTCTCTGTCCCCCGGCTCTCCGGCCAGGAAGATCTCTTGCCCGTACTGCTGCCGGAAGCCATGGCCGCAGAGGTCCAGCCGGGAGCTCCCCTGCGCCTGCGGGGCCAGCTGCGCTCCTTCAACAACCGCAGCGGCGTGGGCAGCCGCCTGGTGCTGACGGTCTATGCCATGGAGCTGGAGGAGCCCACCGGAGAGGCCTGCAACCACATTTACCTCACCGGAGCCCTGTGCAAGCCTCCCACTTTCCGCAAAACGCCGCTGGGACGCAGCATCTGTGATCTGATGCTGGCGGTGTCCCGCAAGTATGGGCGGGCAGACTATCTGCCGGTCATCGCCTGGGGACAGCTGGCTCTTCGCACGGCAAAATTACAGGTGGGCGATCCGCTGGCCCTGGAGGGACGGATCCAAAGCCGCCCCTATCAAAAGCTCACGGATGCGGGCCCCGAGACCCGCATCGCCTATGAGGTCTCCATGATGCATCTGCTGGAGCTTCCCCCGGAAAATCTGTAAGGAAAAGGCGCCGGGAAACCGGCGCCTTTCCCTTATTTCACTTGGTTGGAAACCCGAAGGTCTCCCGCATCTCATACAAAAACCGTAAAAAGCCCTGCGGATAAGGGATCATGCGTCCGTCCGCCGCCATAGTCTCCGCCTCGGCCAGGGTCACATAGCGGACCTCCGCCACCTCCTCCGGCTGGAGGGTCAGTGCATCCAGATCCAGATCCAGCACCGTCAGGAAAAAGTCGTCGAAGCCGCCGTCGAAATTCACCGTCACCGACGGGCGCAGTGTCCCCAGGTCCAGAGGATACCCCAGTTCCTCCCGGAACTCCCGCTCCGCCGCCTGGCGGCTGGTCTCTCCGGCATCCACCCCGCCGCCTACGGACAAATCCCAACGACCGGGCCAGATGTGCTTATTTTCCGTGCGCCGCTGGATCAAAAACCGGCCATCCCGGGAAAAGGCACATACGTGCACCACCGTCCGGTACTCTCCAGGGCCCTTGGGCCCATAGCGCTCAGCCGTGCGGTCCAGGGGCGCGCGGTTTTCATCGTACAGATCCACCAGTTCCATGCCTGTTCCTCCTCACTGCCGCCGGGCAGTCTCATAATCGTCGCCCCGGCGGTAAAAGGGGCAGGCGTTGTTGGCACTGCGCAAAAAGCGCTCCATCTCGTCCTCATCCAGGTCCATGGTACAGTAGTAGGCGTCCAGCTCCTCGTCGTAATCGTAGTGGACGCACTCTTCACAAATTCCGGCCATACAAGCTCCCCTTTCGCTGCCGCGCCGCTGCGCGGTTCTCAGAGCAGTATAGCATACAATCCGTCCACATCCAAGTGCTCTTTCATCACCAGTTCCTCCAGGGCATCCCGGGCATCCGGAGGCGCCGCCCAGCACATGCCGCACCCGGCGGTGATAGCCCGGGGCACCGGGATCAGCCGCCCGGGAAGCCCGGAGGCCCAGCAGCGCTGTTCCATAGCCATGGCCCCGGTGGTGGTGCGAAAGGTCACGATGAAGGTCTCTTTCTTCTCCCGCATGTCACTCCGCTTCCTTTGCCAGAACCGCCACGGCCTCCGCCGCAGTGTCCGTTTCCTCTTGGGTATTGAACCAGGACCAGGAGAACCGGACGGCTCCCTGATCCACAGTCCCCAAACAGCGGTGAAGCCTGGGGGCACAGTGGGCCCCGGGCCGGGTGGCAATGCCGAAGCGCTCCGCCAGCTCGTCAGATACCTGGGAAGAGTCCAGATCTCCGATATTCAGGGCCACAATGGCCGCCCGCTCCGGTGCGGAAAAGTCCCCATACACCCGGACACCGGGAAGATCCCGGACAGCCTCGTAAAACCGGCGGGAGAGCGCCTGCTCATGGCGGCGGATGGTCTCCGGCCCGGTGGATTTCAAGAAGTCCAGTGCAGCACCCAGGCCCGCCAGGCCGTGGCTGTTGAGGGTCCCGGCCTCCAGCCGGGTGGGATAGTCCTCCGGCTGGGTCTCGGAATAGCTGTGTACCCCGGTGCCTCCCACCAGGAAAGGCCGCAGCTCTATACCCTCCCCCACGCACAAGCCGCCGGTACCCTGAGGGCCCATGAGCCCCTTGTGGCCGGTAAAGCACACCACGCCGATGTGCTGGCGCTCCATATCGATGGGAAATACCCCTGCCGTCTGGGAAGCATCCAGTATGAACAGCAAGCCATGACGGCGGCAGAAATCCCCCACGAACTCGATGTCTGTCAAATCACCGGTAAGGTTGGAGGCGTGGGTACACACCACAGCCTTCGTATCGGACCGCAGCAGCCGTTCAAAAGCGCTGTAATCCAGCTGGCCGTTTTCATCCGCCGGGACAAAATCCACTGCTGCCCCTGCTGCCCGCAGGCGGTACAGGGGCCGCAGCACGGAGTTGTGCTCCCGGTCCGTGGAGATCACATGGTCTCCCGGCCCCAGTGCCCCGGCGATGGCAATGTTCAGCGCGGCGGTGGAGTTGGGGGTGAAGGCCACCCGCTCCGGATGCTGGCTGCCGAAGAGCTCTGCCGCCCGGCAGCGGACGCCATACACCGTACGGGAGGCCGCCAGGGCCTCCTCGTGGGCGCCCCGGCCGCTGTTGCCGTAAGACTCCATGGCGGCCACCACCGCCTCCGCCACGCCGGGGGGCTTGGGGCGGGTGGTGGCGGCGTTATCCAGATAGATCACGGCTTGATGACCTTTCCGGCTCCCGCCAGCTTCTCCACGATGGAGTACATGTTGGTGACGGAACCCACCGCCAGCTTCTCCGTCAGGCCGTAGAAGTTCAGGCAGGTGCCGCAGGTGAGGATCTCCACCCCCTGGGCCTCCAGCTTCTTGAGATCCTCCAGAGAATCGGAGCCCTCCACCGTCAGTTTGGCGCCGCCGTTATAGAAGAGCATGGTGGCAGGCAGCTGGGGCAGTTGGCTCACCGCGAAGAGAAAGCCCTTCATCAGCGTCCTGCCCAGCTCATCACTGCCCCGGCCCATACTGTCGGTATCCACCGCCACCACCAGAGAGCCCCGGGTATCCGGCACGCAGGCGATCATCTCCGGCTCCTCCGCCGGGGCGTCGCCCACGGGAGTCTTGACCTCCATGGTGACGGCGTAGGCGCCCTCACTTCTCTTTTCCGCCTTGGCCTCCAGATGGTGGCCGGCGGCCATGCGGGTGAGGTTCTGCACGGCGATCTCGTTGTCCACCAACACCTCCAGAATCCCAGGCTCACGCATCTGGCGCAGGGCCCGGGTGGCCTTCACCACCGGGATGGGGCACTGCTCTCCCATGGCATTGACTGTAATTGTTTCCATAACCTGCCTCTTTCCCCGCCTTTTGGCGGCCTGTTTTCCCTCTTATTGTAATGCGCCGGGAAGCCGAAGACAAGGGCTATTTTTTTGAAAGAACAGCGTAGGGAAAATTTCCCCGCTTTGTCAATTTTTTTACAAACTTCTTGACAGATATGCAGGAAAGCTCGTAAAATAAACGGTATCTGCGATCCACCAGGATCAGACCCACACGGAAGGATTCGAGGTCACATCATGAAAACGCCCTTTGTCACCAAGGAGCAGCTGGAAAAAATCGCTGCCCAGTACCCTACCCCCTTTCATATTTACGACGAAAAAGGGATCCGGGAGAATGCCCGCCGCCTGAAAGCCGCCTTTGCGTGGAATCCCGGTTACCGGGAGTATTTCGCCGTAAAGGCCACCCCCACCCCCGCTATTTTGAAGATCCTCAAAGAGGAAGGCTGCGGGTGCGACTGCTCCTCTCTGACGGAGCTGATGATGGCGGAGAAATGCGGCGTCACCGGCGAAGGGATCATGTTCTCCTCCAATAATACGCCCGCAGAGGAGTTCCAGCTGGCAGACCGGCTGGGCGCCATCATCAACCTGGATGATCTGACGTTGGTGGACTTTTTGAAGGATTCCATCGGCCATATTCCGGAGAAGGTCTGCTGCCGCTACAATCCCGGCGGCGTCTTCACCCTGGGTGAGACCCGGGAAGGCTTCCAGGTGATGGACAATCCGGGCGACGCCAAATACGGCATGACCCGCTCCCAAATCGCCGAGGCCTACCGAAAGCTGACGGATATGGGCGCCAAGGAGTTCGGGATCCACGCCTTCCTGGCCTCCAACACCCTCTCCAACGACTACTATCCGGCCCTGGCCCGGATCCTCTTCCAGCTGGCAGTGGATCTGAAGGAAGAGACCGGCTGCCACATCACCTTCATCAACCTCTCCGGCGGCGTGGGCATCCCCTACCGTCCGGATCAGCCGGAAAACGACATCGCCGTCATTGGCGAGGGCGTCCGCAAGGCCTATGAGGAGATCCTGGTGCCTGCCGGGATGGGCGATGTGGCCCTCTATACGGAACTTGGTCGCTATATGCTGGCCCCCTATGGCCACCTGGTGACCCGGGCCACCCACGAAAAGCACATCTATAAGGAATATATCGGTGTGGACGCCTGTGCCTGCAACCTCATGCGCCCCGCCATGTACGGTGCCTATCACCATATCACCGTCATGGGCAAGGAGAACGCCCCCTGCGACCACAAGTACGATGTGGTGGGCGGACTGTGCGAGAACAACGACAAGTTTGCTGTGGATCGGATGCTGCCCAAGATCGACATGGGCGATCTGCTGGTGATCCACGATACCGGCGCTCACGGTCACTCCATGGGCTATAACTACAATGGCAAGCTTCGCTCCGCCGAGCTGCTGCTCAAGGAGGACGGCTCCGTGGAACTGATCCGCCGGGCAGAGACCGTGGAGGATTATTTCGCCACGCTGGTGTGGTAACAACAAGAAAAAAGCACCGCCGCTATTTGCGGCGGTGTTTTTTTATAAAGCGACGAGGCCCGCAGCCGTCACACCGTTTTGGTGGCGCTGTCCTCAGCGGTGAAATACACAAAATAGGTGTCGCCCGTGTCCCCCTCCTCTGTGCCGTCGTCAAACAGTTCCAAATAGGAAATGGAGAAGTCCGCCTGGCCCGCCGGTACCTCATACACCAGCTCACCGGTTCGCTCCTCATCAATCGCCAGCGTATAGGTTCCAGGCAGCTGGTGCTCTCCCACAGGTTCCAGCTCTTCCAATGTCTCAAGGTCGGTAGTAATGGGATACGTAAAGGCGTCGTCTGTCTCTCCCCAGCCCAACTGGAAATCCATGTCATACATTTCGATGCTCTTCCGGTAGGTATTCTTTACCGTCACATCCGCCACCAGGAGCTGCTTTCCCTCTGCAGGCGTATAACCCGCGTACTCCCCGGTCAAATACGCGCTGTTGACTGTAAATGCAAAGAAATAGGTCTCCATGGTATCTCCCGTGCGCCCCTCGCTGACCCCCTGGCTGCCGCAGGCAGTCAGGCTCAGCAGGAGAGTTACAGACAGCATCCACGTCCACATTTTTTTCATTCCAGCCGCGCCCCCTTCACCGCACCCATCGTTTATTTCGATCCGGCCGTGCTCTATTGCGCCTGCCGGACGCCCATCCCGCCTATCAAGCGGGAATGATCTCGATCCAGTATCCGTCGGGATCCGTGATGAAATAGATCCCCATGGCAGGGTTTTCAAAGCAGATGCAGCCCATTTTTTGATGCTGTGTATGAGCTGCCTCATAGTCCTCCGCCCGCAGAGCCAAATGGAACTCACACTCTCCCAAATCATATTTCTGGGGATGATCCCGCAGCCACGTCAGCTCCAGGCGGAAATTCGTCTTGCTGTCCCCCAGGTAAACGATGATAAAGCTGCCGTCCTGGGCCACTTTCCGCTCTCCTACCGGCTCCAGGCCCAACGCCTCCTTGTAAAACGCCAGGGACTTGTCCAGGTCGGAAACATTAAAATTAAAATGATTGAATGAAAACATGATATATCACCTCTCTGGCAGTATACCATGGACCCGCCTGCTTTCGCAAGAAGATCCAGCGCCTCTCCCTATTTCACAAATCCACTGGAAAACTTTCATGCATATTTTGACAAATTCCTGTTTGACGGCAGGAGTTAGTCGTGTTAAGCTCTCAATAGTTAGAATATGCTAACTTTATAGGAGGAACCTATTATGACATTGGATCAGCTTCCCATCGGCCAAGAGGCCGTGATTACCCGGGTAGGGGGACAGGGCGCCCTGCGCTGCCGTCTGCTGGACATGGGGCTCATTCCCAAAACCGCCGTCCGTGTGGAAAAGATCGCGCCCCTGGGAGACCCCCTGGAACTGCGGGTTCGGGGCTATTCCCTGTCTTTACGCAAGGAGGACGCCCGCAACATCGACGTGGAGGTGCGTATATCATGATCTTCGCCCTGGCCGGAAACCAAAACTGCGGCAAGACCACGCTCTTTAATCAGCTCACCGGCTCCAACCAGCATGTGGGCAACTTTCCCGGCGTCACGGTGGATCAGAAGTCCGGCGCCATCCGGGGGCAAAAGGACTGCACGGTGGTGGATCTGCCGGGCATCTACTCCATCCGGCCCTATACCCCGGAGGAGATCGTCACCCGGGATTTCATTCTGAATCAAAAGCCCGACGGCATCATCAATATCGTGGACGCCACCAACATTGAGCGCAACCTCTATCTGACGCTGCAGCTGCTGGAAATGCGCATCCCCATGGTACTGGCCCTCAACATGATGGACGAGGTCACCGGCAGCGGCGGCACCATCGACGTCAAGGCCATGTCCCGGGAGCTGGGCATCCCGGTGGTCCCCATCTCTGCGGCAAAGAATGAGGGTGTGGACGAACTGGTGAAAATCGCCGTCCTCACAGCCAGAGGAAAGATCCTCCCCACCGTCTACGACTTCTGCGCCCCCGGCCCAGTCCATCGGTGCATTCACGCCGTGGTTCACCAGATCGAAGACCACGCCCAGTCTGCCGGGATTCCCGTACGCTTTGCGGCCACCAAGCTGATCGAGGGCGACGAGGATATCGTCTCCCGGCTGGAACTGGATCAAAACGAGCTGGAACTCATTGAGCACAGCGTTCAGGAGATGGAAGCAGAACATGGCATGGACCGTAACGCCGCCCTGGCGGATATGCGTTACGACTTCATCGAAAAGGTCTGCGCCGGTACGGTAGTGAAATGCCGGGAATCCCGGGAGCGCCGGCGCAGCGAGGCCATCGACCGGATCGTCACCAACAAATACCTGGCCCTGCCCATCTTCTTCGGCATCATGCTGGCCATTTTCTATCTGACTTTCAACGTGATTGGAGCAATCCTCTCCGACCTGCTGGCCGCAGGCATCGACGCTCTCACCGTTGCCGTGGACAGTGCCCTGACCGCCTACGGCCTGAACCCGGTGGTACATAGCCTGGTGATTGACGGCGTGTTCGCGGGCGTGGGCAGTGTACTGAGCTTTTTGCCCATTATCGTGGTGCTGTTCTTCTTCCTCTCCATTCTGGAGGATACCGGCTACATGGCCCGGGTGGCCTTTGTCATGGATCAGCTGCTGCGGAAGATTGGCCTCTCCGGCCGCAGCATCGTCCCCATGCTCATCGGTTTTGGCTGCTCCGTCCCCGCCATCATGTCCACCCGGACGCTGGCCTCGGAGCGGGACCGCCGGATGACCATTCTCCTGACGCCCTTTATGAGCTGCTCCGCCAAGATCCCCATTTACGCGGTGTTTTCCGCCGCTTTCTTTCCCCAAGCTGCGCCTCTGGTAATGATCGGGCTGTATCTTCTGGGGATCCTGGTGGGCATCGTGGCAGCCAAGGTGCTGGGCGCCACCGCCTTCCGGGGCAATCCCGTCCCCTTTGTCATGGAATTGCCCAACTATCGTTTTCCCTCCGCCCGCAGCGTGGGACAGCTGTGCTGGGATAAAGCCAAGGACTTTTTGACCCGGGCTTTCACCATCATCTTCGTGGCCACCATCATCGTCTGGTTCCTCCAGACCTTCGACACCCGGCTCAATGTGGTGACGAACAGTGCCGACAGCCTGCTGGCTGCAGTGGGTACCATTCTGGCTCCCCTCTTCGCCCCCCTGGGCTTCGGGGACTGGCGGGTCTCCACCGCCCTCATCACCGGCTTCATTGCCAAGGAGTCTGTCATCTCCACCCTGGGGATCCTCACCGGCAGCGGCGCCGATGTCACTTCCGCTGCTCTGGGTACCCTCTTCACCCCTGTGACCGCCGGGAGCTTCCTGGTGTTCACGCTGCTCTACACCCCTTGCGTTGCCGCCATCTCCGCAGTGAAACGGGAGCTGGGCTCCGGCTGGAAGGCCGCCGGGGTGGCGCTGAGCCAGTGTGTGATTGCCTGGATTGTATCCTTCCTGGCCTATCACCTGCTGTCTCTGGTCTAAAGGAGGATGATTGTATGGAACTGATCATACTCGCTCTTTTGGGTATTTGGCTGGCCCTTGCCCTGCGCGCCTGTGCCAGGCACAAAACAGGGTGCAGCGGCAACTGCGCCCGCTGCTCAGGCTGCAGCCAAAAGCGATAAAAGGACTCCCCCGCGCCGGTACTGTCCGGTACGGGGGAGTCTTTTTTTACTGTGCTGCCTGCTTCTTCACCCGCTCCAGGGCGGATGCCACGGCAGGGACCCGGATGACGATGACGGTGAGGATGCCCTCCACCAACAGGTAGCTGTAATTGTACACGATGGGATAGACCGCCTTGAGAGACTGGGGAAAGTTCTCCGGCATATAGTCCATCCAGTAGAGGTACCCACCCAGAGAGTGGAAGAATCCCCGGGCGAAAACCGCTGCGATATATCCCCATAGCAATCCGTTTTTCCGGTTGCGGAAAAGGCCGGAAATGCCCAGGGCCCCAAAGGCAAAGACATAGTCGCAGCACACCTGGAAGAGCGTCAGGAAGTAAGGCTCCTGCAAAAATTGCAGTATCCCGTAGGCAAGACCCACCAGAACACCGGTCTTGATGCCGTACCAGTTGCCCACCAGCACAATGAAGAGCATGCTCAAAAGGGTCACAGACCCGCCGTAGGGCATCTGGGGGATGGGCTTGATGTAGGATGTCACAAAGGCCAGCGCCAGCGCCATGGCGCAGAAAGCCAGGTGCCGGGCGCTCATGCCCTTGCGCGCTCCGCCGCCGGAGAGGGCCAACCCCACCAGCAGAAAGGCCGCCAGCAGTCCGATGTTCACCGCATATCCCGCGGTGGTGAGACCGCCCTCACCGTTTACAAACCATTCCATGAATATTCCTCCTTTTGTTCTGACCGCGAGCCGGGTCTCTCCGGCAGCAAAAACGCCCTTCCAATCCAGGAAGGGCGTCATGCGGAGCGATCCGCAGCAGATGTATGATGACTCCCTACGTTGGCATTACCCAAATCAGGTTCACACGGGTCGAAGTTTTTCAACTTCCTCTCAGCCTGTACCACAAGCTCCCCAGCTCACAATCTATGAAATTGTATGGGTATTTTACCTGTTTCCCGTTAAAATTGCAAGACCTCTTACAGCCATTTCTTCCGTTTGAACCAGTATATCAGCCCGGCCACGATCACCACGCCCAAGACTACCATCACCGGGTAGCCGTACCGCCAGTGGAGCTCCGGCATATAGGTGAAATTCATGCCGTACCACCCCGTCAGCAGCGTCAGGGGCAAAAACACCGCCGTCACCACGGTAAAGACCTTCATAAGGTCGTTCTGCCGGATGGACAGCTGGGACTGATAGGCCTCCCGGAGATGGGCCACAGACTCCCGCAGGGCCTGGACGCTGTTGAGGTACCGCTCCGTCCGGTTGCCCAAATTTGCAAAGCGGCGGGCCTGTTCCCGCTGCAGCAGGCCGTTCTCATTTTCCGCCAGCTCCCGGAAGATGGAATCCAGCTGCTCGTAGTACCGCCGCAGCCGCAGCAGTTCCCGCCGCCAGGTCACCACCTTTTCCAGGCAGGTGTCGTCATCCCGGGAGAGGACGGCCTCCTCCCCCTGAACGATCTCCCCTTCCAGCTGATCCAGATGATCCATATCCCCGTTCAGCAGCCGGGCAAAGAAGCGGTAGAGCCGCTGGGGGTGGGAAAGATTCTGCTCCTCCTCCAGGCCGGAAAAGATCTCCCGGGCCCGCCGGAGTCCCCGCTCCTCCTCACAAAAGCAAAGGAGATGCTCCCGATCCAGATACAGCAAAAAGCGGGAATCCTCCGTCCAGTCGCTGTGGACATCGTACCAGTCAAAGGCAATGAGGTCAAACTCCTCAAAGCCCTCAAAGGCCTCACTCTGGCCCTCATGGAGATGCCGGGAGACCCGTTCGTCCATGTAGGCCGTCATCTCCCCCAGGCGGGAGAGGGGCAGTACCACTTCCATCAAGCCGCTTCCTTTCACAGTTCCTCCTGCAGCGGGGGCAGCGCCTCATAGAGCTTCCTGGATCGCCACACCGCCACCAAAAAGAGGATGATACCAACCAGCCCCGCCAAAATGCACACCACCGCCAAAGCAGCAGCCAGGCTCCAGAGCGCAAGTCCCATCAGCTGGATGGCATAGACAGCAATCTGTGTTACCAACAGCACCATCCAGGCCTGATACATGGCGGCAGTATTCAAGCTTGCCTGCCGGTGCTCCTCCGCTTCCCGGAGGCCCTGGATCACGCCCCAGGCGATGTACAGCTCCACAGCCGATGCAACGATCCCAAGCAGGACACTGATCCAGCTTCCGGTACTCACCCCCAGCAGGTCTCCAATCCAGATTAACGCAGTGTAGATACCCAGGCCCACGGCAAAGGGTGGGAGGGCCGAAAAACGTTTGCTCTCGCATTCCAGCTCTTCAACCCCCCGGTACAGCAGCCAGCACCCCACAAAATCCGGCAACACATTGAGGGTATGCTGGTTGACGGTGAGGTTAAAATTCAAAAACAGGAAGAAAAATCCCCAGAATATATTTTTCACGGCGCTTCCTCCTCCCGCTTTACTTTCTCCGCATACCGCTTTCCATAGTGGAGCACCAACACGCCCGCCACGATCTTCAATGCCGCATACAGCACCGGAATCAGGAGCAGCGTACCCATTCCCAGAGCGCCTCCTACAATACTCAAGATTCTCTCCTCCTTCACCAAAACATAAAATTCAAAACGCCCACTCCCATCAGCAGCAGCGTCACCAGATCCAGCACTCCCCAGGCGACAAGCACCCAGCCCAGGAGGTATCCTTTGGTCTTGGCCAGGTAACCCAGCCGGTCCAGCACATCGCCTTCCCGTCTGTCCGCCCGGCGGGATGTCCCACCGCCGGCGGGCGTCGCTTCCTGCCGGGACTGCTCCGGCTGGGGCCGCAGCAGATAGTCCGTAGTGACGCCGAAGAGTTCTGCCAGAGCGATGACCTTGTCCGTCTCCGGCATGGTCTCATCCCGCTCCCAGCGGGATACCGCCTGCCGGCTGACCCCCAGCTTCTCCGCCAGGGCATCCTGGCTCATGCCTGCCCGCTGGCGCAGGCGCTGTAATTTCTCTCCAAATGTCATGGTGCTTCTCCTTTATTTTGATGCACACATCTTACCAAACCGGCAGGTGGCAGTCCAGCAACCCGCCGCAGAACTTCCGCAATCTGAAGTTGCGGTGCCGTCTTTCTGTCCCCCAGCATATCATACCAGGCCGTATGGACACAAGAAAAATCAAAGGATCGGATCCGCAATCGGATCCGATCCTAAACGCAATCTGTTCTTTTATGCCTGCAGCCGCTGAGCTTCCTTGCGCTCCAGCGCACACAGGGCAGCCGCCGGCGTCATGCACAGCTTGTCCACCGCCTCATAGAGCCTTTGGTAGAGCACCCGGTTCCCTCCAGCCAGGACCACAGCCCGATCCAGCAGTTCTCCGGTATAGCCCGCCGTCTCCAGCTTTTTCATATACGGCGTGATATTCATCTCTCCACCGCCCTCCTCTTTCCCTTATAGGATACTCTGTCAGCAAGGCGGCCCGCTATCAATCTTTTGTAAAATCGTGTTAATTTCCTGTTAAGTTTCCTTTGTAATGGGCAAGTCCACAATCTGCAGTCCCTGCCGCATGGCGTACTCCAGGGTATAACGGGTCCCACCCGGGGAGCCATCAAAAGCGGCGATCAAAAGAGACGCATGATCCACCATATACCGGTCCCGGCGCTGCATACAACTGGAGGTATATCGATCCGACACCAGGGTCTCGAAATCACAGGCACCCACCAGGCGCTCATACCGCGTCCGCTGATCCGGAGGCCATCCCTCAGCCTGTGTCGGACAGGGGATCGCCGCCTCCACCGTCACGTCCGGATGGCGGCTGCGCAGCGCCAGCACTGCCTCACAGAAATACAGATCACACCCCTGGGCCATCCCGCACAGGAAATGACGGTAGCCCTCCTGGTAAGCTGCCTCCACCGCGTCGTCAATGCGCCGCTTCAGGGAGATGCACCCGGGGTCCTCCTCCCGATACCGCCAGGGCAGCTTGCCGGGACGGTGCCCGGTAAAACAGCACGCAGACTGCCTTCCCCGCATGATACCGCCTCCTCTCTCCGGAGATATGGTTTCAGTATAGAACAACCGTTCTCTCTTGTAAAGGAAAAGCCACGAGATTTTTTCCAAAAGGATGTATGAGATACCTCCCGTTTTACACAAACTTATCACAGGCTTAACTCCAGTGCGCCTTTGCCGGAACGCAATCTATGCTATACTGTCGGAGAAATCTCTCCGGGCTCCAAATGCCCGGTTCCCGCGGCACACTCCCGGCTGCCCATCGGCTGGAGTGGGCCGCTGAAATCTGTTTATGGAAAAAGGAATGATGGATTTGTACTGTGTCATCGACATTGGATCCAACACTGTCCGCCTGGTGATCTACCAGCTGCGGGAGGGAGTGTTGCAGCCCATCTTGAATAATAAGGTGGCGGCGGGTCTTGCCTCCTATGTGGACAAGCAGGGACGCATGACCCCGGATGGTGTACGCAAGCTGGTGAGCATCCTGCGGGACTTCCAGCAGATCCTCAGTCTGCTGCCGGATTGCCAGGTATTCCCTTTCGCCACCGCTTCCCTGCGCAATATCCAGAATACGGATTATGTTCTTCAGGAGATTGAAAACCTGTGCGGCATGCGGGTTCGGGTCCTCTCCGGTTATGAGGAGGCCATGCTGGACTACCGGGGCGCCACCCGGGCTCTGGATCGCTCCAGCGGATTGATGGCAGACATCGGCGGCGGCAGTACCGAGCTGATTTTCTTCAAAGAGGGCCGGGTCCAGGCGGCGGAGTCCCTGCCCTTCGGCTCCTTGAATCTCTACCGGCGCTTCTGCTCAGGGCTGTTCCCCACCGGCAGGGAGCTCAAGGAGATGGAGGCAGAACTCAAGTCCGCCCTGACGCTGACCCTGCCGGATACCGGAGAGTATGTCTCCCAGCCTCTCTACGCCATCGGCGGCTCCGCCCGGGGACTGCTGTCCCTCTACCAGCAGTGGGACGAACCCAACGGTGCCTGCCTGGAATACCCCTGCACCTTCTTCCGGGAGGTGCTCTCCCGCAGCGAGAAGAAGCCCAAAAAGCTGCTGCGGCAAATTTTGAAGATCGCCCCGGATCGGGTGCACACCCTGGTGCCGGGGGCGCTGATCCTCCATGTGGTGGCCAAGACCTATGGCAGCAGCACCGTACTCACCAGCCGGTACGGCGTACGGGAGGGCTACCTGGACTTTATGCTGGAATCTCAGAAAAACGGAGCAGAACACCATGGATAACCCTTCCTTTATGCAGAACCGTGAGCTCTCCTGGCTGCGCTTCAACGAGCGGGTGCTGCTGGAGGCCACTGACGAAACCGTCCCCCTGCTGGAACGGCTGAAATTCATTTCCATCTTCACCAGCAACCTGGACGAGTTCTTTATGATCCGGGTGGGAAGCCTCTTTGATCTGGATGCCGTCAATCCCAAGGCGGTAGATCACCGCTCCGGCTGGACGCCGGGACAGCAGCTGGAGGCCATTTACCAGGCGGTGGCACCTCTCTACCAAAAGCGGGAGGAAATCTGCGACGCTGTGGAGGCCCAGCTGCGCCTCCACGGCATCAGCCGCCTGGCATTTACCGAGCTGGCTCCCTCAGAGCAGAAATTTGTCCGTCAGTACTTCAAATCCTCCGTGGCTCCCATCCTCTCTCCCCAGATCGTGGACACCCACCACCCCTTCCCCCACCTGAAAAACAAGGTGATCCATGTGGGCGCCTGGGTGAAGTACAAGTCCAAGGAGGTCTTCGGCGTCATCCAGCTGCCGGACTCCCTGCCGCCCATTCTGGTGCTGCCGGGCAGCGAGCTGCGCTACATCCACATGGAAGAGATCATCCTCACCTATCTGGACCAGCTGTTCCCCAACTACACGATCCTGGAAAAAGTGGTGTTCTCCGTTACCCGCAACGCCGACATCAATCCCGACGACGAGGCCTTTGAGCTGGAACAGGAGGACTTCCGCAAGAAGATGAAGAAGGTCCTGCGCCAGCGCCAGCGGATGGCCCCGGTGCGGCTGGAGCTGTCCCACGCCATCAGTGCTACCTTTTTGAACTATCTGCGGGAACGGCTCCCCATCCAGCCGGAGCAGGTCTTCATCACCCGGGCGCCGCTGAAGCTGGACTATGCCTTCTCCCTCTCCTCCAAGCTCTCCCCGGTGAAGCAGGCCGCCATGACCTATCCGCCCCACCGGCCCTGCATCACCGCCGGCATTACGCCGGAGGGCAGCATCATCCGACAGGTGGAAAAGAAAGACCGGCTGCTCTCCTTCCCCTTTGAGAGCATGGCTCCCTTCCTTTCCCTGATCCACGAAGCGGCCTGGGATCCCACGGTGCTCTCCATCAAAATCACCATCTACCGCCTGGCCCGAAAGGCCAAGCTGGTGGAATACCTGTGCGCCGCCGCCGAAAACGGCAAGGATGTCACGGTTCTCATTGAGCTGCGGGCCCGCTTCGACGAGCAGAACAACATCGACTGGTCTGAACGGCTGGAGGAAGCCGGATGCACCGTCATCTACGGATTTGAGTCCTACAAGGTCCACTCCAAGATCTGTCTCATCACCCGGCGGGAACGGGGCGAGGTCAAGTACATCACCCAGATCGGCACGGGAAACTACAATGAGAAAACCGCCGAGCAATACACGGATCTCTCCTTGATGACTGCTGATCCCCGGATCGGCCGGGACGCGGCGGAGTTCTTCAAAAACATGTCCATCGCCAATCTGGAAGGGCACTATCGAGAGCTGCTGGTAGCGCCGGTATCTTTGAAATCCACCATCATGCAGCTCATCGACCAGGAGATCACCAAGCGGCAGAACGGCCGCATCCGCATCAAGGTCAACTCCATCACCGACACGGATATCATCGAGAAGCTCAAGCAGGCCTCCTGCGCCGGCGTCCGGGTGGATATGGTTGTCCGGGGCATCTGCTGTATTCTGCCCCAGGTACCGGGGAAAACCGAGAACCTGCGGATTGTCAGTGTAGTGGGCCGGTATCTGGAGCACTCCCGGATCTATGTGTTCGGCACAGGGGAGAGCGCCAAAATCTACCTCTCCTCTGCAGACTTCATGACCCGCAACACCCAACACCGGGTGGAGGTGGCTGTCCCGGTGTACGACCCGGACGCCCGCAAAAAGGTATTGCAGATCCTGGAGCTGTGCCTGGCGGACAACACCAAGGCCCGCCTGCTGACCTCTGATGGGCAGTATGTGCTCCCGCCTCAGGAAGGCACCCCGGTGGACTGCCAGCAGCAACTGCTGACCCTGGCGGAGGAAACGGCCTCCAGGCAAACCGTCAAAGCTTCCCAAACCAAACCCCTCACCTGGCTGCAAAGCCGGTTCCATCATCTCTTCCACTGACCCCACAGCCTCCGGGAATACAAATATCCCCGGAGGCTGCTTCAATTTTTATCGTTTAGGGGTTGCAATTTTCCAAGAGGCATCGTATACTAGGCTACGGAAAACAACTGAATACTTTGTCTTCAGGGCGGGGTGCAAGTCCCCACTGGCGGTAAAGTCCGCGACCGGATGCCATAGGGTATCCGCTGATCCGGTGCAACTCCGGGACCAACAGTCACAGTCTGGATGGAAGAAGATGAGTGCGGCAGGGCCGTGCATGTGTGTGCACTTCTTTGTTGCTGGTTCACCTTGGAGAAGTCAAAGCGTCCAGGGTGTTTCCAAGCAAACAAAAGGAGTGCATTTTTATGTCTGATCCCAATATCAACGCCATCCCCGTCAACCGTTCCCGGATGAATGTCCGCACCATTACATCCCTGGGTATGCTCACCGCCATCGCTTATGTGGTGATGCTGCTGAGCAAGGCCCTGCCCCAGGTCTCCGGCTTTTTGCAGCTGGATGTGAAAGACACCGTCATCTGTATCGGCGGCTTCGTCTTCGGCCCGCTGGCCGCTGCCATCATCTCCATTGTGGTGGCTCTGGTGGAAATGTTCACCGTCAGCGACACCGGCCCCATCGGCATGATCATGAACGTGCTGGCCACCGCATCTTTCTGCTGCACCGCCGCCTTCGTCTATAAAAAAGTCCACACCAAGAAAGGCGCTGTCATTGGTCTGACCCTGGGTGTCATCGCTCTCACTGCCGTGATGCTGCTGTGGAACTACCTGATCACCCCCCTGTACATGACCAACTTCAGCCGCGGGGATATCGCCGCCATGCTGCCCACCATCTTCCTTCCCTTTAACCTGGTGAAAGGCGGGCTCAACATGGCGCTGATCCTGGTGCTCTACAAGCCCGTGGTCACCGCACTGCGCCGGGCCAAGCTGGTGCCGGAATCCCAGACCCTCCAGCAGAATACCGGCAAGATCAACGCCGGCTTCGTACTCTTCTCTCTGGCTCTGCTGGCCACCTTCGTACTGCTGGCCCTGGTGCTTATGGGCATCCTGTGAGCGGACAATACAAACCCTTTGCGGGAGCGGCGCCTGTCTGGTGCCGCTCCCGTCTTTTCCCTTTTCAACGCCGAACAAATGTGCTATATTGAATGCAGGAAAGGAGGCCGCCATGGACAGGATCATTCTGCACTGCGATTTGAACTGCTTTTTTGCCTCCGTGGAGCTGTTGAGCCATCCGGATCTGCGTCACCTCCCAGTGGCAGTGTGCGGCGATCCCTCCTCCCGGCACGGCATCATCCTGGCCAAAAACGAGCCTGCCAAGCGCTGCGGTGTCCAGACAGCGGAGACCATCTGGCAGGCCAAGAAAAAATGTCCGTCCCTGGTCCTGCTGCCCCCTCACCATGACCGCTACCGGGTCTATTCCAAGCAGGTCAACGCCATCTACGAGCAGTACACCGACCTGGTGGAGCCCTTCGGCATCGACGAGAGCTGGCTGGATGTCACCGGCTCCCTGCACCTCTTCGGCGGCGACGCCGCGGCTTTGGCGGACACCCTGCGCCGCCGGGTTCGGGAGGAACTGGGCCTTACCTTGTCCGTAGGGGTGAGCTTTAACAAGGTCTTTGCCAAGCTGGGCAGCGACTATAAAAAGCCGGATGCCACCACCGTCATTTCCCGGGAAAACTGGAAGGAGATCGTCTGGCCCCTGCCGGTGGGAGACCTGCTGTTCGTAGGGGGTGCGGCCAGGAAGCTGCTGGCCCAATACGGCGTGAAAACCATCGGGGATCTGGCAGCCTGCCCCACAGACATGCTGGAATCCCTGATGGGCAAGCTGGGCACCCAGCTCCATGAGTACGCCTGTGGACTGGACGCCTCCCCTGTCCGCTCCCGGTATGACCGGGAACCGGTAAAATCCGTAGGCAACGGCACCACCTTCCCTCAGAACCTCACCACCTGGGAACAAGTCCGGGGGGGTATTGCCGTGCTGGCGGACTCCGTGGCCACCCGGCTGCGCCGCTATGGGCTCTATGCCGGCGGCGTGCAGGTAACGGTGCGGGATCCGGCCTTCCGTGACCGCTCCCGGCAAACCCAGCTTTCCACCCCTACCCACCTGATCCGGGATATCACCGCAGCAGCCATGGAACTGACGGGGCAGCTTTGGAAGCCCCCGTCCCCCATCCGGGCCCTGACCGTCACTGCCATTCATCTGGCCACGCCATCGGATGCCTATGAGCAGGTGGATCTGTTTACCGCCGCGGAGGCTCCCAAACGAAAAAAACAGGAACAACTGGAAGCTGCTATGGATCACATCCGCAGCAAATATGGTACGGACGCCATCTCCTACGGGGCGTCCAGGCCGGAAAAGGAGGAGGAAGACCCCCTGCCATGACGCGACAAGAGGAAAAACAGCAGCTGCGCGCAGTCATGCGCGCCCGGGAGCGCCAGCTTTCCGATCGATATCGCCGTGAAAGCGATCAGGCCATCGCCGCCCATCTCACCGCCATGCCGGAATACCAGGCTGCCGGAACCATCTTTTGCTTTGTAGGCACTCCCCATGAGATCGACACCCGCCCCATCCTGGAGAACGCTCTGGCCGCCGGTAAGCGGCTGTGCGTGCCCCTGTGCACCGGGCCGGGCATGATGGAACTGCGGCAGATCACAACCCTTTCCCAACTCTCCCCGGGTGCGTACGGTATCCCGGAACCTCCGGAGGATGCGCCCACTGTCTCCGTGGACGAGACAGATTTTGCCATCCTCCCCTGCCTCACCTGCAACCATCTGGGCCACCGTCTTGGGCAAGGTCAGGGATATTACGACCGTTTTTTGGCTCACTACCGCAGCGGTGCTGTGCTGCTCTGCCGGGAAAAGCTCATTCGGGAGGAGATCCCTCTGGAGCCCCATGATTATCCCATTCCCTGGGTGCTGACGGAGCGGGGCCTCTATGAGGACGGCATCCCCGCCCGGCTGGAGTAACACAATTTGCCGGAATCGTCAAATTCCATCTTCTTTTTGGGGAAATCTTCGTAAGGGTAATACCTCTCCTTATCTTGACATGCCCCTGTGTTTTTGTTACCCTTATAGTGTTCACTGTTTCATTAACAATTCTTATGAGGAGGAACGTTCCGTGATTCAGGAGACTATGGAGTACCTCTCCCGGCTGGATCCCGAAGTGGGGGCATCCATTCAGGAGGAATTTGCCCGTCAGCGCCGCAATATCGAATTGATCGCCTCCGAAAACATTGTCAGCGAGGCTGTTATGCTGGCCATGGGCACCTGCCTCACCAACAAATACGCCGAAGGCTATCCCGGCAAGCGTTATTACGGCGGCTGCTACGCCGTGGACGTCACCGAGGAGATCGCCCGCAAGCGTGCCTGTCAGCTCTTCGGCTGCAACTTTGCCAATGTCCAGCCCCACTCCGGCGCCAACGCCAATCTGGCCGCCTTCTTCGCCCTGGCACAGCCCGGCGATACCATCCTGGGCATGAATCTGGCTCATGGCGGCCATCTCAGTCACGGCAGTCCCGTGAATATCTCCGGAAAGTACTTCCATGTGGTTCCCTACGGCCTGGGCGAAGATGAGACCATCGACTACGACGCCCTGCTCCAAACCGCCAAGGAATGCCGTCCCAAGATCATCATTGCCGGTGCCAGCGCCTATCCCCGCATCATTGACTTTGCCAAGTTCCGCCAGGTGGCGGACGAGGTAGGTGCTTATCTGATGGTGGACATGGCACACATCGCCGGTCTGGTAGCCGCCGGAGTCCATCCCTCCCCCATCCCCTATGCCGACGTGGTCACTACCACCACCCACAAGACCCTTCGGGGTCCCCGGGGCGGCCTGATCCTCTGCAACGACGAGGAGATCTACAAGAAAATCAACTCCGCTGTGTTCCCCGGCACCCAGGGCGGCCCCCTGGAGCACATCATCGCCGCCAAGGCTGTCTGCTTCGGCGAGGCGCTGAAGCCCGAGTTCAAGGCCTACGGAGAGCAGATCGTGAAGAATGCCAAAGTTCTGGCTGAAGAGCTGGTAAAACAGGGCTTCCGCCTGGTCTCCGGCGGAACGGACAACCATCTGATGCTGGTGGATGTCCGTAACTTCCACATTACCGGCAAGGAGTTTGAGCACCGCCTGGACGAGGTTCAGATCACCGTCAACAAGAACGCCATTCCCAACGACCCGGAAAAGCCCTTTGTCACCAGCGGCATTCGGGTGGGCACGCCTGCTGTCACCTCCCGGGGCTTCAAAGAGCCCGAGATGGTGAAGATTGCCGCCTGGATGGGTCAGGTAGCCCGGGACTTCGAAGGCTGCAAAGATCAGGTCCGCAGCGAAGTCAACGCCCTGTGCCAGCAGTTCCCCATCTACGAATAAAATTTGAAGAAGGGTTCCGGCTCAGTAGAGCCGGAACCCTTCTTTCAAAACAGCTGTAATACCTCTTCCATCAATTTGCGAACTTCAGCCTGCTGCCCGGGCCCTGCAGGAGCGCTGATTCCCAGCCGATAGAGACCATTCCCCATCACAAAATAGGCATCTATGCTAACATAACCGCCCTGCAAAACGGATGGGGTCACTAAAAAGACCGCCTGTCCGCTGCCGGTGGCAGTCTCTTCCGTTTGAAACGTCACAAATTGGTCCCCCCAGGCTGCACCGTGTTCCATATCCCACTCGCTCCCCTCCGGCCACAGAGATATGTTCAGTGTGAGCCGGTTCAATCCGGAAACATAACCGGTCTCTACGCCCACATTCTGTATAATCCCTTCAGCATTTCCAATCAGCCGTACAAGACAATGGGTCTCCTCCTCTTTTCCGTAAAGAAGCCCGCTGTCAAATGCAATCCCGTTATAAGTGCCCTGCTCCAGCGCACTTTCCTCCAAGGGGTTCGTCAAAGAAATCCCCAGGAAGTTCTCGCACGCAGACCAGCTATCCAGGTATGTCCGCCAGTCCCCAGGGTACCAGCTGTCTTCAGGTGAACACTCCAGGAACGCCTGCCGTATCTCCTCCATAGCTGCATACACCGCATCTGAAAAGTCCTCTCGGGGAATCCTGGGCACTTCTGCTGCAATCGAATAGTAGGACAACTCGTCACCACTGTTCATCTCCAATAATCGAATCTGCCAGACGCCAGCAGCCAAAGCAGAAACTGATAGCACAACCGCTGCCGCAATCACCAATACCAACCGCTTGCGCTTCCCACCGGTCTTCACGCCAATTAAGCACCCTGTCCGTATCTCTTCCTCTAATTGATCCATCTGAGACACATAACTTTCCGGCAACGCAACGGGCTCCAACTGTGCCAGTTCAAATAGCCTTCGGTCCAACTCATCCATCCTGCTTCACCTCCAACAGTTTCCGCAGCTGTTCCCTGGCCCGGCTGAGCCGCACCCGCACTGTTCCCGGTGCAGCTCCCACAATCCGGGCGATCTCTTCCGTTGTCAAATTCTCATAATAAAACAGCACCACAGCCTCCCGCTGATCCTGGGAGAGCATCTGCACCACCTGCCACAGGGCGTGGTCGCTCTCCGGTCCCGGAACGACGGGTTTTACGGAAACCTCCTCCAGGGAGATTGTCTTTCCCCGTCTGCGGCAAAGCCCTCTGGCGGCATTGGCGGTAATCTTCAGGATCCAGCTGTGAAATTTCTCTCGATCCCGCAGGCTGCGGAACTTTACATAGGCCCTGTATACCGCCTCCGCCACTGCCTCCTCTGCTTCGTGTGGATCCCCCGTGATGCTCAGTGCCAAGCGATACAGGCTGATGCGGGCATCATGGATTTCCCGGGCAAACCACTCCCGCTCCTGAGGAGAAATCTCCATACGCTCACTTCCTTGTCATCTTCTATAAGCAAGATGCTGAAGTATCAGAAAATGTTACAGCAACAAATAAAAAAGAAGCGAGAGTCAAAAGACTCTCGCTTGTGGTGTTGGCG
>CAJKKQ010000035.1 GCA_905200545.1 uncultured Oscillibacter sp.
ATGGTGCCGGTCATGGCCAGACGCAGGTCGGAGTCGATGTTGATCTTGCACACGGCGCTCTTGGCGGCCTTGCGCAGCTGCTCCTCGGGGATACCCACGGCATCGGGCATCTTGCCGCCGTAGGTGTTGACCATCTTCACGAAGTCCTGAGGCACGGAGGAGGAGCCATGGAGCACGATGGGGAAGCCGGGCAGACGCTTGACTACCTCGTCCAGGATGTCAAAGCGCAGCGGAGGGGGAACCAGCTCGCCCTTTTCGTTGCGGGTGCACTGAGCGGCGGTGAACTTGTAAGCGCCATGGCTGGTGCCGATGGCGATGGCCAGGGAATCGCAGCCGGTCTTCTCCACGAACTCCTGAACCTCGTCGGGATGGGTGTAGTGGGACTCCTCGGCGGAGACCTTCACATCGTCCTCAATGCCGGCCAGAGCGCCCAGCTCAGCCTCGACCACCACGCCGTGGTCATGGGCATACTCCACGACCTTCTTGGTGATCTCGATGTTCTCGGCAAAGGGCTTGGAGGAAGCGTCAATCATAACGGAGGTGAAGCCGCCGTCGATGCAGGACTTGCAGGTCTCAAAGTCGGGGCCGTGATCCAGGTGCAGGGCGATGGGGATATTGGGGCACTCGATGACAGCGGCCTCCACCAGCTTCACAAGGTACGTGTGGTTGGCGTAGGCGCGGGCGCCCTTGGACACCTGCAGGATCAGAGGGGCATCCAGATCCCGGGCGGCCTCGGTGATGCCCTGGACGATCTCCATGTTGTTGACGTTGAACGCGCCGATGGCATAGCCGCCGTCGTATGCCTTCTTGAACATTTCGGTGGTGGTAACCAAAGCCATAAATGATCATCTCCTGTTAAATTTAAATTGTTCCGCCCCGCCGCTGCGGACACCCGCCCGATCCACGCAAAGTTTACGTAAACCGATGAGTGATTTTCACAAACGAACTGGACGAAAACGATTTTCTGTTTTGATAATATCACAAAAATTTTAAAATGCAAGTATTTACAATTCATTTTATGGATGTTATGATAAATCTAACAAATTCTGAGGAGGATTTTCTCATGAGTGAACTGAAAGGCGCATGTATCTTCGGCCAGTCCGGCGGCCCCACTTCCGTCATCAACGCCAGCGCGTACGGCGTGATCCACACCGCGCTGCAAAACCCCAACATCACCCGCGTTCTGGGCGCGGAGCACGGTATCAAGGGCGTTTTGAACGACCGGCTGTTCGACATGGGCCAGGAGGATCCTGCGGAACTGGAGCTTCTGAAGTACACTCCCTCTTCCGCCCTGGGTTCCTGCCGCTATAAGATGGCCGATCCGGATGTGGACGACACCGATTACAAGCGCATCCTGGAGATCTTCAAGAAGTACGATGTCCGCTACTTCTTCTACAACGGCGGCAACGACTCCATGGATACCTGCAACAAGATCTCCAAGTACATGCAGAAAGTCGGCTACGAGTGCCGCGTCATGGGCGTGCCCAAGACCATCGACAACGACCTCTTCGGCACCGACCACTGCCCCGGCTTCGCCTCCGCTGCCAAGTATATCGCCACCTCCTGTATGGAGGTCTATCAGGACGCCCGGGTCTATGACACCGGCATGGTCTGCATCATCGAGATCATGGGCCGCCACGCCGGCTGGCTGGCGGGCGCCTCCGCCCTGGCCACCGCTTACGGCGCAGGCCCCGACCTCGTCTACCTGCCCGAGGTGGACTTCGACATGGACCAGTTCCTTGCCGATGTGGAGCGCATCTACAAGGAGAAGGGCAACTGCATGGTAGCTGTGTCCGAGGGCATCCACTATGCCGACGGCTCCTTCGTCTCCGAGGCCAAGACCTCTGCCACCGACGGTTTCGGCCATGCCCAGCTGGGCGGCCTTGCGTCCCTGCTTGCCAACGTGGTCAAGCAGCGCACCGGCGCCAAGGTCCGGGGCATCGAGCTGAGCCTGCTGCAGCGCTGCGGCGCGCACCTGGCCTCCGAGACCGACATCGAGGAGAGCTATATGTCCGGCAAGGCTGCCGTGGAGAACGCCGTGGCCGGCATCACCGACAAGATGGTGGGCTTCGAGCGCAGCTATGAGAACGGCCAGTATGTCTGCAAGACGAAGCTGCTCCCGCTGACCGAGGTGGCCAACACCGAGAAGAAGGTTCCTCTGGAGTGGATCAATGCCGCCCACAACGGCGTGGAGAAGCCCTTCATCGACTATGTGCTGCCTCTGATCCAGGGCGAGCCCAACCTGCCCAAGGTGGACTCCCTGCCCCGCTTTGCCAAGCTCAAGAAGGTCCTGGCGAAATAAGATTTTTTGTTCAACAACTAAAAGGACACCGGATGCTGATTGCATCCGGTGTCCTTTTATCAATTATTGTAAAGTAATTTTCCTTTTCGGAGATTTTTATTTGTTCTTCTGATAGATGGCCCACAGGCCGTTCATCAGAAGGAACTTGTCATAGACGATGGGGGTCTTGCAGTATTTGACGATCACCGGCGCATTGCCGCCGGTTGCCACCACGCTGATCTCCCGGCCGCCGAACTCTCCCCGGATGCGCTCGATGATGCCGTCCAGCATGCCGGCAGTGCCGTAGACGATGCCGGCGCGCATGCAGTCCTCGGTGTTCTTTCCGATGACGGCCTTGGGATGCTGCAGGGAGATGGCGGGCAGCTGGGCCGCCCGGCGGCTGAGGGCCTCCAGGGACACATTGACCCCCGGCAGCAGCATGCCGCCCACGTAGTTGCGCTGGGCGTCGATGACGCCGATGGTGGTGGCGGTGCCCATGTCAATGGTGATAATGGGAGGCTCGAAGCGCTCCAGTGCCGCCACGGCGTCCGCCACGATATCCGCTCCTACCTGCACCTGGTTCTCCATCCGCAGGTTCAGCCCCGTCCGCACGCCGGGACCCACCATCATGGGGGGCTTGCCCAAAAGCCGGGTCAAGGCCTTAGACATCATGAAATTCAGGGGGGGCACTACGCTGCAGAAGATGGCGCCTGTGACATCCTGATAGTTATAGTGATAAAGCGTAAACAGGTTCATCAGATCAATGCTGATCTGATCGGCGGTCTTACGGCTGTCGGTGTCCAGGTAAGCCAGGAACCGGAGATTCTTTTCCCGGTCGAACAATCCCACAGAGGTGGTGGAGTTGCCCACGTCGATGGCCAGCAGCATGCGGCGTCTCCCCTTTCGTTGTCTCTTCGTCGTTTTTTCTATGGTATCACGTCTTCCCCGCCCTTGCAAGTGCCGCCGCCCTCCGGTATACTGGCTATCAGTACCAGAAAGGCGGGCTGCATATGTTTACCACCACCCTCCCCTCTCCCCTGGGGCCCTTGACCCTGGCTTCCGACGGCGCGGCCATCACCGGGCTGTGGCTGGCAGGTCAGAAGTATTTTGCCTCTACCCTGGACATCCATGCGTCCCCGGCGCCGGATCTGCCGGTATTTGGCCAGGCGGCAGCGTGGCTGACAGCGTATTTCACCGGAGCACCTCTCCCCGCCATGCCCCCATTGGCCCCCTCCGGCAGTCCCTTCCGTCAGGCGGTGTGGGCGCTGCTGCGGGAGATCCCCTATGGCGTAACCACCACCTACGGCGCCCTGGCACAGGCGCTGCGGGCCCGGGGCATCGCTGCCGCACCCCAGGCAGTGGGCGGCGCCGTGGGCCACAACCCCATCTCCATCCTGATCCCCTGCCACCGCGTGGTGGGCGCCGACGGCAGCCTCACCGGCTATGCCGGAGGCGTGGAGAAGAAGCGCTTTTTGCTGGAGCTGGAGGGAGCAGACCTGACGGGGCTGTACGTGCCCAAAACGGGTACGGCTTTATAAGAAAACGGGACACCGGAAGATCCGGTGTCCCGTTTTTTCAGCTCAATCCGCCTCCGGATGTTCCCAGAAATACAACAGGGTTTCGCGATAAGAACGCTCCATATCGTCCAGGTTGGATTGCAGAAACGCCGGATGGAGCTTCTCCCAGTTCAGGAAAAGGGTACGAACCACTTCACCCTCCTGCCGGTAAACGAGAAAGTACCGGGGGTATCTGTAACTCCGCATCCGCAGTTTCCCATCCAGGTAATTGGCGCCAACGGCGGACATATTCTCCGGATGCTCCAGGGTGATGCCATAGTCGAAAGCGTACAGCTCCGCATCCACCCCGGGTGATACATCCGCAAACGTACCAATGGCATAGAACTGCGTCACCTGATACCCATTGTATCCCGCAGGATCTTCGCTCTGTGCGTCTGCGCGCTGCAGCTGCGCCAAGCTGCTGTCCATCCGGTCCTCCAGAACGGTCCGGTATGCTGCCAGCGCTTCCTGATCCACGGTTTCCTCTTCATCCCAGGCATTGCGGATCAGCCAGTAGAGATCCTGAGACTCCAGTCGGACTTCCGTCTGACAGGGCCCTTTGCAATACTCGGCCAGAACATTTCCCTCTGTCAGCCCGATCCATAAGGTCAGGTGCGCGTCAAAGCTGCTCCACTCCTCCGGGCCGCCCTCCAGATAGACCGTGACAGACCAGACCCGGTCTGCAGGAGCACTTCCCGGCCTGATCCGGGCGTTTCGCAGTGCCGGTGCCAGCATCCCTGCCGGGATACCGTTTCCAACGATGTTCACCAGATCCTCCGACTGGATAAAAGCCAGCAGCACCATCATATCCGGCTCCTCCACCCGATCCTCCGTGGAATAAGCCGTCAGTCCCTCCAACGCGCAGCCCACATCCGCCAGTTCCTCCTCCGGGATAGCTAGCCCCGGCAGGATGGCCCCGTCGGAGAAGGTCAGAAGGTACTGATATCCGGCGCTGGTGGCCGTGGCAGGCCGCTGGTATTGCAAAAAGAGATCCCAGCCGCCGTCCATTCGCTGGCGGAAACCCGCAACTGTAAACTCTGCACCATCCGTACTTTCTCCGGCACCATAGCCGAAGGATGCCGGATGCTCCTCCACATACGCTTCCAGAGCCATGCGGATATCGCTGTCGCTCCAATCCAGGGCCTTGCGTACTTCGTCCAGTGTCACCAAACGTTGGCCCTCGGTATCCCAGCACCAGGCTGCCAGCGTCCCGTCGGTGGAATAAGTGGGCATGGTGCATCCCAGCTCCAGGATCGTCACCGTGCTGCGCCCTACACAGGGATAAGCGGATACCTTTGCCCACTGGCCTTCGTTGTCCGTGGTAAAGCTCTGGGCAAAGTCCCGGATGGACTGATTCACAGCTTTCAGATCTTCCAGATCCTCCGCGTCATCCTCCACCCGGAACTGCAGCGTCTCCACCACGCTCTCCCCCTGCTCCGTTCGGTCATAGAGGAAGCGGGCCTCCGGCCGGGGATCCTCCACCCAGGCACCACCACGCCCGGAAAAGGCGATTCCCCCCAGGCACACGGCCGCCAGCGCCAGGCACACCGCCGTCACCGCCAGCATCCGGGGCGCTTTCACGATGCGCTCCAACCGCTCTTTGATTTTCCGGCCGCCGCCGGACATGGTGGTGGCACACTGCAGCAGATCTCCCGGCCGGGGCCTGGCTGTCAGCAAAGAGAGCAGGGTGCGGCCGTAGGCTGTCCGCTCCGATTCCCCCAGGTACGCCAACGCCCGCTGGTCACAGGCCAGTTCCCCATCCTGCCGGGACGCTGCTGCCGCCCACCACACCAGGGGATTGTACCAGTGGAGCGCCAAGGCCAGGCACCGCAGCAGGCTCCAGATGTGGTCCTTGTGTACGTAGTGGGCCTCCTCATGGGAGAGCACATGCCGGAGCATTTGGGTGTCCGCCGCTGTCTCCCCGGTCACATAGATCTTGGGGAATACCACACCGCAGAGGCAGGGAGAGCTGAGGCCCTCCACCGTGTAGACCGGCAGGTTTCCATAGGGAAAGGGCGGCTGAAAAGGTACTCGGCGCCGCCGCAGCCGCCGGGCAAAGCGGAGGTTGCTGACAGTCAGCACCCCCAGCATAACGGCCGCACCCGCCAGGTAGAAAAGAATCAGCACATCCCGCCAGTCGGCGTAGAAGCGATACTCCGTCCAGCCCTCCCGGGTCTGGACGGTGCAGCCGTCGTGGTACTCCACCCATGCCCCCAGGATGCGCTGCCCGTGGGTGCCCACCGCCATCACGCCGGTAGGTGCATCCTCCGGCAGGGGTTCGTCGAAGGTGCCGGACAGCTCAGAATCCGGGAAAGCGTACAGGGCCGTCTCATCCAGCGCCTCCTCCACCGCCGGGGACTCCGGCAGCAGGGCCTCCAGGCTCACCGGAGCGGAAAAGAGCTGCACCGGGATCAGCAGCCGCGCCAGAACCACCAGCCACAAAGCATACCGGGCCGTGCCGCTGATCCGCTCTCCCAGCAGACGCCGGGCTGCCAGCACCGCCAGGATCAGGAGGCTGGAGGACACCATCCACTCAAGCATCCCCTCCGCCCCCTTCCGCCTGATCCAGGATCGCCCGCAGCTGGGCGATATCCTCCTGTGTCAGAGCCTGCCGCCGGGCCATGGTGCTCACCATCAGTCCCACGCTGCCCCGATACACCCGATCTAAAAAGGTGTGGGTCTCTTCGATCTCCGCTTCCTCCCTGGCAACAAGCGATGTATAGTGTTTTGCCTTGCCAATGGTCTCGGAGCGTACCAGGCCCTTTTCCTCCATCCTCCGCAGCGTGGTGATGGTGGTGCTCTTGGCCCACCCCACCCGGCATTTCAGCTCCGCCACCAGCTTCATCACCGTCTGGGGCGAGTGACGCCACAGACATTCCAGTACGTTCCACTCACTGGCTGTCAGATGCACCTGCATGGTTCCGCCTCCCCTCTGGTTTACTTTGTAGACCTATCATAACACATAAGGTCTACATTGTAAACCACATTTTGAAAAAAAGGAGCGGACAGCAGTCCGCTCCTGGTCTGAAAGAGAGGTTGGTTTCGATCCGGGTTACAGGATGATGCAGATGAGCCCGCCGCTGCCCTCGTTGATGATCCGCTCCAGGGTCTCCCGGAGTTTTTTCCGGGCGTCCTCCGGCATCCGCTTGAGCTTGGTCTGCAGATCCTCGCTGACCAGCTCGTGGAAGCTGCGGCCGAAGATATTGGACTGCCAGATCTTGCTGGTGTCCCCCTCGAACTCCTGAAGCAGGTAGTTGACCATGTCCTCGGACTGCTTTTCGTTGCCCACGATGGGGCTCACCGCCGTCTCGATGTCTGCCCGGATCATGTGGATGCTGGGGGCGCTGGCCTTGAGGCGCACGCCGTAGCGCCCTCCCTGCTTCATGATCTCCGGCTCCTCCAGCGTCAGCTCGTCGATGCCCGGCACCACGATGCCGTAGCCAGTCTCCCGCACGTCCTTCAAGGCCCCGGCTACCTTGTCGTACTCCGCTTTCACGGCGGAGAGCCGGGTCAGCAGGCTCATGAGGTCGCCATCGTCGGATACGGAGAAGCCAGACTGCTCCGAAAGGGTCTGGTAGAACAGCTCCCTGGGCAATCCCAGGGTGGCCGCCGCCACACCGGTGCCCAGATCCAGGGCCGTGACCCGGGCCTCGCTGATGTGTTCGCTCTGCCCCAGGGCCCCCACCATATCCTCCACTTCCCGGATGTGGTGCAGCTGGGCGGTGCTCTCCCGGATGGCCTGATAGAGCCCGGCCTTGATAGGGTGTCCGTCCGGCAGGGCGTCCACCCAGGGCGGCAGGTACAGATCCAGTTCCTGCATGGGGAACTCGTAGAGCACCGCCTTCAAGATGGCGGCTACGTCCTCCTCCTCCAGCGTCAGGCAGTTGACGGGGACGCACTTGACCTCATAGCGGGAGGCGATGTCCCGGGCGATGGCCTCCGCCCGGTCCCCGGAGGGATCGGAGGAGTTGAGCAGCACGATGAAGGGCTTCCCCAGCTCCTGCAGCTCCCGGATCACCCGCTCCTCCGCCTCCAGGTAGTCCTCCCGGGGGATGTCGGCAATGGAGCCGTCGGTGGTGACCACGATGCCGATGGTGGAGTGCTCGGCGATGACCTTCCGGGTACCGATCTCCGCCGCCTCCGTCATGGGGATCTCGTGGTCGTACCAGGGGGTGGTGACCATGCGGGGGGCATCGTCTTCCGTGGAGCCGATGGCGCCTTTGACCATGTACCCCACGCAGTCGATGAGCCGCACGGAACAGCTGCCGCCTCCCTCCAGCTGGATCTGGGCGGCCTCCTCCGGCACGAACTTGGGTTCTGCCGTCATGATGGTGCGGCCGGAGCCGCTTTGGGGCAGCTCATCCCGGGCCCGCTCCTTGCGGTAGACGTTGTCGATGTTGGGGATCACCTGGGTCTCCATGAACCGCTTGATGAAGGTGGACTTTCCTGTGCGCACCGGTCCCACCACGCCGATGTAGATATCCCCTGCGGTGCGGGTGGCGATATTCTGATAGATACTGGTATTCATAGCATCCCGTCCTTTTTCCGCTCCATATTCATGGTACCACTCTATGTCCCCGCCGGCGAAAGTATGACGGCCCGTCTCCAACGGACTTTGGCGAAAATAGACAAAATCACGAGGTGTTCTTCTCTGCTCTTCGGTATGATTCCCGCTTTACAGCTGCAATTTAGCATGGTAAACTACTACCGTATTAAACGAGGCGGGCAACCGCTTATTTGGAGGATTGGAATATGAAGAAGTTTCTTGCACTGCTGCTCTCCGGTTTGATGGTGCTCTCCCTGGCCGCCTGCGGCGGCGAAACTGCCACCGAGGACACCAGCACCGAGGATACGGAGAACACCGAGAATACCGATACCGTCGAGAGCGACCTGGCCTATGTCCAGGACAAGGGCACCCTGGTGGTGGGCATCACCTACTTCGAGCCCATGGACTACAAGGCCGAAGGCAGCGACGAGTGGATCGGCTTTGACGCCGACATGGCCAAGGCCTTTGCCGAGAGCCTGGGCGTGGACGTGGAGTTCCAGGAGATCACCTGGGACTACAAGGTGGAGGAGCTCGACTCCAAGGCCATTGACTGCGTGTGGAACGGCATGACTCTGGGCGAGGATGTCATGGCCGCCATGGGAACCTCCGTTCCTTACTGCACCAATGCTCAGGTATTGGTGGTCCCCGCTGACAAGGCGGCAGATTTCGAGGGCCTGACCTCTCTGGAGGGTCTGAACGTGGCTGTGGAGTCCGGCTCTGCCGGTGAGGACGCCGCCATTGCTTTGGGTGCCACCACCGTTCCGGTTCAGTCCCAGGCCAACACTTTGATGGAAGTGTCCGCCGGTACCTCTGATGCCGCTGTCATCGACCTGCTGATGGCCGGTGCCATGATCGGCGAGGGCACCAGCTATGAGGATCTGACTTTCACCCTGAACCTGAATGACGCCCAGGGCCTGCCCTCTGAGGAGTACGGCGTGGGCTTCCGGAAGGGTTCCGACCTGGTGGATGCATTCAATGAGTTCTGGGCGGAAAAGGTGTCTGACGGCACTGTGCTGGAGACTGCTACCACCTATGGTGTGCAGGACGCCGTGATCCTGGACTGATTTCCCCTGATACGTATATGAGGCAGAGCGCGTTTCTTGCGCGCTCTGCCTTTCGGCGGCTTTATCCCCCCACCACAACCATCCTGAGAGGACGATACCAACATGGAATTTTTCACATCCAGCACCTTTCAGACGGTGCTCTCGGCCCTGAACAGCGGTTTTGTCAAAACCCTTCAGCTGTTCTTTATCACCCTCATCGGTGCCCTTCCCCTGGGACTGATTATCAGTTTCGGCTCCATGAGTCGCTTCCTTCCCCTGCGGTGGGTCAGCCGCACCTTTGTCTGGATCATCCGGGGCACCCCGCTGGTACTCCAGATCATTGCCCTGTTCTATGTGCCGGGCATGAAGGACTGGTTCAACTGGCCCAGCGGTGAGGGCGGGCGGATGACAGCTGTGTGCGTGGCCTTCATCATCAACTACGCCTGCTATTTCTCCGAGATCTACCGGGGCGGCATCCAGGGCGTCCCCAGGGGGCAGCAGGAGGCTGGTCAGGTACTGGGCATGACCAAGGCCCAGATCTTCCGCCATATCACCCTGGTGCAGATGATCAAGCGCATCGTGCCCCCCATGTCCAACGAGGTCATCACGCTGGTGAAGGACACCTCTCTGGCCCGGGTCATTGCCCTGCAGGAAGTCATCTGGATGGGCGAGTCCTTCATGAAGGGCAACTCCGGCATTGCGGGCCTTACCTGGCCCTTGTTCTTTACGGCGGTGTACTATCTGATCTTCAGCGGCATTGTCACCGTGCTTTTAGGCAAGCTGGAAAAGAAGCTGGCCTTCTTTCAGTAATTAAGGAGGACCCAACATGGCAGTTTTGGAAGTACATAACATTGAAAAGCATTTCGGTGCCACCCGGGTTCTGGAGGATATCAGCTTCGATCTGGAGCAGGGCCAGGCGCTGGCCATCATCGGCTCCTCCGGCAGCGGAAAGACCACCCTGCTGCGGTGCCTGAACTTTTTGGAAAAGCCCGACCAGGGCTCCATCGCGGTGAACGGTTCTGTGATCTTTGACGCCGCCGATCCCGCCACCCAGCGGGAGAGCGAGGTGCGCAAAAAGCGGCTCCACTTCGGCATGGTGTTCCAGTCCTTTAACCTCTTCCCCCAGTACACGGCTTTGAAGAACGTCACGCTGGCCAAGGAGCTTCTCAGCCAGGAGCGGCCGGATTTCAAGGAGAACAAGAAGGAAATCCTGGAGGAGATCCAGGCAGAGGGCCGGGAGCTGCTGAAAAAAATGGGCCTCAGCGACCGGGAGAACCACTATCCCAGTCAACTCTCCGGCGGCCAGCAGCAGCGGGTGGCCATCGCCCGGGCCCTGGCGCTGCACCCGGATATCCTCTGCTTCGACGAGCCCACCAGTGCCCTGGATCCGGAGCTCACCGGCGAGGTGCTGAAGGTCATTCGGTCTCTGGCGGAACAACGGACCACTATGATCATCGTCACCCACGAGATGGCCTTTGCCCGGGACGTGGCCGATCAGGTGATCTTCATGGACGGCGGCGTCATTGTGGAGCAGGGCCCCGCCCGGGATGTCATCGAGCATCCCCGGGAGGAGCGGACAAAGCAGTTCCTCTCCCGGTACAGCGAAACCTGATGCCCTTCCCTCTCTGCGGATGGGATTCGAAACGAGAAAAGCACGGAAGACCGTTGCGGTTTTCCGTGCTTCTTTTTTCTTCCGGCAAACCTCCCTTTCCGGAGGTGCAAAACCATGCGCCGGGCCGCAGCAAATTCGTTGCCGCAGCCCGGCGCTGTTTTTGTTGGGTCAGAACAAGGTGATCTGGCTGGTCTCCGCCATGCCGGCGAAGGCCCCCAGGGCCTTGAGCTGTTCGATGTGGGTCTTGGAGAGCTTGTTGCAGCACATGGCAAATTCCTCGATGGAGATGAACTCCTTGCCCTTGCGCTTTTCCACGGTGTCCAACGCCGCGGACTCGCCCAGACCGTGGACGGAGACAAAAGGCGGCAGCAGGCCGTTCTCCGTCACCTTGAACTTGGTGGCGTCAGACTCGTAGATGTTGATGGTGTCGAAGTGGAAGCCCCGGAGATAGAACTCGTAGCACACCTCCAGCGTGGTCATGAGGTTTTGTTCCACGGCGGTGGCGTCCTTGTTGTTCTCGATCTCCCGGATCTTGCGCTTCACTGCGTCCAGTCCCGCGCAGCAATACTCCGCGTCAAAGGCCTTGGCCCGGACGGAGAAGAAGGTGGCGTAGAAGGCCAGGGGCTCGTGTACCTTGTACCAGGCGATGCGGAAGGCCATCATGACGTAGGCCACGGCGTGGGCTTTCGGGAACAGATAGCCGATCTTGGCCAGGGATTCGATGTACCATTCGGGAACATCGTGCTCCCGCATGGCCTCCACCCAACCCTCGTCAAAGCCGCCCTTTTTCACCTTGCCCTTGCGCACCTTTTCCATGATCTTGAAGCTCATCTTGGGGTCCAGGCCCTTGGAGATCAGGTAGAGCATGATGTCGTCACGGCAGCCCACCGTCTCCAAGACGCTTGCGGTGCCGCTGACGATCAGGTCCCGGGCGTTGCCCAGCCACACGTCGGTACCGTGGGAGAAGCCGGACAGGCGCACCAGGGTGTTGAAGTCCTTAGGCTGGGTGTCCACCAGCATCTGCCGGGTAAAGCGGGTGTTGAACTCCGGAATGGCCACGGCGCCGGTGGGGCCCAGCAGCTCGTCATTTTCGTACCCCAGCACCTTGCTGGAAGTGAAGATGGACATGGTGTCCGGGTCGTCCAGGGGAATGTCGTGGGGATCCACCCCGGTGAGGTCCTGCATCATACGGACCATGGTGGGGTCATCGTGTCCCAGCATATCCAGCTTCAGGAGGTTGGCCTCCATGGAGTGGTATTCAAAATGGGTGGTGATGGTATCGGAGTCGTCGGCGTCCGCCGGGTGCTGCACCGGGCAGAAGTCCTCCATATCCATGTCATCGGGGACTACCACCAGTCCGCCCGGGTGCTGGCCCGTGGTACGCCGGACGCCCACGCAGCCCAATGTCAGGCGGTTCTCCTCCGCCCGTCCGGCGGTGATGCCGTTCTCCTCCAGATATTTCTTGACAAAGCCGTAGGCGGTCTTTTCCGCCAGGGTACCGATGGTGCCGGCCCGGAACACCTGGGTCTTTCCGAACATCTCGATGGCGTGCTGGTGGGCCCTGGCCTGGTATTCACCGGAGAAGTTCAGGTCGATATCCGGCACCTTGCCGCCGCCGAAGCCCAGGAAGGTCTCAAAGGGGATATCGAAGCCGTCTTTGACGTACTTGGTGCCGCAGACGGGACAGACCTTGTCCGGCATGTCGGCGCCGCAGCCGTAGGAGCCGTCGGTGATGAACTCGGTGTTCTTGCAGTTGGGGCAGCGGTAGTGAGGCGGCAGGGAGTTGACCTCCGTGATGCCGGACATGTAGGCAACCAGAGAGGAGCCCACGGAACCACGGGAGCCCACCAGGTAGCCGTTCTCCAGGGACCGCTGCACCAACTTTTGGGCGGACATGTACACCACGTCGTACTTGCCCAGAATGCCGCCCAGCTCCACGTTCAGCCGGTCCACGATCAGCTGGGGCGGATTCTCGCCATAGAGCCGGTGGACCTTCTCCCACACCAGGCGGTTCAGGTCCTCCTCGGAGTTGGCAAGCCGGGGCGGATACAGGTCCGGCGGCAGCAGCTCGAATTTCTCCACCTGGTCGGCGATGGCCCGGGTGTTGGTGACCACCACCTCGTAGGCCTTCTCCTCCCCCAGGTAGGAAAACTCTTCCAGCATTTCATCTGTGGTCTTAAAATAGATGGGCAGGGGCGCGTTGGCGTCCGGGAACTTTTTGGAGGCCAGCAGGATATGGCGGTAGACCTCGTCCTCGGGCTCCAGGAAGTGGACGTCGCCGGTGGCGCACACGGGCTTTCCCAGCTCGTCTCCCAGGCGGACGATGGTGCGGTTGAACTCCCGCAGCTCCTCCTCCGACTGCACGTCGCCGTTTCGCAGCATGAAAGCGTTGTTGCACAGGGGCTGGATCTCCAGATAGTCATAGTAAGAGGCGATGCGCTTGAGCTCGTCCCAGTCCTTGTGGTCTGTCACCGCACGGAACAGCTCTCCCGCCTCGCAGGCGGAGCCCACGATGATGCCGTTGCGGTGCTCGTTCAAAAGGCTCTTGGGAATGATGGGCACCCGCTTGAAATACTTGAGGTTGGAGGCGGAGATCATCTGGTAGAGGTTCTTGAGGCCCACCTTGTTTTTGGCAATGAGGATGATGTGCTTGGGGAAGCGGTTGGACTTGCCTCCCAGTGGCCGCAGCTTCTCCATTTCCTTGTTCACCGCCTGGAGGGTATCCACTCCCCGCTCATGGAGCATCTTCCAGAAGGGGATGAGCATATAGCCCACGGTAGCGGCATCGTCACTGGCCCGGTGGTGGTTGAAGGCCGGCAGGTCCAGGTGCTCCGCCACGATGTCCAGCTTGTACTTGCCCAAATCCGGCAGCAGGTTCTGTGCCAGGATCAGGGAGTCCACATAGGTAGGCTGGAACGGGATGCCCTCCTTCTTGCAGCCTGCCCGGATGAAGCCGATATCGAACTCTGCGTTGTGGGCCGCCAGGGGCCGCCCGTTCACGAACTCCAAAAACGCCGTCAGGGCCTCCCGGGGCTGGGGAGCGTCCTTGAGCATCTCGTCGGTGATGCCGGTGAGACCCACGATCTCCGGCGTCAGGTGGCGGCCGGGGTTCACGAAGGTCTGGAACCGCTCGCAGATCTCGCCGTTTCGCAGTACCACGGCGCCGATCTCGGTGATGGCCTCCCGGTCCACCTTGAGGCCGGTGGTCTCGATGTCAAAGCAGACAAACTCCCCGTCCAGAGGGCAGTCCAGCTTGCCGTGGACGGCCACCCGGTCGTCGATGTTGTTGATGAAGTAACCCTCCACGCCGTAGAGGATCTTGATGTCGTCTCCGGAGGCGTGCCAGGCGTCCGGGAAAGACTGGGCCACGCCGTGGTCCGTGATGGCGATGGCGGGATGGCCCCAGCGGATGGCGGTCTTCACCGCCTCCTTGGTGTCCGTCAGGGCGTCCATGTTGCTCATCTTGGTGTGCAGGTGCAGCTCCACCCGCTTTTCCTTGGCGGTGTCCTGCCGGGCCTTGTGCTCCACCACGCAGATGTTGTAGGGGTTCAGCTGGATGTCCTTACCGTCCCAGGTGGGCTCCATCTTGCCCTGGACGCAGAGCCACATGCCGGGCTTGATGGCCCCCTCCAGCTGCTGGGCCTCCTTGGTGGTGAGGTTCTTCTGCACCGTGACGGAGTTGGTGTAGTCCGTCATGTCGAAGCTCAGCCGCCACATCCCCGGCCGCCGGGTCTCCCGGCACTCGAAGGCAAAGACCTTGCCCTCCACCGTGGCGTTGCCCATCTTCAGATTCAAGTCCTTCATGGGGCCGGGACGGCTCTTGATGGCCTTCCCCATGAGGATCTTGCCGCTCTTCTTCTCCGCCGGGGCGCCGGGCGCGGAAACGGAGGAGGCATGGGCCTCCTCCTTTACCGTCAGCACCAGCTCCACGGACCGGAAGCCATACACCGCCGCCAGCGTCTGCTTCAAGGACGCCTGCTCCTCCTCCGTCAGGGGATTGCGCACCGTCAGGTGGGCGGTGATGGAGAGCTTCTCCCGGTCGATGACGGCGCCGGTGAGCACCGCCCCCGCCAGGCGCAGCCGCAGCTCTCCGGAGAGCTGGAGCTCTGTGAACATTTCAAAAAACGGGATATATCTGGACATGGTTTCCTCTTTGTGCTTCCTCTCTCAAAAGGCACTCACAGCGCCTCAATCTCTTTCATCAATGCGTCTACCAGCTGCTCCTGGGGCACCTTGTAAAGGATTTCTCCTTTGCGGAACAGCAGCCCCTCGCCCTTGCCGCCGGCGATGCCGATATCCGCCGCGGAGGCCTCGCCGGGGCCGTTGACGGCGCAGCCCATCACAGCGACGGTGATGTTTTTGTCACAGTCCATCAGCCGCCGCTCCACCTCCTCGGCAATGGGGATCAGGTCGATGCGGGTGCGGCCGCAGGTGGGACAGGCGATGAGGTTCACGCCCTCTTTCCGGAGACCCGCTGCCTTCAAAATCTTCTTGGCGGCGTAGATCTCCTCCACCGGGTCGGCGGTGAGGGTCACCCGGATGGTGTCGCCGATACCAAGGCACAACAGGCCGCCGATGCCCATGGCCGACTTCACCATTCCCATGGAAGGCGTGCCCGCCTCCGTGACCCCCAGGTGCAACGGGTAGTCCGTCTGCTCCGAAAGGAGCCGGTAGGCCGCCATGGTCAGGGGCACGTCGGAGCACTTGACGGAGATGCAGATGTCGTCAAAGTCGAACTTGTTTAAAAGGGCCACGTGGCCCATGGCGCTCTCCACCAGAGCCTCGGCCGTGACGCCACCGTACTTGGCCCGGAGGTCCTTTTCCAGGGAGCCGCCGTTGACGCCGATGCGGATGGGGATGTTTTTGCGGCGGCACATGTCCGCCACGGCCTTGACCTTCTCCTCTCCCCCGATGTTGCCGGGGTTGATGCGGATGGCGTCGATGCCCCGCTCCGCCACCGTCAGGGCGTAGCGGTAGTTGAAGTGGATGTCGGCGATGAGGGGGATATCGATCTGCTCTTTGATCTTGTCCACGGCCTCCGCCGCCGCCTGGTCGGGGATGGCCACCCGAATGATCTCACAGCCCGCCGCCTCCAGTTTTTTGATCTGGGCCACGGTGGCCGCCACGTCATCGGTCTTGGTATTGCACATGGACTGGATGGATACCGGGGCGCCGCCGCCCACTGCCACCTTGCCCACAAAAAGCTGCTTTGTCATGGGTACATCCTCCTTTTAGAAAAGCCGGAACACGTCAAACACCGTGACGATCAGCATAAAGCCTATCAGCACCACGAATCCCGCCGTATTGACGGCGGCCTGATACTTCTCCGGCACTTTTTTCCTGAAGAGCAGCATGCCCACTGCGTCTACCAGCAGCAGGAAGATCCGGCCGCCGTCCAGCGCGGGGATGGGCAGCAGGTTCATTACCGCCAGGTTCACCGCCAGCAGCGCCGCGAAGTTGGCGAGGCTGCGCACCACCACAAGGACGCCGTACTGACTGGCCGCCTCGCTGGTCTCTGTCATGATGGAGACGATACCCACCGGGCCGCTGAGATCCTGCATCCCGGCGTTGCCCGTCACCAGCTGCACCAGGCTGAACCACGCCAGCTGCACATAGTCCACGGCGTTGTACCAGGCGTACTGGAGCTTCACCCCCAGCGTGGCCTCCCGCCCGCTGCTGCCCACCAGCAGTCCGTAGCCGGTGTAGGGCTGGCCGTCGGTGCCGGTGTAGGTGGTCCGGGGAACGTCCTCCACCAGGATGTGCTCCCCGTCCCGCACCACTTCAATGTCCACGGTGTCGCCGCCGTAGCTGAGGAACATCTGAGCGTCCCCCGCCAGGTAGGTGCGGTAGCCGTCGATCTTGTAGATGAGGTCCCCCTCCATGAGGCCCTCCTCCCCCTGCTGGGCAAACTCCGGGGCAAAGCCCGCGATCTGGTCGGTGTACACCGTTTGGGTTCCTGCGTAAAGGGCCAACAGGATCACCACACCGGTAAGGAAGTTCATGCCGGCACCTGCCACCAAAATCACGAACTTCTTCCAGCCGCTCTGGCGGGTGAAGGCCCGCTCGTCCCCGGTGTCCTCGTCCTCGCCCTCCATGGCGCAGTAACCGCCTACCGGCAGCGCCCGCAGGGCATAGAGAGTCTCCCCTTTTTCTTTCGTCCAGATGGCCGGGCCCATGCCGATGGAAAACTCGTTGACCCGCACGCCGCAGGCCTTGGCCGCCAGGAAGTGGCCCAACTCATGGACCGCCACCAGCAGTCCGAACACGAAAAGCGCCGCCAGGATATAGACTATGGTCATAGACACACTCCTAAAAGAATCTCGCTCAGGTCTCCAGCACGGCCCGCCGGGCCGCGCTGTCCGCCGCCAGGATCTCCTCCAGAGAGGGGTTCTGGACGGTCTCCACCCGGGCCCGGGCCTTCGCCACCAGGGCTGGAATGTCGTAAAAGCCGATCTTCTCCGCCAGGAACAGCCCCACAGCCTCCTCATTGGCGGCGTTGAGCACCGCGCAGGCAGTGCCGCCCTCCTGCGCCGCCTCCTCTGCAAGCCGCAGGCAGGGAAAGACTTCCCGGTCCGGCTGGGCAAAGGTCAGGGGCGGGCAGGTCAGAAGATCCAGGGGCTCCGCCGGATTCACGCCCCGGTTGGGATAGGTCATGGCGTAGCGGATGGGCAGCCGCATATCCGGCGTCCCCAACTGGGCCAGCACCGCCCCGTCCTGATACTCCACCAGGGAGTGGACGATGGACTGACGGTGGATCACCACCGACACCTGGGAAAGGGGCAGGCGGTAAAGGCGCATGGCCTCGATGACCTCCAGGCCCTTGTTCATCAGGGTGGCGCAGTCCACGGTGATCTTGGGGCCCATGGTCCAGTTGGGATGCTTCAGGGCGTCCGCCCGGGTCATTTTGCCCGCTTCTTCCCGTGTCATGCCGTAGAAAGGTCCGCCGGAGCAGGTCAGGATCAGCCGTTTGATCTCCCGGCGGTCCCGGCAGCCCTGGAGGCACTGGAAAATGGCGGAGTGCTCGGAGTCCACGGGCACGATCTCCGCTCCCGCCGCATCCGCCGCGTCCATCACCAGCTGCCCGGCGCACACCAGGGTCTCCTTGTTGGCCAGGGCGATGCGTTTCTTTTCCTGGATGGCGGCCAGGGTAGGCTTGAGCCCCACCATGCCCACCACGGCGGTGACCACGGTGTCCGCCTCCGGCACCGTGGCAGCCTCCTCCAGGGCATCAAAGCCCCCCAGGACCCGGGTATCCGTGTCCTGCAGGCGCACCGCCAGATCACGGGCGGCAGCCTCATCGGTGAGGACCGCCAGGGCGGGGCGGAATTTGCGGGCCTGCTTCTCCATGCGCTCCACGCTGGCGTGAGCGGTGATGGCGGTCACCTGTAATCCCAGCTGCTCCGCCACATCCAGGGTCTGCCGGCCGATGGATCCGGTGGATCCCAAAATCGAGATGGTTTTACTCATAGTGCTATCCTATTCTCCAAAGCTGAAAACAATCCTAAGGCAGCGCCGCGTCCTCTCAAAAAAGAGACCGCGCCGCCGCCTTGTCCATTCTCATTACAATACCCACATGATCTGCAGGGCCAGCCACACAAAGGGCGCCACGAAAGTCACGGAGTCGAACCGGTCCAAAATGCCCCCATGGCCCGGCAGGAGGTTCCCGTAGTCCTTGACGCCGAACTCCCGCTTGATGACGGAAAAGCTCAGATCGCCGATCTGGCTGACGGCGCTGCCCACGATGCCGAACACCAGCACATGAACCGGAGCCAAAAACGCGTCCCCCAACACCATTCCCCCGATGACCGCCATCAGCGTCATGCCGATGACACCGCCGATGAGGCCGCCCACGGCGCCCTCCACAGTCTTCTTGGGACTGACCCGAGGAGCCAGCTTGTGCTTGCCGCACAGCATCCCGGCAAACAGGGCGAAGGTGTCCGATCCGAAGGCGATGCAAAGGGGCATAAACACCAGCACCTCTCCCAGGAAGGGCACCATCCGCAGCCGCAGCAGGCAGGAGAGCATCAGGGGAAACACCAGCCCCGCAAAGAGGGCGGCGGTGACAGCGGCAAAGGGGATGCCCTGGGATGCGTCATAGCGGTGGATGGCCAGGGCAAAGGCCAAGAGTACGAAGATCACCCCTGCCAGGGCCGTCACCGGCAAGCGGGGCATGGCGGTGAGATTCGCGTACTGGATGGACAGCTCCGCGGATACGCACACCGGCACTACCACCGCCGCCAGGACCGTCAACGGGATCAGGGGTCTTCCCCGCTCCCCCGCCACGGCCCGCATCAGCTCCCAGGCACCGATGGCACACATGCCCGCCACCAGGATCGTGGTGGCCCACTCCGGCGCCCAGCCCAGCACCAGCAGCAAAAAGGGGATGCCGACTACGGCCACCATCACTCGTTTGAACATGAAATCATTCCTTTAATCTATACAGGGTTCTTCCTTTACAGGCCCTGCAGTTTCTCACTTTTTAATGCCGCCAAACCGCCGATCCCGATGCCGGTAGGCCTCCAGGGCCCGGTCCAGCTCCGCTTCGTCAAAGTCCGGCCAGAGGGTATCGGTGTAATAAAATTCCGAATAGGCGCACTGCCACAGCAGGAAGTTGCTCAGGCGCTGTTCGCCGCTGGGGCGGATGATGAGCTCCGGATCCGGAATGCCGGCGGAGTCCAGATAGGAGGAGAACAGCGTCTCGTCCAGATCCTCCGGTTTTCTTTCCCCTGCCGCGCACTCCGAGGCAAAGCGCCGCACCGCCCGCAGGATCTCATCCCGGCCGCCGTAGTTCAGGCAGACGTTGGCCTGAAAATCGTCCTTGGAGAGGTGCTCGGTGATCTCATCGGTCTCCTTGGCCAGGGCCCGCAGCTCTGGTGAGATGGGGGTCATGTCCCCGAAGAAGTGAAGCCGGATGTGGTCCCGCTCCATGGTGTCCACCGCCTCCAGCAGATACTTCTTCAAAAGCAGCATAATGGCGGAGACCTCGCTCTCAGAGCGCTTCCAGTTCTCCGTGGAGAAGGCGTACACTGTCAGGTATTGGATGCCCAGGTTCTTGCAGTAGGTGGCAATGCGGCGGAAGGTCTCCGCTCCGGCCTTGTGTCCGGCGGTACGGGGCAGGCCCCGCCGGGTAGCCCAGCGGCCGTTGCCGTCCATGATAATGGCGATGTGCCGGGGCAGGCCCTCTTTTCCGTTGGAGCGGGGC
>CAJKKQ010000036.1 GCA_905200545.1 uncultured Oscillibacter sp.
ACCTCCTACTCCCCCTGCTTCCGCAAGGAGAAGGGCGCCCACGGCATCGAGGAGCGGGGCGTCTACCGCATCCACCAGTTTGAAAAGCAGGAGATGATCGTGGTCTGCAAGCCCGAGGAGTCCAAGGACTGGTACGAGAAGCTGTGGCGCTTCTCCGTGGAGCTGTTCCGCTCCATGAACATCCCCGTCCGCCAGCTGGAGTGCTGCTCCGGCGACCTGGCGGACCTGAAGGTGAAATCCTGCGACATCGAGGCCTGGTCTCCCCGCCAGCAGAAATACTTCGAGGTGTGCTCCTGCTCCAACCTGGGCGACGCCCAGGCCCGCCGCCTGCGGATCCGCTACAAGGACGAAAATGGCAAGATGCAGCTGTGCCACACCCTCAACAACACCTGCGTGGCACCTCCCCGGATGCTGATTGCCTTCCTGGAAAACAACCTCCAGGCGGACGGCACCGTCATCATCCCCGAGGTTCTGCGGCCCTACATGGGCGGCACGGAAAAGCTGGTACCCAAGAAGTAAATTTTCAGAAAACGGGCCGGCCGGGCTTGGTATAATCCTATTTGTAATATTTTTCTTGGATATTACAAATAGTTAAACCCGTTTCCAGCCCACAGCGGCATGTCCGCACCAATTCCGGATGGTTTTGTCCGCTTCCATCGGCTCCATTCCGGTCTGAGGCCGCAAGCCCTTGCGCCCCAAGGGTTTGCGGGACCCCCATTTTGAAGTCTCCGGCGGGACTTCCCCGCCGGGACCCAATGTAAGGAAAGGCAACGCATCTATGTCCAAACCCAACGGCTTTCTGGCCGAGTTCAAAAAATTCATCGCCCGGGGCAATGTCCTGGATCTGGCGGTAGGCGTCATCATCGGCGGCGCCTTCAGCGCCATCACCAACTCCCTGGTGAACGACATCATCAATCCCATCCTGGGGATCTTCGCAGGCGGCAACGAGGCTCTCTCCGCCCTCAGCTTCCAGCTGCCCGGCGGCGGCGCGCTGATGCTGGGCAGCTTCATCAACGCCGTACTGAACTTCCTCATCATGGCCTTTGCTGTGTTCTGCCTGGTAAAGGCCGTCAATCGCCTGCACCGGAAAAAGGAGACGGCCCCTCCTCCTCCGCCCCAGCCCTCCCGTGAGGAAGTGCTGCTGACGGAGATCCGGGATCTTTTGAAGGAGCGTGCGTAATGGAGCAGATGGAACCCATCCTGCGTCAGGGCCTGACGGCCCTGGGCCTGCCTGCGGAGCAGATCCCGCAGCTGCAGCGCTACGCGCAGCTGCTGGTGGAAACCAACAAGGTCATGAACCTCACCGCCATTACAGAGCCTGCGGATATCGCCACACTGCATTTTCTGGACTGCGCGGCTCTGCTGACCCTGGCGGATTTTCGGAACAAGACCGTGGCGGACGTGGGCACCGGAGCGGGCTTCCCCGGCCTGCCGCTGAAGATCCTGGAGCCCTCCCTCTCCATCACGCTGCTGGACGCCCAGGGCAAGCGGGTGAACTTTTTGCAGCAGGTGTGCGACGATCTGGGCCTTACCGGCGTGGAATGCGTCCACGCCCGGGCGGAGGAGTTTGCCGCCGGGCACCGGGAAGGGTGCGACATCGTCACCTCCCGGGCGGTGGCCGCCCTGCCCATGCTCTGCGAGCTGTGCCTGCCCCTGGTGAAGGTGGGCGGCGTGTTTGTGGCCATGAAATCCGTGGACTCCGATGCAGAACTCCGCTCCGCGTCCCGCGCCATTTCCCTGCTGGGAGGCGCCGATCCGGAGGTAAAGGATTACGTCATTCCCGGTACCCAGGTGACCCACCGGGCGGTTCTCATCAAAAAAATTCGGAAAACCCCGGAAAAATACCCCAGAATGTTTGCAAAAATCAAGAAGAATCCGCTATAATAAAGTTATGGCGCCAAGTTTTCCCATGGAATGCCAAACCCGCACTTGCACTCCGCCGGGCGGGCATTATATAATGGCAGCGGATCCTATATCAAAAAATTACTAAAGGAGGTTCCCCATATGGAGCGGCGTGGTCAGTGCATCGCGGTAGTGTCCGGCAAGGGCGGCACCGGAAAGACCTCTTTCGTCTCCGGCGTGGGGGCCGCCCTGGCCCGGGAGGGCTGCCGGGTGCTGTGCCTGGACTGCGATGTGGGATTGCGGAACCTGGATCTGGCCCTGGGCCTTTCGGACCGGGCCCTGATGGACTTCACCGACGTGGCCCAGGGGATCTGTCCCCTGCAGGACGCCGTGGTGGAACACGCCAAGATCCCGGGCCTGTATCTGTTGACGGCGCCGGCCCGCAGCCGCAGGGAAGCCGTGACGGCGGCCCAGATGGAAAACCTGCTGCGCCAGGTGCGCCGGAGCTTTGATTTCTGCCTGCTGGACGCACCGGCGGGCCTGGGCTACGGGTTCCGGCTGGCAGTGTGTGCCGCGGACCGGTGCGTGGTGGTCTCCACCGCCGACGCCTCCTCCCTGCGGGACGCCCAGCACACGGTAATGGAGCTCCACCGCTTCCCCGCCGGGACGCTGCACCTGGTGGTGAACCGGGTACGCAAAAAGATGCTCCGCCAGCTCCACGCCACCATTGACGACGCCATCGATCAGGCGGGCCTGCCTCTTTTGGGGGTGGTCCCCGAGGACGACGCCCTGCCTCTGGCACTGAACCGGGGCGTGCCCGTCCAGCTTTGCGACGGCTCCATGGCCGCCGCTGCCTACCGAAATATCGCAAAACGCATTCGGGGCGGCAGAGTCCCCCTGCTGCGGATCAAATAAAGAAAGGAGAACGACTGCCCATGAATATCGCGCTCATGTCCCATGACAATAAAAAGGAACTGATGGTCCAGTTCTGCACCGCTTACGCCGGGATCCTCTCCCAGCACAGCCTGTACGCCACCAATGCCACCGGCCACATGGTCGCTGACGCCACCGGCCTCAATGTCCACTGCTTCTTGTCCTACGCCCACGGCGGCAGCCAGCAGATCGGCGCCCGCATCGCCTATAACGAGTTTGATCTGGTGCTGTTTTTCAACGATCCCTCCAATGAGAGCATGGCCGGGGATGTCTCCTATATCTCCCGCCTGTGCGACCAGAACAACATCCCCTTTGCCAGCAACATCGCCACCGCGGAGATGCTGGTGCTGGGCCTGGCCCGGGGCGATCTGGACTGGCGGTGCATCGTCAATCCCTCCAACCGTCCCATCGCTTGACTTTTGTCCCAAGGGGCAGTACAATCAACCAAAAAGGCACCGCGCAGATGCCGCAGCAGTACTCCAACCCACCGGCCCCACAGAGAGGGACGCGCCGCTGAGAGCGTTCCGGCCGGAGTGGAGGAAGGACAGCGGCGGAGCGGGGGCGGAGACGCCCGCGGCCCCTCCCCGCGCCACAGGAGGCCAAAGGAGGCTCCCCGGGAGCCTTGAATTTGGGTGGCACCACGAAGCGGCATGCGCTCTCGTCCCAAAGCCTTGGGACGGGAGCATATTTTTTTCTGCGGCCCCGCCCTCTCCGCCGCGCCGGCGGCAAGCGCGGGCCGGAGGCCCGCATCACACGAAAAGGAGCATTTGCTATGGCTAAAATGACCCCCCGCACCCTCTCCGGCTTCATGGAGCTGCTGCCCGCGCCCCAGCAGCAGATGGAGCGCATCATGGAGATCCTCCGCAAGACCTACTCCCTCTATGGTTTCACCCCCCTGGACACCCCCGTCATCGAGTCCAGTGAGGTGCTGCTGGCCAAGGGCGGCGGCGAGACGGAAAAGCAGATCTACCGCTTCACCAAGGGCGACGCCGACCTGGCCCTGCGCTTTGATTTGACGGTGCCCCTGGCCAAGTACGTGGCCCTCCACTACAACGACCTCTCCTTCCCCTTCCGCCGCTACCAGATCGGCAAGGTCTACCGGGGCGAGCGGGCCCAGCGGGGCCGCTTCCGGGAGTTCTATCAGGCGGATATCGACATCATCGGCGACGGCAAGCTCTCCATCCTCAACGAGGCGGAGATCCCCTCCGTCATCTACAAGACCTTCTCCACCCTGGGCCTCAAACGTTTCCAGATCCGGGTCAACAACCGCAAGATCCTCAACGGCTTTTATGCCATGCTGGGCCTCACGGAACAGTCCGGGGACATCATGCGCACCGTGGACAAGCTGGACAAGATCGGCGCCGAGAAGGTCCGTACCCTGCTGGTGGACGACTGCGGCCTTACAGAGGAGCAGGCGGGCGAGATCTTGAAGTTCATCGCCATCACCGGCTCCAACCAGGAAGTCCTCTCCGCCCTGGAGGCCTATCAGGGCCGCAACGAGACCTTTGACTTAGGCCTCTCCGAGCTGAAGGCTGTGACGGAGTACCTGGCCGACTTCGGCGTCCCGGCGGAGAATTTCGCGGTGGATCTCACCATCGCCCGGGGACTGGACTACTACACCGGCACCGTCTACGAGACCACCCTCCTGGACCACCCGGAGATCGGCTCCGTGTGCTCCGGCGGCCGGTACGACAACCTGGCGGAATACTACACCGACCGCCAGCTCCCCGGCGTGGGCATCTCCATCGGCCTCACCCGCCTCTTCTACGTGCTGGGAGAGCAGAAGATGCTCAACCCCGACCTCCCCACCGCCCCGGCGGATGTGCTGATCCTGCCTATGACGGAGGATCTCTCCCCCGCCATCGCCCTGGCCACGCAGCTGCGGGCAAACGGCATCCGCACCCAGCTCCACTGCGAGGACAAGAAGTTCAAGCAGAAGATCTCCTACGCCGACAAGCTCTCCATCCCCTATGTGATCTTCCTGGGGGAGGACGAAGTCAACGCGGGCGTGGTGGCCTGCAAGGACATGGCCACCGGCGAGCAGACCAAGCTGGACGCCGCCGCCACCATCTACCGCATCAAGGCAGGCCTGGCGGAGCGGGAAAAGGGCGCCGTCATCCTGGAGTGATGTCCGCCCTCTGATGCCCTGCGTCCCAATTTGACGGAACGGAGGTCTCAAGAACCATGAAACGGGAAAAAATCTTTTATATCACCGCCATCGCAGTGCTGGCGGCGGCGCTGGTGGCCGCCCTGGTGTACAAGCGCCCTCTGGACATCAAGACCCTCACCGGCGTCACGGAACCGGATGACATCGCCATCACCGTCCTCCTTGTGGACGAGGACATGGACACGCAGCAGCGGGATCTCACCCTCTCCGCCGGAGATGAGGGCTTTGAGGAGCTTCTTGCCCGGCTGGAGGAACTTCGCTTCCGCCGTCCCCCCACCAACCTCATCCGCATCGTCCTGCCCTTCCTGCCGGAGTCCGGCGGCGAGGCCCAGGAATGGGAGGACGGGGAGTTCCAGCACCTGTTTATCTCCCTGAGCCAGCCCGGTGAGAACGGAGAGCGGGTCTACGGCTATGTGGAGTTCTGGGTGGACGAGTGGGAGTACCGGGACTTTGACCGGAATCTCTCGCTGCCCCTGGCGGTGGAAAACGCCAAGGAGACCGGCCAGGACCTGTGCGCTCAAATCTGGGAGATTGCCACCCCGGTGGAAAACGACCCCTAACGGAATCCCCACGTCCCCTCAAACCGCTGCTTTGACAGGAGGTGCCCTATGAAGCGTAGCCGCAGATGGATCATCGCCATAGCGGTGGTGGTGCTTTTGGCCGCTGCTGCTCTCTGGTACACACGCCCCCTGGCCCTCACGGAGCTGCTGGGCGCGGAGCCCGCCCGGATCCACGTGGTCATCAGCCGTTTCGACCAGGCCGGCGGCTCCCAGACCCGGGAGCTCAACGCGGACTGGGATCAGGCCCCGGAGGCCACGGCCCTGGCGGAGGAGCTGACGGTGCGCCGCTCCTTGCTCAACCCGCTGCGCAGTCTCCTGAACCCGGTGCAGTTTGGTACGCCCACCCAGGCCGGGGATTACAACTATCTCCTCTCCCTTACCGGCCGGGAGGGGGACCGCGTCACCCTCCAGTGGTTCGTTGACCAGTGGTCCTATGAAACTCCCGGCACCAGCCGCTATCTCCCCTGCTCCGTCTCCGCTTCCCGCTCCGGCGGGGAACTGGGGGACGCGCTGTGGGAATTGTCACAGCCAGTTGAATCCAATTCGTAATATAGAATTGTTATTATCCTATTTGTATTCTATTTGGAGGTGGTTTCCATGCGTTTTTCACGCTTTGCCGCTCTGGTGCTGTCTCTGGTGACAGCCCTGTCCCTGGCCCTTCCCGCCCAGGCTGCGGAGGGGGACGGCTGGCTCATCCCCAAGGTGAAGGATACCCCGTCCTTTACCGACACGGTGGGAAGCTGGTGTCAATCGGAGGTGGAGACCGTCTATGAATCAGGCCTCATGGAGGGGCAGACCGCGGAGCGGTTCAACCCCCAGGGCACCCTGATGCCGGAGCACATCGTGGCGGTGTGCGCCCGGCTGTACAGCCTCCTCACCGGTAGGGACGGCACCGTGGCCCCGGCCCAGGAGGGCCAGGCCTGGTATCAGCCCTACTATGACTACCTGGCCCAGGCGCTGGCCTATGAAGGCGGAGCCGATACCCTGATGCTGAATTTCCACGCCGGGAAGTACCCCGCCAAGCGGCATGCCTTTGTGGAACTGCTGTCCTTGACCCTGGAAGCCGCCAAGGTGGAACTGCCCGGGATCAATGCCGTGACGGTGCTGCCGGACTCCACGGACCCGGCGGTGCTGGCCTTCTACAACGCCGGGATCCTGGCGGGCACGGACCAATACGGCACCTTTGACGGAAACGGGATCCTGAACCGGGGTCAGGCGGCAGCCATGCTGGCCCGTCTGGTAGATCCCCAGCAGCGGCAGACCTTCACCCTGCAATCCCTGGATGTCTGCCGGGACATCCTGGGGCTGGACCCCTATGCCACCGCCCTCACCGTGGACGGCACCGCCATCCGGGCCGATGTGGTGGCGCCCACCATCTGTACCCTTCTGGAGGAGCGGTACCACCAGATGGTCAGCGGCGGTCCTGACGCAGGCCGCCTGGACACCGTGCTGACGGAAGCTGCCGACACCATGAAGGAGGACCTGGCCCTGGAGCGCCTGGCGGCGGAGCGGGGCATTTCCGTCACGCAGGAGGATCTGGCCAAGGAATACGGCGCCATGGTCTCCGGCTACCGGGGCCTCAGCGAGGCTGCCCAGCGGTGGGAGAACACCCACAATCTTATGAAGAGCCGCCTGTCGGCGCTGTACGCCCAGCAGTATGGCAGTGAAAACTGGGGCTCCTCTCCCTCGGGCCCGGCGGAGACCCCGGGCAGCATCCGGATGGAGAGCGACCTGGCTGCAGCCAAAGCCGCTATGACCGTGACCCTCTCGGATTCCCTCAGCAGTCTGGATCTTGCCGCCGCCCAGACCCGGCTGGTCCAGAGTCCGCTTTTCTAATACGATCACCATATTCCAAAAACAGAAAGGAATTTTTGAACTATGATGCAGAACCGTACCCATACCTGCGGAGAGCTGCGCCTCTCCGACGCCGGCAAGGCCGTGAAGATCTGCGGCTGGCTGGAAAACGTCCGGGAAGTGGGCGCCGAACTGGCTTTCGCCGTGGTTCGGGACTTCTACGGCACCACCCAGGTGGTGGCGGAGACCCCTGAGATGGTAAACACCTTCAAGGCCATCACCAAGGAGTCCACCATCTCCGTGGAGGGCACCGTCCGGGAGCGGGCCAGCAAGTCCGCCAAGATGGCCACCGGCGAAATTGAGATCGTCCCGGAGAAGATCGAGGTACTGGGCCGCTGCCGCCACAACGAGCTGCCCTTCCAGATCAACCGCAGCCGGGAGGCCGACGAGGCCCAGCGGCTCAAGTACCGCTATCTGGACCTGCGCAACCCCGCCGTCAAGCAGAACATCATCCTGCGCTGCCAGGTGGTTGCCGCCATCCGTCAGGCCATGACGGAACACGGCTTCCTGGAGATCACCACCCCCATCCTGACGGCCTCCTCCCCCGAGGGCGCCCGGGACTACCTGGTGCCCGCCCGGAACCACCCCGGCAAGTTCTACGCCCTGCCCCAGGCTCCCCAGCAGTTCAAGCAGCTGCTGATGACCTCCGGCTTTGACCGCTATTTCCAGATCGCCCCCTGCTTCCGGGACGAGGACGCCCGGGCCGACCGCTCCCCCGGCGAGTTCTACCAGCTGGATATGGAGATGGCCTTCGCCTCCCAGGAGGACGTGTTCGCCGTTCTGGAGGACGTGCTGCCTCCCATCTTCGCCAAGTACGGCAAGTATGACCGCGCCTCCAGCGCGCCCTTCATGCGCATCCCCTACACCGAGGCCATGGAGAAGTACGGCTCCGACAAGCCGGACCTGCGCATCGACCTCACCGTTCAGGATGTGACGGAGGTGCTCTCCGGCTGCGGCTTCGGGCCCTTCGAGGGCAACCGCGTCAAGGCCGTGGTGGTGGGCGACTTCCACGAGACCCGCAAATTCATCGACAAGACCCTTGCTGACGTGGAGGTGGTCTCCGGCGGCAAGCCCTACTGGTTCCGCCTGGACGAGAACGGCGAGATTGTGGGCGGCATCGCCAAGTTCGTCTCCCCCATCAAGGAGCAGGTGGTCTCCGCTTTAAACCTGAAACCCAATGACTTCGTGGCCCTCTCCGCCGGCAAGCTGGGCGAGGCCCAGAAGACCGCCGGCGTCCTGGTGAAGACCCTGGGCGCCGCCGTCCCCGGCCACATGGACAAGGAGCAGTATGCCTTCTGCTGGATCGTGGACTTCCCCATGTACGAGATCGGCGAGGAGTCCGGGGAGCTGGAGTTCTGCCACAACCCCTTCTCCATGCCCTCCGGCGGCCTGGAGGTGCTCCTCAAGGCGGAGCGGGGCGAGATTGACCCCCTCACCATCACCGCCGACCAGTACGACCTGGTGTGCAACGGCGTGGAGCTCTCCTCCGGCGCCGTGCGGAACCACGACCCTGAGATCATGATCAAGGCCTTCGAGATGGTCCGTCTGGGCGAGGAGGACGTGAAAGCCAAGTTCCCCGCCATGTACAACGCCTTTACCTACGGCGCACCCCCCCATGCCGGTATTGCCCCGGGCATTGACCGCATGGTGATGCTGCTGGCGGGCGAGGACTCCATCCGGGAGATCATCCCCTTCCCCATGAACAAGAATGCCATGGATGTGATGATGGGAGCCCCCAGCGAGGTGACGCAGAAGCAGCTGGATGAGCTGCACATCGCCATCGTCAAACCCGAGGAATAAACCATCTGTCAAAAAAAGGCGGAGCCACAAGGCTCCGTCTTTTTTTGCAAAGGCATCCCCTTACTGGGGATTCCACCCCCCATTTTCTTTTGGTCTTGCCCAAAAGAAAACGGGCCGTGGACGGTCCAAAAGAAAAAACGTAATACCGGGGTCGTGCGAATCAGTGCAGCAAAGGCTTACGGTCTTCTGCCGAGTGCGCCGAACCCGGTACCACTCCAGATGGTTTTTTCCCACATGCCGTACCTTAGCAGTCAACGGGGTGCAGCCACCGGATGGCCGATACTGCTCTTTCCGCTGCCGCTGGCCTGGTGTGCCCGGGCAGCGCGCAGCGAAGCGGAACGCGCGGAAAGAGAAGCTGGTCACATCCAACCAGCACCCCCAGATTCGGCACGCAGAATCACATGCGGGGGCATGGAACTGCAAGCGCCGGTGTCCGGCGCACTTGGCAGAAGCCTTCCGGGCCTCACGGGCAGCGTCTGAGAAGACCCCCGTATTTGCCCCATGGCCTGTGCCATGGGGCATAAGCGGTTTTCTCTTCCACCGGGCGCGGCGCATTCTCTTTTTCAAAAGAGAATGGGGGGCGCAGTTCCCCAGGCACCAGCCTGTGACAGGTGCAAAAAAGAGACGGTAGAGTTTCCCCTGCAAACATGGTATACTGGTGAAAATGTTCCCCGGGAGGTGCATCCCCATGAAACGCATTCTGACGGCGGTTCTGGCCGCCTTCCTGCTGCTGGTCCTCCCTGCCTGCGGCGCACCCTCGCAGACGGCACAGGAGCCTCCTGCAGCGCAAGAACCGGAGGAGGCCCCCACCCCGCCTCCGGAGCCCACGGAGGAGGAGCTGGAAGCCCAGGAGATCGAGGATCTCCTCTCCTCCCTGACCACGGAGGAAAAGGTGGGCCAGCTGTTCTTCGTCCGCTGTCCGGCGGAGAGCGCCGCGGAGGACGTGGGCACCTACCACCTGGGAGGCTACATCCTCTTCGGCCGGGACTATCAGGACGCTGCGGGAGCCTGGCTCACCCGGGAGCAATTCACCGCCGCGGTGCAAAGCTACCAGGATGCCGCCCTGGCGGATACCGGCATCCCCCTGCTCATCGGCTCCGACGAGGAGGGGGGCACCGTCACCCGGGCCAGCCGGAACCCCAACCTCTTTGACGCCCCCTTCCTCTCCCCCCAGGCTCTGGCCAGGGAGCAGGGGGAGACGGACACACACAACGTCTTTGCCGCCGACGCCTGGGAGAAAAACAGCGCGCTGCTGGCCCTGGGCATCAATGTGAACCTGGCCCCGGTGGCGGACGTGTCCACCGACCCTGCCGACTTCATCTATGACCGCTCCCTGGGGCAGGACGCCCAGGCTACCGCCGACTATGTGTCCGATGTGGTCACCGCCATGGGGGATTGCGGCATCGGCAGCGTTTTGAAGCACTTCCCCGGCTACGGCAATAACGCCGACACCCACACCGGCATCGCCGTGGACCAGCGGAGCCTGGAGAGCTTTGAGAAAAGCGACTTTCTCCCCTTCTCCGCCGGCATCGCCGCCGGGGGCGGAAAGACCGCCGTGCTGGTGTCCCACAACATCATGACGGCGGTGGACGATTCCCTCCCCGCCTCCCTCTCCCCGGCGGTCCACGACCTTCTCCGGGACCAGCTGGGCTTTGACGGCGTGGTGATGACCGACGATCTGGCCATGGAAGCCGTAGCCGCATACGCCGCTGACGGTGCCGTGGCCGTCATGGCCCTCCAGGCGGGGAATGACCTGGTGATCACCACCGACTACCGCACCCAGATCCCCAAGGTGCTGGAGGCGGTGGAAAACGGCACCCTCTCCATGGACACCATCGACACAGCCTGCCGCCGCCTTCTTACCTGGAAGCAGCATCTGGGCCTTTTGTAAAACCGATGCTGCAAATCCCCGTCCTTTTAGGGAAAGAACCTCATTGGAAGAGCGGATGAAAAAGGAGGCGTTCCCATGAAGCCATCTTTGCGGATTTTTGGCCTCTCGGCCCTTGCCATGTGCCTGTTGACGGTCTTTGCCCTGGCGGACTCCGGCCCCAAGGACCTGCTGACAGTGCGGGTGGAACACCCCCCGGAGGAGGGGTACTACCTGGACCTGGTGGCGGAGGGGGAATATGAAGGGCACACCTACGGAAGCGGTGACAGTGAATACAGCGGCATCGATTGGAGTTACTCGGATGAGGAAGCGGCAGCCCTGGACGCGGAATTGCTGGACGCCCTGCGCACCGCCGTGCCGGAGGGATCCCATGCCTGCACGGCGGAGGGCACCAATGGCGCCCCCATGTGGGGCGATCTGGAGGGGGAGGACAGTCTCTCGGGCGCCCGGCTCCACACGTTCAGCTATTTCGGCGTACCGGACACCTATCAGATCCTGATCGTCACCAAAGACGGGGACTCCTACCTCTCCCCGCCCTGCACCCGGCAGGTGCTCCAGTCCTCCGTCACCGTGGACTGGGCGTCGAAGTCTGTGGCGGTACCGTCGGTGTGGGCAAGCTATGTACTGCAATTTCTGTGCACCGCCCTCACCACCCTGGTCATTGAGGGAGGACTGCTGCTGCTCTTCGGCTTCGGCAAGACGAAACGCAACCGGCTGGTATTTCTGCTGGTGAACCTCGTCACCCAGGGAGGACTGGCTGTGTATACCGCCCATCTTTTCCTCCGCCACGGGGTCAGCGGCTGGTCGGTGCTTTTCGGCCTGATCCCGGCGGAACTGGTCATCACCGCAGTGGAAGCGCTGCTCTACCGGTATCTGCTCACCGGGCAGACTCGGGCCCGGGCCACCGCCTACGGCGTTCTCGCCAATCTCTGCTCCGCCGCTCTGGGAATTTTCCTGGCAGAGCCTGTGTGGCAGTTGATGGTATCAATTCTCTGACACGAAAGGAATGCTTCCCCATGGAAACGGAAAAACTCTACTATACCGACCCCTTTCTCACCACCTTTACCGCCAAAGTCCTCTCCTGTGAGGCGGGCAAGGGCGGGTATCTTGTCACCCTGGACCGCACCGCCTTCTATCCCGAGGGAGGCGGCCAGCCCGCCGACCACGGGACCCTGGGCGGCATTGCCGTCACCGATGTCCATGAAAAGGACGGGGTGGTAATCCACACTGTCGAAAAAGCGGTGGAAATTGGCGAAAACGTCACCGGCAGCATCGACTGGGCCCGGCGCTTCGACCACATGCAGCAGCACTCGGGGGAGCACATCCTCTCCGGTATTTTGTGCCATAACTACCACTGTGACAATGTGGGCTTCCATCTGGGGGCCGACACCGTCACCATCGACTACAACACCGACATCTCCTGGGAGGAGGCCCTGGCGGCGGAGTACCAGGCCAACCAGGTCATCTGGGCGGACGCCCCGGTGGAGATCACCTACCCCTCCCCGGCGGAGCTGGAGCAGCTGGACTACCGCAGCAAAAAGGCCCTGACGGGGAAGGTGCGCATCGTCACCTTCCCGGAGGCGGACTGCTGCGCCTGCTGCGGCACCCATGTCCTCCGGGCGGGCCAGGTGGGCATCATCAAGGTCCTCTCCTGCCAGAAGTTCCGCTCCGGCGTGCGGATGGAGATCCTCTGCGGGGAGCGGGCCTGGCGCTACCTCTCCGGCACCTATGACCAGGCCCACGCCGTGGGCCAGCACCTGAGCGTCAAGCCCCTGGAGGCCGCCGCCGCGGTGGAGCGCCTCACCGAGGAGCTCACCGCCGCCAAAGCCCGCATGGCGGAGCTGGAGGGGGAGGTCTTTTCCCACAAAGCCCACGAATATTGTGGAAAAGGGGACGTGGTACTGGTAGAGCCCCCTCTGCGGCCGGATGGCGTCCGGCGCCTGGCGGACGCCGTGGCCCGGGAGTGCGGGGGGCTTGCGGCGGTATTCGCCGGGGAAGACGGCCGCTACAACTACGCCCTGGTGCGCGCCGACGGGGCAGACATCGCCCCCCTGGTAAAATCCATGAACGCTGCCCTCACCGGACGGGGCGGCGGCCGCAGCGGCTTTGCCCAGGGCAGCGTTCAGACGGACGCGGACACCATCCATACCTTTTTCAACAATTTTGCCGGAAAGGTGGAATAATCCCTCATGCGCTATGTTTTGGTAGAATACGACCATCCCCAGGAGGACGAGGCCAAGCAGGTCTACTCCGAGCTGGACCGGGAGGGGCTGGAGACCCGGCGGGTGGAGCTCTACCCCAATGGACTGTGGTTTGCCTACGGGGATGAGCATGGCCGGGAGGAGGCCCTCTCCTCCACCCCCTTCCCCGCGGATGTCCGGGAGCTGAACGTGCCCGGAGAGGTCTCCGCCCGGACCATCGCCCCGGGGGTGTTCCGGGAGGTCTGGGACCAGGCGGCAGAGCGGCCCGATGGCTTTATGGGCATGTTTTTCTGAGAAGCCGCAAAAAATACGCCTGAAAAGGCGTAGCAGGGCGCGTAAGGCGCGGGAGGGTCTATGAAGGATACGGATACCATCTGCCTGGCAGGGGGCTGTTTCTGGGGCATGGAGGCCCTTTACCGCCGTCTGCCGGGGGTCACGGACGTGGTGTGCGGCTATGCCAACGGAGACAGCGCCGCCCACGCCAACTATAAAACAGTGTGCACCGGCATCACCGGCTTCCGGGAGGCGGTGCTCATCACCTGGGACACGGGAAAAACCTCTCTGGAGGCGCTGCTCTTTGCTTTTTTCGCGGTGGTGGACGTGGAGCTGCCTAACCGCCAGGGGGCGGACATCGGCACCCAGTACCAGACGGGGATCTACTGGACCACCCCGGAACAGGCGCGGGTGGTCCAGGCCGTAGCCGCCATGGAGGCGGCGGCGGTGCCGGTCTTCGCTGTGGAGCTGAAACCATTGGAGAATTTTTTCCCGGCGGAGGCATACCACCAGCGGTACCTGGAACGAAATCCCCGGGGCTACTGCCACATTTCCCCTGCCCGGCAGGGGGCGGTGGCATCGTATCCCTTCCGGCGGGAGGACTACACCCGTCCCGCCCGGCAGCTGCTTGCAGCATGGATGGAACAATAACGAAGGGCGCGGCCCATTGGGCCGCGCCTTTTGCTTTCTAAAAAGCCTCGCAGAGTTCCGCCGTCCTCAGTCGGCCATCTTTCTCAAAAAGGCAGCCTGTCAAACAATCAGGAAGAACTTAATAAGGAACAGGGCGGAGATCACATAGGTCAGGGCGGAGACCTCCTTGGCCTTGCCGGTGAATACCTTAATGACGGTGTAGGAGATGAGGCCGATGCCGATGGCGTGGCCGATGGAGCTGGAGATGGGCATGGCAATGAGCATCAAAGACACGGGCACCATCTGATCCAGGTCGTCGAAGTCCACGTTCTTGAGGCCCATGAGCATCAGCACGCCCACATAGATCAAAGCGGAGGACGTGGCCGCCGCGGGGATGATGGCGGCGATGGGGGCGATGAAGATGCAGGCCAGGAAGAGGACGCCTGTGGTGAGGGCGGTGAGGCCCGTGCGGCCGCCGGCCTCCACGCCGGAGGCGGACTCCACGAAGGTGGTGACGGTGGAGGTGCCGGTGCAGGCGCCGGCCACAGTGCCGATGGCGTCGGACAGGAGGGCTTCCTTCATGTTGGGCATGTTGCCGTCCTTATCCACCATGCCGGCCCGGGAGGCGGTGCCCACCAGGGTGCCGATGGTATCGAACATGTCGATCATGCAGAAGGTGATGATGAGGGTGATGGCGGTGAACCATCCGATCTGCAAAAAGCCCTGGAAGTCGAATTTGAAGAGTGTGGTCTCCACCATGTCGGCGAAGGGGGGTACGAAGGAGGCGGTGGAGAGGGAGGCAAAGGGATTCACACCCAGTACCACAAAGTCACCCACCCAATAGATGATGGAGGCAACCAGCATGCCCAGCAACACCGCTGCCTTGACGCCGTGCTTTGCCAGAATCACAATCACGAACACGCCCACGAACATGGTCACCACCGTGAGGACCATGGTGGAGTAGCCGCTGCCCATGGTGGTCTGGGCCACGCTGGGAGTCAGAGCGCCGAAGAAGTCACGCATCACGTAGAAGGGGCCGCCGGTCTCGGAGTAGACGCCCACGTTGGATCCAAGGCCGATGTTCATGAGCATGAGGCCGATGGCGGGGGCGATGCCCAGGCGCACGCCCAGGGGGATGGCGTCCACAATCTTTTCCCGGATGTTGAGAACGGACAGGATCAAAAAGACGATGCCCTCCAGCAGGATGATCACCAGAGCGGACTGGAAGGACTCCACATAGCTCATGCCGGTGAGGCTCACGATGTTGGATACCACCACGGCAAAGAAGCTGTTGAGGCCCATGCCGGGGGCCAGGGCGAAGGGCTTGTTGGCCAGGAACGCCATGCAGAACATGGCCAGGGCGGAGGCGATACAGGTAGCCAGGAACACGCCGTTCCAGAGGGCCGAGCCTGTATCAAAGTTGGTCAGCAGGTTCGGGTTCAGGGCGATGATGTAGGCCATGGTCATGAAGGTGGTGAGGCCGGCCAGGATCTCCGTGCGGACGGTGGTGCCGTTTTGCTGTAGTCGGAAGATCTTTTCCATAATTTGCTCCTTTCTCATTTCAAGTGCTTTTGCGCACATCTCTCTGTCATTATCATAAAAAATCCCAAGAAGAAATACAAGTGTCCGCCTGGGAGAAAAGGCTGACCTTTTTTTGGTGGGACATACAAATTTTTTGATACTTTTGAAACTTTTCAAAAAAAGAGGGCCGGCGGGTGGAAATCCGCCGGCCCTGAGGCTGGTTGAAAATGGGGATCAGTAGGCCAGCTTTTCCTCCAGCCAGCTCTTGACCTGATCCATGGGGATCCGCACCTGCTCCATGGTGTCGCGGTCCCGGATGGTGACGCAGTGGTCGGCGGGGGTATTCTCGTCGCCCACGGTCTCAAAGTCCAGGGTAATGCAGTAGGGGGTGCCGATCTCGTCCTGGCGGCGGTAGCGCTTGCCGATGGAGCCGGTGTCGTCGTAGTCCACCATGAAGTACTTGGAAAGCTCGTTGCGCAGCTCCTGGGCGGGGCCTGCCAGCACTTCCTTCTTGGAGAGGGGCAGCACGGCGGCCTTGAAGGGCGCGAGAGCCGGATGGAAGTGCATGACCACGCGGACGTCGTCGTTGCCCTTCTTGTCCTGGCCCACCACTTCCTCGTCGTAAGCCTCGATGAGGAAGGCCAGCGTCACGCGGTCGGCGCCCAGGGAGGGCTCCACCACGTAGGGGATATACCGCTCGCCGGTCTCCTGGTCGAAGTAGGTCATGTCCTTGCCGGAGGTGTTCTGGTGCTGGGTCAGGTCGTAGTCGGTGCGGTCCGCCACGCCCCACAGCTCGCCCCAGCCGAAGGGGAACAGGA
>CAJKKQ010000037.1 GCA_905200545.1 uncultured Oscillibacter sp.
GCCGCCGGTGCCGTCCCGGTGGCCCTGACCGGCTGCGAAGAACAGCGTCAGATCCCGGGGATGTCCGGTTTCCAGGAAGCGCTTTTCCAGGGCCTTGGAGAGGGCCTCGGGGCAGGCGCAGCTGACGAAACCGCCGGTGGCAATGGTATCGCCGTCGTTGACAAGCAGAGCCGCTTCCTCAGCGGTAATCACTTTTACATGTTTCATGGTGATCCCCTCCCTGCCTTACTTGTTCTGGAAGTGCTTTTCCTTACGCTTCTCCAGGAAGGCGCCCATGCCTTCCTTCTGGTCGGCGGTGGCAAAGCACATGGCGAAGAGCTCGTTCTCCAGGGCGATGCCGTCGTCGATGTCCATCTGCATGCCGCGGTCAATGCAGGCCTTGGCATACTTCACGGCGATGGGAGCGTTGGCGGTGAAGGACTTGGCCATGGCGATGGCGCCGTTCATCAGCTCCTCGGGAGCGTAGACCGCGTTCACCAGGCCGATCTCCTTGGCCTCCTGAGCGCCGATGGTCTTGCCGGAGAAGATCAGCTCCTTGGCCTTGGCGATTCCCACGCGGCGGGGCAGACGCTGGGTGCCGGAGAAGCCGGGGGTGATGCCCAGGCCCACCTCGGGCTGGCCGAACTTGGCGCCGCCCTTGCCCTCAGCATTGGGGCCGGCAGCCAGGATGATGTCGCAGGACATGGCCAGCTCGCAGCCGCCGCCCAGAGCAAAGCCGTTCACCGCGGCGATGGTGGGGATCTCCAGCTTTTCGATGCGGCGGAACAGAGCGCTGCCCCGCTGGCCCCACTTGCGGCCGCCGGCCACATCCAGAGGATACTGCTCGCCGATGTCGGCGCCGGCCACAAAGGAACGGCCCTCGCCGGTGATGATAAAGGCACCCAGCTCGGTATCCTTCTCTACCTCGCCGATGACCTGCTCCAGTTCAGAAATAACAGTGGAATTCAAAGCGTTCAGCGCTTCGGGACGATTGATGGTGGCAATACCGATATTGCCGTTCTTCTCGTAACGAATGGTCTGATACATGGTGAATCCTCCTTATTTGTTTTGCGTACCGTTTCCCTCAGTGCGCACAGTTGGCTTTCCAAAAGCCGCCGGGAAATATTATAGCAATTTTCATGCCAGCTTTTCCGGGACAAACCGGCCGTCGTTTCCCGGCTTTTCTGTGCAGGTCTTCCAAAGCCAGCCCGCCGATTTTTGCGATTTTACCCAGAAGCCCCAGGCGGATCCCCCCCTGCTTCCGGCGGCACTATTCAAAAATGAATAGCCTCAATTCCAGGCTCCGGCGGCTTTTCCCGGGATTCGACCTGCTGAAACTGCAAAAAACGCGGCCGATTTCTGTGAAAATCGACAGGGGTTTTTTGTTGGTTTCTTCTTTCTATTCATTTTTGAATATGGTATACTCAAAAATGAATAGAACGGCTGCTTTCCGGAGGCGGCTGAGAAGCAGGTGATATTTTTGGCGCAAAGTACAAATTTTTCTAATATTTTTGACGATGACATCAATTTGAAAGGCCTCTTTGAGATTCTGAACCCGGAAAACAACCTGGTTCTGGCGGATGATATGATGCTCTCCGACGCACAGGGCATCATTTTGCGGGTCAGCGAGACCTACGAGAAAAATTTTGGCTTCACCCACAACTCCATTGTGGGCAAATCCGCCTTCGATCTGGAGGCGGACGGCACCTTCACACCCTGCATCACGGCGGAGGTCATCCGGCAAAAGCGCAAGATCACCGCCACCCAGACCATCAACCACCGGCACAAAAACGTCATGACCGTGGGCATCCCTCTCTTTGACGACAACGGGGAGCTGAAATACGCCGTGTGCTTCAACACGGTGTCCATGGAGCAGATCAACGCCATCCAGCGCAACTACCGGCATCTGCAGGACTCTTTGCAGCAGTACTCCCAGGAGATTGCGGAGCTGCGCACCCGGGCCACCTCCACGGATCTGATTTTCAAAAGCGCCTCCATGCAGCGGCTGTGGACGCTGATGCAGAACACCGCCAACACCAAGGCCAACATCCTCATCACCGGCGAGACCGGCGTGGGCAAAAGCGCCATTGCCAAGGCCATCCACTCCATGAGCAACCGGGCGGACGGGCCCTTCATTGAGGTCAACTGTGCCGTTCTCCACGAAAACCTCATTGAGTCGGAGCTTTTCGGCTATGAGAAGGGCGCCTTCACCGGTGCCTCCTCCACCGGAAAGATCGGCAAAATCGAGCTGGCCAACCACGGGACGCTGTTCCTGGACGAGATCGGCGAACTGCCCGCCCACATCCAGTCCAAGCTGCTGCAGCTGATCCAGGAAAAAACCATCGAGCGCCTCTCCGGCACCCGGAAGATCGAGCTGGACTTCCGGCTGATCGTGGCCACCAACCGCAATCTGGAGGCGGAAGTCCAGCGGGGGCTCTTCCGCTCCGACCTCTTCTACCGGCTCAACGTCATCCGCATCCACATCCCGCCCCTGCGCCAGCGCAAGGAGGACGTGCTGCCCCTGGCCCACCAGTTCCTGGCCCGTTTCTGCCGGGAGTACGGAAAGTCTCTCTCCTTCAGCCCCCGCTTCCTGGCATTTCTGGATCAATACGACTGGCCCGGCAACGTCCGCCAGCTGGAAAACCTCATTGAGCGGCTGGTGATCACCGTCCAGGATCCCATTATCGACGTCAGCGCCCTGCCTCCGGAGTACACCGGGGATGCCGTTCCTCCGGCGGAACTGCTGGCCCGGCAGGGCACGCTCTCAGAGCGGATGGACGCCTATGAGGCCCAGATCATCCGGGACTCCTACCACCGCTGCGGCACCACCGTGGCGGTGGCCAAGGAGCTGGGCATCTCCCAGGCCACCGCCGCCCGGAAGATTGCCAAATACGTGGGCTCCAAGCCGGAGAAGGGAGGGGACCGCCTGTGAGCCTCGTCTCTTTGAAAACCGAACTGCGCCAGGAGCTCAAGCTCACCCCCCAGCTCCTCCAGTCCATGAAAGTTCTGCAGATGAACTCCCAGGAGCTTTTGGAGTATGTAGGCCGTCTCAGCGAGGAAAACCCCCTGCTGGAGCAGGAGGACTCCCCTGCCCTGCGCAGCGCCTATGAGGAGCTGCGGCAAAAAGCCAGCTGGATCGACGCCGGCGTTCACGGCGGCACCTTCACCCACGAGGAGGGCGGCTATCCGGAGCGGGGCGCCGCCGACCGGGAAACGGAGAGCCTGTGCGCCTTTCTCTGCGACCAGCTGGACCGGAAGCGGCTGCCCAAGCCCCTGCTGGCCCTCACCAAATACCTAGCGGAGATGGTGGATGAGGACGGCTACCTCCTGGCCGAGGATCTGGAGAGTCTGGAGGAGCTGCATCTGCCCCGGGGATTGGTAGACCAGGCGGTGGAGACCATCCAGAGCCTGGATCCTCCGGGCGTAGGCGCCCGGGACCTAGCCGAGTGTCTGGTGCTGCAGCTGGCCCGGCAGAACGCCGCCCCCTACATCATGGATATCGCCGCCCGCTTCCTGCCGGAGCTGGGCCGCAAACACTACGGCCCCATCTCCCGGGAGCTGGGACTGACCACCGAGCAGATTCAGGAGGCGGAAAAGCGTATTGCCTCCCTGGAGCCCCATCCCGGCCAGGCCTTTCAGGCCGCCGAGCCCACCGTCTATGTACGGCCGGATGTGTTCATCGCGGAACTGGACGGAAAATTGCAGGTAATCCTCAACGACTACTACCTGCCCCGGGTCACCATCAGCGATTACTACGCCCGGCTGTTGAAGGAATCCGACGAAAAGGACACCCGGGCCTATCTTCAGGAGAAAATGCAGCAGGCCAAATGGCTGCTGGGCAGCCTGGAACGCCGGGGCAATACCCTGCGCCAGTGTGCCGAGGCCATTTTGCAGGCCCAGTACCCCTTTTTCGCCGGACAGTCCCGGGAGCTGGCTCCCATGAAGATCACGTCCCTTGCCCAGCAGCTGGGGGTCCACCCCTCCACCGTCTCCCGTACTGCCCGGGGGAAATACCTCCAGTGCCGCCAGGGCACCTATCCCCTGCGCTACTTCTTCAGCCGGGCCGTGGGCATCCAGGGCCCCTCCCAGCAGGCGGTAAAGCAGCACCTGCTGGAACTGGTGCGTCAGGAGGATCCCCGCCATCCCCTCAGCGACCAGAAGCTGGTGCAGCTGCTCTCCGCCGACGGCATCCAGGTGGCACGGCGCACCGTGACCAAGTACCGCCTGGAGCTGGGCATCGGCTCCTCCACCGCCCGCCGGCGGTAACCGGAATGATCTCTTAAAAAAGCAGCCGCCCTGTACCATTTCGGCACAGGGCGGCTGTTTTTCCTTTTTATATTAAGGTATCGGCTCAGTAGCCCAGGATCAGGCCCTTTTCCATGGCGTAGAAACTGGTGAGGCCCCGGCAGGAGAGGATGTCCACGCTCTTCACCGGCAGGTCATCCAGGATCTGCTGCTTGAGCTTCATGGCCCCCGCAAGGTTCTCGCAGTGAGAGATCACCACCTCGGCACCGGTGCAGTCCTTGCTCTGGCGCATCAGCGCCGTAATGGCCCGGTAGGTCTTTCCCTCGCCCCGGGCCTTGTCCGCCACATGGATGGTGCCCTGGGGCGTGGCGTCGGCAATGACATGGATGCCCAGGGTGTGCAGCAGCGTACCCACCAGAGGCCGCATCCGGCCGTTTTTGATGAGGTTGTCAAAGCACTCCAGGGTAAAACAGGTGCGAAGCGAGGCCTGATACTCCCGCAGCTCCGAGCAGATATTCTCAAAGTCCTCCGGGCCTGCGGCAGCCTCCATCAGGGCCTGGGCCCGACGGATCAGCAGCACCATAGCCCCTGCGGTAGCCTTGGAATCGATGACGCAGATCTTCTTCTCCGGATGCTCTTCCAGCGCCATCTCCCGTCCCATCACCGCCGCGTTATAGGTGCCGGAGAGGTTGGCGGAGATGGTGAAACAGACGGTGCACTCCCCCGCTTCAAAGGCCTTGGCAAAGGCCGCCGGGGACGGGCAGGCGGAGGAGGAAGCGGCTTTTTCCTCTGCCATAGCCGTCAGCATTTCCGGAACGGAAAGTTCATCATTGTCCAAAAACTCCTGTCCGCCCACCTGGATCCGCAGGGGAACCGACTCAAAACGCACGGTTTCGCTGGAAAAAGACGCCATCCGAAGGTCACAGCTGCTGTCACTCACAATATTCCACATCATATAGCATTCTCCGTAATCTGGTATTGCATACCATATTTTCTTTATGATAATACGTCATGACACCTTTGTCAATGCGAAAGACGTCCCCGGTGGGAAATTCACTGTTTCTTTACAGAATGGTCCGATTTTTCCGGACTTGACACTCCGGCTCCGGCATGATATCCTATGATAGTTCTCAAAAGAAACTGTTTTTTATTGAAACTTTCGGAGGTCTGGCATGTCTATCAGCTACGCCCAGCTGGCCCATTTCTCCCGGCAGTTCCGAACCCACTATGACCGGCAGTTTCTCCCCTTTCTGGAGCGATGGGACCTCTCCATGCGGGAAGTTCATGTACTGCTGTTTCTGGTGAATAACCCGGAGCTGGATACCGCCCGGGATGTGGTGGTATACCGGGGGCTCTCAAAATCCCAGGTGTCCCAGGCGGTGGACATCCTGTGCCGCCGGGACTTCCTCTCCCGGAAAGCGGATGCGGAAGACCGCCGGGTGGTCCATCTGGCCATCACGGATCAAGGTGCGCTTCCGGCCCGGGAGGCCCAGCGCCTGCAGGCTCTTTGCGGGCAGCGGCTGTTGGAGGGCCTGACCCCCCAGGAGCAGCGGGAGTTTTTGCGCCTGTTGGAAAAAGTGTTTGAAAATGCGGACGCCCTGGCGGAAAGGAGTTTGGATCGTGAACCGTAAAAATGTGGACCTGGGCACCGGCCCGGTGGGAAAGCTGCTGTTCTCCCTGGCTCTGCCCACTATTACCTCCCAGATCGTCAACATGCTCTATAACCTGGTGGACCGGGTGTACATCGGCCACATGCAGCCGGTGGAGACTGTGGGCAAGCTGGCCCTCACGGGTGTGGGCGTGTGCCTGCCGGTCATCATGGTGATCTCCGCCTTTGCCGCGCTGGTAGGCATGGGCGGCGCTCCCCGCGCCTCCATTGAGGAGGGCCGGGGCAATATTTCGGAATCCGAGCGCATCATGGGCAACTGCTTCACCCTGCTGATCGTCATTTCCGTGGTGCTGACGGTGTTCTTCCAGCTCTTCTCGGAGCCGCTGCTGCTGATCTTCGGCGCCAGTGAGGCCACCATCGGCTACGCCATGGACTACATGCGCATCTACTGCCTGGGCACGCTCTTCGTGCAGCTGACCCTGGGGATGAACGCCTACATCACCGCCCAGGGCTTCACCACCGTGGGTATGAAGACCGTTCTCATCGGCGCGGGCCTCAACACCGTGCTGGATCCCATTTTCATCTTCGCCTTCGACATGGGCGTCCAGGGTGCCGCCCTGGCTACCATCCTCTCTCAAGCGGTCTCCGCCGCGTGGGTACTGCGCTTCCTCACCAGCAGCCGCACCAAGTGGCACCTGCGCAAACAGTACCTGCGCCCCCGGCGCAAGGTGGTGCTGCCCTGCCTGGCCCTGGGCCTGTCCCCCTTTATCATGCAGTCCACGGAGAGCCTCATCGCCATCTGCTTCAACGCCTCCCTGCTCAAATACGGCGGCGATACCGCCGTAGGCGCCATGACCATCCTCACCAGCATCATGCAGTTTGCCATGATGCCCCTCCAGGGTCTTACACAAGGCGCCCAGCCCATCGTCAGCTACAACTTCGGCGCCCACAATCCCCAGCGGGTGCGGGATGCCTTCCGGTGCCTGCTGCGGGCCTGCGTGATCTACTCCATGGGACTGTGGATCCTGGTGCAGCTGTTCCCCCGGATGTTCATTCTGATTTTCAACAACAGCCCCCAGCTGGTGGATTACGCCGTCTGGGCGCTGCGGATCTACATGGGTGCCACCGGCATCTTCGGTATCCAGATCGCCTGCCAGCAGACCTTCATCGCCCTGGGCAACGCCAAGACCTCGCTGTTCCTGGCGGTGCTGCGCAAGATCATCCTGCTGATCCCCCTTATTTATATTCTCCCCCACTTCTTCGCCGACAAGGCCTTTGCCGTGTTTCTGGCGGAGCCGGTGGCAGACCTGCTGGCGGTCATCACCACCGCCTCCATGTTCTCCTACCAGTTCAGGCGGGCCATGGCAAAGCTGGAGGCGGAAACAACCACATAAGAGAAGTTTCATCCACGGAAAGAGAAAAGGGAACGCCCGGCGGGCGTTCCCTTTTTGTCTTTTCACGCTGGTGCCGGCAATCTCATGCCTCCAGCTCCCGGATGAGGTTCACCATTTCAATGGCCCCCTGGGCACACTCGGCACCCTTGTTGCCGGCCTTGGTGCCGGCCCGCTCGATGGCCTGCTCAATGGTGTCGGTGGTGAGAACGCCGAACATCACGGGCACGTCACTGGCCAGGGCCACGTTGGCCACGCCCTTGGAGACCTCGCTGCACACGTAGTCATAGTGGTTGGTGCTGCCCCGGATGACGGCGCCCAGAGCGATGACAGCGTCGTACTTGCCGCTCTTGGCCATCTTGGAGGCGATCAGCGGGATCTCGAAGGCGCCGGGCACCCAAGCCACGGCAATGTCCTCCTCCCGCACACCGTGACGCACCAAGACATCCTCGCAGCCGCTGAGGAGCTTGGAGACGATGAACTCATTGAACCGGGCGGCCACAATGCCCACACGGATGTCCTGGGATACCAGTTTTCCCTCAAAGCATTTCATAAAAAATTGTTCCTCCTTATTCGATATGTAATGGTTCTCAGTAGTTCAGGATATGGCCCATCCGGTTCTGCTTGGTGCGCAGATAGAACAGGTCCTCCGCCGTAGCGGCCATCTGGATGGGCACCCGCTCCACGATCTCCAACCCGAAGTCCGAAAGCTGGTAGACCTTGTCAGGGTTGTTGGTAAGGAGCCGCATGGTCCGCACTCCCAGGTCCCGCAGGATCTGGGCACCGGTCCAGTACTCCCGCAGGTCCGGCGCAAAGCCCAGCTTCACGTTGGCGTCCACCGTATCATAGCCCTGCTCCTGGAGGGTGTAGGCCTTGAGCTTGTTGATGAGGCCAATGCCCCGGCCCTCCTGGCGCATGTACAGCAGCACGCCCCGGCCCTCCGCCTCGATCTGGCGCATGGCCGCTGCCAACTGCTGGCCGCAGTCGCAGCGCCGGGAGCCGAAGACGTCGCCGGTGAGGCACTCCGAGTGGACCCGGCACAGGACGTTCTCCCCGTCGCCGATGTCCCCCTTCACCAGGGCCACGTGGTGCTCGCCGGTGAGGTCGTTGCTGTATCCGTAAATCTGAAAGTCTCCGTACCGGGTGGGCATCTTGGCCACAGCCTCGCGCACCACATGCTTATCATGGCGGCGGCAGTAGTCCTGCAGAGCCTTGATGGTGAGGACCTTCAGTCCCCACTCCTGGGCTTTTTCCAGAAGCTCCGTGGTACGCATCATGGTACCATCGTCCCGCATGATCTCGCAGCACAGTCCGCATTGGGTCAGTCCCGCCAGGCGGCACAGATCCACCGTGGCCTCCGTGTGGCCGTTGCGCACCAGTACGCCGCCCCGCCGGGCAACCAGGGGGAATACATGCCCCGGCCGCCGCAGATCCTCCGGTCGGGTGGCGGGATCCACGCACATCCGGCAGGTATAGGCCCGCTCCTCCGCCGAGATGCCGGTGGTGGTATTCACATGGTCGATGGACACGGTAAAGGCGGTGCAGTGATTGTCGGTATTGACCTTCACCATCTGCTCCAGGCCCAGCCGGTCCGCCACCTCCGCACTCATGGGGGTGCAGATGAGGCCCTTGGCGTGGACCGCCATGAAGTTGACGTTCTCCGTGGTGGCGAACTGGGCGGCGCAGATCATATCCCCCTCGTTCTCCCGGTCAGGATCGTCGATGGTGATGAGGATGCGGCCCGCCCGCAGCTCCTCCAGCGCTTCCTCCACGGTGCAATATTGCTGTTCCATTGGGATTGCCTCCTTAAAATCCGTTGCTGGCGAGAAACTCCAGGGTGAGGCCGCTCTTGGGGGCTTCCTGCGCCTGGGGCCGCAGCAGTTTTTCCACATATTTTCCGATGATGTCCGTCTCCAGATTGACGGTGTCTCCCGCGTGCTTGCGGCCCAGGAGGGTCACCTCCGCCGTGTGGGGAATGACGGAGACGGAGAACCGGTCCGCCTCCACAGAGGCCACCGTCAGGCTGATGCCGTCGATGGCGATGGAGCCTTTCTCCACCACGTACCGCAGCAGCTGGGGGGAGGCGGAGATGGTGTACCACACGGCGTTGCCGTCCCTGCGCAGGTTTGTGATGGTGCCCACGCCGTCGATATGGCCGGAGACGATGTGGCCGCCGAAGCGTCCGTCCGCCGCCATGGCCCGCTCCAGATTTACCCGGCTGCCAGTGCCCTGGCTGCCCAAAGCGGAGCGGTCCAGAGTCTCGTGCATCACGTCGGCGGTAAAGCCGCCGTCATCCAGGCTGGTGACCGTCAGGCACACGCCGTTGACCGCCACACTGTCGCCGATCTTCAACCCCGGCAGAATCTCCCGGGCCCCGATGGACAGCACGGCCCAGCAGCCGCCCCGCTTCACAGCCCGGACGGTGCCCAGTTCTTCAACGATCCCCGTGAACATTTGTGTCCACCTCGCTTTCCAGCAAGAAATCCTCCCCCAGGGGGATGACGGTGGTGTTTTTCAGCCGGATGGCATCATCCGGCACCGCCACGCCTATGCCGCCCACCGGGGAGGGTGCCACCTTTCCCCCGAAGAGCTTGGGTGCGATGTAAGCCTGCACCCGCTCCACGATGCCGCTCTCCAGCGCCGCCCAGTTGAGGGTGCCGCCGCCCTCCAGCAGCACGCTGTCGATCTGCTCCGCACCCAGGCGCTCCATCAGGGCGGCGAGATCCACATGGCCGTCCCGCTGCGGCAGGTCCCACACCCGGCAGCCCGCCGCCTCCAGTGCCGCCGCCCGCTCCGGCGGCGGATCGCAGGCAGCCAGGATGGTGGGAATCTCCCGGGCGGTGCGGACGATCTGACTGTCCAGCGGCGTCCGCAGGTGGGTATCGCAGACGATCCGCAGGGGATTTTTCCCTCCCTCCATCCGGCAGTTCAGGAGGGGATCGTCCCGGAGCACCGTTCCCACGCCGCACAGAATGGCCGCATAACGGTGGCGGTCCTGATGCACCCGCTGCCGGGCTGCCTCCCCGGTGATCCACCGGGAAGCGCCGGTATGGGTGGCGATCTTGCCGTCCATGGTCATGGCGTACTTCATCACCACATAGGGCCGCCGGGTCTGGATGTAATGGAAAAACACCCGGTTCAATGCGTCGCAGGCCGCCCTTTCCACCCCGGTCTCCACCGTGATGCCGTGCTCACGCAAAAATGCCAGGCCCTTCCCCGCCACCAGGGGATTGGGGTCGTCAGAGCCCACCACCACCCGGGTGATGCCCGCCTCCAGGATGGCCTGGGTGCAGGGGGGCTGCTTGCCGTAATGGCAGCAGGGCTCCAACGTGACATACAGCGTGGCTCCGGCCGGGGATTCCGTGCAGTTTGCCAGGGCGTCCCGCTCCGCGTGGAGATCACCGTAGCGGTGATGCCACCCCTGTCCGATGATGCGCCCGTCCTTGACGATCACCGCACCCACCATGGGATTGGGGGAGGTCCACCCTGCTCCCCGCTCCGCCAGTTCCAGAGCCAGGCGCATATACTCCCAGTCGTTCATACTTGCCTCCCAGCAAAGAAAAAATGCCTTGAACGGACGGTTCAAGGCATCATGAAACGCTGGTGGGCCCGCGCCCGACGGAAAAGACAAAACCCCGGAATGTATCCACATTCCAGGGCGCTTCCATGGGCGCAGGCGCTTTTGGCTCCCGCGTACACACGATCTTCTTTCATCCAGACTGTACTGTCGGCTTCGGAATCGCACCGAATCATGCCTTGCGGCTCGTGGGCTGTACCACCGGTGGGGAATTGCACCCCGCCCTGAAGATCCTGATTCAATTAACGCAAGTATACCCCCCATGGGACGCATTGTCAATGCCCATTTCCCCCGCCGGGCGTCGGTAGGGAGAAAGGGGCCGTCAGAGCTCCGTGGCAGCCGGGCGCTTCTCCGCCGGGCTGCGGCCCGGCCGGGTATAGAGCAGCGTGGCCAGAACCACCGTCACCGGGACGCTGAGCACCATGCCGAAGCTGCCGGAGAGGCCCTGCATGACAGCGATGCCGATGTTGTTGGAGTTGATGATCTGCAGCCAGGGCAGGTCGTAGGCGTAATCCATCACCAGCATGGAGACGCTGCCCCCCGCAAAGGCCAGGATCAGGGTGTTGGAATCCGTACCCATCATATCCCGGCCCACCCGCATGCCCGCCCGGAACAGCTCCCGCCGGGAGATGTCCGGCGTCTGGGCCTGCACCTCGCTCATGGCACTGGAGATGGACATGGCCACATCCATGGTGGCCCCCAGGGCGGAGATCAGCAAGCCGGAGAACAGCAGTCCCCCCACCTGGATGCCGGAGGTGCTCCACAGGGTCAACAGGCTCTCGATATCGCTGACGTTCCAGCCGGTGATCCCGGTGGCGGCGGAAAAGAGGGAGGCGGCGATGCCGGCCATCATGACCCCCGCCACCGTCCCCGCCGTGGCCACCAGGGTCTTGCGGGTGGGTCCCCCCACCAGCCACAGCGTCACCACCGTGGTGACGGCGCAGATCAAAACCGCGCTCCAGAAGGGGGACCAGCCCCGGTAGATCATGGGCAGGTATCCCAGCAGGATGCTCCCGAAGGTGAATACCAGCCCCAGGGCCCCCTTGGCCCCCTGCCATCCGCCGATGAGGCACAGGGCCAGCAGGTACAGCGCCGCAAAGGCCAGGATGGGTACCTCCCGGTCCTGGGCATACACGCTGGTGATGGCCGTGTCCCCCGCCACGCTCTGCATCACCACCACCTTCATCCCCACGGTGCAGGGGGCGCCGAAGAGATAGCCGGAGCTGGAGGTGGTCTCCAGTTCCTCCCCCGCCAGGGCGCCGGTGGTCATGCGCACACGCACCACCTGCTCCCCCACCCGGGTGCCGTCGGGCTGCAGGTTGTCCTGCAAAATGGCAGTGACCACGCCCTTTTCAAAGGTCTGGCCCTCCCGGGAGATCAGGGGCACCTTGTCCACCTGATTGAGCCAGATCAGCAGCACCGCAAAAGCCGCCAGCAATACCAGCGGCGGCACATAGCGTTTCCAGTCCAGAGTTTTCAAGAGATGATCTTCCTTTCCATCCGCCGGAAAGAACATCTCTCCGCAGGCGATGGTGCCTGCGGAGAGATGCAATTCCTGCCGGGATATCGATTACTTGCCCAGCTTGGTGAGGGCGTAGTCCACCGTGGAGGCGGTGACGGCGGAACCCGTCAGCAAGCCATTGCTCTTGGCGAAGGTCAGGCCCTGGGCCAGATTGGCATTGGCAGAGGCACCGGCCTTGCCCTGGAGGGCAGCATAGCGGGTCAGCATGGCGGCAAACTGCGCCTGGGAGATCACCGCGTCAGGCTGGAAGGCGGAGGCGTTCATGCCCTTGACGATGCCCTGGGACTTGGCCCAGGCCACAGCCTCGGCATAGGAGGCATTGGCATCCACATCGGCAAAGCCGGCGTCAGCGCTGACAGTGGGGCAGCCGGCGGCCTCATAGAGGCGCTCCACAGCCTGGGCCCGGGTCAGGGGCGCGGTGAGGCTCTCGCCGTCGCCGGTCTTGTTGATGGTGAAGGTGGAGTCGATCTTCTCGGTCTTGCCGTCAGCGGTGAGCTGATAGGTGTCGATGGAGAAGGAGGTCTCGCTCATGGTGATGACGGACCAGCTGGGCAGCCAGTTCTGGCTGCGGTTTGCAATGTAGTCCTGCTGGCCGGAGATGAGCTCATAGAACTTGGAACCGGAGGCAGAGTTGGCGGTCATGTACAGCGTGCCGTTGGGGTTGGTGACGGTGCTGCCCACGGTGGTCTCGATGGTGTAGCAGTGGTTGTCCGCCTGGAAGTTGCTCAGCAGAGTCTCGCCGGTGGTGTCCCCGTCCTCCGGATACAGGGGAATCTGGGTGTTGGTCTGGGTGTTGTAGGCGTTGTCCCAATCGTAGTCGGTACCCTCGGCGTTGAGCTGGAACTCATAGGTGCCGTGGCTCTGTCCGTCGCCGTAGAGCAGCTTGGAGCGGCTGTAGGTGTGGTCGTGGCCCTGGAGCACCACATCGATGTCGTACTGGTCAAAGATGGGAGTCAGCTGGGTCCGCAGGATCATGCCGTCGGTGTCGGAGTGATCCAGGCCGCTGCCGTAGATATCCTGGTGGATAGTGACGATGCGCCAGGCGGCGTCGGGATCGGAGGCGACCGCCTGGGCGATGGCCTGCTTGTGCTCCGCCACATTGTAGTTATTGGTGTTGAGCACGATGAACAGCCCGTTGCCGTAGGAGTAGTAGTAATCTCCGCCGGCGGCAGTGGTGCCGTAATCCGTGGCGTTGGGGTTGTTGAAGTGGTACTGGTAGTCGGGGTTCAGGGAGTCATGGTTGCCGATGGCGGTGGCAACCGGCAGGTAGCTCAGCACGTCGGCGCTGAGGTACCCGGCATACTCCTCCTCCTTGGGCTGGCCGGTCTTGTTGACCTGGTCACCGGCGGAGATGATGAAGCTCACATCCGGATCCTGGGCCACCGCGGCCTCCAGGGTGCGGTTCCAGCCGAAGGCGTCGTTGCGGGCGGCGGTGTTGGCGGCGCCGGAATCACCGCTGAGGGTCTCACTGCCCTGAGGCTGGCCCTTGGAGGCACCGATCTGGGGGTCGCCCACGTACAGCATCTTGACGGTGGAGAAGCTGTGGGTCCGGTAGGTCTCCACATCGGACTGCACGCCGTTCTTTTCCACGGTGTAGTAGTAGGTGGTGTTCTCCTTCAGGCCCGTCACGGTGACATAGTTGTAGTCATAGGCCTCGCCGCCGGTGAGATCGCTGTCCACATCCGCGCTGGTGCCGGTAAAGGTTTTCAGGGCATTCTTGTCGGTGCCGAAATGCACCACGGGGGTGGCGGCCTGGCCGTTGTCCTTGCTGTACCAGGCAAAGTTCAGCTCCGTCTCGTCGGCGCCGGGGGTCAGGGAGACCTGGGTGTAATCCGTGGCAACGCTCTCCCACTCTTTCGTCCAGGCATTCCATTCCGCACTTCCGCCCACGGAGGCGCCGTCGTTATAGTGCACGGTGGCTGCCAGCGCGGGAACGGTGGTTCCCACCAGCAGCGCCCCGCAGACAACACCGGTCAGAAGTCTTTTCTTCACATTCATGTTGATCCTTCCTCTTCCTTGTCTTGAGTTGTGTCACAGTTGCCTTTGACAGGTGAGAGTATAGGCCTCCGCCGGCATGGCTTCAAGGTCCGTTTCAAACTCTTACGAAACATTTAACCCTGGTTTTATTTGATTTTTTTACATTTTTCAAACTCTTGAACTAGATTTAAAAAACGACTTAACCGAAGCTGCGGTTCCGGTCATCCGGCGGCTTTGGCCTGCCAAACCAGACGTATGCAATGAGCGCTTGCAAAAATCAAGAATGGGAGCTGTCCAAAGGACAGCTCCCATTCCAATCCTATACTTTGTTTTTCAGGCAGGTTCTCCAACTGCCGCATGATTCCCGGCAAAACCCGAACCGCTTAGAATACGCCCTGGGCCATCATGGCGTCAGCCACCCGCTGGAAGCCTGCGATGTTGGCGCCGGCCACCAGGTTGTACCCCAGTCCATACTGCTCCGCCGCGTCCACGCTCATCT
>CAJKKQ010000038.1 GCA_905200545.1 uncultured Oscillibacter sp.
TCTTCTTTGGTCAGCATACACCCTCACTTTCCCAGGATGTCATGGCGGATGTAATCAAAAGCCGCGTCCTCCCCCTCATCCCGGAGCTTGATGAGCATGGACTCCAGAAGCCGGGAGGTCTCCGGGTGGAGCAGCAGCCGCTTCTTCTGTCCACGCAGGAAGAAACGGTAGGGATCTGCGGGGTCGAAGGCAGCGCCCCGATAGACCTTGCTGGCGGCCAGACGGTCACAGAACATCTCCGCCACGTATTTCTTGGGCATTTCCACGCCGGTGATGCCCTCGCCGGTGAGGCTGTAATCCGTCCAATACTCAAAGTGGTGGCGGTTGCGGCCCTTGTGGTGCAGCCAGGAGGCACTGTATCCGTCCGCCTGGCGCTGAGCGTCGTTGGGACTATGGTCTCCCTGGAAGTACCGGGCGCCCGCCCAGAACTCCGTGGGAGAGAATTTGGAGAGGTCGTGGGTCAGCCCCTGCCAGTATAGGCCAAGACGGAAGCAGTATTTCCGCACCAGCGCCCGGTGCCGGCAGACGGTTTTGAAATGGCCCCAGATGTGCACGATCCTCACCTCGGAAAAATCTTTCCAACCAGTATAGCACAGCCACCTGAAAAATACGAGGGATTTTTTCGCATGGAACGGCGCTGTCGGTGCAAACTACCCGGGAGGTGTTTTGATGGAGGGTGCAATCATCGGCGGCCCGGCATGCTGGAGCGGCTGGCTGCCGCCGGGGATCCTGCGGGTGGATACGGCGGAGGCCCTGGCGGGACAGAAGCTGGAGATTTTGGCCCTGGCGGAGGAGAGCAGGGGATTTCGGGGAGTGATGTGCCGGGTGGCCCTGGTGCCGGGAAACGGCGGCGGGGATCTCTCCGGGCTCCGGGCGGAGACTGTGGTCACCTGGGGGCTTTCTCCCCGGGACAGCCTGACCCTCTCCAGTTTGTCGGAGCCGGTACTGTGCGTACAGCGGGCGCTGCTGCGGCCTGACGGCGGCGTGGTGGAGCCTCAGGAGCTGCCGCTGCCCCGCCTGCCCGCCCCGGCAGAGCAGATGCTGCCGCTGCTGGGACTCTGGCTGTTGCGGATGCCACTGACAAAACTGGTGTTTCCATGGTAGGCTCCAAGAAAAAGGGGGCGGCAGTATGTGGTATCAATGGCTGATTCTGGGGCTGATCCTGGCGGGAACCTGCGCTGTGTGCTGGATCCTCTACGGCAACAAGGGCGGCACTACCCGCTGCATCGGCTGCGGCAAGTGTTTGGCGGATGGTCAGTGCATCCTGCAAAAGCGGGGGAAAAAGGAAAAAACAACGGGAATTCCCCGTTGACAATCTACCCAAAAAGGATATAATATCTTTGCTCAAATGGAAAACCGCTGTGAGGAAGTCAGCTTTACGAAACAGGCCAAGCGAGAGGGGAGACGGTGGGAGCCCCTTGTCAATGCCGTGAAGCAGCCGCTTCGGAGCACGTCCGCGAGGAGCGGAACGGTTCATCTCCGTTACCGGATGGCTAAGATGCCCCGCAAGGGGATAATTAGGGTGGTACCGTGAAGCAAGCCTTCGCCCCTAAACCGGGGCGGAGGCTTTTTTGTTTCTTCCGGCGGCGGTTTCCCGGAGATGGTGTTTTCACAAAAATGATTTCATATACCAGGAGGAAGATTACCATGGCACATCCCTATCACGGACTCAATGAACTGCGTGAGATGTTCCTGAGCTACTTTGAGAGCAAGGGCCATCTGCGCCTGCCCAGCTTTTCCCTGATCCCCCAGAACGACGCCAGCTTGCTGCTGATCAACTCCGGCATGGCGCCCATGAAGCCCTGGTTCACCGGGGAGGAAGTCCCGCCCCGCCGCCGGGTCACCACCTGCCAGAAGTGCATCCGCACCGGCGACATCGAAAACATCGGAAAGACCGACCGCCACGGCACCTATTTTGAGATGCTGGGCAACTTCTCCTTCGGCGACTACTTCAAGAAGGAGGCCATCCCCTTCTGCTGGGAGTTTTTGACTAAGGTGGTGGGCCTGGAGGAGGACCGCCTGTACCCCTCCATCTACCTGGACGATGACGAGGCCTTTGAGATCTGGAACAAGGACATCGGCATCCCTGCCGAGCGGATCTTCCGCTTCGGCAAGGAGGACAACTTCTGGGAGCACGGCTCCGGTCCCTGCGGCCCCTGCTCCGAGGTGTATTATGACCGCGGCCCCGAGCACGGCTGCGGCAAGCCCGGCTGCACCGTGGGCTGCGACTGTGACCGCTATATCGAGGTTTGGAACAATGTCTTCTCCCAGTTCAACAACGACGGCCAGGGCAACTACACCGAGCTCAAGCAGAAGAACATCGACACCGGCATGGGCCTGGAGCGTCTGGCCTGCGTGTGCCAGAACGTGAACTCCCTCTTCGACGTGGATACCGTCATGAACATCACCAACAAGGTCAGCGAGATCACCGGTGCCCACTACGGGGAGAGCCACAAGACCGACGTATCGCTCCGGGTTATCACCGACCATATCCGCTCCGCCACCATGATGATCTGCGACGGCGTGCTGCCCTCCAACGAGGGCCGGGGCTATGTGCTGCGCCGCCTGCTGCGCCGGGCTGCCCGTCACGGCAAGCTCCTGGGCGTCAACCACGCGTTCCTCTACGAGGTAGTGGATACCGTCATCCACGAAAACGAGTGTGCTTATCCCGACCTGCGGGAGAAGCAGGCCTATATCACAAAGGTCATCCGCACCGAGGAGGAGAACTTCGCCAAGACCATCGACGGCGGCATGAAGATCTTCCAGGAGCTGCTCTCCGCCCATAAGGAAAAGGGCGAGACCGTGTTCTCCGGCGCCGACGCCTTCAAGCTCTACGATACCTTCGGCTTCCCCATCGACCTCACCGCCGAGATGGTGGAGGAAGAGGGCATGGAAGTGGACCGCAAGGGCTTCGACGAGATGATGGAGGAGCAGCGCGTCCGCGCCCGGAAGGCCTGGGAGGCTCTGGGCGATCTGGGCTGGGCCGGCATCGAGTTCGGCTCCGATATGCCTGCCACGGAGTTCGTGGGCTATGACCGCACTCAGGACGAGGGCAAGGTTTTGGCCATCGTGGTGGAAGGTGAGATGCAGGAGGCTATCGTCTCCGGCGCGGAGGCCACTGTGGTGCTGGACAAGACCCCCTTCTATGCGGAGATGGGCGGCCAGGTAGGCGACCACGGTACCCTCACCTGCGGCCAGAGCGTCTTTGAAGTGCGGGACGTCCAGAAGAACAAGGGCGGCAAGTTCCTGCACGTGGGCGTATTGAAGTCCGGTGAGCTGAAGGTGGGCGACACGGTTACCGCAGCCATCGATGTTGAGCGCCGCAAGGCTATCATGCGTGCTCACAGCGCCACCCACCTGCTGGATGCCGCACTGCGCAAGGTGCTGGGCGACCACGTCCATCAGGCAGGCTCCCTGGTGGAGCCGGACCGTCTGCGCTTCGACTTTACCCACTTCGAGGGTATCACCCCGGAGCAGCTGACGAAGATCGACCATCTGGTCAATGACGCCATCCTGGAGGGCATCCCCGTGGTGACGGAGGAGCTGCCCATTGAAGAGGCCAAGAAGAAGGGCGCTGTAGCCATGTTCGGTGAGAAGTACGGCGACATCGTCCGCGTCGTGGAGATGGGCGACTTCTCCATGGAGTTCTGCGGCGGCACTCACCTGGACAATACCGCCAAGGCCGGTACCTTCCGCATCAAGTCCGAGGGTTCCGTTGCCTCCGGCGTCCGCCGGATTGAGGCCACTGTGGGCAAGCTGAGCCTGGAGACCATGAACCGTAACCAGGAGCTGCTGTTCCGGGCGGCCCAGATCTTCAAGACCACGCCCGGTGAGCTGGCCAGCAAGGCCGAGCAGCAAGTGGCGGAGCTCAAGTCCGCTCGTCAGGCCCTGGAGCACTTCAAGGCGGAGGCTTCCCTGGGTGAGGCCCGTCAGTTCCTCATGTCCGCCAAGGACGTGGGCGGGATGAAGGTGGTTACCGCCAACAAGGACGGCCTGAATGCCAATGAACTGCGGCAGATGGGCGACTTCCTGCGGGATAAGTCCGCCGACGTGGTGGCGGTGCTCTCCTCCGTCAATAACGGTAAGGTCACTTTCCTGGCTGTCTGCGGCAAGGAGGCTGTGGCCAAGGGCATCAAGGCCGGCGACCTGGTCAAGCATGTGTGTGCGATCTGCGGCGGCAAGGGCGGCGGCAAGCCCGACAGCGCCATGGGAGGCGGTACCGACCTTCTGAAGCTGGACGACGCGCTGGCCTCTGTGGACGATTTTGTGGCGGAGAAGCTGGGATGACCCGGGAAGATCTTCAGCGCCTTCTGGCCCTGCAGGCAGATCTGAGTACCATTGGATTGGAGCAGTCTGAAAACACACCCTATTTCTGCACCCCGGAGGGGGCGGAGTACGTGGGGTGGATCGGCTGTGACGGCGTCCATTTTATTCTGCTGCCGGGGGATGAGCGGATCTACTGTGTAGACCCGTCCATGGGCGGCGAAGGAACCTTTGTGCTGCCGGTAGCGGAGAATTTGCGGGAGTTTCTCTCTTTCGTCCTTTTCTGCCGGGATGCCAATCCCATTTCTCAGATTTACTGGTTGGAAGAAGAACGTTTCCGCAGTATGCTGCAGGAGGATGCTGCGGCCTGTTGGGAAGGCTGTGAGGACTTCAAGGCTCAGAAAGCAGCCACGCTTACAGCCATCGCCGACGCCTTCGCCCTGGAGCCCAGGGATCCCTATGAAGCGGTGAAGACCATGCAGGCGGCTTTTGATCCGTCGGCACTGGTGTTTTCTGATGAGTACTACGACGTCCTGGGACTGACGAATCCCCGCCACCCGGAGGAGTAGGGGAGAATCGATGATGGCGGGATGCCGGCGCCGTGCGGGCCCTTTCCCCGCAGGAAAGACAAGGAGCCATGACGCTTGCGGGTCTGGACGGCCGGGGCAAACCGGTGTATAATCAGTTCATATGAAACCACTACAAAGGAGGGAAAAACATGTCAGATTGCTTGTTCTGCAAAATTGCGGCGGGGGAGATCCCGTCCAACAAGGTCTATGAGGATGATCTGTGCTATGCCTTTTACGACATCGCACCTCAGGCACCTACCCACTTTCTGGTGATTCCCAAGGAGCATATTGGCTCTGTCTCTCAGGTGACGGCGGACAACAGTGCCGTGGTGGCCCATATCTTTGAGGTCATTGCCAAGCTGACGAAGGAACTGGGGCTGGAGAGCTACCGTGTAGTTTCCAACATCGGCGAGCAGGCGGGACAGAGCGTGTTCCACCTGCACTTCCACGTGCTCAGCGGACGGGACATGACCTGGCCTCCGGGCTGATGCGGGATCCCAGCGGGAATGGAGTGCTAACTTGGAAACATATTTTGAAAACCGGCATATTCATGATCTTGCATATTTAAAGGAATACTACCTGCACACCATCAAAACCGTTCCCAAGGGCTTGATTTTGTGGCTGGTACTGGCTGCCGGCTGCCTGGTTTTCCTGGTGGTGGATTTGATGGCTGGCAATTTCATCATGTCCATTGTCTATGTGGCCCTGGCGGCCCTGTGCCTGCTGCGGGGATTCCTGGGAGAGTGGTTGCAGCTGCGCCAGAGCTATCTGAAGGCAGCTTCCAAGTACGAAAAGGCCTCCTGGGAGACGGTGGTCACCTTAGGGGAGGATATCTGCCTAACGGATGACGGCCGCCAGTCCATGCACATCGACTGGCGCAACTGTCAGCAGCTGCGCCAAAGCGGAGGCTGGATCCATCTGCGTATGCGGGATCGGATGGGAGAACTGCGGATCCGCAAGTCCGACTTTACCGTGGGAACGGCGGAGGCATTCTGCCAGTGGCTGGCGCAGACGCATCCTGAGATCCGGCAGCGGGGATGAATGCTGCCGCAGGCGAAAAACATGGAAGGCACGGATACCGATCAGGTATCCGTGCCTTTTTCGTGGGAGATCCGAGATGGAAGGGATTACCTCTTCTGGTGAGAAACATCCAAACGGCCATCGTGGGATTCGGCGAACCAGAGGTTCCAGACCTGCCGATAGACATCTGCAGCGGCTTCTGTATGACAGACCATGCGAACCTGCTGGGGGAGATCGTGGCTTGAGAGAAAGTCCATAATGGCCCGAAGGGCCACTGTGGCGGCTTGGTGGATGGGATAGCCGTACACGCCGGTGGAGATAGAGGGGAAGTCCACGCTGCGAATACCCTTTTGAGCCGCCAGAGACAGGCAGGAGCGGTAGCAGGAGGCCAGAAGAGCCGCCTCGCCATGGCCGCCGCCCTGCCAGATCGGGCCCGGAGTGTGCAGGACATATTTGGCCGGGAGGTTGTATCCCGCCGTGATTTTGGCTTGCCCGGTTTCACATCCCCCCAGGGTTCGGCATTCCTCCAGAAGCCGGGGCCCTGCGGCGGCATGGATGGCTCCGTCTACACCGCTGCCGCCCAAGAGCGTGGTATTGGCGGCGTTGACGATGGCCTCGGCATTTGACTTTGTGATGTCTCCCATAATAATGGAAAAGCGCTGCATATACTCACCCCTTTTTGTAAAGTATACAGCGGCCGGGGAAAAAAGCAAGGGCAAAGGGGCTTGTGCGGAAGCCTTGCGGATGGTATGATGTTCAGACAACATTATGCTTTGACGAAAGGAGCCGCTCATGGCAAAAAAAGTACCTTCCTATACAGGAACTCTGCGCAGTCACTCTTTGATGCTCCCGCCCTGCATCAGTGAATGCAGCGGTATCCGGATATTTGGACGGCGTATCAAGTCCCTGGCGTTTTCCACAGATGTGGCCATTATTAAAAACATCAATGCCGATGCCATTATTGCTGTCTATCCCTTTACGCCTCAGCCGGTCATTGCTCAGGCGATCATATCTGTCAGTGATGTGCCGGTGTTCGTGGGCGTAGGAGGGGGCATCACCACGGGACAGCGCTCTGTGCGCCTGGCGGTTCAGGCGGAACACCAGGGCGCGTATGGAGTGGTTCTCAATGCCCCGGTGCCCAATGAGGTGATCCGGCAGATCAAGCAAGAAGTGGACATCCCGGTGGTGGCCACTGTGGTCTCCGGACATACGGATATCCGTGGCCGCCTGGAAGCGGGGACGGATTTTCTGAATGTTTCCGGTGCGGCGGCTACGCCGGAGATCGTGGCGGAGATCCGGAGGGATTTCCCGGATGTGCCCATTATTGCCACCGGAGGCCCTACGGAGGAGACGATTTTGGCTACCATTCGGGCGGGGGCCAATGCGGTGACCTACACGCCGCCCACCAACGGTGCGCTGTTTGCCTCCATCATGGAGCAGCACCGCAAAAGTTTTTGAAAATTGGGAGGATGTAGGATGGAGCGCATCCTGTTCGTCTGCCACGGCAATATCTGCCGCAGCCCTATGGCGGAATTTGTGATGAAGGATCTGGTGGGGAAGGCTGGGGCCGATGAGCGGTTTTTTATTGCCTCGGCAGCTACCAGCACGGAGGAGATCGGAAATCCTGTCTATCCCCCTGCTCGCCGCAAGCTGGCAGAACATGGCATTGGCTGCGCGGGCAAGACCGCACGGCAGATGACAGCGGCAGATTATCGTGAATATGATCTGCTGATCGGGATGGACAGTGCAAATCTCCGGAATATGCGGCGTATCTGCGGTGGAGATCCGGAGGGGAAGATCCGCCTGCTGATGGATTTTACAGATCGGCCGGGCGATGTGGCGGATCCCTGGTATACGGGGGATTTTGAGACCACCTGGCGGGATATATCCGCAGGGTGCCGGGGATTACTGGAATGGCTTTCCTAAAGGGCTGTGTCTGCGGCTTTTTCTGAATGATCATGCGCCGATGGGGCAGACAATCCCGGGTAAGACCGCGCAGATGGAGGAGACAAGATGCTGGATATTTTTGAGATCCTGGGCCCGGTAATGGTTGGGCCCTCCAGTTCCCATACGGCAGGAGCCGTACGGATCGGGCGGATGGGGCGAACCTTACTGGGCAGCGACCCCGTACAGGCAGATATCGGCCTGTACGGATCCTTTGCCGAGACAGGAAAAGGACACGGTACAGACCGGGCGCTGGTGGCGGGATTGCTGGGAATGCGCACGGATGACCTGCGGATCCCGGCCAGTTTTGACCTGGCAAAGGAGCACAAACTCCATTTTTCTTTCCGAACGGTGCAGTTGCGGGATGCCCATCCCAACACGGCGGTGCTGGACTTGGTGGGAAAGGATGGCCGGACCCTCTCCATGCAGGCTGCCTCTACCGGCGGAGGCCGTATCCGGGTAGACCGGCTGCAGGGCGTGGAAGTGAATTTCACCGGAAATTTCCACACCCTGGTGATCCGCCACCGGGATGTAGCTGGTGAATTGGCGGATGTGACCCGGGAGCTTTCCCGGGCCCGGGTAAATATTGCCAACATGAGCCTTTGCCGCGCCCGGCGGGGCGGTATGGCTCTGACGGTGATCGAGACGGATCAAAAGGTGCCGCCTGTGGTGCGCCAGCTGATCCGGGAACTGCCGGGTGTGGAGAGCCTGACGTATTATCAGAAGGAGGAGGACTGAGATGGCACTGGATTCCATGCAGGAGATCTTTGATAAGTGCGCGGCGGGAAACCGCTCCTTCTGGCAGGTGGTGCAGGATACCGATGTGGAGGAACGACAGGTGAGCCCGGAGGAGTCCTGGCACAAGATGCTGGATACCTGGCGGGCTATGCTGGATTCTGCCGAGAGCTACCGGGGAGAGCGCCGGTCTCTCAGCGGTTTGGTGGGCGGCGACGGCCGGCTGATGCGGGAGTTCGTGCAGGAGGATTCCCCCATCTCCGGAGCTTTTATGGGAGAGGTCATCGCCACGGCCCTGTCCGTGGGAGAGAGCAATGCCTGTATGCGTAAGATCGTGGCAGCTCCCACCGCGGGTTCCTGTGGAGTCTTGCCTGCGGTGCTGGTGCCGCTGTACTGGCACAATGTTTCGGAGCAGGAGATCGTTCGGGCCCTGTATGTGGCGGCGGGGATCGGAGCGGTGATCGGGTACCGGGCATCCATCTCCGGCGCAGCCGGCGGCTGTCAGGCGGAGATCGGAAGCGCCTCCGCCATGGCGGCAGGGGCGCTGGTATCCATTCGCGGCGGGACACCCGCTCAAATCGGCCACGCAGCGGCCATGGCGCTGAAGAATCTCATGGGATTGATCTGCGACCCGGTTGCGGGATTGGTGGAGGTTCCCTGTGTAAAGCGGAATGTCATTGGCGCGGTAAATGCCGTCAGCTGCGCGGACATGGCCCTGGCGGGGATCGAGAGCCGAGTGCCTGTCGATCAGGTCATCGACTGTATGGGAGATGTGGGAGAGCGCCTGCCCCGGGAGTTCCGGGAGACTGCATTGGGCGGTTTGGCGGCTACGCCGTTCGGCAAAGCGGTTAAGGAACAGATGGATCGAAAATCGTGATAAAAAGACCGGAACAGGAAAAATCCTGTCCCGGTCTTTTTCATGACAGCCGGCGCTCTCATCTGCACAGCGGTGCAGCGGGCATCCGCCAGGTAGCAGAAGAGGAAATTCCCTGCATTGAGAACCACATGGCTGTTGGGTATGGGAGTCGACGGCCATACCGGCTTTAATGGGCCCAATGACCATTTCTTGTTGGGAACTCACAAGAAAACTCTTGCTGAGAGTACCCGGAGCGTTTCTTTGCATCCGTCAATGGGGATCCCACCGTGGGCGTGCGGAACATCATGCAACCCCCGCGCGTTGCAATGATGGTCTCCGGTGCCGAATTTTGCTGGAGACCCCCCCGATCACAGGGTGCTTTTGACGGCTGCAAAAAGGGCTCCCATCCGGTCTGGATGGGAGCCCTGCTGTTGTATTGGGTTACTGCACGGAGCGGGCGGCTTTGACCTTCTGGAACCAATCCTTGCCGTCCACGAACCGGGAGACCAGGAAAGAGACCACATAGTCGCCGGCGGAGTTGATCATGGTAGCGGGGGGATCCACCAGGTTGCCGATGGTAATGGCAATGGGATACGCCACAGCCAGCTGATCCGGGAAGAACACGGAGCACATGATGAACTCGCCAATGTAGCCGCCGCCGGGGACACCGGACATGCCCACGGAAGAGAGAACTGCCACCAGAATGATGAGGATGAAGTCCCCTACGTTGTCAAAGGGCTTGCCGAATACACCAAAGAGGAAGGCGATCTTCAGCACGCAGGAGAAACAGGAGCCGTCCATGTGCATGGTGGCGCCCAGAGGAAGCACGATCTCGCTGACATCCTTGGAGATACCGGATTCCTCCGCCACTTCCATATTGGTGGGGATGGTGGCAACAGAGGAGCAGGTACCCAGGGAAGTGATGGCGGGACGGGCAATGTGACGGAACATCTCGCCCACGGCGCCCTTGCCGCCGCCAAACCAGGCGAACAGCGGGAAAGCGGTAAAGATGTAAATGAAGCAGAGGGGATAATACACTGCCAGGGCCCGGACATAGTCTGTGGTGATCTGGGAGCCATATGTTGCAACCAGGTCGGCAAAGAAGCCGAAGAAGGCGATGGGAGCATAGTAGGTGACAATCTGCACCACTTTCATCATGGCGTCGGACAGGCTGGTGAGCAGCTGCGCCACCGGGCTGTCGGGGCCGGGGCCAAGGTTCACGCCGAAGCCGAAGAGAATGGCGAAGACGATCAGAGGCAGCATGGCGCTGCGGCTGAGCAGGGCGGAGAAGTCACCTACGGTGAAGAAGTTGACGATGAGATCCGGAATGGAGATCGGATCATCCACCACGCCCTCCGCCAGGTCGCTCCAGGGCACCAGGACCGGCGGAATCAGCTTCATCAATACGATCATGATGGCGGCGGCAATGGCACCGGTGATGACGAAGGTCAAAATGGTGGTGCCCATGATCTTGCCGGCACGCTTGCGGCTTTTCATGGTGGCAATGGAGCCGGCGATGGACGCAAACACCATGGGAACCACAATGCAGAACATCATGTTGATAAACAGGGTGCCCAGGGGCTTGAGAACGGTGGCGCCGGCTTGGACTACGGTTCCCTCCGCGTCCTTTACCTGGGGGAAGATCCAGCCCACAACAGAGCCCAAAACCATGGAACCCAGCATGACTGCCAGGAACGCATAGTTGCGGGCAACGGATTTCTTGGTAAGTTTGTTGCTCATACTCTCTCCTCCTAAAATGGTTTGGGGGTTATCTGTATGGCCCAAAGGCCTTACATACCGGGAATCACCAGATCCTCGTCCGTGACCTCACCCTTGCACACAACATTGGTGGGGCCGGTAAGATAGAGGCTGGCAATACGGGAGTGGTCCCTCTGAGCGTCGATGATCAGTTGACCGCCGGTCATATCTACCTTGACGCCGTGGCCGGAGACCTTGCCCTGCAGAGTCAGAACCGTTACCAGAGAGCCGGTTCCGGTGCCGCAGGCGTAGGTAAAATCCTCCACACCCCGTTCAAAAGTCCGCTCAAAGATCCGATCCTCGCCGGTGATCTCGTAGAAATTGACATTGGCTCCCTTGGGGAAGGCGCTGTACCAGCGGATGGCCCGGCCCAGCTCCCGCAGCTCGTTTTCGTCGGCGTTTTTGAGATCATGATAGGGAACCACCGCGTGGGGGATACCGGGGTTTCCAAGCTCCACATAGGAGCAGGCATACTGTACGCCGTCCACCACCACCGGGCAGTCCAGCTTTACGGTGGTGGGATCGTTGAGACGGATCCGGTAGAGCCGCTGATCCATGCGCTGCCCCGTGACGATACCTGCCGTGGTTTCCACCGTCTGCCGCGCTCCTGCCAAGCCGTTTTCATAGCCGTAGCGGCAGATGCAGCGGGCACCGTTGCCGCACATCTCTCCCACGCTGCCGTCAGAGTTAAAGAACAGCATCTTATAATCGCCGCCCTGGGTGGGAGCGTCCACCACCATCAATCCGTCGGCGCCGATGGACATGCGCCGCTCGCACAGCGTCCGGGCGATTCCCGGCAGGGCGTCCACAGGCAGGTGTTCCTCCAGATTGTTCAGCACCACGAAATCGTTTCCGGCGCCGTTCATTTTCCAGAATTTCAAAATACCCTCACCTCACTTACAGCCGCGGCCGCCCTCTGGCTGAGAGTGCAGGCTGCGGCGGGGACAACATAAAAATATATTCTATTATAGCAGGACGGGCCGGAAAAAGACAATGGCGAATGTGCTGAAAACCTTGCAAAACCTGCGGGAGGCAAAAAGAGGCCGGAATGTTTGCGAAAACCTGCAGCATGTGATATGCTGTGGAAAAAGGAGGTGCCGTATGCCGCGGAAAAATACCAGAAATACCAGGGGACGGATCATCTCCGCAGCGTGGAAGCTCTTTTATGAACAGGGCTATGAGGAGACCACTGTGGAGGATATCGTTTTTGAGTCCGAGACCTCCAAGGGGTCGTTCTATCATTATTTTGACGGCAAGGACGCTTTGCTGGGTACCCTTGCCTATGTGTTTGATGAAAAGTATGAGCAGCTTATGGGGGAGATGTCCCCAGAGATGGATGCGGTAGAGAAGCTGATTTACCTAAATCACGAACTCTTTGCCATGATCGATGGCAGCATTTCCTTGGATCTGCTGGCCCGGCTCCTCTCCACACAGTTGCTGGCACGGGGCGAAAAGCACCTGCTGGACCGGAACCGGTACTATTTCAAGCTCCTACGCCAGATCGTGGAGGAGGGGCAGCAGGCGGGCAGTCTTCGCCGGGACTGCACCGTCAACGATATCGTCAAGGCCTATGCCCTGTGGGAGCGTGCGCTTTTATACGACTGGTGCCTGTGCGGCGGGGAGTATTCCTTGGTAGCCTATACGGACCGTGTGACCCCAAACTTCCTGGCCGGATACAGCAGCAAAGCGAAAATTTAATTTTAGCATGGAATGATTTCTAAAATTCGTACAGTCGTGTCATAATTGAAAATACTATAATTTTTAAAAATAATACAGAACAGTGTATAGAATCAATTCTATACACTGTTCTGTATTTCGTTCTGGTAGGATCTGTGCTATGATAAGGAGCACTGAAAGCTAAAGGAGAGAGAGTATGACAACCGCACAACTTTGTATCTGCCTGGCTATTGCCGTTTATCTGCTGGCGATGCTGGGCGTCGGATTCTGGTTCGCCAAGAAGAACAACTCCGTAGATGACTTCTATCTGGGCGGACGCAAGCTGGGGCCCTTTGTCACTGCCATGAGTGCCGAGGCCTCGGATATGAGCAGCTGGCTGCTGATGGGCCTGCCGGGAGTGGCCTATCTTACCGGACTGGCAGAGGCCAGCTGGACGGCCATCGGTCTGGCAGTGGGTACCTATCTCAACTGGCTGATCGTGGCCCGGCGGATCCGCCGATACTCCAACCACTTAGATGCCATCACCGTGCCGCAGTTCTTTTCCAAGCGTTGGGGGGACGACAAAAATCTCCTCTCCGCCATTGCGGCTGTGGTGATTATCATTTTCTTCATTCCCTATCTGGCCTCCGGCTTTTCCGCCTGCGGTAAGCTTTTTGCCAGCTTGTTTGGAGTGGAGTACATCACGGCTATGATCATCAGTGCCGCTGTCATTGTGATCTACACGGTTCTGGGCGGATTCCTGGCTGCCAGCTTCACGGATCTGATTCAGTCCATCATCATGACGGTGGCCCTGGTAGTGGTGCTGGGCTTTGGCGTCAGCACTGCCGGCGGTATGGACGCCGTCATGGACAACGCTCGTTCCCTGACGGGGTATCTGTCCCTGGTGCAGATCCACGATCCCACCACCGGCGGGGCCAATCCTTACAGCCTGCTGACCATCTGCTCCCTGCTGGCTTGGGGCCTGGGCTATTTCGGTATGCCCCACATCCTGCTGCGGTTCATGGCCATTGAGGAGGAGAAGAAGCTGACCCTCAGCCGCCGTGTGGCCACTATTTGGGTGGTGATCTCCATGGGCGTGGCCATTTTTATCGGCGTAGTGGGCAACGGTATGACCAAAGCTGGTGCCATGGAGCAGCTACCGGATGCCGAGACCATTGTGGTGCAGATCGCGAACCTCATCAGCAACCATGGCATGATTGCCGCTCTCATTGCTGGTGTCATTCTGGCCGGTATTTTGGCTGCCACCATGTCTACGGCAGACTCTCAACTGCTGGCAGCCTCTTCCTCGGTGTCTCAGAATCTCTTCGCGGAGTTCTTCAAGGTGAAGTTCAGCGGAAAGCAGGGGATGCTGGTAGCTCGGGGTACCATGATCGTGGTCTCTCTGATAGCAGCGTTCCTGGCCCGGGATCCCAACAGCTCTGTGTTCCGCGTGGTGTCCTTTGCCTGGGCCGGATTTGGCGCTGCCTTTGGCCCGGTAGTCCTGTTTGCGCTGTTTTGGCGCCGGTCTAACCGCTGGGGTGCTCTGGCGGGTATGGTGTCTGGCGGTGTGATGGTGTTTGTGTGGAAATATCTGATTGCTCCCATGGGCGGCGCTTGGGCTATCTATGAACTGCTGCCTGCTTTTGTGGTGGCCTGCATCGCCATTGTTACAGTGAGCCTTGCCACAGAACAGCCGGATGAAAAGATCACTGCGGCATTTGACGCGGTGCGTGGACGCTGATGGAGAAGCTGATCGCCCACATTATAATGTAATAGTAGATAGTAGAATGAAGCGGGACGCGGATTCGTGTCCCGCTTTTCATTTGCAAAGATGCACGAAGGTAGTACCGAAATAAGGGATGCCGATAGTGGATATTAGAAAAAGAGAAAAAGATTGTAAAAAAGCGTTGACAAAAGAGGAAGTCTTTGGTATTCTAACAAAGCTGTCGGCGCGGTGGAGACTGCGCCAGAGAGTGGGAA
>CAJKKQ010000039.1 GCA_905200545.1 uncultured Oscillibacter sp.
ACGGGGCTTTTCCGGTTTGTCGTAATTATACCGTAAGGGCACACCTTCGCCACCCTGGCCCTCCAGAACGGCGCGGACATCAAAACCGTCTCCGCCATGCTGGGCCACTACGACGCCGGGTTCACCCTCCGCACCTACACCCACACCACCCGGCAGAAGCAGGACGAGGCGGCCCAGGCCATGGGAAGTCTCATGGCGCAGGTGAGATAGAGTTCTCAAAGAAAACCAACAGCGCACCGGCAGGGAAGCCAGACTTCCCTGCCGGTGCGCTGCGTTTTTTGTGCGGAGTGGGTCACGGTGTGGGTCTAGGCCTAACCGCCATCTCAAAGTCAGAACTTTTTACATAGCAAAACGCCCCGAAAACGGTTGTTTTCGGGGCGTTTTGTGGAGCTAGTGGGGTGACTCGAACACCTGACCTGCTGATTACGAATCAGCTGCTCTACCGACTGAGCTACACTAGCAAATCAATTTTTGAAAGAGCGAAAAAGGTTGTCAGAAGTATCAAAATCCGCCGCTTACACACTCGAGCGAAAGTGATTTTAGCACACTTTCCCAGGAACGTCAACACCTTTTTCAGGAGTCTTTCCGAATATGCGCCACCGCCCGTATAATACAGTACGTATTTTTGAAGGAAGTCCTGCATTTTTTGTTTGACTCTTTTGTCGAAAATCTGGGAATGTTGGCGCGTCAAGCAGAAAATATGGCGATTTTATCTCGGATTTTTTTCTCTTCCCCACAAGAATTTTCGCTATGTTTTTCCTGTATTTTCCAGTTTTCGTCTTTTGCAAGCTTTTTTTGATATTAACATAAAATAAAGTGCAACCTATTTCTACAAAAAGTTATTCACATTTTCCACACTCTTTTCCACATTCATTTTTCCCTTATATATCAGTTATTTTATTACTATTTTCCATTTAATGTAAAACCTGCAAACTGACTTTTTCACCATGTAATATTTTGATTTTAATTTACATAATTTTTTATCTGCATTTTAATTTCTCCCTTTTCTCAAAAATTATTTTGAAAATCCACATTTTTTGCAAACGAAACCCTGACTCCGTCAAAAAAGCAAGCTTAAACGCTTTACATGCAATCTCATCTGTTTTTCAAATATGCAAAAATGCAAGGGGAGCGGCGCTTAAAGCGCTGCTCCCCTTGTCCGTTTTCTCCTCACGCCCCCTGAGAGATGTCCCGGGTAGCGTAAGCATTGAGTTCCATCCCCGCTGTGTGCCCGGCCAGATACTCGTAATACCCCTGGGCACCGATCATGGCGCCGTTGTCCCCGCACAGCTTCAGCGGCGGCAGATACAGCCGGCACCCCTCCCGGCGGCAGGCTGCCTCCAGGTCGCCACGGATGATACTATTGGCCGCTACGCCGCCGGCAGCTACGATCACCTTGCGTCCCGCCTGACGGGCCGCCGCCATGGCACGGGGCACCAAGGCATCGCTGACCGCCTGGGCAAAGTCCCGGGCCAGGGCTGCCCGATCCAGCTCCTGGCCTACCTGCTGGGCATGGTGAGCCAGGTTCACCACCGCGGTTTTCAACCCGGAAAAACTCATATCCAGCTCCGCACCGTCCACATGGACATGAGGCAGCTGGTACACGCCGCCCTTGGAGCCCTGCGCCAAATCGTCCATAGGCTTTCCGCCGGGATAGGGCAGCCCCAACACCCGGGCAGCCTTGTCAAAGCACTCGCCGGCAGCGTCGTCCCGGGTTGCCCCCAGGATGTGCATATCCGTGTAATCCGCCACATCCACCAGCAGCGTATTGCCGCCGGAGATGGCCAGAGCCAGGAAGGGCGGTTCCAGCTCCGGGAAGGCCAGGTAATTGGCGGCGATATGGCCTCGGACATGGTGCACCGGGATCAACGGCACTCCCAGCCCGTATGCCATGGACTTGGCGAAGCTCAGCCCCACCAGCACGGCGCCGATCAGCCCTGGGGCATAGGTGACTGCCACAGCGTCGATATCCTGCCGGGTGCAGTTTGCCTGGGCCAGAGCCTGCTCCGTCAGGGCGGCGATGACCTCCACGTGCTTGCGGGAGGCGATCTCCGGCACCACGCCGCCGTAAAGGGCGTGCATATCCGCCTGGGAGGCAACCATATCCGAGAGCACTCTGCGGCCGTCCTCCACCACCGCCACGGCAGTCTCGTCACAGGAGGACTCAAATGCAAGGATCTTCATTGGGTCTATTCCCTCTCTTTCATTCGTTCCAGGCCACTTTGGGCAGCGGCTTGGCGCCGGGCGCCCGGGGGATGCGCACATACCGGGCGTATTTGTCCGGGGAGAATCGCTTCAAATAGATATCCCGGTGGGCCTCCATGAGCCGCTGATCCGCCATGGGCTGCTCCGCCCAATACAGTGTCTTGTAGGGCACGCCGAACATCTCCGTATCGTACCCGGCCAGCCGGGCGTGGTTGCGGGCATAAAATCCCAGCCGCCGCCGGGCCATGTCGGGGTCCGGTGCGTATTCCGGCATCTCACTCTCCCCCAGGATCACCATACCCGGCTCCGCCTCCAGCATCTTCCCGATCAGCAGCGCCCCCACGCCCCCGTTGCGGCAGCGGGGGGAAACGCACAGATAATCCAGCAGCGCCCAGCCCGGGTCTCCCAGCCACAAAAAGCACTCTCCCACGATCTCCGATCCGTCAAAGAGGCACCAGGGCCGGTAATACCCGTCCTCCAGCATCCGGCGGATGATCCGCAGGGGCTTCAATTCCGCCGCCGGGAAAGAAACTTTCAGATGGGCGTCATACACCGTCTCCAGCTGTTCCGGCGTCGGCAGCTTCAGCTCCATAGTCAAACTCCTTCGTCATGATGATGGCATCCTCCTTGGGATGCTCATAGTAATTCTTCCGGCGGCCCACACTGCGAAAGCCCAGCCCGCCGTAAAGGGCGATGGCACCGTAATTGGATGCCCGTACCTCCAACGTCAAAAAGGCCAGGTGATTGCCTTTGGCGAAGTTCAAAAACACCGCCAGCAGCTGCCCCGCCACTCCCTGACGGCGATACTCCGGCTGCACCGCCACATTGGTGATATACCCCTCGTCCAAAATCACCTGCAAGCCGGCATAGCCCGCCACGTGGCCCCCGTCGTCTAGAGCCACCAGGAAGGCGGAGCAGGCATTGTCCAACTCCTCTGCCAGCATGTTCCGGGACCAGGGGGTGGAAAAACAGACCTGCTCCAGCTCTGCGATCTCGTCCAGATGGTCGGCATTCATGGGCACGATACGCACATGCATTTGTTCTCTCATCGTTTTCTCCTCTCCGCCCGCAGGCGGCAACTTGGATTTTGTTCCGCTTCCCGGCTCAATCCTTGGCTTCCAGCCAGTTTTTGCCCCAGTGGGCTTCCGCTGTCAGGGGCACGGAAAGGGTCACCACCCGCTCCATCTCCTCGGCCAGGATCCGGGCCACCTCCGGGGCATCCGCCTCCGGGCACTCCACGATCAGTTCGTCGTGAACCTGGAGCACCAGCCGGGCCTGGGGCAGGTCATCTTTCAGCCGCCGCCACACGGCGATCATAGCCAGCTTCATGATGTCCGCTGCCGTGCCCTGGATGGGCATATTCAGTGCCACCCGCTCACCGAAGGCGCGCAGGTTGCGGTTGGAGGAGGTGAGCTCCGGCAGATCCCGCCGCCGGTGGAACAGTGTCTCCACAAAGCCTGTCTCCCGGGCCTTTTCCACCACGGCGTCCATATACTTCCGCACACCGGGGAAGGTGGCAAAATACGCCTCCATATACGCCTTGGCCTCCGCCACCGTGGAGCCGATGTCCTGGCTCAGGGAAAAGGCGGAGATGCCGTAGACAATGCCGAAGTTCACCGCTTTGGCCCGGCGGCGCATCTCATGGGTCACGTCCTGGGGTGCCACGTGGAAGACCTTGGCCGCCGTCTCGGCGTGAAAGTCCCCGCCGGAGAGGAAAGCCTCCCGCATCCCCTCATCGCCGGAGATGTGGGCCAGGAGCCGCAGCTCGATCTGGGAGTAGTCCGCATCCACCAGCACACACCCATCGGCGGGAATGAACATCTTGCGGATCTCGCTGCCCAGGTCGGTGCGGGTGGGAATGTTCTGGAGATTGGGCTCCGTGGAGCTCAGGCGGCCGGTGGCGGTCACCGTCATCTGGAAAGAGGTACGCACCCTGCCGTCGCTGTCCATGGCTTTGAGCAAACCGTCGGCATAGGTGGACTTGAGCTTGGTAAGCTGGCGGTACTCCAGCACCGCCCCCACGATAGGGGCCTCATAACGGAGCTTTTCCAGCACGTCGGCATTGGTGGACCAGCCGGTCTTCGTCTTCTTGCCGTGGGGCAGGCCCAGCTTGTCAAAGAGGATCTGGCCCAACTGCTTGGGGGAGTTGATGTTGAACTCCTCCCCCGCCATATCATAGATCCGCTGCTGAATCTCCCCGGCCCGGGCGGAGAGCAGCTCTCCAAAGGCGGCCAGAGCCCGGGCATCCACCCGGCAGCCGGCCAGCTCCATCTCCGCCAGTACCCGGCAAAGAGGCATCTCCACCGTTTGGAGCAGATCCCACAGATCCTTCTCCCGGAGCTTGGGGACCAGGGTTTCGTACAGGGCGTCCACCGCCGCGGCGTATCGATCGAAGCTGGCCTGGGCCGCCGCCGGGTCTCCCAGCAGGGAGAAGGCGTCCTTTTCCAGATGGAGCGGCTTGGGCAGCTCCTCATTGTAATAGGTCACAAAGAGGCGCGCCAAGTCGTAGCTTCCCGCCGTTGCGTCCAGCAGGTAGGCCGCCAGGGCTGTGTCAAAGTTGAAGCCCTCAGCAGGGAGTCCATTTTCCAGCAGCGTGCGCATGAGGTCTTTGACGTTGTGGGAGACCTTTTTGATATCGGCGGAGAACAACGCCCGCAAAAGGGCATTCCAATTTCCCTGATACTGGTCGAAGAACAGCTCGGCCGTCAGGGCAGTCGTTTCCCCGGTCCCGCACACCACCGACACGCCGGTGAGGTCCGGCAGGGCCAGCAGGGCCACATGGTCCGCTTTCCGCCACAGGGAGAGCATCTGCTCCGCCTGCTGCGGCTCCGTCACCTGCTCCACTGTCACGGTAAAGTCCGCGGCTTTTTTCTCCGCCGCCTGGGCGGCAGTTTCTGCCGTGAGGCCGAAGCGCTCGATGAGCTTGGTGAACTCCAGCCGCAAAAAGAGGGGGTACGCCGCCGGGCCGGGGTCACGCACCAGATTGTCCTCCGGGCGGAACTCCAGCGGCGCGTCGGTGGCAATGGTGGCCAGCCAATAGGAATGGCGGGCGCTCTCCTCCCCAGCGGCCAGTTTTCGGATGGCGGCGGGCTTTGCCTCGATGTCCGGCATCTTCTCGTAGAGGGTCTCGATGCTGCCGTACTTCTGGATGAGATCCATGGCGGTCTTCTCTCCCACACCGGGGACGCCGGGGATGTTGTCGGAGGCGTCCCCCATGAGGGCCTTGAGGTCGATCATGTGGATGGGATCGAAGCCGTATTGTTCCCGGAAGGCCGCCGGAGTCATGTCCTTGGTGGTGGTCTGGCCCATGCGGGTTGACACCAGCTTCACCTTGGTCTTGTCGGTGATGAGCTGCAGGGAGTCCTTGTCCCCCGTCACCACCACGCACTCCCAGTCCGATGCCTCACACTTGCGGGAAATGGTGCCCAGCAGGTCGTCCGCCTCCCATCCCTCCAGCTCGTAGCGGGGGATGTTCAGGGCATCCAGAACCTCCTTGAGCACCGGCATCTGCATGCGCAGCTCCTCCGGCATGGGCTTGCGGGTGGCCTTGTACGCCTCGTCCGCCGTGTGGCGGAAGGTGGGGGCGTGGACATCAAAGGTGACGCACACCGCGTCGGGCTTCTCCTCCTCCCGCAGCCGCAGCAGCGTGGTGAGAAAGCCGAACACGGCGTGGGTATAGAGCCCGTCCCGGGTGGTAAGGGGGCGGATGCCGTAATAGGCCCGGTTGATGATGCTGTTGCCGTCAATGGCCATGAGCTTCATGGAAATGCCTCCTGGAATGGATTCACAGATTAAAATAGTATACCCCAAGTTTTGCCTTTGCGCAAGGCGGGCCTTGACGGCGGCGGGATTTCTGATAAACTGAATCCATACATTTTCCCACAAAAGGAGACTCCCATGAAAGATCCCCACACCCTACTTTTGAAAATTACCCGGATTTTGGAACTGGTGCTGGCCGCCGCCATTCTGGTGGTCATCGTGGCCGGCGCCGTCATGCTGTTCTATCAGACTGCCGCGGACCTCACCGCCGTGCCGGAGAGTTTCTCCGTGGGAGATTTCCTCTCGGGAGCGCTGCTGCTGGTGATGGGACTGGAGTTTGTGAAGATGCTGGCTCTCCACACCGCCGCCTCTGTCATCGACGTGCTGCTCTTCACCATCGCCCGGCAGATGATCGTCACCCACGGCAGCTCCCTGGATACCCTCCTGGGGGTAGGCGCCGTGGCGGGGATCTTCGCCATCCGCAAGTTCCTCCACCCCGGCGAGGAGGACGGCACCCAGCACTGATTTTTCCCAAAAACAGCGCACCAGCCGCGGACGGCATTGCGTCCGCGGCTGGTGTTTTTTAGGGAAGGCGTCCCGTCCGGCGGTAAAGGACTTTCACCAGATACGCGCCGGCATACCCCAGAGCCGCGCCCAGCAGCGCTCCGCAGAGCACGTCGCTGGGCCAGTGGACGTACAGGTACAGCCGGGAAAAGGCGATGACCACCGCAACTGCCAGGGCGGGCTTCCACAGCCCGGAGCCGCTGGCCTTGAGAGCGAATACCGCCGCGAAAGAGGCCGCCGTGTGTCCTGAGGGGAAAGAGGCATCCAGGGGCGGGGCCGTCAACAGTTCCACGGCGGTATTCACCGCAAAGGGCCGGATGCGGCCCACCAGGGGCTTGAGGATCAGATTGCAGCAGATGAGGTCCAACACCAGGGCGCATCCCACGCTCCAGCCCTGGCGGCGGGTCTTGCGGAAGAGCACCAGCACCACCGCCAGCAAAATCCACAGCTCTCCGTGGTTGCAGGTCCAGCTGACGGCAGGCAGTACCGCATCCAGAAAGCCGCAGCGAAGATGGGCCTGGATAGCGTCCAGAATGGCCAGTTCAAAATTCTGCACGAAAAACTTCCTTTCTTTTGGCGTCTGGCTCTACACTACCATGCCCTTCCCACAGACGCAACGTCTTTTTTTCCGGTTTTTCCCGACAGGATGCACAAAATTTCCAATATTTCCAATTCTGCCCGTTGACAGCGCTCCTTTCCGGTGGTATGATGCCCTCAAAATTGAATCGCTTAGATAGAGGCGCGAGGTTCATCAGTACCCTCCGGCAAGGCCAGGCAGCCGCCGGGCGGGAAAGGGGACATCGCCGAAGTGTTTTGGAGCTGCCTGGCTCCGGGGCGCTGGGCCGTCGGGAAATACCCGCCGGACTGTCACAAGACTTTGTGAAGCGCTATCAATGGCTGTCGGAATTCTTGCGTCATTCCGCCTTTTCCATGGACCGCTTGACAAAGCGGTTCATTTTTTGTTCTCCGGCCCCCAGCGGCGGACGGCGGGAGAACCGGTTTTTTCACGCCGCAACAATCATTTTTTTGGAAAGGTGACGAAGATGAGAAGATTAGTAACTTTGCTGCTGGCCCTGTGCATGGCCCTGTCCCTGACCGCCTGCGGCGGCAGCGACACCACCGAGACCACCACCGACGAGGAGACCACCCAGACTGAGGGTACCGAGACGCAGACCGATACCAGCGACATCCCCGGCCTGGAAGACGGCGTGTTCACCGTGGGTATGGAGTGCGCCTATGCTCCCTACAACTGGACCCAGATGGATGATTCCAACGGCGCTGTGCCCATCTCCAACGTGCCCGGCGCCTATGCCAACGGCTATGACGTCATGATCGCTCAGAAGATCTGCGACGCCTACGGCTGGGAGCTGGAGGTCGTCTCCAGTGCATGGGATTCCCTGACTCCCGCTGTCCAGGCCGGCACCATGGACGCCAACATCGCCGGCCAGTCCATGACTGCTGACCGTATGGCCGAGGTGGACATGGCAGGCCCCTACTACTACGCCACCATCGTGTGCGTGACCACCAAGGACAGCCCCTATGCCTCCGCTACCTCCATTGCAGATCTGGCCGGCGGCACCTGCACCGCCCAGTCCGGCACCATCTGGTATGACTCCTGCCTGCCCCAGATTGAAAACGCCAACCTGCTGGCTCCCGCCGAGACCGCTCCTGCCATGATCATGCAGCTGCAGACCGGCACCGTGGACTTCATCTGCACCGACATGCCCACCGCCATGGGCGCCGTGGCCAAGGACGACAACCTGGTGATTCTGAACTTCTCCGGCACTGACGGCGACTTCCAGTTTGCCACCGAGGAGGAGCGGGCCGAGAACGTGAACATCGGCATCTCCGTCCAGAAGGGCAACACCGCCCTCAAGGACGCCATCGACGCTGTCCTCTCCACCATGACCGAGGAGGACTTCAACACCCTGATGGACGAGGCCATCGCCGTCCAGCCCGAGGTCTAAGTTCCCGGCAGATCTGTAATTTTACACACGTGCCTCCAGCCCTGAACGGGGCTGGAGGCTGCCGTGTCTTTAACGAAAGGAGCGAATCCCCTCCATGGAAAAGCTGTTGGAGCTGGGTCAGGACATCGTCGTACTCTGGACCAAGTACTCTCCCATGTACTGGAACGGCATCAAAAACACCATCATCCTGGCCGTTGTCGCCACGGTGATCGGCTGCATCATCGGCCTGGTGTGCGGCATCCTCAACACAATCCCCTACGCCAAGAATGATCCTCCCGTCAAGCGCTTCTTTTTGAAGCTGGTGCGGGTGATCGTACGGATCTATGTGGAGGTCTTCCGGGGCACCCCCATGGTGCTCCAGGCCGTGTTCATTTACTACGGCCTGCCCTATTTCACCGACGGACAGGTGGCCTTCTCCGGCAACAGCGGCATCTGGCTGGCCTCCATCATCGTGGTGTCCATCAACACCGGCGCCTACATGGCCGAATCCGTCCGGGGCGGCATCATCTCCATTGACCCGGGCCAGACGGAGGGCGCCAAGGCCATCGGCATGACCCACGTGCAGACCATGACTTCCGTTATTCTGCCCCAGGCCATCCGCAATATCATTCCCCAGATCGGCAACAACTTCATTATTAACATCAAGGACTCCTCCGTCATGTTCATCATCTCCTTCACGGAGTTCTTCGCCGCCCACCGCTACATCGTGGGCGTCAACAACATGTACTTTCCCTCCGCGGCCATCGAAATGGTGGGCTATCTCACCATGACCCTCATCGCCTCCTTCGCCCTGCGGTGGATCGAAAAGCTGCTGGATGGCTCCGACAGCTACGAACTGGTGCAGACGGATCCCCTGACCATGACCGCCGGGACTTACAGCCATCCGGACCGGGGCACCCCCTTCGACGAGCACAGCAAGGAGTACCGGGAGCGCACCAAGCAGGCCCTGAAAAACCGCAACGGCAGCACGAGAGGAGATCGCTGATATGGGTGAACTGATTTTAGAGGTCCGGCACCTCTCCAAGGCGTTCGGCACCAACCAGGTACTGCGGGATATCGACTTCACTGTGGACAAGGGAGATGTCATCTCCATCATCGGAGCCTCCGGCTCCGGCAAATCCACCCTGCTGCGGTGCATCAACCTGCTGGAAACCCCCACCTCCGGGGAGATCCTCTACCACGGCCAGGACGTGGCCGGCCGGGGCGTCAACGCCGCCAACTACCGCTCCCATGTGGGCATGGTGTTCCAGTCCTTTAACCTCTTCAACAACATGACCGTGCTGGAAAACTGCATGGTGGGCCAGGTGAAGGTTCTCAAAAAGAACCGGGAGGACGCCCGCAAGAGTGCCATGAACTATCTGGAAAAGGTGGGCATGGCTCCCTACATCAACGCCAAGCCCCGGCAGATCTCCGGCGGCCAGAAGCAGCGGGTGGCCATCGCCCGGGCCCTGGCCATGGATCCGGAAGTGCTGCTCTTTGACGAGCCCACCTCCGCTCTGGATCCGGAGATGGTGGGTGAAGTCCTCACCGTCATGCAGGCCCTGGCCAATGAGGGCATGACCATGCTGGTGGTGACCCACGAGATGGCCTTTGCCCGGGATGTCTCCACCCATGTGGTGTACATGAACCAGGGCGTCATCTGCGAGGAAGGCGCTCCCGCCGAGGTCTTCGGCAACCCCCAGCGCCAGGAGACGAAAGACTTCCTCTCCCGGTTCCGCCAGAGCTGAGCCACGAATCTTCATGCAAAGTCCCCCGGCACCTTCAGCTGCCGGGGGACTTTTTTCGTCTTGTGCCCGGGGCCATAACGTACCGATTGCTGCCGCTCCGGCGGCCGCCCGCGCACAGCTCGGCTTCACTCTTATCAACCAGGCCCCGTTGGATTTTCCACCTGCCTGTTGCACATATCACTTGATATTGTGGTATTTCCGCGATAGAATAACAACATCTGGTGAATTTGGAAGGGGCGGGTACAATGTATCTATGCGGACTGCAAAAACTGGCCATGGTGGACTACCCCGGCAAACTGGCGGCTACCGTGTTCACCGGCGGGTGCAACCTGCGCTGCCCCTTCTGCCACAACGCCCTGCTGGTAACACGGCTGGATGAGACGCCGGAACTGGGCGAGGAGGCGGTTCTCTCCTTTCTCGCCACCCGTACCAAGCTGCTGGACGGCGTGGTTCTCTCCGGCGGCGAACCTTTGCTGCAGCCCGACGCGGCAGACTTCCTGCGGAAGATCCGGCAGATGGGCTTTGCAGTAAAGCTGGACACCAACGGCTTCTTTCCCGACCGGCTCTCCGCCATTTTGGAGGAGGGACTGGTGGACTACGTGGCCATGGACATCAAGAATGCGCCGGAAAAGTATCCCATTACCTGCGGCATCCCCGGGCTGGACACCGCCCCGGTGGCCGAGAGCGTGAAGCTGCTGCGGCAAAGCGGCGTGGACTTCGAGTTCCGCACCACCCTGGTACGGGAGTTCCACACCTCGGAGGATCTCCTGGCCATCGGGCGCTGGCTGGAGGGCTCTCCCCGGTACTTTCTGCAGGCCTTTGTGGACTCCGGAAACCTGGTGGGCAGCGGATGCAGCCCCTTTACCCCCCAGGAAATGCGCGATTTCACCCTGTTGCTCCGCCCCTTCTTCCGTGAGGTAAGCCTCCGGGGTGTAGACTAAATCTAGTGAGTATTCAGCATTTTTTACGAAAAGAAACCCAATATCTTGTGTCCCAACCGCATTGACTTCCCCGCAGGATATGATAGAATGTTACCTACAGGCGCTTGCCGGAAACGCAGCGCACCGGAAAATACGAGAGAAAGCAGGGGTCTTCATGTATCAGGTAGTGAAGCGTGACGGCAAAATCGCCGAGTTCAATCTTTCCAAGATCAGCATGGCCATTACCAAGGCCTTTGAAGCCACCAACAAGGAGTACAATCCCGATATCATCGATCTGCTGGCCCTGAAGGTAACGGCAGATTATCAGGGGAAGATCTCCGACGGCAAGATCACCGTGGAGGACATCCAGGACAGCGTGGAGAAGGTCCTTTCCGAGGCCGGCTACGCCGATGTGGCCAAAGCCTATATCCTCTACCGCAAGCAGCGGGAGAAGATCCGCAACCTGAACTCCACCGTGCTGGACTACAAGGAGCTGGTGAACAACTACCTGCACATCAACGACTGGCGGGTGAAGGAGAACTCCACGGTCACCTATTCCGTGGGCGGATTGATCCTCTCCAACTCCGGTGCCATCACTGCCAACTACTGGCTCAGCGAGATCTATGATCCTGAGATTGCCAATGCCCACAAGAGCGGCGACATCCATCTCCATGACCTCTCCATGCTCACCGGCTACTGCGCCGGCTGGAGCCTCAAGCAGCTGATTCAGCAAGGCCTTGGGATTCCTGGCAAGATCAACTCCACCCCGGCAAGCCACCTTTCCACTCTGTGCAACCAGATGGTGAACTTCCTGGGCATCATGCAGAACGAGTGGGCCGGCGCCCAGGCGTTCAGCTCCTTCGATACCTACCTTGCCCCCTTTGTCAAGGTGGACAAGCTCACCCAGAAGGAAGTCAAGCAGTGCATTCAGTCCTTCGTCTTCGGCGTCAACACGCCTTCCCGCTGGGGCACCCAGGCCCCCTTCTCCAACATCACCCTGGACTGGACCGTACCCAAGGATCTGGAGAACCTCCCCGCCATCGTGGGCGGCAAGGAGCAGGACTTCACCTACGGCGACTGCAAGAAGGAAATGGACATGGTGAACAAGGCGTTCATCGAGATCATGACCGAGGGCGACGCCGACGGCCGGGGCTTCCAGTATCCCATCCCCACCTACTCCATCACCAAGGACTTCGACTGGTCCGACACGGAAAACAACCGTCTCCTCTTTGAGATGACCGCCAAGTATGGCACTCCCTACTTCTCCAACTACATCAACTCCGACATGGAGCCCAGCGACGTGCGCAGCATGTGCTGCCGCCTGCGTCTGGATCTGCGGGAGCTGCGCAAGAAGTCCGGCGGCTACTTCGGCTCCGGCGAGTCCACCGGCTCCGTGGGCGTGGTCACCATCAACCTGCCCCGGATCGCCTACCTCTCCAAGACCCCCGAAGAGTTCTACCAGCGTCTGGACCACGTCATGGACATCGCTGCCCGGAGCCTCAAGACCAAGCGCACCGTCATCACCAAGCTGATGGACGCCGGCCTCTATCCCTACACCAAGCACTATCTGGGCACCTTTGACAACCACTTCTCCACCATCGGCCTCATCGGCATGAACGAGGTGGGCCTCAATGCCAAGTGGCTGCGCAAGGATCTGACTCATCCCGAGACCCAGGCCTTCGCCAAGGACGTCCTCAACCATATGCGGGAGCGCCTGTCTGACTATCAGGAGCAATACGGCGACCTCTACAATCTGGAGGCCACCCCGGCCGAGTCCACCACCTACCGGCTGGCCAAGCACGATGTGGAGAAGTACCCCGACATCATCACCGCCGCCAAGAATCCCGGCGACACCCCCTACTACACCAACTCCTCTCATCTGCCTGTGGGCTGCACGGATGATATCTTTGAGGCTCTGGCAGTGCAGGATGATCTCCAGACCCTCTACACCTCCGGCACCGTGTTCCACGCCTTCCTGGGTGAGAAGCTGCCGGACTGGAAGGCGGCCGCCGACCTGGTGCGCAAAATCGCGGAGAACTTCAAGCTCCCCTACTATACCATGTCCCCCACCTACTCCATCTGCCCCGAGCACGGCTACATCTCCGGCGAACATTTCACCTGCCCCACCTGCGGCAAGACCACCGAGGTATGGAGCCGCATCACCGGCTACTATCGTCCCATCCAGAACTGGAACGACGGCAAGGTGCAGGAGTTCAAGGACCGCAAGGAGTACGACGTGGGCGCCTCCCATCTGGAGGGCCGCCGCCTGTGCGACCGGGAAAACACCGGTACCTGCGCCAACGCCCCCGCAGAGCCCGCTTCCGCCTCCGGTGCCGAGGAGCTCTACCTCTTCACCACCAAGACATGCCCCAACTGCAAGATCGCCAAGAACGAGCTGGAGAAGGCCGGCCTTGCCTATCAGGTGATGGACGTGGCCGAGCATATGGATCTGGTGAACGAGTACGGCATCCAGCAGGCTCCCACGCTGATCGTCCGTCACGGCGACCAGGTGGAAAAGCTGGTGAATGCCTCCGTCATCAAGAAGTACGCCGCCACCCACGAATAAACAGCTACCAACGAATCAACAGGAGGGATCCCGGATCCCTCCTGTTTGACGCTATTCCATCTTGAGGAGAACTGCTATGGCTGAACATTTTGACATTCTCATCATCGGCGGAGGTCCGGCGGGCCTTACCGCCGCCCTGTACGCCCGCCGGGCAGGCAAATCCGTGCTGGTGCTGGAAAAGGCCGCCGTAGGGGGCCAGATTGCCTCTTCTCCCCGGGTGGAAAACTTCCCGGGCATCCTCTCCGTCTCCGGAGCGGAGCTGGCGGACCGCCTCTATGAGCAGGCAGACCGCGCCGGCGCCCGCATCGAGCTGGAGGAGGTGCTGGAGGTCCGGGACGGCACCCCCAAGACCGTGGTAACGGACTACGGCTCCTACACCTGCGACGCGCTGATCCTGGCTACCGGCATGAAGCATCGGTCTCTGGGCCTTCCCGGAGAGGACACCCTCTCCGGCATCTCCTACTGTGCCGTGTGCGACGGGGCCTTCTACGCCGGGAAAGATGTAGCTGTGGCAGGGGGCGGCAACACCGCCGTCCAGGACGCCCTGTTTCTCTCGGAACTGTGCCGCCATGTGACGGTGATCCACCGGCGAGACACCTTCCGGGCGGACCCCGTGCTGGTAGACGCCCTGAAGCGGCGGGAAAACGTCTCCCTGGCGCTGTCCGCCACGGTGGAGGCCCTGCTGGGCCAGGAATCCCTCACAGGACTCCGCCTGCGGGACACCGTCACCGGTGAGACCCGGGATCTGGCAGTTTCCGGCCTCTTTGAGGCCGTGGGGCAGCAGCCGGAAGGGGCCGTGGCACAGGCCCTGGTGCCGGTGGATGGGACGGGCTTCATTGTGGCCGGAGAGGACTGTACCACCTCTGCGGCGGGGATCTTCGCCGCTGGGGACTGCCGGGTGAAATCCGTCCGCCAGCTGACCACCGCCGTAGGCGACGGCGCGGTGGCGGGACTGGCGGCGTGCCGGTATGTGGATGCGCTGTAAGTGCATAGAGGCGGTTTCGCCCT
>CAJKKQ010000040.1 GCA_905200545.1 uncultured Oscillibacter sp.
TGAATATGGAAACACCTCCGCCGCCAGCATTCCCCTGGTCATCAGTGAGCTCCACGAGATGGGCAAGGTTGGCCCCGGTTCCCGGGTGCTGGTGGTAGGCTTTGGCGGCGGTCTCACCTGGGGCGGCGCGCTGGTGGAGTTTGCATAAGGAGACAGCAGATGAAAAAGTTGAATGAGATCCTGGGGACGGAGTTCCCCATTATCCAGGGCGGCATGGCCAACATCGCCACCGGCGAATTTGCCGCCGCCTGCTCCAACGCTGGGGCCCTGGGCATGATCGCCACCGGCGGTTGGGACGGCGACCGCCTGCGCCAGGAGATCCGCCGGGCCAAGGAGCTCACCGACAAGCCCTTCGGTGTGAATTTGATGCTCATGAGCCCCTATGCCGACGACATTGCCCAGATCATCCTGGACGAGGGCGTGAAGGTGGTCACCACCGGCGCCGGCAATCCCGGCAAGTATATCCCCGCCTGGAAAGCGGCAGGCATCAAGGTGCTGCCGGTGGTAGCGGCCTCCATCCTGGCCAAGCGCCTGGAGCGCCTGGGGGTGGACGCCATCATCGCCGAAGGAACCGAGTCCGGCGGCCACGTGGGTGAGATGACCACCATGGCCCTGGTGCCCCAGGTCATCGACGCCGTCAGCGTTCCCGTGGTGGCAGCCGGCGGCATTGCCGACGGCCGTCAGGCCGCAGCAGCCTTCGCCCTGGGCGCCTGCGGCATCCAGGTGGGCACCTGCCTGCTGGCAAGCGAGGAGTGCCCCATCCACGAAAACTACAAGCAGGCCATTCTCAAGGCCAAGGACTCCGACACCGTGGTCACCGGCCGCTCCATCGGCGGCCCTGTCCGGGTGCTGAAAAACAAGATGTCCCGGGAATATCTGGCTCTGGAGAAGAGGGGCGCCACTCTGGAAGAGCTGGAGAAGGTCACGCTGGGCGGACTGCGCCGGGCCGTGCTGGAAGGCGACATGGAGATGGGCAGCGTCATGAGCGGCCAGGTGGCCGGCATGCTCCATGAGATCCGTCCCGTCCGGGAGATCTTCGAGTCTCTGTACAGCGGCGGAAAATCCGTCCTGGAGGCAACTGCAAAGGAATGGCAGTGACGATTCGGGGAAGGACGCTGTCCCTTCCCATTTTGCAGGGCGGCATGGGCGTGGGCATCAGCCTGGAGCGCCTGGCGGGCGCCGTGGCCGCCTGCGGCGGCATGGGCACCATCTCCACCGCCGTGGGCGGGTTCAACGAGCCGGACTTCGCCGCCGATCCCCAGGGCGCCAATCTGCGGGCCCTGGAAAAGCAGGTGCGCCGGGCCAAGGAACTGGCCCGCGGTGCAGGCATGGTGGCCGTCAACGCCATGGTGGCCACCACCCAGTATGCCCAGAGTGTCCGCACCGCCCTGCGGGCGGGGGTGGACGCCGTGGTGTGCGGCGCGGGGCTTCCCAAGGACCTGCCCGCCATCGCCGCGGAGGTTCCGGAGAGCGACGCCGCCCTGGCTCCCATCGTCAGCAGCGGCCGGGCCGCCGCCCTCATCTGCCGGCTCTGGGACAAACACCACCACCGGATCCCGGATTTCGTGGTGCTGGAGGGTCCCCTGGCCGGGGGGCATCTGGGCTTCTCCCCCGAGGAGGCCAAAGAGGCCCAGGCGGGGCGGCCTAAAACTTTGAGCAGCCTGCTCCATGAGGTGCTGGAGGCCCTGGCCCCCTACCGGGACAAGGCCGGGCGGGATATCCCCGTGTTTGTGGCAGGCGGCGTGAAGGACGGGGCGGAAATGGCCCGCTATATGAAAGAGGGTGCTGCCGGGGCGCAGTTCGCCACCCGGTTCATCGCCACCGAGGAGTGCGACGCCTCCGCCGATTACAAACAGGCCCTGATAGACGCCAAATCGGAGGACATCACCATCGTCCAAAGCCCGGTGGGCATGCCGGGCCGGGCCCTGCGCTCCCCCCTGATCCAGAGGGTGGAGGCAGGCACGCAGCCTCCCGTGGACCGGTGTATCAACTGTCTGGTGCCCTGCACCCCGTCCAAGGCTCCCTACTGCATCTCCCGGGCACTGATCGCCGCCGCCCGGGGCGACTGGGAAAACGGCCTCTTTTTCTGCGGGGCCAATGCCGGGGAGGTCAAATGCCTCTCCACCGTCCGGGAACAGATGGACGAAATCATGAACGAATGGAGGGCCGCGCAATGAAACTCGGCTTCTTATACGCCGGACAGGGCAGCCAGCACCCGGGCATGGGTGCGGACCTGTACGACGCCTACCCCGCCTTCCGCGCTGTACTGGACAGCGCGGAGGTGGACTTCGACCTCAAGGAGGTCTGCTTCACCGATTCCCAGGGTCTCATCAACCAGACCCGCTACACCCAGCCCTGCATGGTGGCCTTTGCCGCCGGTCTCACCGCCGTGCTGCGCCAGAAGGGCATCGTCCCCACCGTAGCGGCGGGACTGTCCCTGGGCGAGTACTCCGCTCTCCATGCCGCCGGCGTTTTTGACGCCGCCACCGCTGTGAAGCTGGTGGCCTTCCGGGGCAAGGCTATGGAGGAGGCCGCCGCCGGGCGGGAGAGCGCCATGATGGCAGTGCTGAACCTGGACCGGGCTCCCCTGCAGGAGGCCTGCGACGCGGCCTCCGACCTGGGATGCGTGGTCATCGCCAACTACAACTGCCCAGGTCAGCTGGTCATCGGCGGCGAGAAGGCCGCCGTGGAAAAGGCCGCTGCCCTGGCCAAGGAAAAGGGCGCCCGCCGGTGCCTGCCCCTGAAAGTCAGCGGTCCCTTCCACACGCCTCTGATGGCCCCTGCCGGGGACGCCCTGGCGGAGCATTTCAAGACCATCTCCTTCGGTGAGCCCCAGATTCCCGTGATCTTCAACTGCCTGGGGGATGTAAAGGATGATTCCATCACCATCCCGCAGCTGCTGGTGCGGCAGGTGCAAAGCAGCGTCTTTATGGAGGACTCTATCCGGAAGATGGCCGCCATGGGCGTGGACGCCATTGTGGAGATTGGGCCGGGCAAGGCCCTCAGCGGGTTTGTGAAAAAGACCGTGCCGGAGATCCCCGTCACTGCCGTGGAAACCGTGGCGGACGTGGAGGCACTCTCCGACACCCTCAACGCACTGGTAAAGGAGAAGGCATGATGAAGTTTGCAGGAAAGACCGCCGTCGTCACCGGCGGCAGCCGCGGCCTGGGCCGGGCCGTATGCCTGGAGCTGGCCAAGGGCGGCGCCAATGTGGTGTTTTGCTATGCGGGGAACGAGGCCGCGGCCAAGGAAACCACCGCTGCCTGCGAGGCCCTGGGAGCCAAGGCCCTGGCCATCCAGTGCGACGTGGCCAAGGCCGATGAGGTGAAGGCCCTGATGGACGCGGCGGTGAAGGAATTCGGCCGCATCGACATTCTGGTGAACAACGCCGGCATCACCCGGGACGGCCTTTTGATGATGATGAAGGAGGAGGACTTTGATGCGGTGATCGCCGCCAATCTCAAGGGCACCTTCCTTTGCATGAAGGCCGTCTCCCGCATCATGATGAAGCAGCGCTATGGCCGCATCGTGAATCTCAGCTCCGTGGTGGGCCTGCGGGGCAACGCCGGACAGGTGAACTACGCCGCCAGCAAGGCCGGCGTGGTGGGCATGACCAAGTCCCTGGCCAAGGAGCTTGCTTCCCGGGGCGTCACCGTCAACGCCGTGGCCCCGGGCTTCATCGCCACCGATATGACCACCGCCATGACCGACGCCGCCAAGGAAGCAACTCTTGCCTCCATCCCCCTGCAGCGGCTGGGAGCGCCGGAGGACGTGGCCCACGCCGTGGCCTTCCTGGCCAGCGACGAGGCCGCCTACGTCACCGGACAGGTGCTGTGCGTGGACGGCGGCATGGCCATGTAAATTTGTGAGGGAGCAGGCTCCCCCGCAGCAGAAAATGACTTGTGTTTCCCGCTTCGCGCCAAAGCGGAGCGGCTTGAATTCAAATTCGGAGGTACCACTATGGATCGACGCAGAGTCGTCATTACCGGCCTGGGGGCTGTGACCCCCGTGGGCCTTACCGCAGCTGAGAGCTGGCAGGCCGTGCGCAGCGGCGTGTGCGGCATCGGCCCCATCACCCAGTTCGACGCCTCCTCCCAGAAGGTCTCTCTGGCGGCCGAGGTCAAGGGCTTCGACGCCGATGCCCTGCTGGGCAAGCAGGAGGCCAAGCGCATGGGCCGCTTCACCCAGTTTGCCATGGTCTCCGCCCGGGAGGCTCTTGCCGACAGCGGCCTCAACACCGAGGCCGAAGATCTGGACCGCTGCGGCGTCATCGTCTCCAGCGGCATCGGCGGCCTCTCCATCACCGAGGCCGAGCATGACCGGGGCCTGGCCCGGGGCTGGGACCGGGTGTCCCCCTTCTATATCCCCACCGCCATCTGCAACATGGCCGCGGGACAGATCGCCATTGACACGGGCTTCCGGGGCATGTGCACCTGCCCGGTGACCGCCTGTGCCGGCGGCACCAATGCCGTGGGCGACGCCTTCCACTATATCCGGGACGGCTACGCCGACGTGATGCTCTGCGGCGGCACGGAAGCGGCGGTAACCCCCCTGGCCATCGGCGGCTTCACTTCCATGAAGGCCCTCAGCCAGGCCACGGACCCGAACCGTGCCTCCATCCCCTTTGACGCCGAACGCAGCGGCTTCGTTCTGGGCGAAGGCGCCGCCATCCTGGTGCTGGAGGAGCTGCAGCACGCCCTGGACCGGGGCGCCCACATTTACGCGGAGTTTGTGGGCTACGGCGCCACCTGCGACGCCTACCATATGACCGCACCCCGGCCCGACGGCTCCGGCGGTGCCAAGGCAATGGCCATGGCCATCGCCGACGCCGGCATCACGCCGGATCAGGTGGACTATATCAACGCCCACGGCACCTCCACCCACTTGAACGACGCCGGGGAGACCACCGCCGTGAAGATGGTCTTCGGCGACCATGCCCGCAAGCTTTCCATGAGCTCCACCAAGTCTATGACCGGTCACATGCTGGGCGCCGCCGGTGCCGTGGAGGCCATGTTCACCGCCCTCTCCCTGCGGGACGGCTACATGCCCGCCACCATCCACTACTCCGTCCCCGATCCGGAGTGCGATCTGGACGTGGTGCCCAATGAAGGACGGGAGGCCCAGCTCCGCTATGCCCTGTCTAACTCTCTGGGCTTCGGCGGCCACAACGGCAGCATCCTGCTGAAAAAATGGGAGGCGTAAGGTATGGGGATGCAGTATAATTCCAATGAGATCGCCCAGATCCTGCCCCACCGCTATCCCTTCGCCCTGGTGGACCGCATCGTGGACGGCGAGCCGGGCCAGTGGGCCAAGGGCATCAAGTGCGTCAGCGTGGGAGAGCCCTACTTCTGCGGGCACTTCCCTCAGGAGCATGTGATGCCCGGGGTGCTGATTCTGGAGGCCATGGCCCAGGTGGGCGCCGTGGCGGTGCTGTCCCTGCCGGAGATGCGGGGCAAGACCGCCTACTTCGGCGGCGTGAAGAACGCCCGGTTCAAGAAGAAAGTCACTCCCGGGGATGTGCTGGAGCTCCAGTGCACCCTGGTCAAGCGCCGGGGCCCTGTAGGCATCGGAGAGGCCACGGCCACGGTCAATGGTGAGGTGGTCTGCTCGGCGGAGCTGACCTTCGCCATCGGCGGATAATGGTTGCCGTTTTCCCGACGGTTTGTTATAATATGTTGAAAACTGGGGAAAGCGAGCCGTATGCCATGTTGAAATACGCTTTTTTTAACGTGTATACCAAATTCAAGCTGCATTTTTACCAGGAGATTTTCCGCCGCTTCCAGGATCGGGAGGCCAGCCTCACCACGGTGGAGACCTTCTGCATGGAGACCATCCAGGCTCTGGGCAACCCTTCCGTCAACGAGTTTGCCTCCTTTATGCGCATCTCTCCCCCCAACGCCGCCTACAAGGTCAACAGCCTCATCAAAAAGGGCTATATCCGCAAGGTTCAGTCTCCGGAGGACCGGCGGGAGTACCATTTGGAGGTCACACAGAAGTATATCGACTATTACAACATCTCCTCTTCCTACATGGTGGAGGTCATGGACCGCATCGCCAAGCGCTTTTCTCCGGAGGACTGCGCCAAGCTGGAGGAGATGCTCAACATCGTCAGCCGGGAGCTGATGCCGGAGGTGGAGATCCCGGAGGCCCGGATGCCGGAATGATCCTCCTCATCCAGCAAACAAAAAGAGGCAGGCACATGCCTGTCTCTTTTCTTATTTCAAAACAGTCCCTCCGGGATGGGGATATCCGCCGCGGGCACCTTGTCCCAGGCAAAATCCTCCAGCAGCGCCTCCGCCGTCCGGGGCCCGGCGCCGGGGTTAAAGCCTCCCAGATACGCCAGCTTTCCCAAAATCTCCGCCGCCGTATACCGGCCCTGGAGATCGTCCAGCCCCGCGTCTGCATTACGTTTGGAGAGGCGCCGTCCGTCGTGGGTCAGCAGCAGCGGCACATGGAAAAAGGCAGGGGCCGGCAAATCCAGCAGCCGATAGAGGTACAGCTGCCGGGGCGTGGAGGAGAGTAGATCCTCTCCCCGTACCACCTCCGTCACCCCCATAGCGGCGTCATCCACCACCACTGCCAGCTGATAGGCGAACATCCCGTCAGACCGGCGCAGCAGGAAATCCCCGCACTCCCGCAGGAGATTCTCTCCATAGAGACCCATGTGACCGTCGGTAAAGGAGATCCTCTCATCAGGCACCCGCAGCCGCAGTGCCGGGGCCCGGCCCGTCTCCCGGGCCCGCCGGAGTGCCTCCTCCGGCGTCAGGCGGGCGCAGGTGCCGGGGTAGATCACCTGGCCGTCCTCCCGGTGGGGGGCCGACGCGGCGTGGAGTTCCGCCCGGGTGCAGAAGCAGGGATACACCAGCCCCTGCTCCTCCAACCGGGCAAGGGCCGCCTGGTAAAGCGCTGTCCGGGCGCTTTGCTCGTAGGGGCCGTGGAGCCCGCCCACGCCGGGGCCCTCGTCCCAGGTAAGTCCCAGCCACTGGAGGTCCCGCTCCATCTGCTCCGCGTACCGCCTGGGACACCGGGCGGTGTCCAGATCCTCAATACGCAGCACCACCCGTCCCCCCTTCTGCCGGGTGCTGAGCCAGGCCAGGAGGCTGCAGAAGATATTTCCCAGATGGATCCGCCCGCTGGGAGACGGGGCAAAGCGGCCCACCACAGCCATGCCATCTCCTCCTAACAACAAATTGGAAAGAAAGGCCGGGAGCGAAGTTCTCCCGGCTTCTTTGTTCCGCTTACGCCCGGCGATCCTGGGTGATGAGGCGCTTGAGGGCCTCCACCCCCACCGCCACGGCGGCGGAGGTATCCTCGCTCATCTCCTGATCCAGCCCGGCCTTTTCCCGCTCCTGGTTCCAGATCACATGGAAGCAGCTGCCGCAGCGTACACCCAGGGCTGCTGAGGCCACGAACAGCGCCGCGGACTCCATCTCGCTGGCCTTGACCCCCAGGCGCTTCCAGCTCTCCCACTTTTGCAGCAGCTCATAGGACACCGGGCTCTTTTCCGGGCTGTGCTGGCCGTAGAAGGAATCCTTGTTCTGCACCACACCGGTGTGGACCCGCTTGCCCAGAGCCCGGGCCGCATCCCGCAGGGCCAGGGCCACATCCAGGTCCGGCACAGCGGGAAACTCGATGGGGGCGTACTCCCGGGAGGTATGCTCATAGCGGATGGCCCCGGTGGCCACCACAATATCCCCGGAGCGCACATCCAGGTCGATGCCGCCGCAGGTACCCACCCGTACGAAGGTATCCGCCCCGATGTTATGGAGCTCCTCCAGGGCAATGACGGCGGAGGGGCCCCCGATGCCGGTGGAACAGACGCTGACCTTCTCCCCCAGCAGCGTCCCGGTGTAGATGTTGAACTCCCGGTTCTGGGCCACATGGACAGGATTTTCAAAGTACGCGGCGATGGCCTCGCAGCGGCCGGGATCTCCCGGCAGGATCACATAACGGCCCACATCCCCGGCCGTGCAGTGAATATGAAACTGTTTTTCCAGTGCCTGCATATCCGCTCCTCCTTCTCTGGGCTTCATGTCAAGTAGCCGCTGTCCGCCATGGAGACAAAGTCTCCGTCTGCCACGATGATATGATCCGCCAGCTCCACGCCGATGGTCTTCAGAGCATCCCGCACCTGCCGGGTGGCGGCATAGTCCTCCTGAGAGGGCAGTGCCACGCCGCTGGGGTGGTTGTGGGAGAGGATCACCGCGCTGGCGGAGGTCAGCAGAGCGTTGGACACCAAGGTCCGGATGTTGAGGTCCGCCCCGGCTGCGCTGCCCTCACTCAGGCGCTTGCAGGCCAGGAGCTTCCCCTTCCGATCCAGGCAAAGCTGGTAGATGACCTCCGTGGTCTCCCCGGCAAAGCGCTCCAATAAGTAGCTGCCTGCCCGCTCCGAGGAGTTGAGGACCGTCTCCCGCCCCACCTCCTCCAGCCGGGCCTTCTTCCAGATCTCCGGCACCAGATGCAGCAAAATGGCGGCGCTCTCTCCGATGCCCTCCACCTGCATGAGATCTTCCACTGGCGCGGTGAGCGCTGCAGAGAGGGAGCCATAGCGCTCCATCAGCCGGTGCGCGATGGGATTGGTATCCTGCCGGGGGATGGCGTAGTACAAAAGCAGCTCCAGCGCCTCATGCTCGGCAAAGGCATCCAGCCCGCTTCTGCGGTACCGCAGGCGCATTTTCTCCCGATGTCCGTCATGGATTCCCAATAGACGCGCCTCCTCCTCCTGGTGTTTTCTCCGCCGGAGCACACCCCGGTTTCTGAGCTTGGATACGCCGTTACGGTGTCTGGCCCCGGGAGGCTTCCTCCTCCCGGCGGCGCCGGGCCTCCTCCTGCCGCTTGGTCATACGCCAGAGAGTGGTGCGGCTGATACCCAGCTCCTTGGCCAGATCCTTTTTCTTTTTATAGACCGGCAGAATCACCTGCTCCGCTTCCTCCCGGGAGTCGCCCGTACCCATGGAGGCCGCCTGCTTGGCGAAAATATGCAGCTGACGCAGAGCCTCGCCGTCCACCGGCTGGTCATTGCCCAGCACCACCAGCCGCTCGCAGACATTGCGCAGCTCCCGGACATTGCCGGGCCAGGAATACCCCTCCAGCAGATCCTTGGCCTCCGGCGTCAGCACCGGGGCACGCTTCCCCATCTCCGACGCCAGGGATTCCAGATGCCACTCCACCAGGGGCAGAATATCCTCCCGCCGCTCCCGCAGAGGCGGGATCTGGATCTCCAGGGTGTTGAGCCGATACAGAAGGTCGCTGCGGAACGTCCCCTGGGCCATGCGCTGCTGGATGTCAATATTGGTGGCGGCGATGACCCGCACATCCACAGGGATCACCGTGGTGCTGCCCACCCGGCGGATCTCCTTTTCCTGCAGGACCCGCAGCAGCTTTGCCTGGAGGGAGACCGGGATCTCGCCGATCTCATCCAGGAAGATCGTACCGTGGTGAGCCTGCTCAAAAAGGCCTGTCCGCCCCTCTTTGGAGGCGCCGGAGAAGGCACCGGGCTCGTAGCCGAAGAGTTCGCTTTCCAACAGGCTCTCCGGCAGCGTGGCGCAGTTCACCGCCACAAAGGGCTGCCCTGAACGGTTGCTGGCAGAGTGGATGCTGTGGGCAAAGAGTTCCTTGCCGGTTCCCGTCTCCCCGGTGATGAGCACGTTGGAACTGGCCAGGCTGAACTTCTTGGCGATCTCGATCTTGCTGCGCATAATGTCGCTGACGGCAATGATGTTGTGAAACTGGTATTTGGCAGTGAGCCCCCGGCGTACCAGATTCCACCGGATCTGCCGCTCCTCCTGGAGGATCTTGGTGGCAGCGCTGGTGGTGATCAGCGTGCCGGTGGCGGCAGACTCCCCGGCAATGAGGCGGTAACGTACCAGATACCGCTGGCCGCCCAGCATCAGCAGCCGCTCATCCCCGTCCTTGCAGGGGGCAGCCTCGTTGCCGATGTAGGTGAGCTCCCCGTGAATGGTGTCTACCCGGCATTTCCGCCACTCCGGCTTGGCGTCCATCTGGTAGAGCTGCCGTGCCCGGCCGTTGGCCTCCAGAATGCGGCCGGCTTCGTCCACCGCGATGACCGCATCCTCGCTGCCCTCCAGGATCATACGGATGATATTGGTCTTGGTACGCTCGGTATTGATGCTGTTGGCCGCTTTCACGGCCTCCTGCATCACCCGGCGCAGCGTCTCGGACCGGGTGCTGATATAGGTACAGGGAATCCCCCGCTCCCGGCAGATATTGCTGACGGTGCCGGCGCTGACCAGCGCCTCCATCCCGTCTGCCAAGGCGGTTTCCACAGCGGAAAAGGCGCTGGCCTCATCCACCACATCGTAAAGGCGGATACTGGCCCCGCACGCCGCTTCCAGGCCCGGCAGCACATCCTGCAGCCCCTCCCGGTTCAGGCACAGACCGATTTTGGAGGGATGGAAGCGGTCCCGGCAGTGCAAAAGCGCCTCCAGGATATCCGCTCCGTCAAAATCCAGGTGGGTGATATGCTTTCCGGGATACAGATCGCACAGCTTCCGGTAGGTGATCCCCCGGGCGACGATCACATCATACCCCTCCAGCTGCCTCAGAACCTCCGGTGTTCCGAAGTGATGCACCACATCGATCCTGGCCTCGCTGGTCTCCAGCTCCCGGGCCATGGACTCCACCCACTGGAGATTGTCCGGCGAGGGCACGAACACGATGATCTGTACCATTTTCCCCTCTCCTTTCCAGCCGGCCGCCGCAATCAGTCAAATTATCTACTAATATACCACATTCCTGTCCACAGCTCAAGCGCCGGGAGAAAGCCCCTGTCAATTTCAGCCTTCTGCCGCAAAAAAACTGCACGGGCTCAAAGCGAACCCGCGCAGTTTCAGGAGGTATCGTGTCAAATCAGCTCAAACCGTTGGTGGCCATGTAATCAGCCTCGTACTCGCTGACATAGGCAGTGGCATCGGTGGAGTTCATGTACTGGCTGATGAGCTGGTTGGGCACCAGGTACTCATCGTTCCAGGCCTGGGTCTCGGAGACCTTCTGCAGGGCCTCAGTCCAGAAAGCCACGGCAGCGTCGCTCATGGCAGCAGGAGCCGCCACACCGCGCCACACGGGCACTTCCACGTTCTCATAGTCGCCGATCTCGGACAGGGTGGGAGCGTCGGCCAGGTTGCCGGTGAAGCGCTCGGTGGACAGGGCCAGAACAGGGGTCAGGTCCCCGGACTCCACATACTGGGAGGCGGAAGCAGGCTTGGAGATAACGAAGTCCAGGTTGCCGCCCAGAGCAGCGGTGATGGCGTCGCCGGTGGAGTCATAGGTGATGTAGCCCATCTGATCCTCGGTGAGGCCCAGCTCCTCCAGGAGGGCGTCATAGGTGGCGATGTCGTCGCCCTTGGAGCCGCCGATCACCACATAGGTGCCGTTCTTGGCAGCCTCCACAGCAGCGGCAAAGTCGGTCAAGTCGCCGCCGGCCTTGGCGTAATCGGTCTTACCGGTGGTGGAGCCGCAGGAGAAGAGCAGCTGCTTATCCACAGCCATGATGGCCAGGATGCGGAAGTTGGAGGAACGGTTGGCGGTGTTGGTGACCATGGGCATCAGGTCGCCGGAGTTGAAGGTCAGCAGGTTGTAGTCGGCGTTGGTGGTCATGGTGGCGATCTTGTTGCGGCCCACCTCGCCGGCGCCGTCGGTCTCGTTGGAGATCACGATGGTCTGGCCGTTGACCATGTCCTCGTTGGACATGATGTCGGCGATCTTACGGGAGAAGATGTCGGAGCCGCCGCCGGCGGAAGAAGTGCAGGTCCAGGTCACGGTCTTGGTGGGGGTGAAGGTGCCGTCTTCGCTGACGTCACCGCTGCTGCCGCTGCCGCAGGCAGCCAGAGACAGCGTCATCACAAGAGACAGTGCCAGTGCAAACAGTTTTTTCATATTGGTTCTCCTTTTATCCAAAAAATATGATTGCTGAGATTCGGAATTACGGAAAGTATTTTCAGACGGAAGCGGTGTTCTTGCTCTTGGCCTTGCGCAGCATGCTCTTGACCACGGGGGTCAGCACCAGCAGCAGGAAGATGGCCAGCAGCACCAGCTTCAGGATGGAATCGGTGAACACCACCAGGCTGCCCTGAGAGGCAATGAAGGCCTTGCGCATGTTCTCCTCCAGCATGGGAGCCAGCACGAAGGCCAGCA
>CAJKKQ010000041.1 GCA_905200545.1 uncultured Oscillibacter sp.
AGCACTGTTGAAGTTAGACATAGTCGTTTAATCCCCTTTCTCAGATGATGTGCTTCTTGGCCAGGATCTCAGCCAGCTGCTCGCAGGTGGCCTTGTCAGCACCCTCCAGCATCATGCCGGCACCCTTCTGGGGAGGCGTGAAGCTCTTGAAGATGTTGGTGGGAGAACCCTTGAGGCCGATGGTGGTGGCGTCGATCAGGGGATCGTCCTTCAGTGCCTCGTAGTCATAGGTGGTCAGGGGCTTGCCATAGGCCTCGAACACACCGCCGACGCTCATGTAGCGGGGAGTGTTCAGCTCCTTGATGCAGGTGATCAGGCAGGGAGTGTGGACCTTGATGGTCATGTAGCCGTCTTCCAGCATGCGCTTGACGGTAATGGTGTCGCCATCCTTCTTCAGCTCAGCGGCATAAGTCACCTGAGGCAGGTGCAGCTTCTCAGCGATCTGGGGACCCACCTGAGCGGTATCACCATCGATGGCCTGACGGCCGCACATGACGATGTCGTCCTTCTCCACGCCGATCTTGTTGATGGCAGCGGCCAGGATCTGAGAGGTGGCGTAAGTATCGGAACCGCCGAACTCACGGGCGGAAACCAGAACAGCCTCATCGGCGCCCATAGCCAGAGCCTCACGCAGCATGCCGGCGGCAGGAGCGGGGCCCATGGTCACCACGATGACCTTGCAGCCGGTGGCGTCCTTGATCTCCAGGGCGGCCTCCAGGGCGTTCATGTCATCGGGGTTGGTGATGGTCTGCATGGATGCACGGTTCAGGGTACCGTCGGGATTGACTGCCACCTTACCGGAGGTATCGGGTACCTGCTTAATAGAAACAATGATCTTCATTTTAACCTTTACCTCCTATCTTACTTCACGCCCAGGTGGCTGGAAATGACCATGCGCTGAACCTCGGAAGTGCCCTCATAGATCTCAGTGATCTTGGCGTCGCGCATCATGCGCTCCACGGGATACTCACGGGTGTAGCCATAGCCGCCGAAGAGCTGGACGGCGCGGCGGGTGACATCGGAAGCAGCCTCAGCCGCAAAGAGCTTAGCCATGGAAGCGTCCATGGAGTAATCCTCATGGAGCTGCTTCTTGCAGGCAGCGGCATACACCAGATACTGGGCAGCCTGCATACGGCAGTGCATATCGGCCAGCTGGAACTGGGTGTTCTGGAACTGGCTCAGGCGCTTGCCGAACTGGACACGCTCCTTGGTGTACTTGATGGCCTCGTTGACAGCACCCTCGCCCAAGCCCAGAGCCTGTGCGGCGATGCCGATACGGCCGCCGTCCAGGGTCTGCATGGCGATCTTGAAGCCCTTGCCTTCCTTGCCCAGGAGGTTCTCCTTGGGAACGATGCAGTCCTCAAAGATCAGGTCGCAGGTGGAGGAGCCGCGGATACCCATCTTCTTCTCGTGCTTGCCGGTGGAGAATCCGGGGAAGCCCTTCTCCACGATGAAAGCGGAGATACCGTGGTTGCCCTTGGTCTTGTCGGTCATGGCGAAGACAACGAAGGTATCGGCCACGTTGCCGTTGGTGATGAAGCACTTGGAGCCATTGAGCACATAGTGATCACCCTCCAGCACAGCAGTGGTCTGCTGGCCGGAAGCATCGGTACCGGCGTTGGGCTCGGTCAGGCCGAAAGCGCCGATCTTGCGGCCGGAGAGCAGGTCGGGCAGATACTTGCGCTTCTGCTCCTCAGTGCCGTTTTCAAAAATGGGGGCGCAGCACAAAGACGTATGAGCAGACACGATGACTGCGGTGGTGCCGCAGACCTTGGCCAGCTCCTCCACGCACATGGCGTAGGAGAGCACGTCGCCGCCGGCTCCGCCGTACTCCTTGGGGAAGTAGATGCCCATCATCCCCAGCTTGGCCATCTTCTCGACGGTCTCCATGGGGAAGCGCTCTTCTTCGTCGATCTCCTCGGCCAGAGGCTTGACCTCGTTCTCGGCGAATTCGCGGTACATCTTGCGGAGCATCTGCTGCTCATTTGTCAGATGAAAATCCATACAAAATTACTCCTTTTCTTTCTGGGGTTTATGCCAGGTTATTTGGAATAGTCATAGAAGCCCTTGCCGGTCTTCTTGCCCAGCAGGCCGCCGCGGACCATCTTGCGCAGCAGCAGCGCGGGACGGTACTTGGAGTCGCCGGTCTCGTTGTACAGGGTCTCCATAATGGCCAGGCACACATCCAGGCCGATGAAGTCGCCCAGAGCCAGGGGGCCCATGGGATGGTTGGCGCCCAGCATCATGGCCTTGTCGATGTCAGCCACGGAAGCAACGCCGGTCTCCACCAGGCCGATGGCCTCGTTGATCATGGGGATGAGGATCTTGTTGACCACGAAGCCGGGAGCCTCGGCAACCTCAACGGGATCCTTGCCGATCTCCTGAGAGAGCTTGTAGACGAAGTCAAAGGTCTCCTGAGTGGTATTGGCGCCCCGGATGATCTCCACCAGCTTCATGCTGGGGACGGGATTGAAGAAGTGCATGCCGATCACGGGGTGCTTCAGGCCGTTGCCCATCTCGGTGATGGACAGAGAAGAGGTGTTGGAAGCGAAGATGGCATCGGGCTTGCACATGGCGTCCAGCTCAGCCAGGAGCTCCTTCTTGGTGGCCATGTCTTCCTTGACGCACTCGATGATGAGATCGGCGTCAGCGCAGGCGGACTTCTCCTCCACCAGCACGTTGGCCAGCAGAGCATCCACAGCCTCCTGGGTCATCTTGCCCTTGGCCACGCGCTTGGCAAGGGATGCGGCCAACTTATCCTTGTGCTTCTGAGCGGAAGCAACGGAGCTGGCATACATCAGAGCCGTGTGGCCCTTCGCCGCGAACACCTGAGCGATGCCGCTGCCCATGGTACCTGCGCCAAAAATAGCAACTTTCATGATCGTTCCTCCTGTTATTATAATTGTGTCATCCTCATATCTGCTTCACAGTAACCGGTCCGACCATCGGACCATGGGGGAAAACGAGCAAATTACGACATTGCTAATTTACTCACAATGTTTATTATAGGGGCCTGCCTGCGAATTATCAAGTCCAATTTTCGCTCCTACGGCCCCTTTTTTGCTTTTTTACACTTCATACAAAATACTCGTTAAAATTTATACAATTTTGTTAATCGCTTAACAGGCTCCCCCCTGATGCCCCCATCCTTTCTGTTGGTCATCCATTTACACCGCCTCTTTCCTGTGGTACAATAACCGCACATACCACAAGCTCTTGTGGAATTTTTTGACCCTCCTGGAGGTTTTTATATGCGGATGCGCAAAAAGAAGAATCTGATCCCCCGGATGGAGCGGTGCAGTGACCGTCTGATCCGGGATCCTTATGATCACCGGGGCCATTGGCGGGAACTGATGCCCCAGGCCCGGGAGCTGCGGCTGGAACTGGGCTGTGGCAAGGGCCGCTTTACCGCGGGAACTGCCGCTGCAGAGCCGGATGTGCTGTTCCTGGCGGTAGAGATGGTGCCGGACGCCATGGTTGTGGCCATGGAGCGGTGCGTGAAAGCGGGCCTCACCAATGTCTTTTTTGTGGACGCCAATGCCGATCAGCTGCCCTATTTCTTCGCTCCCGGTGAGGTGGACCGGATCTATATCAACTTCTGTGATCCCTGGCCCAGCAAGCGTCACGCCAAGCGGCGCCTGACTCACGGGAATTTTCTGCGTCTATACCGTCAGGTGCTGAAAGAGGGAGGGCAGATCCACTTCAAAACGGACAACCAGCCTCTCTTTGAGTTTTCCGTGGAGGAACTTCCCCGCTTTGGCTTTGAACTCTCGGAAGTCACCCGGAACCTCCATGAAAACGGGCCGGTGGGCGTCATGACGGACTATGAGGCGAAGTTTTACGAGCTTGGACAACCCATCAACCGTCTGGTGGGCACCATGGTACCTTGGGTGGAGCCCTTCCCCACCGACATCAAAACCGTAAAGAACCGCTGGCTGGACACCTTTGCCGACGGTGTGTCCGAGGAGGATCTGGGCAAACGGGTACTGGCGGAGGGGAATTTCCTCTGGCATCTCTTCTCCTGGAAGCTGGTTCCCTGCCTAGAGGGTGAGGAGGCCCGGAAGGCGCTGGCAGAGCACGCCAGTGAGGAACTATACTTATTCTATTATGAGTATCCCCCGGCGGACATACCTCTGGTGCGTCCGGTAACGCTGGAGGAATTGGCGGCTCTGCCCACAGATCAGGGCGCCGTTCCCGGTGCCGATTGGTACGTGGTGGATCGGGATTTCACCTGGACCTATGCCCAAACCCACGAGGACGGCTGCGGCCCTTATTTCTGCAAGCCCTCCAAATCTTAAACAAGCCGCCCCCTGCCAAACTGTTGGCAGGGGGCGTTTTTGTCGGTGCTGGGATGTTATCATTCCGTCAGGAGATAAAAAACCAGCGCCCCGAAGGTTCGGAGCGCTGGTTTGATGCATGTGGGAAACGGGATCAGGCCTTCTTGGCAATCTCGGTGAGCTGGGTGAACGCAGCGGGATCGCTGATGGCCATCTCAGAGAGCATCTTGCGGTTGATCTCGATGCCGGCGACCTTCAGGCCGTGCATGAAGCTGGAGTAGTTCATGCCGTTCATCTTGCAGGCGGCGGAGATCCGGGTGATCCACAGGGAGCGGAAGTCACGCTTCTTCAGCCGACGGCCGGTGTAAGCGTAGCTCAGGGACTTCATGACAGCCTGGTTGGCAACACGGAAGTGCTTGGACTTGGAACCCCAGTAGCCCTTGGCCATCTTCAGAACTTTATTTCTTCTCTTGCGCGTCATCATCGCGCCCTTGACTCTAGCCATTGTAAATATCCTCCTATTCTAAACGTCTCGTATCTTACTTGTAAGGGATCATCTTGCGGACGGCGTCCACATTGGTGGCGTCGGCATAGCCGCCGGCACGCAGGCGACGAGTACGCTTGGTGTCCTTCTTGGTGAGGATGTGGCTCTTGAAAGCCTTGGCGCGCTTGACCTTGCCGGTCTTGGTGAGGTTGAATCTCTTCTTGGCACCGCTATGGGTCTTCAGCTTAGGCATAATGGTAGCTCCTTCCGTGTATTGAAAAATCAGATTACTTTCCAGCCTTGGGAGAGAGGAAGATAGACATCATCCGGCCCTCCAGCTTTGCGGGTTTATCCAGGTTTGCGGTCTCGGCGCACTGGGCGGCAAACTTATCCAGCAGGTCGCGGCCGATGTCGGTATGGGCCATCTCACGGCCCCGGAAACGGACGGAGACCTTGACCCGGTTGCCGTCGGCGATGAACTTCAGGGCGTTTTTGAGCTTGGTGTTGAAATCGCCCACGTCAATGCCCGGAGACATCCGGATCTCCTTGATCTCCACCACATGCTGATTCTTTCTGGCTTCCTTCTCCCGCTTGCTCTGCTCGAAGCGGAACTTTCCGTAGTTCATCAGCTTGCACACAGGCGGCACGGCCTGGGGAGAAATCTTCACCAGATCCAGACCCTTTTCATCGGCGATCCGCAGAGCCTCCGACGGGGCCATGATACCCAGCTGTTCGCCGTCATCGCCGATCAGGCGGATCTCCTTGTCGCGGATATCCTCGTTGAGTTCATGCACTAACTTAGCTATGGTCAAAGCACCTCCGTTCTAAAAATCACAAAACGCGGACACCGATCTGGCATCCGCGCAACAACAAACCACCTTGCGGCGGTCTGATCACAACGTTGTTGACCTCTTTGCCTGAAGCGGGAGGTGAGGCGGATGCAACCGGCCTTCTTTGTTTTTGCTCGATTATTGTATCAGTAAGATGGCTGTTTGTCAAGGGAAAAATCCCAAAAAATCATGTATATTCTCTCTGATCCCGGCAAGAATAACCGCTGTACCCAATCGCTGAAAGGAGGGATTCCATGAGCGAGCGTGAGAACAGCCGCAAAACGGAGCAGCAGAATGCTACCCGCGAGAGCAGCAAGAACCAGAAGGAACAGCGGGGCACCAGCAACCAGAAGAACCAGAAGGAAAACTGCAGATGACCCGGAAAAGGGCGGCATCATCCAGATGCCGCCCTTTTCCTATCGCCCCGCAGTCCGGTCCCTCATATCGCGGAATTACGGGTTGCCGTGCTCTGACAAAAGGGCCCCGTCCCGGTTAAAAACCTGAAGAACATAAACGAATTCATCCTGGGGCCAGGAATTTTGCTGTAAAGCTTCCTGCCGCTCCTGTTCCCATTCCGTCACACCCTCCGGCAGGGTAAACCGCCACACCCCCGGCGCTGCCTGGACGCCTTGTGCTTGAAATTGGGCCACTGGCGTACCATCCGCTCCCAGAATGGCCCAGGACAGCTCTGACGACGCTGCCTCTTGCGGCGCTCCCATAGCCAGCATCCAAGGCCCCTCCCGGCTGGGCAGCACCAGGACGCCGCCGTCAGCGCCCACCAGATCTGTATAGCCCTCATAGGGCCAGGCGGTGTATCGCAGGGTCCAGAAACAATCCCCGTTTTGCAGGTAAGCCACCCGCCGCTTCTCCTGCCCATCCCAGAGCCAGGGCTCATCATAGAGGACCGTCATTTCCTCCACCAAATTTTCCCGGGCAGTCTTCTGGATCAGCATTTCATAGGTCAACGCCGGAGCTCCGGAGAGCACCCATACCAGCCACAGCGCCAGAGCGGACGCCAGCAGATTCCGGAGGATCCTCCATTTCCGGTTGGCGTACGTTCTCGACCATCTCATGACGCAGCCTCCTCCCAATAAAGCCGCATGGTCCAGTCCCTGGCAGGATAACTCAACTCCATCCACTCCGCCTGCCGGACTTCCCCTGCGGAGAATTTCAGCATGACATACCAGCCCCCCAGATCCGCACTGCTGACGGTGTGGGTCTTCCCTGCGTGGCCGAACCAAGGCTCTCTGTTATCAGGATAATAGGCGCTGAACCACTCCGAAGTCATTTTGCTGGGCCGTCCGCTGAGGCCCACGCTCTGATTGTGCAGCACCGTCCCGTCGCTGAGAGTCAGAATCAAATCATCCCGGACGTCCTCCGGACAACCGTACCAGAAGTGCTCCGGCTCCAGCCGCAGCAGGCATTGGCCCTGCCAGAACTGATCCTGATATCCCCACCAGCAGCCCTTCACCACGGACAGCGTATAGTCCTCCCCTATTGGGACGGTCTCCCCGGTCAGAGCGCCCCGCACTTCATAGACCTCTCGGCCCGCCTCCTGATTGATTGTCTGATAGGGAGACAGCTCCTCCTGGTACATTCCCAAATCCTCCGGCGGAAAGAACGTATTTTTTGCCCGGTGGAGCCACTGCCCCATCGGTTCCGCCCCCAGGAACAGGGCCGTCACCAGTGTCAAAATCAGCACCGCCCGGCTGGCCACCCACAGCCAGCCCAACCAGGGCTTATGGACCCGGTCCAGAGCCCTGCCGATTTCCTCCGGATCTCCCATGGCATCCAACGCCCGCTGCTCTGCCAGTTTCCATGGGTAGTCCAGCCGCTCCAGGTCCCGGACATGATCCTCGTAGTGGGCGGTCAATTCCTTTTCGATGTCTTTTCGATCCGGCCAGAAGCGCACTTGTGCCAGTACCGTAGCCCGCCAGGCCCGAAAGTTTTCCATGTGCCTACCTCCCGGAATATCCGTGCATTTCCCCTTCTCTTACGGGAACTCCTCATACACCCGCTCCTCAATGAGCTTTCCGTCAGCGTCGTATAGGCGCAGGGTCGTGGAGTCGCCTGAAAACCAGCCCCTGAACAGCTGATTCTCCTGTTGAGCCAGGAGGCTCTCCTCCTCCAGCAGGGTCTTGCGCATCAGGGAAAAGGTAAAGCAGTTGTTCTCCTCCCGCTCTCCCCGGATCAAATAGGTCCCCACAAACTGCCCCTCCGGCAGGCTCGCCGTTACTTCCAGTTCCGCAGAGGCGACTCCTTCCAGCCGTCCCACCAGGGTGAATACCGGGTAGCTATACAAGTTCTCCCGCCGTCCAGACCTGTCACACTTCAGGGAATACCACTCCCCCGCTTTCTCCTGCTTCGTATTGGTCAGGCAAAAGCCAAGAGGGGTCCGTTCATAATAGACATTCAGAATCCGATCTCCCGTCCAGGCATAGAGGGTGCCGTCCCTCCTGCACAGAGGCTGGGAAGTTCCCGGGACGATCAGATGCTGACGCTCCGCCCGGCGGAGCAGCCCCGACTGCGTCCAGCAAGGGAAATCCAGCATCCATGCTGTCAGGAACAGGGCCAGGGCTATCACTGTAAAATTGCGGAGAATCCTCTGTTTTCGGTTCAGTCGTGGAATCCTCATTTCCCATCCTCCCACTCCAGGCGGAAGGTAAAGCCCTCTCCGCTCTCACAGGTCAGTTCCAGCCACTGAGGACGAAATCCATTCTGGAAATAAATGGTCACCCAATAAGTTTCGTAGAAGGGTGTTTTCTCCTGGGGACCGACCTGTATGTAGCCGCCCCAGCGGGCGCGCCGCTCCTCTACGGTATAGTCAAAGTATTCCATAGAGCTGGTGTACTTCCCCGCCTCATCATCCACAGCCGACATCTGCCGGAGTGCCGGAGCCGGGCCGCCATCCCAGAATCGCCCATCCTCCACAGTCAGCAGTATGGAGGCCGCATAGTAGGGACCGTCATTTCCATGTTCCCACAAAGCGGCATAGGGAACGGTAATATGATATCCGCAGCGGTCCACGCTGCCTCCTGCGGTCACCGCCTCCCGTGTCCAGGAGGCTGTAGGATCATAGTGAAATCCATCCGGCTCATATTCATCCATCTCATCCGGCTTCTCCGGAAAGCGGAGATCCTCCGCCACATTCTGCCAGTAGCCGGTGGCATATACCAGCACCAGCGCTAGGCACACCGTCACAGCCACCTGGCTGACCATCCACAACCAGCCCAGCCATGGCTGATGAACCCGGTCCAAGGCCTTGCCCACGATCTCCGGGTCCCCCATGGCATCCAATGCCCGCTGTCGCGCCAGCTCCGTGGGATATTCCAGCCGCTCCAGATCCTGGACATGATCCTCGTAGTGAGCGGTCAGCTCCTGGGCAATGGACTCCCGATCCGGCTTGAATCGCACCTGGGCCAACGCTGTAGCCTGCCAACTACGAAAATCATTCATTGACTGTACCTCCCCGCCAAGCAAGCCTCGACTATCTATGTTTAGTATTGCATAGATAGTCGAGGCTTGTCAAGTGAGTCTTCTATTTTTCCGGCAGCAGGGGCGAATACATCATAATGGCGTCATTGGCAAAGAGGAACTCCTCCCTCAGCAGCGTTCCATCCAAATCAAATACTCGACGAAACAACTCGTTGTGGCGGATATATCCTCCCCAAGAGGCCTGATCCATCCTGGCATTGCGCTCCAGGATCTCATACTGAAATTTCTGCGGAGCCTCTGCCCGCCATTCTCCCTCCAGGTGGGTTTCCCCCACACGCACGCATAACTGGAAACACTGATCCGTATCATTGCGGATCATAAGATCCCGGTGGGGATAGGCACAGGTAGCTCCGCTGCCAAAGGGCTGGGTGCGGTTACTGTCTGGAAAGACATCGTGGGAATGGCGGTAGCGCTCCACCACGGTCAGCGGGGTATGCAGGGTCATCCAGAAAATCAGGTTGGATAACTGACATAGCCCCCCTCCCACATCGGAGCCGATCCGGCCAAGGAACAGCACCATACCCTCACGATATCCTTTTTTGCGGGAGGGTTTCCCAATCAAACGCCAATAACTGAATGTCTCCCCCGGACGAAGCACTACTCCGTTTAACCGCGCAGCAGCCAACTGCAGATTGACGACTTTGTTTTTCTGCAGTTCCATCTCCTCCCCGCGCAAATGTCGATAGAGCGGCGTAGCGTGAGAGGTTTGTATATACGGCAGGGATACGCTCTGACGTTGGGAAGCCCAATGGTATCGAGGAGAACACCATAGTAAATAGCGCTTTCCAGCATAATAGGCTTTTCCCAGCCGCAGGCGCAGCCAGCTGCGGGGGATTGGCGGCCGAAGCTGGCGGTTTTTGGGATCTACCATTATAATTCCTCCTTTTGGGCCAGCATAGCACATATCGGCTTCAGAAATCCTCTCAAATAAGCAACAAATAAAAAAGAAGCGAGAGTCAAAAGACTCTCGCTTGTGGTGTTGGCG
>CAJKKQ010000042.1 GCA_905200545.1 uncultured Oscillibacter sp.
CTGCTGGACAAGATGGCCGAGGCGCTGCGGGTAGACCGCCAGAACTTCTACACCATCGCCCCCGGCTCTGCCGAGGACTTCATGCGGACATTTTTCTGGCTGGACGAGGACAGCCCAGGCGCTATCCGCCTGTTCCAGCTTGTCCGCAATCCTGGCAAGACAGGGGCCTCCGATGATACCAGCGTGCGCTACAATGACAACGGCGACTGGCCCATCCATCCTCCCGTGGGGATTTACTTTCAGTACGGACTTGTAGACGAGTTCATGCACGAATGGCTATTACGCCAGCAGGAACTTGACGCTGGGGAAATCACCAGGGACGAATACTTTGAATGGAAACTCAACTGGCCCGCTACCTGTGACGATAGCAAGGAAAGCCAGTATTATGTCACCTGGCGGAAAAATAAATAAGACAAGCAAAAAACCGCCCTGCTGAATTTGTCGTTCAGCAGGGCGGTTTTGCTTGTCCTTTTGGGATTATTCTCTTGAGAGTACCGGGCGGACACGAATAGTATCAATCCAGTATCAAGAGCCACAAAGACGGGCAAAAAAGCCTGTATTCATGCGGGTTTGCGCCGTTTTGACGGTCATTCCCACTCGATGGTTGCCGGGGGTTTACTGGTGATGTCGTAGACAATGCGGTTGATATTGGGAACCTCGTTGACAATCCGTACGCTGACCCGGTCCAGCACATCGTAGGGAATACGGGTCCAGTCGGCGGTCATGAAGTCGCTGGTGGTGACAGAACGCAGGGCCAGGGTATAGTCATAGGTGCGGCCGTCGCCCATGACGCCCACGGAGCGCATGTTGGTGAGCACCGCGAAATACTGGCTCATGGAGCCCTCCAAGCCGGCCTTGGCGATCTCATCCCGGAAGATGAAGTCCGCCAGACGCAGGGTGTCCAGCTTCTCCTTGGTGATGTCGCCGATGACGCGGATGGCAAGGCCCGGGCCCGGGAAGGGCTGGCGCATCACCAGATACTCCGGCAGATCCAACTCACGGCCCAGCTGACGGACCTCGTCCTTAAAGAGCATCCGCAGCGGCTCAATGATCTCCTTGAAGTCCACGTAGTCAGGCAGACCGCCCACGTTGTGGTGGCTCTTGATAACGGCGGCGTCGCCGGCACCGGACTCGATGACGTCGGGATAGATGGTGCCCTGGACCAGGTAATCCACCTGGCCGATCTTCTTGGCCTCCGCTTCAAAGACCCGGATGAACTCCTCACCGATGATCTTGCGCTTGCGCTCCGGCTCGGTGACCCCGGCCAGCTTGGAAAGGAACAGCTCCTCGGCGTTGGCCCGGACGAAGTTGATGTCCCACTTCTTGAAGGCGGCTTCCACCTCGTCGCCCTCGTTGAGGCGCATGAGGCCGTGATCCACAAAGACGCAGGTGAGCTGATTGCCCACAGCCTCCGCCACCAGAGCGGCGGCCACGGAGGAGTCCACACCGCCGGAGAGGGCCAGCAGCACCTTGCCGCCGCCTACCTTTTCCCGAATGGTGCGGATGGCGGTGGTCTTGTAATCGCCCATGGTCCAGTCGCCCTGGGCACCGCAGACCTCATAGAGGAAATTGCGGATCATGTCGGTGCCGTGCTCCGTGTGGTTCACCTCGGGGTGATACTGCACGCCGTAGAAGCCCCGGGCCTCGTCGCAGATGGCCACATTGGGGCAGGCGTCGGAGTGGGCCACCAGGGCAAAGCCCTCAGGCACCTTCTCCATATAGTCACCGTGGCTCATCCAGGTGATGCCCTGGGCGGGCAGGCCCTTGAAGAGCTTGCAGTCGGTATTGAAATAGGTCTCGGTCTTGCCGTACTCCCGGGCGGAGTCGTCGGTGGCGGCGATGACCTTGCCGCCCAGATTGTGGGCCAGCAGCTGGCAGCCGTAGCAGATGCCCAGAATAGGGACGCCCAGCTGGAACACCTCGGGGTTGGCCTGGGGGGACTTGGGGTCATAGACGCTGTTGGGGCCGCCGGTGAAGATGATGCCGATAGGGTTCATGGCCCGGATGTCGTCCATGGAGGTGGTGTAGGGCTTCACCTCGCAGTAGACGCCGCATTCACGGACGCGGCGGGCGATGAGCTGGTTGTACTGGCCGCCGAAGTCCAGTACGATGACGGTTTGATGAGACAAAGAAACTCCTCCTTTTTCAGGTTGGGTTGTAGTCAGGAAACCCGGGTGCCGCCCCACTCCACCACCGTAAAGCCGGTGCGGGTAAAAGCGGGCAGATCCTGGGGGTCGATCTCCACCGGCTCGGGAAGAGGCTGCCAGGCCATAAAGACCCGCAGGATGCTCTCCGGTTCCGGGGAGATGGTCAGCCGGGCGTGGTCCGTGTAATCGTCCGACTGAAAAGAGATCAGGTTATAGGCGCTGCCCTCCATCTGAGGCAGCCAGTAGACAATGAACTCGTTGTACTCCCGGGCGGTTAGACCCAGCTTTTCCAACGTGCAGCGCAAAAATTCCGCGGTCTCCTCCCCGGGGACGCAGAAGCCCTGGGAAAAATCGTACTCCACGTCACTGCTGCCCTCCCAGAAGAGGTAGCTGTACTCCTTCCCTTGCGCGTCATACAGAGTGCCGTCCGGCTCTGCGGTGACGCTCCAGCCGCCGTCATAGGCGGGATAGGTGGTGGTGAGCTGGCCGTCGTAGTCCAGCGTGACGGTGACAGCCGTCTCCTCCTCCGGATAGAGGTAAATCACCGGCTTGGCACACAGCAGCGCGTCCTCATCCTGCGTTTCCTCAGCCGCAGAATGCGGATGCAGGAGCAGCAGAACCAGAAGCAAAAGCAGTACCAAGATCAGTGGAAGCAGGATCCGCCAATGCTTTTTCATACCGTACGCCTCCCTTTTGTTTGGTTACAAAGAAAGATGGAAAAAGTGGTGCGGGGTTTCAGATTGCCGGGGAAAACGGACACACCCGGCCCCATCGGGCCGGGTGTGAAAGGATCACTCCTCGTCCCGGAAGACGATATGACCGGGCTCAGCGGACTCGATGATGGCCAGGGACTTCAGGTTCACGCCGGCAGCCCGCAGGCGGTCGCCGCCGCCCTGGAAGCCCTTCTCCACGGCGCAGCCGATGCCAACCAGAGTGGCGCCGGCGGCATCCACGATGTCGCACAGGCCGCGCATAGCCTCGCCGTTGGCCATAAAGTCATCGATGATGAGGATCTTATCGTCGGAGGAGATCCACTCCTTGGACACCAGCAGCGTGACCTTCTTCTTATAGGTGTAGGAGAAGATGTCGCTCTGGTACAGACCGCCCTCGATGTTGTCGCTCTTGGCCTTCTTGGCAAAGATCATGGGCTTGTGGAAGTGCTGGGCCACGATGGCGGACAGGGCGATGCCGGAGGCCTCCGCCGTGAGGATCATGGTGACTTCATCCATGTTGAAGTGCTTGCCGAACTCCTCGGCGATGTGGGTCATCAGCTCCGTGTCAATGCGGTGATTCAAAAAGCCGTCCACCTTGATGATGTTGCCGGGCAGCACCTTGCCTTCCTTCACGATGCGGTCCTTCAGTTCCTGCATGTGTTTCGTCCCCCTTGCGTCTTATTCAAAAATTATGATATTCCGTATGCGGAAGTATTGAAGTACCTTTTATTATCTCGAATCCAGGCGGATTTTGCAACTGTTTTTCCACACAAAAAGGGATTTTTCACCCAAAGCCTTCCCCCACAAATTTGTGCAGGATGGACAAAAACTGCCAAAAAGGGCCGCGGTGCGGAGAAATGCACACGCGGCCCATGGGATTTTACTTGCCTTCCAGCCGGTCGGCCACGCCGTCCAGCCAGGTGCCCTGGAAACTCTCGATATTGCCCTCGTCGGTGAGGGAGGCCAGGGCGGGATCAATGGGCATCTCCGCCAGCAGCGGCAGGTTGTGGCGGGCGGCGGCCTGGGCAGTCTTGCCCTCGCCGAAGAGGTGGATCTTCTTGCCGCAGTCCGGGCAGGCCACATAGCTCATGTTCTCCACCAGGCCCAGGATGGGCACTTCCATCATCTCCGCCATCTTCACGGCCTTTTCCACCACCATGCTCACCAGCTCCTGGGGGCTGGCCACGATGAGGATGCCGTCCAGCGGGATGGACTGGAACACGGAGAGGGACACGTCGCCGGTTCCCGGAGGCATATCCACAAAGAGGTAGTCGCAGTTCCACAGCACATCCGTCCAGAACTGCTGCACCACGCCGGAGATGACGGGGCCGCGCCAGATGACGGGATCCGTCTCATTGGGCAGCAGCAGATTGGTGCTCATCACCTGGATACCGGTGCGGGAAACCACCGGATACAGGCCCTCCTCGCTGCCCAGCGCCTGGGTGTGGATGCCGAAGGCCTTGGGAATGGAGGGGCCGGTGATGTCCGCGTCCAGAACGCCGACTTCATAGCCCCGGCGGCGCATGGTGACGGCCAGCTGGCTGGTGACCATGGACTTGCCCACGCCGCCCTTGCCGGATACCACGCCGTATACCTTGCCGATACGGGCGTTGGGGTTGTGCTCCTTCAGCAGGGACTGGGGCTCCTGCCGCTCCCCGCAGTTCTCGCCGCAGGTGGAGCAGTTATGGGTGCATTCGCTCATATTGTCTGATCTCCTTTTTCCGCTTGCGCGGGAATATTCTTGTACGCACAAGGTATCTTATACCGTCAAAGGGCTTCCGTCAACCGCCAGACGGCAACTTCCGGGCGGTTTTCCAGGAAATCTGCCTCCCGGCTGTGGCAGGTGAAGAGGAGGATCTGCCGGTTTTGGGCCTCCCGGGTCAGATAGTCCAGGGCGGCGGCACAGCGGGCATCGTCAAAATTGGCCAGGGCGTCGTCCAGCACCATGGGGACTTCCCGCTCCTGGGGCAGCACCAGCTGGCAGATGGCCAGCCGCACCGCCAGATACAGCTGGTCCAGCGCTCCGGCAGAGAGCAGCTGAGCGTCCCGGTAGACGCCGTCTCCCGCCGGTTCTGCGCTCAAACGGAACTGGCGATCCAGCACCACGCCCTCATAGCGGCCGCCGGTGAGCTGGCGGAAGATCTCCGCCGCCCGGCGTCCCAGGGCCGGGGAGAACCGGTTTTGCAGGGTGGTGTTGGCGCTCTCCAGGGTCTCCATGGCCATTCGGATGGCCTCGTACTCCCCCTCCAGCTGCACACGCTGCTCCTCCAGCCGGACCCGGCGCTCCCGCAGCTCTCCCGGGTCGCCCAGCGTGTGGAGTTGACCCGTCAGGCGGTCGGCAGCCGAGCGGGCCTGGGCCAGAGCGGCCCGGACAGCGTCCAGCTCTCCGCTGACCGCTTCCCGGCTGCGGGCGGGAGGCTGTGCCTCCAGATCCTCCGGGGCCTGGGGGGCTTCCTGGGCCTGGAGGTCGCTGCGCATCCGGGCTTCCCGGGCGGCGGTCTCCGCCTCCTGGAGTTCCCGGCGGCGCACGGCGCACTGGCGCAGCAGGGCGTCCGCCGTGGGAATGTCGTAGGCGGCGGGGGCGAAGCGGCGGACTTCCAGCAAAATGCCCTGCTCGTTGGAGGTGAGGGAGGCGTACAGGGCGTCGGCAGTGGCGGCCTTGGCATTGGCGTTCGCCTGGGCGGCTTCCTGGGCCTTTAAGAGATCTGCGTAAGCCACGGCTTTCTCCCGGAGTTCCGCGGCGGAGGAGACATTGTGCTTCTTCAGGGCCGCAGCCGTTTCCTGCTTCCATTTCCGGTTTTTATAAAAAGGAATCAACAATGCGGCGAGGGCGCAGGGAATGCCCCAAAGGGCGTCTACAAAGCCGTCACCCATGCCGAGAATTTGAGCGGCATAGAAAACCAGGGTGAAAATCCCCAAAAAGATAGAGGGTAGCAGCTCGCTGAGGGGCCACGGCTTGGAATCGCTGATGGAGGTGGCGGATTTCCAGGCCTGCTCCGCCGTCTGTCCGGCAAAGGGGCTCTCGTTCACGGCGGTTTCCGCCCGCAAAAGGGCCTTCATGGCCTCGCCCCGCTCTCCCCGGGCCTTGTCCACACTTTTGCGCACGGTCTCCAGGTTGACGATGGCGCCCCGGAGGCGGCCGATGGTGTCGTTTCCAGGGATCTGTTCCGTTTCCAGCTGACGGCGCACCGACACGGCGTGTTCCTCCGCTTCCCGGGCAGCTGTCTCCGCCTGAGTCAGGGCCTGACGCTTCCGGGCGGATTCCCAGCGATCGTGCTGGGCCAGTTCCTCCGTCAGCGCCGCTTCCCGGCCCTCCAGCTGCCGGGCCTGGGAGCGGGCCTGGGAGAGCTGGTCCTCCGCAGCGGAGACCTCTTGGAGCTGGCGCTCCAGCTCCGACAGCTCTCCCTCCAGATTGGGCAGCAGCCCGGTCTTGTTGTGGCGGCGGCGGTTGAGGTGCTTCTTCAGGGTGTCGGCGGCCTCTGTATAAGAGGTGTCCTCCTGGCCGGAGGTGATGAGGGCGGCGATCCGCCGCTCCAGCCCCGCGTCCTGGGTGACGGTCAGTCCGCTTTGCCGGATGAAGGCGCTGCGCTCAAAAACCTCCCGGCCGACACCCAGCAGGGCTTCGCCGCAGTTCTGGCCGGTAAGGCCCGGTACCGCGTCTCCCGTTCCGGCGTATACCGCCTGAAACTCACCCAGCGGGGCGGTTTGCCGCCGGGTGGTGCGGGTGATGGTCAGCTCCCGGCCGTCTGACAGACAGTCCAGTCGGCCGCTCATGGCAGTGCCCGCCCAGGGGGCGTAGCGGTTTTTCTCGGCAATAAAGCCGGCCCGGTCCCGCTCCCGGCTGTTGATGCCGTAGAGCATGGCTGTGAGGAAAGCACACCAGGTGGATTTGCCGGTTTCGTTGGGTGCTTCGATGATATTCAGGCCGTCCCGAAGCTCCAGGGTTTGGCCCTGGAGCTTTCCAAAAGTGGCGGTCATACGATGGATCTGCAGAATGATCCCTCCTAATTATATATGTATAATGGATGATGGTATGGACATTATAACACCAGTGTCCCTGTTTGCCCAGCGCTTTTCCTGTAGAGAAACGGGGAGATAAGAGCCGGAAATAATAAATATTAAAAAATCGGGAAAAAGGTGTTGACAAATGGTGGATGGTTTGGTATTCTAACAAAGCTGTCGGCGCGGTGGAGACTGCGCCAGAGAGTGGGA
>CAJKKQ010000043.1 GCA_905200545.1 uncultured Oscillibacter sp.
ACCAACTTCATCTGCTGAGAAAATGGCCTCCGGAGGGATCCCTCCGGAGGCCATTTCTGTCCGAATCTGCGGACAGCACCCTTCATTTCAAACTTTTTGGGCACGCCATGCGTCTATTGGATGTTTTACGGTACATCGCAACCCATGACTTACAGGAAAGGATCGTGTTTTATGCGCAAGATTGCAAGTTTACTGCTGCTGACAGCGGCACTGTGCCTGCTGCTGTCAGGCTGCGGCCAGAGCAATCCTCCCTCCGGCGACCCGAACACTCCGCCGGAGGAGAAAGAGACAGTCGGAACCCCTCTCCCGAAAGAGGCCGATGACACATCCACGCCTGAGGAAGCGCCCCAGAGCAGCAGTGACACAGAAGGACCTCCATATGCGGACAATTTCTCTGTGGATGCGGCGGCGGTCCAGTCCTTTGGGGAGGATATCCAGTCCGCCCTGGCGGATCAGGACCTCCAGCGCCTGGCGGATCTGGCCGCCTATCCCCTTTATGTAGGGCTTCCTGAGGGCGGGGAGTTCCTGGGCTCCCAGGAAGATTTCATGGCACTGGGCAGTGAGCGCATCTTTACCGATGATCTGCTGACGGAAATTGCGCAGGCGGATCTATCGGACTTGCCTCCCAGCAAGGCCGGCTTTATTCTCTCATCCACAGGAAGGCCCAACATTGTCTTCAGCGTTTCCGGGGGCCAACTGGCCATCGTCGGCATCAATTACTGAGCGCACAGGCAGCCGAGTCTCTCCCCACTTTCCATCTCCATGAAAAAGATCCCCGGCGGAGCATCTGTCCGCCGGGGATCTTTTATAATCCGAATCCATATTCCATGGGAACATACCGAATTCCATCCGGTGAATGCTGTTCGCCGGTCACTGCCTCAAAGCCCAGGCGACGGTAAAAACCCACAGCATGAGGTGCCGCATGGACACTCAAGTGCCGGGGCGATGCAGCTGCCACAAACGTCTGAAAGAGCGCACGCCCAATCCCCCGGTGGTGACAGGATCCCTCCACGAAAAACAACGCAATGTGCGTACCCTGCAATGCCAATACCCCTACCAGCGTATCAGCATCAAAAGCACCAAAAACTGTCATGGCACGAACCTGATTGGCATCTTCAATATAGCGGAAAAATGCCTCCACCCCCTCCTGCGGATAATCCGGGGCTTCAAATTCTGAAAAGACGCGTCCACAAAGCTCCATGGCTTCCGCCAAGTGGGCATCCGTCACAGTTCGTATCTCCAATGGTACTCCTCCTTTTCAAACAGGTGGATGGTTATCACTGTCCGCGGCCCCGGCAGAAACAGAGTGTTCCTTTCTATTCCTAAGCCCTGCTCTGCTGACCCGGATAATCGGAAACACCCCTGCGGGACATGCTCCGCAGGGGTGTTTTCAAATCAATACGGCATTTACGCCTGCATGGCCTTGGCGGATGCCTCCAGCTTGGTGATGAGCTCCTGGTACTTGGCGGCCTTTTCCTTCTCGGCGTTGACCACCGCCTCAGGCGCCCGGGAGACAAATTTTTCGTTGGAGAGCTTTTGCTCCACGATCCGCAGGCCGTTGCGAGCCTTCTCGATCTCCTTGGCGATACGATCCAGCTCCGCGGCAATGTCCACCAGCTCACTGAGGGGCATGTAGGCCGTAGCCTTGGCGGTGACCACGCTGACCATGCCAGTGACATCCGCAGGAGCGGTTTCGGCAAAGGTCACGGCGCTGGCATAGGCCAGGCGCTCCAGGAAATGCAGGCCCTGGGCGTAGATCTCCGGAGTGGCGGTGACGATGAGCACCTCCGCCTTCTTGGAGGGAGGCACGTTCATCTCCGCGCGGCGGGCGCGGATGGCCTTGATGGTGTCCATGACGGCCTCCATGGCATTTTCCTCCGCCGGGAAGCTGAGGGACTCCTGATACTCCGGCCACCGGGAGGTCATCAGGTAAGCGCTCTCCTCCCCCTTGATACGGGGCAGGGCCTGGAAGATCTCCTCGGTGATAAAGGGCATGAAGGGATGCAGCAGCTTCAAAAGCACCGTAAGCACATAGCACAGGACGTTCTGAGCCGTCAGCTTGGCCTCCTGATCGGTACCGTTGAGGCGGGTCTTGGTGAGCTCGATATACCAGTCGCAGTAGGTGTCCCACAGGAAGTCGTAGATCTTGGCGGAGGCCACGCCGATCTCATAGCTGTCCAGATTCTCGGTAACTTCCTTCACCAGGGTGTTGAGCTTGGAGAGCACCCACTTATCCTCCGCGGCCAGCTGATCTGCAGCAGGCAGGGCGCAGGAATCGATGGTGAGATTCATCATCACGAAGCGGCTGGCGTTCCAGACCTTGTTGGCGAAGTTGCGCATGGCTTCGCACTTTTCCGTATAGAACCGGGTATCGTTTCCGGGAGAGTTGCCGGTGATGAGGTTGAAGCGCAGGGCGTCGGCACCGTACTTCTCCGCCATTTCCAGCGGATCGATGCCGTTGCCCAGGGACTTGGACATCTTGCGTCCCTTGTCGTCCCGAACCAAGCCGTGGATCAGCACGGTGTGGAAGGGAATCTTCTTCATCTGCTCGCAGCCGGAGAAGATCATCCGGGCCACCCAGAAGAAGATGATGTCGTAGCCGGTGACCATGACAGAGGTGGGATAGTAGAAGTCCAGATCCTCGGTCTTGTCGGGCCAGCCCAGCGTGGAGAAGGGCCACAGGGCGCTGGAGAACCAGGTGTCCAGCACGTCGGGATCCCGGGTCAGATGGGTGGAGCCGCACTTTTCGCACTTGGTGGGATCCTCCCGGGAGACATTGATATGGCCGCACTCGTCGCAGTACCAGGCAGGGATCTGATGGCCCCACCACAGCTGACGGGAGATGCACCAGTCATGGACGTTCTCCATCCAGTTGATATAGGTCTTGGAGAAGCGCTCGGGGACGAACTTCACTTCGCCCTCCTTCACAACGCGCAGAGCCTCCTTGGCCAGAGGCTCCATCTTCACGAACCACTGGGCGGAGATCACCGGCTCCACGTCGTTGTGGCAGCGGTAGCAGGTGCCCACGTTGTGGTTGTAGGGCTCGGTCTTGACGAGATACCCCTGCTCTTCCAGATCCTTGACGATCTGCTTGCGGCACTCGTAGCGGTCCATGCCCGCATAGGGGCCGCCGTTTTCGTTGATCTTGCCGTCGTCGCCGATGCAGCGGATGATCTCCAGGTTGTGGCGCAGACCCACCTCAAAGTCGTTGGGGTCGTGGGCGGGGGTCATCTTCACAGCGCCGGTACCGAAGCCGATCTCGCAGTACTCGTCGCCCACAATGGGGATCTCCCGGTTCATAATGGGCAGGATGCAGGTCTTGCCGATGAGGTGCTTGAACCGCTCGTCCTCAGGGTTCACGGCAACACCGGTATCGCCCATCATGGTCTCAGGCCGGGTGGTGGCGATCACCAGATCGCCGGATCCGTCGGAGAGGGGATAGCGGATATACCACAGGTGGCCGGGCTTGTCCTGATACTCCACCTCCGCGTCGGAGAGGGCGGTGACGCAGTGGGGGCACCAGTTGATGACGCGGCTGCCCTTGTAGATGAGGCCCTTGTCATAGAGCTCGCAGAAGGTCTCCCGGACGGCCTTGGACAAGCCCTCGTCCATGGTGAAGCGGGCCCGGGACCAGTCGCAGGAGACGCCCATTTTCTTTTGCTGGGCCACGATGCGGCCGCCGTACTCCTCCTTCCACTTCCACACCCGCTGGAGGAACTTCTCCCGGCCCAGGTCGTAGCGGGTCAGTCCCTCCTTGGTGCGCAGCTCCTCCTCCACCTTGATCTGGGTGGCGATGCCGGCGTGATCGGTGCCGGGGAGCCAGAGGGTGGAATAGCCCTGCATCCGCTTGAAGCGGGTGAGGATATCCTGCAGCGTGCAGTCCAGGGCATGGCCCATGTGGAGCTGGCCCGTGACATTGGGAGGCGGCATCACAATGGAGAAGGGCTTTTTCTTAGGATCGGGATCCCCGTTAAAGCAGTCGGCATCCTCCCACATCTTGTAGATGCGGTCCTCCACCTGCTGGGGCTCATACACCTTGGGCAGTTCTTTTTTCATGGTTGATTCTCCTATTCTCTTGGACCTGGGGTCCTGATTCGTGAAGTCAAATGGATTCAAGGAAGAGCCCCGTCTTTTCCCGGAAAAAGTCTGGGAAAGCCTCGGGGTCTCCCTGGGTAAAACAGTCTTTGGGCAGCGGCTGGTATCGGGTGGCCTCGCCCTCCAGGCTCACTACATAAATCCCCTGGCAGAATACCAGATGACTGAAATTCTCATAGGGGACCGTGGTCACAATGCCGTGGACCGTCTTGCGCATGCCGTCGTGATCAAAGGTGATGCACGTCGGATAGCCGCTTTTGAGGTTCTTCAGCATGTTATCCGCTATGCGGACTGTCAGGCGGGGGAAACTGGCTCTCAGGAGCAGCAGCAGTATCCCCATCACCAGTGGGGCCAGAGCCAGGACATCCAGGGAGGCCAGGAGGCACAGGCCCCCCACCAGCAGGGACAGTACCCCCAGCACCAGGAGGAAGATGCGCCAGGCCCGGAGCAGGCGGAATTTTCCCAGCTTCATATGAACAAAAGAAACCGCGCCCATGACCGGCGTCCCCGCAGGGATTTGCACCTCAAACAACGTACTCACTCCTCCTGTCCAAACAAAAAACGCCCCGGGCCTTTCGGCCCAGGGCGAACGATAGTCCGCGGTACCACCTGGATTCGTGCCAAAGCACGCACTCAGCGGGCGCTTCCACGCCCCTCCCCGATAACGGCGGGATGCCGCCGGTGCTTACTCACCTTTCAGCTCCAGTGCTCCGGGACGACTTCTCCGGCGGCCTCACAGGCGCTTCCACCAACCGCGCCCTCTCTTGGCATCCGCCTGCCGGGTACTGCTTCCCATCTTTGCAGTTCCAATATACCGTTTCAGTATAGTCTTCCCATTTTGGATTGTCAAGAGTCAGCTTAACCGCAAAATCTCCTTTTTCAGCCGCTGGATGATGCGCTTTTCCAGCCGGGAGATATAGCTCTGGGAGATGCCCAGTCTGTCCGCTACCTCCTTTTGCGTCTGCTCCCGGCTGCCCCCCAGGCCAAAGCGCAATGTGATGATCTCCCGCTCCCGGGGCGAGAGGGCCTCCATGGCCGCCGCCAGCAGCGAGCGGTCCACGTCCTCCTCGATGGGGCGCATCACCACGTCGGCGTCGGTTCCCAGCACGTCGGAGAGCAGCAGTTCGTTGCCGTCCCAGTCGGTGTTGAGAGGCTCGTCAAAAGACACCTCCCCTTTCCGGTTGGCATTCTTGCGCAGGTACATGAGGATCTCATTTTCGATGCACCGGGAGGCGTAAGTGGCCAGCTTGATGTTCTTGTCTGTGCGGTAGGTGCCCACGGCCTTGATGAGGCCGATGGTGCCGATGGAGATGAGGTCCTCGATGCCCACGCCGGTATTTTCAAACCGCCGCGCTATGTACACCACCAGCCGCAGATTATGTTCGATGAGCTCCTGCCGGGCCTCCTCCTCTCCCAGACGGGCAAGGAGCTCCGCCTCCCGCTCCTTGGTCAGCGGCGGCGGCAGGGTGTCGCTGCCGCCGATGTAGTGTACATGGCCCTGGGGCAGCAGTCCCCACTGTTCCAGCAGACGCAAAAGCCTGATCCAGATGTCCTTCATGTCGCCCTCCCCGATTTACGCTGCCGCCCCACAAAGCGGCACAATCCTCTCCCACGCCTCCGGCGCAGATCCCAACCGGCAATCCCCGGTACCGCGTCCCCTCCACCTCTGTCCAGTCGCTGCGCACCGTCAGCAAAAGGCCCTCCGGCAGTCCCACCGTCCGGTAGGGTACCAGGGAGAACTGCCACCCCGGCGCCGCTGAGCGCAGAGGCTCCAGCAGATCCGCCGGGTAGCGCAGCAGCTCCGGTGTCAAAATCTGCCGCACCCGGGGCGGCAGAGCACCATCCAAAGCACCTCTGGCTGTCACCAGCACCGGTGCCCCGGAGACGGGATGCCGCAGCGCGTTCCCCGTATCGTGGAGGGCCGTCATGGTCACCACCTGCCCCTCCAGACACACCCGCACCTTCAGGAGGCGTCCTTCCACGCCCCGCTTGGCCGCTGCCCGGAACACCACCGTCATGACGGAATAGGCAGCCGCTGCCGCGATGAGCAGCCCCCGGGCATCCACATCCGTATAGAAGATGCCTCCTGCCATGGGCACGCCTCCGGAGAGAAGCCCCAGCCCCAGTACGCACCCGGCCATGGCACAGGAGAGGGCAAAAAACAGCAGTATCAGCCGCGCCAGCTTCTCCTCCCCGCCGAAAGCCGCCAGGGCCAGCAGCACCCCTGCCGCGACCTTCACCGGCGTCCGGGCCAGGAAGGAAAGCCCCGGGAGAAACACGGCCGATGCGTAGACGCCGCCCAGCAGCGCCGCAAGGAGATACCGTCCCCGCCGCAGGGGCCGCCCGGCCAGGCGGGCCGTACACACCAGCAGCAGATAATCCATCACCGCGTTGAGGGTGAATACGCTGTCCAGATAGACCACCGTCACGCCGCTTCCCCCTTCCTCTTCCGCTTCCGCAGCCGACGGATTTGATTATAGGCCGTCCGGTGCGGAAAAGCCGTCGCAAAAAGGAACTGTGGGATCCTCCTTCATGGAAAAACCGGGAGCCGCTTTTTTCGCAGCTCCCGGTTCAAATCTCTGTTATTCAGTTTCAATGTTCAAATACCCGCACACCGTCCTTCCAGGTCTCCAGCACCCGGATGGTCCGCAGCGACTCCCCCGCTGTCCTGGTGGGATCCCGGTCCAGAACCACCAGATCCGCCCGCTTGCCGGGGGCCAGGGTGCCCTTTTGATCCTCCTCGAAATACTGGTAGGCGGCGTTGGCGGTTACCGCTTTCAGGGCAGTCCAAACGTCCACCCGCTCTTCCGGCCCCAGCACGCTGCCGTCTTTCATCCGCCGCTCCACCGCGCACCACACCGTCTCCAGCATGTCCGGGCGGATCACCGGGGCGTCCTGGTGGAAGGTAAAG
>CAJKKQ010000044.1 GCA_905200545.1 uncultured Oscillibacter sp.
CTCCCCGTGATGACTCGCTGCCCTTCCTGATGCCCGTCGAGGACGTCTTCACCATCACCGGCCGTGGCACCGTTGCTACCGGTAGAGTCGAGCGTGGCCAGATCAAGATGGGCGACCCCGTCGAGATCGTCGGCCTGGCCGAGGAGAGCAAGAAGTCCGTTATCACCGGCATCGAGATGTTCCGCAAGCTGCTGGACTTCGCTGAGGCTGGCGACAACGTCGGCACCCTGCTGCGTGGTATCGACAAGAAGGAGATCGAGAGAGGCCAGGTTTTGGCTAAGCCCGGCTCCATCCACCCCCACACCAAGTTCTCTGGCCAGGTTTACGTCCTGTCCAAGGACGAGGGCGGCCGTCACACCCCCTTCTTCAACAACTATCGTCCTCAGTTCTATTTCCGCACCACCGACGTGACCGGCGTCATCACTCTGCCCGAGGGCACTGAGATGTGCATGCCCGGCGATAACGTCGAGATGAGCGTTGAGCTGATCACCCCCATCGCCATTGAGAAGGGCCTGCGTTTCGCTATCCGTGAGGGTGGCCGTACCGTTGGTTCCGGCGCTGTCACCGAGATCATCGCTGACTAATCTCTGCTTTTAAAAAGAGACTGCCATATGGCAGTCTCTTTTTTTTGCCCGGAGATCAATCCGCAGCTGTCGGATATACCAGGGTGTCCTGGAATCCGTCAGCACCGGAACAGAGAATGTCGCCTGCCACCGGGACTTCCTCACACACGTACAGATTCGCCTGGACGCCCTGGGCACATCGGGGATCATTGGTTACCGTATAGGTGTAGCGGGTTACCTGCTTTCCCGTGTATTGGGTGAGATCAAAGCCCTGGGCCAACTGCAGCTGGTTGTAGCTGAGGTAGGGTTCCTCCAGGGTATCCGGCAGAAGGAACTGCAGCGTTTCCACCGGCTCGGGGTTTACTTCCCATCCCAGGGATTCCAGATAAGCAACCCGATCCTCATTGGTGGCCAGCAGGGGCTGCTCCTGGGGATCCGTGCCGGGGGCTGTCTTTCCCAGAATGAGCGCCGCAGCTACCGCCAGGATCAGGACCAGTAAGCCGATCCCGGCCTTTTTCCGGGAAAACCGCGTTGTCCAAATCAGCATATCCATCCCTCCTGCATGTTTCTATTCATTTTCCACGGGCTTTATGATAAGATAAAGCGGAAAGTTACCAATAGGAGGAGTCTCACATGGAACAGCAGCGGCTGGACAAGATCATTGCCTCTACGGGACGATATTCCCGCCGGGAGGTGAAGCTACTCATCCGACAGGGCCGCGTTCTGGTGGATGGCACACCCCCCCGATCCTCAGAGGAGAAGGTGGATCCGGAGACGGCATCCATCACCGTGGATGGCATGGCGCTGACCTACCGGAAATATACATGGATTATGCTCCATAAGCCCGCCGGGGTGCTCTCCGCCACAGAGGACGGCCGTGGGAAAACGGTGCTGGATCTGCTGCCCGAGGAGCTGCGGCGGCAAAACCTCTTTCCGGTGGGACGGTTGGACAAGGATACGGAGGGCTTGCTTCTGCTGACCAACGAGGGGGGACTGGCCCATGATCTTCTCTCTCCCCGCCATCATGTGGACAAAGTGTATTATGCTCGCTGCGCCGGGCCCTTGTCTCCGGAGGACTGCCGGGCCTTTGCGGAGGGGATGGTGCTGGAGGACGGTACCCGGTGCCTTCCGGCAGGGCTGGAGATCCTCTCATCCGGGCCCCGCAGTGAGGCGCTGGTGACCCTGCGGGAAGGGAAATTCCATCAGGTGAAGCGGATGCTGGCTGCCTGCGGCGCGCCGGTAGAGTACCTGAAGCGGCTGAAAATGGGCAATTTGACATTGGATCCCGGCCTTTCCCCCGGTGAGTTTCGCTTTTTGTCGGAGGATGAAGTCAGGTTGTTGCGGAATTGTGAATAGTGATTTCCAAAAATTCAAATGTTCCACAAAAAAAATGACAATGTTTTGTGGAAAAAAGAAAAAACATCTTGCATTTTGTCATTTTTCCCGATATAATGTAACCATTGACGAAATGCACAAAAGAACCCGCACGATTTTTGGTGAGGAGGACGGGCCATGTCTGGAAGAATTTTTCAAAATGTGGTGCTGCAGCTGAAGGAGAACACGGATCGAACCGTCGGTGTGATCGATGGGGAAGGTGTGGTGATTGCCTGCAGTGAACTGTCTATGATCGGCCAGCGCTGGTCTGAGCATGTGCCGGTCATCAATGGAGCATCCGGCTCCATGATCTCCTCTGACGGAAAGACCTTCAAGGCCCTCAACGGCTGGGGAAACCAGTTTGACTATGCCGCTTTTGCTTTCGGCGACAATGAGATCAGCAGGACTGTCTGCGCCATGGCCACGGTGGCCCTCAACGCCGCCAAGTCCTATTATGAGGAAAAGCATGACCGGGGCTCCTTTATCAAGGACATTATCTCCGATAATATCATGCTGGGTGACATTTACATGCGGGCCAAGGAGCTGCGGGTCACCGCCGATGTGCCCCGGGGGGTCTTTTTGCTGCGCTCCCTGAAAAAGGGCGAGTCCGTGCCTACGGATATCATCCAGGCCCAGTTCCCGGACCGGCAGAACGACTTTGTACTGAGCATCGGGGAAGGGGACGTGGTCCTCATCCGGCAGATGCCCGAGGGCTCCGGCATCAAGGAGCTCAACAAGATTGCCTCCTCTGTGGAGGAGAGCCTTCGCTCCGGCGGGGAGAGCACTGTGGTGGTGGGCATCGGCACCATCGCCACCCACCTGCGGGATCTGGCCAAGAGCTATAAGGAAGCCCAGATCGCCATTGAGGTAGGCAAGGTCTTTGATACAGAGAAGTACGTCATCAATTATGAGAATCTGGGAATCGGGCGCCTGATCTATCAGCTGCCCACCACCCTTTGCGAGATGTTCCTTCAGGAGGTCTTTAAGAAGAACCCCATTGACGCCCTGGATAAGGAGACACTCTTCACCATTCACAAGTTCTTTGAGAACAACCTCAACGTCTCCGAGACGGCCCGGAAGCTCTTTGTCCACCGGAACACCCTGGTTTACCGGCTGGAGAAGATCAAGAAACTCACCGGGCTGGATCTCCGGGAGTTTGAGGACGCCATTACCTTCAAGGTAGCCCTGATGGTCAAGAAGTATCTGACCAGCCGGGGAATCGATTCCTGAGCTACATAGTGATGCCATCTCCAGGCGGTTTTCCGCCGGGAGATGGCTTTTTTATTTGTATTTCCGCCTCTGCCGGATTCCGGACCGGCCGGAGGAGGCGACAGGAGCGGCAGCCTGTGGAGCGGCTGTAACTTTTGTTACTTTTTTTGCCGATTCCTGCAAACTCCTGTTGCATTGCTGTGAAAAAGCAGATATAATGAGACACGATCAGGCATTATGTCGACTTTGCCGCCAAGGCCGGAAAAAACGGGAACCTTTTGGCGGAGAGAGCCGTCTGGATAAAAAAACGCGCGCGAGGTGTCCCATGATTCGATTAAAAGATGTGGAAATGGAGTATGACAACGGGACGAAGGCCATCAAAGGCATCACGTTGACCGTAGAGGACGGAGAATTTGTGTTTTTGGTGGGCCCCTCCGGGTCCGGCAAGTCCACCATTATTAAATTGCTGACCGGGGAGGTGGAGCCCTGTGCAGGCCGGATCATGATCAACGGCTTTTCCGTCAGCAATATCTCGGAAAAGCAGATCCCGCTGATGCGGCGGACCCTGGGGGTTATTTTCCAGGATTTCCGCCTGATCGAGAAGAAAACGGTGTACGATAATCTCTCCTTTGTTATGCGGGCGGTGGGAGCAAGCCCCCGCAAGATCCGGGAGCGCATCACCTATGTGCTGCGGTTGGTGGGACTGGAGGACAAGGCCAATTCCTATCCCACGGAGCTCTCCGGCGGTGAGCAGCAGCGTGTGGCCATTGCCCGGGCCCTGGTGAACAATCCCAACACCATCATTGCCGACGAGCCCACCGGCAACCTGGATCCGGAGCGGTCCCTGGAGCTGATGAGCCTGCTGGTGAAGATCAACCAGCTGGGAACCACGGTGGTGGTGGTCACCCATGAGAAAGACCTGGTGGATCGGTTCGGCAAGCGGGTCATCACCATTGAATCCGGCCATGTGGTCAGCGACTGCGTCGGCGGTTATGTGGGAGGAAAGCTCCATGAGTAAGCATAATTTCGGATATTTCGTTCATGAGGGCCTATCCAACATGTTCAGCCACGGATTCATGTCTTTCGCGGCCATCGGCATTACCGTGGCGTGCCTTTTGATCATGGGAACCTTTACCCTGGTGGCGGTGAACGCCAACGAGCTGCTCCACACCCTGGAACAGGAGAATGAGATCCTGGCCTATGTGGACGATACCTATACCGACGCTCAATCCAAGGCGCTGGAATCCAAGCTGGAGGCGCTGCCCAACGTGGCCTCCGTCACATATATCTCCAAGGAAGAGGCCATGGAGAGTTTCAAGGCCCAGTACCCGGATGAAGAAGTCTTTCAGGATCTGGATCCGGAGATCCTGCAGGATCGGTACGCCATCAAGGTGGCGGATCTGACGAAGCAGGCCCAGACCAAGGAACAGGTGGAGAATGTGGAGGGCATTACCGACGTCAATGCCTATGAGGAGATCACCAGCGGCTTTATCACGGTGCGGAACGTGGCCACAGTGGTGTGCGTGGCCCTGATCGCCATTTTGTTTATCGTGTCGGTGTTCATTATCTCCAACACCATCAAGCTCACCACCTTTGACCGGAGGGAGGAGATCGCCATCATGCGCATGGTGGGTGCCACCAACGGATTTATCCGCTGGCCCTTTGTGTATGAGGGCTTCATGCTGGGCTTTTTGGGCGCTGTGATCGCCTTTGGCCTGCAATGGCTGCTGTATGCGGCGGTGGCACGGGGCGTGGCCACCAATGATACCCTTCAGCTGGTGCAGATCATTCCCTTCCAGCAGATGTGGCTGCCTGTGGCGCTGACCTTCGGGGGAGCCGGCATCCTTATCGGCGTAGGCGGCAGCTTGTCCGCCATCCGCCGGTTCCTGCAGGTGTGATAAAGTAGGTGCCGTATGAGAAAGAATAACCTGCAAAAGAAAAAAAGAGGGACGGGTGTGCTGCGCTGCCTGGCGGCCTTTGTGCTGGCGCTGGCAGTGGTGACGGCAGACCTTTCTCCCGCTGCCGCTGTCACCTGGGCAGATGTCAACGACCTCAAGGACGAGGCCGGAGATCTGGCGGATCAGCGCAAGGAGTTGGAGAGCCAGCTGGATGCCCTGGCCGACGACAAGAGCGAGGCCCTGAAGCGGAAGGATCTGCTGGATCAGCAGATCACCAACCTCTCCAGCCAGATCCGGAATGTGGAGGCGCAGATCTCCACCTATGAGACCCTCATCACCCAGACGGAGGCGGAGCTGGCGGAGGCCCAGGAAAAGGAAGAGGCTCAGTATGAGCTCTTTTGCAGCCGGGTCCGGGATATGGAGAAGCGGGGAACTGTCAGCTACTGGTCGGTGCTGTTCCGTGCCACCAGCTTTACAGACCTTCTGGGCCGGCTGGATATCATCAATGAGATCATGGATGCCGACCAGGCAGTCATTGATGAGCTGAAGGCCCTTCAGGAGGAAATCGAGACCAAGAAAACAGAGCTGGAGACCAGCAAAAAGGAATCCGAGGCCGCCAAGGCGGATCTGGTCACCAAGAAAAATGATCTGGATGTCCAGAGGACCAAGGCCAACCAGCTGGTCCAGGAGATCGAGTCCAACGAGAGCGAGTACCAGTCCACGCTGGACGCCATCGAGGCGGAGGAAGAGTCCATTCAGAAGAAGATCGTCCAACTGTCCCAGCAGCTGGCGGCACAGAACGGCAGCAGCTCCAGCGCGGCATTGGGCGGGTATATCTGGCCGGTATCCAGCCGCCGCATTACCTCCCCCTTCGGCAACCGGAATACGGGAATTGCCGGGGCTTCCACCAACCACAAGGGCGTGGATATCGGCGGCGTATACTACACATCCCAGGTCCATGCGGCCAAGGCCGGAACCGTGATCATCTCCACCTATTCCAGCTCTTACGGCAACTATGTGGTGGTTTCCCACGGCAGCGGCAATACCACCCTCTATGCCCATATGAGCAGCCGCAGCGTCAGTGTGGGCGACTATGTCAATCAGGGCGATGTTCTGGGCATTACCGGTTCCACCGGCATTTCCAGCGGCCCCCATCTGCATTTCGAGATTACCGAAAACGGCACCCGGGTGAACCCCCTCAATTATCTCACGGGGTACATTCAGGCCTGGTAACCTGTGTTTTCGGGCATAACGGACCCTCCCGCTCCATACCATGGAGCGGGAGGGCTTTTGTTATGATGGGATTGATTGTATGGCAGCAGCCGGGGGCCGGAAAACGGCTGCGGACGGTGACGGCACAAGAGACGGCCATTTTGCGGGTGCCGTTTTTGCAGGTGGAGGTTGTACGGGGCCCCCGGACCCGGCCGGGGACACTGGAGCGGCGGATGATCCGTGCGGCCCAAAAGCTGCGCCAGGCGGGCGTGAGATACACGGTGCTCCCGGCGGGAGAACTATGCGCGCCGAATGCTGCATA
>CAJKKQ010000045.1 GCA_905200545.1 uncultured Oscillibacter sp.
TGTTGTCAGCAGCCCGTTTCACGGTCTGCGTGTAGTTCCTTGTAAACTGACCTAAGTATCATACTTAATATCATCTCACTCCTGTTGTCTCTGGCGACTATTGTCTATATCATAAAATTTTGGAACCAAGAAGGCGAAGATCCAGATATCAACCTTTAAAAAAGTTCAGTGTAATTTCAATTCTGATTATATCTATACTGTTTCGATATTCCACATCGGAGCAAAGTCTGCTTTGCTCCGACGTTTTTTATGCTCATGCACAAAAAGCGTCATCCACCCGCTCCCTTGCTTCTCTTTTCCAAATTGCAGCCGCTTACCCGGAATGTTTCAAGTCGAAACAAGCATGATCATGCTTGTTTCGACTTTTTTATCTGCTTTTCAATGCAGCGGCTTTGCTATACAATGAAAGTATCAAAAATTTCAGGTGCGGAGGTGAGACTGTGCTGAAAGATACCATCACCTATGGCGGTCAAATCGTTTTGACCCTCTATCACGAAAATGAGGAACTGGATCTGCCGAATCGTCGTTGGCGGGAACGGCAGAAGATCGGGCGGTATTGGCTGGAGTTTGAGGAACATTCTGTGGACACAGCAGTGGAATTTCTTGCAGAGGATACCCAGGCAGAGCGAGCATTCCTATCCTATCAGCACCCGCTTTCCCCCAGCGGCAGTCACGAGATCTGCACGGTTATGAAAAGGCTGCGCTGTGAAAAAAAGCCCAGTCACATCTTTCTTCCCGGCAACAGGGGATTTCGCCTGCCGCAGGAGGACTGGGACCTCCTTTGCGAATTTATAAAGAAATACACCGGAATGGATCTGGAAAAAGCCCCGCTGGCATGTGGGGACACCTTTTTGTTTCATTACGTCCAGCTGTGCTATGAGAAAACCAAAGACGGCAGCATCCTGGCCAAGCCCCAAGGCTTCGACCGCTTGGATATCCAATTCAAACGCGGCAGCGTCATCTGTGAATCGCAAACCCGCCATTTGGATCCGGCTGAGAAATCCACTGTCACCTTTATCCCACAGGAGGACTGGGACTCCTTCGATCTCTTCGCATACGAGGGCGATCAGCTGTGGTTTTACGCCAAAGATGTGACTTTCATAGAGTCCATCCGCTTTTCCATGAACTTTGCCACGGTCCCTACCGTTTCGCTGGAGCGGAACCGCTATCAGGCCAAGTACAATCATTTGGGGAAGCCTGACGTCGTGCAGATCGGACAGGAAAAAACAAATCTCCGTCTGCGTCAGGAACAGCAGGAGGCAAAGCTCCTGGGCTGGTGGTTACCCAAGAAAACGTCCTCTTATCTGATCCAAAAAGGGCTTGACACCACCGTTTACGATATCGCCAACAAAATGCTGGACCACCAGTGGGAGGAAGTGTTGCTCTTTGATCCGTACCTGCTGGATAAAAAGGGGAAAACGGCGCTGATCGACTGGATGCGCCTGCTGTGCGGAAGCCCCGCCAAGAACCTCTGGGCCGTCTACTTCCACAAAGCGGAGGCGGAAAACGCCATGACCCTGGCGGAAGCCCGGCGCCTTTTAGCCACAGACTGGTCTTTGTTTCAGATCCTTCGCCGGAATGCAAATTGCCTGCACCTGGTGGGCCTCAGCCAATATATCCACGACCGCTTTCTCCTTTGCCGGGCGGGCAGTTCCTTTTCAGGCATCTCCCTGGGGACTTCGCTCAATTCACTGGACTCCAATTTCTTTTGCGTACACATCCTGTCGGATCCATTCGCCCGGGAGTGCTGGGAAACACTGTGGGGCCAGATGGGCGCACATACCGTGGAAGCCGAGGTGATCCCACATGAATGAGCAAAAAATCGAACCCTGCCTTTTGAGCAAGTGGAACCACTCTATTTCCTCCCAAAAAGCCCAGGAGGAAATGCGCCGTCTCCTCTCCCGCCGAAAACCCCGGCGCCTGTTTCATGATCTGCTGCACAGGCAGCAAGAAGGCGGCGCCAGCAAACTGCCCCATCAAGTCTTTCTGACCACCTGCGCGCTTTTTTGCAGGGGGCAGGATCCGTCACAGGAGATCCTGGAGGCCATCCGAACCGCCCATCTGGAGGAGATGCTGTGTGTGGGATTCCGGCTGTTTGTGTGCAACAAGAGCAAACAGCGGCAGTTTACCATTCAATGGACCGATCAGACCTTCCCCAACCGGTATGCCTGGCTGACCCGCTTTTCCGGGGAATTCTACAGTTCCGCATTTGAGGAGCTCTTTTCCACAGCCCGGCTCATCTCCCAGCTGGATTCCCACAGGCTGTGGGAGATCGCCAAGGAAGATCCCAATGACCTGCTTCTTTTAAACTGGCCGGATATTTTCCGGGAGTTCCCCTCCACTGCCAGGGCTTTGGAGCTTTTGCAGCCTGCCCAGAGCCCGCGGCGCCAGGCTCTGGCTTTCTGGTGGCTGACTTTTCCCCTTCAGGATTCCCCTCAATCAGAAGAGCAGGCCCGGGAGATCCTGGGAGAAGTATCCGGGGTATCGGAAACCATTTTGACTCCCCTTCTGTATGCCTTTTTGCTCCACCAGCACAGCTGCCCTCAGGCGTTCCGCTCCTATCTGATAAAGCCTTCCCGCCACTCCCTTCTGGGGCAGGAAATCAAAAAGGGAGCCCTCCATCGTAATTGGCACACAGCGGCAGCTGCCGCTGCCCTCATCCGGGAAATTCCATCCCGCCGCAGGCGGGAATCCCTCTGGAAGGGGCTGATGTCCGGCGTGGAGGAGAACCTGGGGACAGGACGCTTTCCTGCCAATCCCAACAGATGCCGGGAATTTCTCCAACAGCTTCCGCCCCCGCACCGGGAACATCTTTGCCAAGAGCTGATGGCCCAGTTGAAAACGCTGCACACCGCCGAAATTGACCGTCTTGTGCGTCCGCAGATTTTTCAGCACGACGCATCCCGGAGAGCCGACATGCAAGAGATCCTGAACTCCGCCGCCCAGTAGGCCTCTGCGTTTTCTATGGACACGGAGGCTGCGCTTCGTTCCTCTCCCATCCACATAATTCTCCGCTGGCAGCAGATACTAAGGGCGCATGAAATCCGCCGGGTTCCCCTGCTGACAGCGCCCGGCCTTGACGGGAAAGGAACGGAGCATATGCCGGAGAAAATCGTGATCGCCCTGGGCGGCAACGCCCTGCAGTCCAAAAACAGCGCCCCCACCGCAGAAGGCCAGCTGGAAGTGGTGCGCCAGACCAGCGAATACCTGGCCCAGATCAGCCAGAGAGGCTACGAGATGGCCGTGGTCCACGGCAATGGTCCCCAGGTGGGCCGCATCCTTCTGGCCAGCGAGACGGCCCGGGAAGTCGTCCCTGCTATGCCCTTTGACGTGTGCGGGGCTATGAGCCAGGGCTATATCGGCTACCACATTCAGCAGTCCTTGAAGTACGCCCTCAACAAGCGCAACCGCAATATCCCCGTGGTGACGCTGGCTACCCAGGTGGTGGTTGACCGGGCGGATCCGGCCTTCCAGAATCCCTCCAAGCCCATCGGCCCCTTCTATACCCAGGAGGAGGCCCAGCGGCTGGAGCAGGAGGCCGGCTACACCCTGCGGGAGGACGCCGGCCGGGGGTGGCGGCGGGTGGTTCCCTCCCCCCAGCCCCGGCGGATCGTGGAGATCGCAGCGGTAAAGCTGCTGTGGGACCACGCTATCGTCATCACCTGCGGCGGCGGCGGCATCCCTGTGGCGGAGAATCCTGACGGCACCCTGGAGGGGGTGGCCGCTGTGATCGACAAGGACCTCTCCGCGGAGCTTCTGGCGGAGCAAGTGGGCGCCGACACCCTACTGATCCTGACGGAGGTGGAGCGGGTGGCCATCCGCTTCGGCAAGCCCGACCAGAAGGACCTGGACCGCATGAGCCTTGCAGACGCCGCCCGCTACTGCGCCGACGGGGAATTTGCCCCGGGCAGCATGCTGCCCAAGGTGGAGGCCGCCATGCGCTTTGTACGGACCAATCCCGGCAAGAAAGCCATCATCACCAGCCTGGACAAAGCCATCGACGCCCTGGACGGCAAAACCGGCACCGTCATCACCTTTGCGTAAATGAAGATAAGATGCCCCGGCGCTGTGCGCCGGGGCATCTTTTTATGAATAACCGAAATCAGGACACCGACAGGGAATCGGAGAGCTCCAGACCGGGGTTGTGCTTGGTGAGGAAGCCCACGGACCACTCGCCGCCAAAGGCCACCAGCAGCCGTCCCTTGAAGTCCTCCAGGATGGCCGACCCGGTGCACAGCACCAGATCCTTGGGATCGCAGGGGCACTGGGACACCACCCGCAGATGCTCATAGGGCAATCCCTCCATCCGCAGGTCCACGCCGTACTCATTTTTCATCCGGTACTCGAAGACGTCAAACTGCAGCGTACCCACCACGCCCACGATGACCTCCTCCAGGCCTGCCTCGGGGATCTTGAAGATCTGGATGGCGCCCTCCTGGGCGATCTGCTCGGTGCCCTTGATGAACTGCTTGCGCTTCATGGTGTCCTTGGGAGAGACCCGCATGAAGTGCTCCGGCTCAAAGGTGGGGATGCCGGAGAAGCGGAACTTCTTGCCGGGGACCGTAATGGTGTCGCCGATGGAGAAGAGGCCCGGATCAAACACGCCGATGATATCTCCGGCGTAGGCCTCGTCGATGATCTCCCGCTCTGCAGCCATCATCTGCTGGGGCTGGGAGAGGCGCATCTTTTTGCCGCTTTGCACGTGGTAATATTCCGCATCCCGCTCGAAGCGTCCGGAGCAGATGCGCATGAAGGCCAGGCGGTCCCGGTGGGCCTTGTTCATGTTGGCCTGGATCTTGAAGACGAAAGCGGAGAAATCCGGAGAGAACACGTCCACTTCCCCACTGTCCGACACCCGGGGCAGGGGCGGCGTGGTCATACGCAGGAACCCCTCCAGGAAGGGCTCCACGCCGAAGTTGGTCAGGGCGGAGCCGAAGAACACCGGGCTCAGCGTCCCCTTCTGCACGGCCTCCAGATCGAATTCCCGGCCGGCCCCCAGCAGCTCCACTTCCTCCCGGAGGGTCTCCCAACGGCTCTGGCCAATGAGCTCTCCCACTGTGGGATCCTCCAGATCCACCTCTGTGGCCTCTGCCTTTTTGGCGTGGCCCTCGTCGGAGAAGAAGAGGATGTGGCGGCGCTCCCGGTCGTAGACGCCCCGGAACTCCTTGCCGCATCCGATGGGCCAGTTGACGGGATAGGTGTCGATGCCCAGCTCCCGCTCCACTTCCTCGCACAGCTCCAGGGGATCCCGGGTCTCCCGGTCCATCTTGTTGATAAAGGTGAAGATGGGGATGTGGCGCATGGCGCACACCTTAAAGAGCTTGCGGGTCTGGGGCTCTACACCCTTGGCGCCGTCGATGACCATGACGGCGGAGTCCGCCGCCATCAGCGTGCGGTAGGTGTCCTCAGAGAAGTCCTGGTGGCCGGGGGTATCCAGGATGTTGATGCAGTATCCGTCGTGCTGGAACTGCAGCACGGAGGAGGTGACGGAGATACCTCTTTGCTTTTCAATCTCCATCCAGTCGGAGGTGGCGGCACGGGCCCGCTTGCCCTTGACCTCGCCGGCCTGGGCGATGGCTCCGCCGTAGAGCAGGAATTTTTCTGTCAGGGTGGTCTTGCCGGCGTCCGGGTGGGAGATGATGGCAAAGGTGCGGCGCCGGGAGATCTCTTCTCGCAAAGTAGACATAAAACAGCCTCCTGGATATCAGATTCATAGAGTAGCGCGCCGCAACAGGCGGCGGAAGGGCAGCAGGGACACATTCAAAAAAAGACGGAGCAAGCGTGAGAACGCTTGCTCCGATGTGGAGGTGACACCCGGATTTGAACCGGGGAATCAGGGTTTTGCAGACCCTTGCCT
>CAJKKQ010000046.1 GCA_905200545.1 uncultured Oscillibacter sp.
AAGTTAGATACTTCACGAAAGATAGTATTGTTTAATTGGAAAAAGTATTAGGAGGCATGTGCTTGATAAATCGAGGTAAAAAGTGTTGGGGGCTCTCACAATCGCAAAAAGATAAATATGTCGAGATACTCACTTCAAAGCTCGCTGCACTACGAGCGCATACAGACATATCCCAAGAAGACCTTGCAAATATTATCGGCATATCAAGGCAGACATATTATGCAATAGAAAATGGGAAAAGAGCAATGTCTTGGAATACTTATCTGTCACTAATCTTTTTCTTTGACTCAGTGGTAGAAACCTCAAAAATGATAAGAGAACTTGGTGTATATCCGACTCAGCTGGTAGAGCAATTTAACAATAATGCTGTCACATAAATTAAGAAGAAAATAGTATGGCTATCGCAGAGGTAATCAAATTTGAAGGCCCGCAAGATGCGCTGGTTTGGAAATTTCCCATAGAAGATTTTAACGCAACATCTCAATTAATTGTAGACGAAACTCATGAGGCATTGCTCGTTGTAAACGGTAATGCTGCAGATTTGTTTACTGCAGGTCGTAGGACTCTGTCTGTTCCCAACATTCCCATCGCCAGAACACTTATTGAAATTCCTACCGGAGGGAATTCCCCATTCCCCTGTAAGGTCTTTTTCATCAACAAAGTTCACGCAATGGATCTCCTTTGGGGCACACAGGGTCCTATTGCTTTAGAAGATCCTCTATATGATATTTTCATGCATGTCATGGCCAACGGAAGTATGTCTGTTTCTGTGGAGAATTCCCGCAAGTTCATGCTAAAAATCGTCGGTTTCAGGGATCATTTTACTCCCGATGATTTAATTGCAAAATTCAGAGGGATTTTTTCCAGCCATGTCAAGGATTGCATCTCTAAAATCATGATTAACGGCATGCTGAGCTATTTCATGATGAATGCACACCTATTCGAACTGAGTGGCGTTATTAAAGAACGTTTAGACAAAGTATTCGAGGAATATGGTGTCCGGATCGAGTTCTTCAACATTGAAACGATTGAGGTTCCAGAGGCCGATTACAAAAAGGTCAGCGAAGCGAAAGAACGAAGAACGAGCAGATTGATCGAAGGCTATACATGTCAAGAAGAGCGGCAGATGGTAATTGCTGAAAAGTTTGCCAGCAATCAAGGCACCATGGGGAATATTGGCGGATTTATGATGGGTGGTGCCATGGGAGGTTCCATCGTTGACATCGCGAGAAGCGCACTTGATTCCGAAAAAATCCCCACAGAAAAACCGCCCAAGAATGTGTCTGGGACAAGTTCCCATGTTGGGCAAGCTCCATCCTCCATTAAGGTGAATGAAATACCGAAAAATCAGAGGAAAAGCCCGTGTGGAACGTCCGGATTTTTCTCCGGGGCGCCCCCTTGACTTTTGCGGGGAAAAGGAACATTTTGAAGATAAGCCAACGCTCCGGACGCGGAGCAATTGACGTGAGTCATTTGGATCTTGATTACGCTTGCCGGTACAGCTGAACACGAGAAGAGAACCAACCGCCCAGCGGTCAAAAAAGAAGGAGGAACGTGTATGTCTACCCCACTGACCATCAACTCTGTTGAGACCCTGCAGGAAGCCCTTCCCATCATCCGTGCATCTCAGGAAGCGTACAGCACCTTTACCCAGGAGCTGGTGGACGCCATCTGCGAAAAGGCGGCCATGGCCGTGTCCAAAATGCGGATCCCTCTGGCCAAAATGGCCTGCGAGGAAACCGGCTACGGCATCGTCGTGGATAAGGTCACCAAGAACCAGTATGCCTCCGAGCATGTCTGGAACTACATGCGCAACAAGAAGACCTGCGGCGTCATTTCCGAGGACAAGGCCTATGGCGTGAAGAAGGTGGCCTCCCCCAAGGGCGTCATCGCCGCCATCACCCCCACCACAAACCCCACCTCCACCACCATCTACAAGATCATGCTGGCGCTGAAGACCCGCAACGCCATCATTCTCTCCCCCCATCCCCACGCGGTGAACTGCTCCATCGCCGCCGCGAAGATCATGCGGGACGCCGCCATCGAGGCGGGCCTGCCCGAGCATGTCATCAGCTGGATCTCCGTCCCCTCCATGGAGATCTCCGACGTGCTGATGAAGAGCGTGGACCTGATTGTGGCCACCGGCGGCTCCGGCATGGTGAAGGCCGCTTACTCCTCCGGCACCCCTGCCATCGGCGTGGGTCCCGGCAACTGCAACGTGGTCATCGACGAGACCGCCGACCTGCGGATGGCCGTAGAGTCCATCATCCACTCCAAGACCTTCGATAACGGCATGATCTGCGCCTCCGAGCAGCATATCACCGTTCTCGCCAACGTCTATGACGAGGTCAAGCGTCTGCTGAAGGAAGCCCGCTGCTACTTCCTCAACGACGACGAAGCTGCCAAGGTGGCCGAGGTGTTCTTCAACTCCAAGACCCACGGCGTCAAGCCCCCCGCTGTTGGCCAGACCGCCTGCCGCCTCGCTGAAATGGCCGGGATCGAGGTTCCCTATGACACCAAGGTTCTGATCTATGAGACCAACGACACCTCTCATGACTGCGCGTGGGCCAACGAGAAGCTGACCACCCTGCTGGGTATGTACAAGGCCGAGACGCTGGACGAGGCCTTCGACATCTGCTACAAGCTGGTGCTGGAGGGCGGCGCAGGCCACTCCGCAGCACTGTACATCGACCCCACCGAGGAAGAGAAGATCACCAAGTTCGGCCTGCGGATGAAGGCTGGCCGCATCCTCATCAATCAGCCCACCTCCTTCGGCGGCATCGGCGACCTGTACAACTTCGGCCTGGCTCCCTCCCTGACCCTGGGGCCCGGCTCCGTGGGCCACTCCGCCTTCATGGGCAACACCAACTACGAGCAGCTGCTGGACATCAAGAACGTCACCATCCGCAAGGAGAACATGCTGTGGCTCCAGCTGCCCAAGAAGGTCTATTACAAGACCGGCTGCACCCCCGTGGCCCTGCGGGAGATGAAGGAGGTCTACAACTTCAAGCGTGCCTTCATCATCACCGACTCCACCCTGTATCAGCTGGGCGCCTGCGACGCCATCATCAACCAGCTGCGTGACATGGGCATTGAGACCGCCGAGTTCTTCGACATCCGTGTGGATCCCCAGATCCAGGACGCCATGAAGGGCCTGCCCAAGATGCACGAGTTCGAGCCCGACGTCATCATCGCCGTGGGCGGCGGCTCCGCCATCGACACCGCCAAGATCATGTGGATCATGTACGAGAATCCCGAAGAGGGCTTCCTGGACATGGCCACCACCTTCCTGGACATCCGGAAGCGTATCCGCTTCTTCCCCCAGATGGGCAAGAAGGCCAAGCTGGTCTGCATCCCCACCACCGCCGGTACCGGCTCCGAATGCACCCCCTTCACCATCATTTCCGATGGCAACACCGGCATGAAGTGGCCCCTGATCGGCTATGAGATGATGCCCGAAATGGCCATCATCGACGCTGACAACATGATGAAGCTGCCCCCCAGAGCCACCCAGGCCTCCGGCTATGACGTGCTGACCCACGCGGTGGAAGCCTATGTCTCCACCTACGCCACCGAGTACACCAACGGCATGTGCCGCGATGCCACCAAGATGGTGTTCGACTACCTGCCCCGGGCCTATCGTTCCGCCTTCCGGGATGCCAAGGCTGACCCCGTGGCCCGTGAGAAGATGGCCAACGCCTCCGCCATCGCCGGTATCGCCTTCGCCAATGCCTTCCTGGGCATCAACCATTCCCTGTCCCACAAGATAGGCGGCTGGTTCCACATTCCTCACGGCACCGCCAACGCCTTGCTGTTCCCCTTCGTCTGCCGCTTCAACGCCCAGCGTCATCCCTACAAGATGGGCACCTTCTCCCAGTACAAGTATCCTCAGGCCTTTGAGCGGTACGTGGAGCTGGGCGAGCTGATCGGCGTCAAGGGCAAGACTGACGAGCAGACCTTCGAGAACTGGATCAAAGCCTGCCAGCAGCTGAATAAGGACATCGACATCCCCGAGACCATTCTGGATTGGCTGCTGGAGGCCCATCCCGAAAAGAGCGCCGAGGAGTGGGAGGCCGAGTTCCTGGCGGCTGTGGACCAGATGTCCGAGTGGGCCTTCCACGATGCCTGCACCGGCTGCAACCCCGTGTATCCCACCATCGGCGAGCTGAAGGGCTGCTACCTGAAGGCCTTCTACGGTGAGAAGAAGTACACCGAGAAGTACGGCGACACCTGGGAAGTGCCCGTCACCCTGCCCACCGACACCCACGCCGCATATCCCATGGGCCTCAGCGCCGATCTGGGCGTGGCCAAGACCGGCGGCTTCAACTAAACGAAGCGCCTGCATCTCCGATAACCATATACAACAACCAACTCATGCAGGGGGCCGGTGCTTCGGCACCGGCCCCCTGGCACTCAAAGGTGGGGAAAAGTCCACAGGGGCTTTCCTGGCACACCTGTTCCTTCCGGGGACTTGCCCCCGGACATGCAAGAAAACGAGGTGAGTGATGATACAGGCACTGAACCTTCCCAAGAAAGTTTATTTCAAAGCCGGCTGTACCCCGGTGGCCCTGCGGGAACTGGGGGAGATCTACCATTGTAGCCGCGCCCTGCTGGTGACGGACCCGGAACTGTACCGGGCCGGGATCGCCGCGCCGGTGGTGGACCTGCTGCGGAAGCAGGGGATCCGGGCGGCGGAGTTTTTCACCATAGGCAAGCGGGTGTCCTTTGTGGACCTCCGCAGCGCACTGCCCAAGTTGCACGAGTTCCAGCCGGACGTTATCGTGGGCGTGGGCGGCAACAACGCCATGAGCGCCGCCAAGGCGCTGCTGGCCCTGTACCAGGACCCGGAGCTGGACCTGGCGGCCGCGTCGGCGGACCCGGCCCGCATCCCGGCATGCACCAAGGCCAAGCTGGTGCTGATCGCCACCAATTTTTCCAGCGGCGCCCAGAATTCTCCCTTTGCCATCCTGGAAAATGACGAGGGCCGGAACTGTTCGCTGAAAAGCATCCATCTGCTGCCGGAGATCTCCGTGACGGACGCGGATTTCACCGCCACGCTGACGGCGGAGCAGGTAAAGACCTGCGCCCTGGAGATCCTCTCCCACGCGGCCCGGGCCTATCTGGACCCCAGCTGCACGGAGTTTACCGACGGCATGCTGACGGAGGCCATCGCGGCGATGCTGAAATACACCCAGTACGCGGTGAAGGGCTGCCCCGCCGCACGGGAAAAGCTCCACAACGCGGCGGCTCTGGCGGGAGCCTCCTACGGAAACATTGTGGACGAGGTGACACCGCGCCTTCCCTATTTCCCCACGGAGAAAGAGGTGTCCATCAACGACAACGACGTGCGCTGCGCCGAGCTGGCGGAGCGCCTGGGCTTCGACAGCTGCCGGGCCCTGTTCGCCGCTTGCCGATCCCTGTAAAACCGACGGGGTCTCTCCCCTGCCCCGGCCTCCAGGCATCTTAAAAGCCCGCACAGAGTACTTCTGTACGGGCTTTTTTCATCGGGTCAGCTTTTCCTCTGTGTTACTTGTCTGTATTTCTCTGTTTTCCATGCAAATATTATACCACAGAACACGGCAAAAAGCCAGTATTTTCAATGGTTTCCACCCATTTTCCCTGCTCAGACTGTGGTCAATCCCGTCACCGGGCGGTGGGCTTTCGGCTGCTCGATTTGCAGCCCCTCCATGAGCCAGCGGTACTGCTGCGGTGTTAGCGTCTTCACCTCGGATTCAGAGCGCGGCCATTGGTATGCGCCCTGTTCCAGCCGCTTGTACAGCAGGATGAAGCCATCTTTTTCCCAGTACAAGCCCTTGATACGGTCTCGCCGCCG
>CAJKKQ010000047.1 GCA_905200545.1 uncultured Oscillibacter sp.
GAATAAAAATGGGGATGAAGCCAAGCATCGCCACCAGCATGACAATAACAACATAAATCACAGTGTAAATGCCGATGGTAATAAGGTCTTTGCCTTCCAATCCTTTTTTCGATTTTTCTGAGTTCATACTCATAAAAATGCCTCCTCTACAAACAAATTGGGATGTACGGTTAGCACTGACTAACCGTACATCCCAATTATATTAGTTTCTTGATGCGAGTTCACCCCCTAAACCCGCATATTTTTACCCAAAAACGGTTTTTATGATTTTTATTCAATCTAAGATTTGGGTTTCTCGATAGGTCTTAGGTAGAACACCATATTTTCTTTGAAATGCTGACGAAAAATTGCTTGGCTTTGAATACCCAACAGAAAGTGCAACTTGACCAACAGTCATTTCTGTTTCAGTAAGAAGCTGAGCCGCTTTCTCTAATCGCTGATTGATAATATAACTGTGTACTGGGCTGCCAAAAAGATTAACAAATCCCTTTGTTAATTTGCTTACACTGAGTTGTACCTGTCTACTTAACTCCAGACAAGAAGGCGCATCAGACAAATTGCTGTCAATAATTCTTTTGGCTTCAATTAGGGAAGCACGATCTGTTCTGGATAGGGGCACACTATTGCTTACCAAAATATCAAGTTCCAATACCTCACTTAAATATATGGAGATCAACTCCAGAACTTTTCCATCTAAATAGATATATCCCAGCCCACCACGATATAAAACAAAGTCTTTTAGTTCAGCAAGTAATCGCTCCATTGAAGGCGTGGTTTTTATTTTGGAAACGGAAGAAAACAATTTCTTTTCATATGCGGCAATCTCCTGTTCCTCAAAATAACTATTAAGTAGCTGATTGAAATAGGAGACCGGAATTTTGATGCTTTTGAACGAGAAATTGCTACCTTTTGTATAGCAACTATATTCCATTTCACCTCTGCCCTTGTATATACAGGACTCACCTTTTTGAATACTAACAGCATGTTCACCCTTCATTAAGTTCCACGAAATGCCGTCATTTAAGCAAAAAATAATATGAAGAAATGTTTCATTATTACTACCTTGCACATTCACATCAGATGAATAGCACATTTGCCAGTCAGAAAGTACGACTCCTTGCTTTGTCGTTGTTTGAGTAATCCTCCCCGTCCCCATTTCTGATGGCACATTCATAGAGCAAGTCCTCGGAGAATTTGCAATCATTTCGCTATATAATTTATCGAGAAAATTGTTATCTTTTATCATATCAACACCCACTTTAGCGAGTTGGTTAGTTTATGCTAACCATGATACAACTTTTTTGCTCTCCAGTCAAGATATGGCCAAAATGCGGTCTCCGAATTGTAGTATTAGTAGAGGGTAAATACGAGGGAAGGGTTACGATAGCAAGCACAGCCAGCGAGTACCCACTGGCGGATTTTCGGTTTAGGGGGACCCCTGCCCCTAAACACAAAAATTGCTTGCTGGGATAGTCCCAGACCCTTATAAGAAACGGAGGCGAAGCGGAATGGCAAATCGGAAACGAAACATCCAGATGAAGTTTTGGGTGACAGAGGAGGAGAAGCGGCTCATCGACGAGAAGATGGCCCAGCTCCCCACAAAGCGGTATGGGGCATATCTGCGGAAGATGGCGATTGACGGATACATCATTCAGGTGGACACCACCGACATCAAGGAGATGACAAAGGCCCTGGGCTCCATCGGCCGGAACATCAATCAAATCGCCAAGAGGGTGAACGCCGGCGGCCCAACCTATCAAGCCGATATGGAGGAGATCCTGGAGAGATTGGAGCAGATATGGCAGTTACAAAGACGCATCCTATTAAGTCAACGCTGAAAGCGGCCATTGACTATATCTGCAATCCAGACAAGACGGACGGGAAGCTGCTGGTGTCCTCCTTCGGCTGCACCGTGGAGACCGCCGATATTGAATTTGCATGGACCCGCCGCCATGCCATCGACAAGGGCACGAACCTGGGCCGGCACCTCATCCAGGCGTTTGAGCCTGGGGAGGTCACGCCGGAGGAGGCCCACCGGATCGGCATGGAGCTGGCGCGGGAGGTCCTGGGGGGAAAATATGAGTTTGTCCTCACCACCCACATAGACAGGGATCACGTCCATAACCACCTGATTTTCAATGCGGTCAGTTTCCAGGATCACCGGCACTACCACTCCAATAAGCGGAGCTACCATGAGATCCGCCGCACCAGCGACCGAATCTGCAAGGAGCATGGCCTGTCCGTCATCGTCCCAGGCCGGGACAAGGGCAAGAGCTACATCGAACACCAGGCGGAACAGAACGGCACCAGCTACAAGGCGAAGCTGCGCTCCGCCATCGACCGGCTCCTGCCCGGCTGCGCCGGCCTGGAGGACCTGCTCCGCCGCCTTCAGCGGGAAGGGTACGAACTGAAACGGGGCAAGTACATCTCTGCCAGGGCACCGGGCCAGGAGCGGTTCACCCGATTGAAGGCCCTGGGCGCCGACTACGCAGAGGAGGCCCTGACCGCCCGGATCGCCGGCAGGCCCAGCCCCTCCCGCCAGCCGAAGCAGCGCACCGGGAAGCCCAGCCTGCTCATCGACATCCAGAACAATATCAAGGCCCAACAGAGCGCCGGTTACAAGCATTGGGCAACCATCGAGAACTTGAAGCGGGCGGCGGAAACGCTGAACTTCCTGACGGAGCATGGCATCGGAAGTTTGGAGGACCTGTCCGAGCGGTGCGACGGGGCGGCGGCCGCCACCGCCAGAGTGAAGGCGGACCTCCGGGCAACGAAGAAAGAAATGGAGCGGCTGACCCTCACTATGAAGCACGCCGCCACCTATCGCCAGCTCCGTCCCCTGTATGAGGAATATCGCCAGTCCAGGGACAAGGAGAAGTTCCTCCGGGGGCATGAGGGCGAAATCATCCTGTTTGAGGCGGCGGCAAGAGAGCTGAAACGCCTGGACGCTGTACCCCTGCCCGCCACCAAACGGCTCCGGGCCGAGATGGACGGGCTCACCGCCAGGCGGACCGCCCTGCAATCGGAATATCGGAAGGCCCAGCGGGAGGAGCGGGAGTACGACACCCTCCGCCAGAATGTGGAGGCCCTGCTGGAAAAGCCAAGGGAAGCCGAACCGCAGAGGCAGCGGAATCACGAACTGGAATAGGTAGGATTGTGCGCTTTGCCGGACTTTTCAAAGGCCCCTGGGCGCGGTCTGATTTTATCTGTATAATGGGAGGCAGGAATGGAGGTGCCGCCAATGACGAGAACCGAGGCCGTTAAGGAATTTTTCAAGAAGGCAGTTTTGCCCGTCGCCATCGCCGGGCTGCTGTACTGCATTTTCAAATCCGCCTGCATCAGGAATGGAGAGCTGGATCTTCTCTGGCTCTGGATACTCTGCGGCCTGCCCTTCGGCATCCATCGGATGTGCGTGTGGATCGTGCCGGGCGGCGACTCCCTGGGCGGCGGCGCCGCCCTGTTTGTTCTGAACTTCGTGATCGGCGGCATCATCGGCGGCTTCGTCCTGGTGTGGCGCCTGCTGGTGGCGGCATGGTATGTGCCCCTCACCATCTACCGCCTGATCGTGGGATATTGAGATGGACAAATGATAGAGAGCCGGCTGGCATTGACCAGCCGGCTCTTCTCATGGTGTCCGCTCCAGAATAAATTTTGTTACCAGATCCGCATACTGTTCCAGCCGCACCATCAGCGCCAGGTGCCCGCCGCACAGGTCGGTGACCACCGTGGGACTTGGCATCAGGGCGATCAGGTCCTCCCGGCAGGCCGGGGTGAAGGTGGTGTCGTCCTCGGACAAAATCAGCAGCACCCGCCCCTCCCACGGGGCAAAATCATTGCGGGTCATGCCAAAGTAGTGTTCTGCGTCACAGAGAAAGTCAATCATGTGCTGTTCATAGGGCTTGGTGAGCAGTTCCATCATAGCGCCGCACAGTTCCTCCATAGCGGCCTTTTCCTGGGCTGTAAAGCCATCGGTTTTCTTTTTCATCACCGCCCATCTCATCATCCGCTTGATGAGCGGAAACGGCAGGAAGGCAAGCCATTTTTTGAACTTCCGCTGGCTTTCGATTATCTTCATCAGATCCTGATACCCGGCCTTGCTCATGTTGCCGGACAGCGAGCAGGTGTTGGAGAGGACCAGCCCCTCCACCACTTCCGGGTGGCGGGAGGCGATGACCTGGGCCACTACGCCGCCCAGGGACTGTCCCACCAGCCAGACCTTTTCCTTCAGGTGGCGGAGTAGTTCAGCCACGGCATCGGCAAACTCGCCGTTGTCCCCGAACTGGAGCTGATAGTCAAAGGTCAGCACCGAAAAATCCCTGGCGAACCGGGCAAAGTGCTTATAAAACAGGTCGGACAGCCCAATGCCGCCCGTGAGCAGGACCAGCGTGGCTTTGGCCTGGGGATTTTGATAGTAGCGATAGGTAAAGAGTTTCCCGCTGCTGACCGTGAAGGTGGCGG
>CAJKKQ010000048.1 GCA_905200545.1 uncultured Oscillibacter sp.
AACCGTATATTTCTGGCCCGGACCCACGGATAGCTTTCGGGAGGTGTACCGCACCCTGCAACCGGGCGGCATTTTTTTAATCGTCAATGAGTCGGACGGGGAAAACTCCCAGGACAACAAATGGCTTTCTGTCATTGATGGGATGAGAATCTACAATGGAGACCAGCTTGCCCGTTTTCTCACCGAGGCTGGTTTTTCTAAGGTCATCATGGATAAAGACGCCAAAAAGCACTGGCTCTGTGCGCTGGCGATCCGGTAGAATACGGGGCAAATCCATAACAGAGAGTTCCTTATGAAAAACGCAGTAGGGCAGGAGAATTTCCATGAACTGGACGCGCACCATCCTGGACGGGCTTGCCATGGCGGCCTACTTTAACCTATTTGCCGCTACGGTGGCGCTGTATCAGCCCCGGCTTATGTTTCCCAGCTATCCGCCCGCCATCATCAAGGCGGCGAACAGGCCGCCTACCAGAGAGGAAAACCGTTTTTACTGGCTTTGGATCTGCTTTGGAGAGCTGCTGCCTCTCCTTCTTTATGGTGCGGTCAGCGCTGTGGAGGGCGGGACAACCGGATTCTGGCGTCTATCCCTGATGGGATACATCCAGTGGATGATGATCAACATAGGCGATCTTCTTTTTCTGGATGTGTGGCTGATCCAGAAAAAAGCGAAAGACCGTTTTGTGATCCCTGGTACAGAGGGACATCCCGGCTATGAGTTCACAGACTGGATGAAGGGCTATGCGCTGCCAGAGCACCTGCTCCAATGGCCGCTGCTGCTGTGCCCGCTCATGGCGGCGGCTCAGGCGGGATTGGGGCTGTTATTGCAAAAGATAGGATAGGAGATGGTTCAAATGAAACAACATCAAAAGCAACAAAAAATAATCCGACTCGGCACCCACGGCGAGGACTACGGAAGCTGGATGTCTAACCCGGTTTTTTACATGATCGGTGGGCTGTTGACCCTGTCGGCGGTGCTGGCAGCGCTATCCTTTTCCATGTTTCATATTGCCGCGCTCGGCATCCTGTTCTCTGTTGCCGCAGCGGCGCTGCTTGCCCTGCTGATCTGGTGTGCATGGATACGGAAACAGTACGCTTTCGGCGGCGGAGGAATGATGGAGCGGGTCCATCAGGTCGTCCTCTCCCATCTGGATTTTGACGGGCAGGGACAACTTCTGGAGGTTGGATGCGGCTCCGGCGCACTGAGCATACGGGCGGCTCTCACCTGGCCGGACGCCCAAATCACCGGCATGGACTATTGGGGTGTGGCCTACGGCTATGGTCAGGCCATGTGCGAGAAAAATGCCGAGAGCGAGGGCGTCGGCTTCAGGTGTGCGTTCCGGCACGGGGATGCCAACAAGCTGGATTTCCCTGATGAGAGTTTCGACGCCGTGGTGAGCAACTATGTCTACCACAATGTAATGGGTGCGGACAAGCAGGCTCTGCTGTTGGAGACCCTGCGGGTGCTGAAAAAGGGCGGCGTCTTTGCGCTCAACGATGACATGAAGCCAAAAATGTACGGGGACATGGATGCCTTTGTCCAAAAGCTGCGGGACATGGGCTATGAGGACGTGCGCCTCATCGACACGGCCACGGAGGTCTTCGGCTCCCGCCGGCGGGCGGGCATGATGATGCTGGGCGACTCCCGGATGCTGGTGGGGCGGAAGTAAGACGGAGGTTTGTCATGACCTATACATATTGTGAAAGGCTGATGTGGGCTGCCATCGCTCCTGCCGCATTTCGGTATCTGGCAAGGCAGGAGTTGGGATGGGATATTTCTGCGTTGAAGCAGCTCTCTAAGCAGATTTACCGGCAAATGGTATCCCGTACCCCGGATATTGGCTCCATGATGGAAAACCCGTTGCGGGTCTGCCTGACTGGTGGAATTCTATGGCTGTCTATCTATAAGGCGGCAGAAGAAAAAATGAGTGAAAAGCGCTTTGAGGGCATGGTAAGTGCCAGTATGCGTTCTCCTCTGGTTGTGGCTGCCTTCCGGGGCAAAGCCAAGACTGCATTTACTTTGAAGGCTCAATATAAGCGAGCAGCGACTGCATCTTTGGCGGATGCAGATAGGAACCCCTTTCAGTGGAATGCCGAGGTCATCTTCGGCCGGGATGCAGAGGAATATACGATCCTTTACCACCAGTGCGGTCTGTGTGCCCTGGGCCGACAGGAGGGCCTTCCTCATCTGGTTCCCTATCTATGCGCTCTGGACACGATGTCCGTCGACTGGATGGGTGGGCGGCTCTACCGTACCAAAACACTGGCTACCGGCGGAGACTGTTGTGACTTTTATATCTGCAAAAAGGGTTCCCGTTGGGACAAAGAACGGCAGGGAAAATAGAAATCGGGAGATGGAAGATGGTTCAAATGCTGCTGGCAGAGGGTATGCTCCTGTGTTCCTTGTTTTGGGCTTTTTGCTGGCTGGGCACCGGGAGCGACGAGAAAAACATCCGTAATTTTTCTACTTACCCGGACGAGGTACAGAAGATTGTGAAAGCCCGCCCGGAGCTATCAGGAAATATTCGGCAGCGAGGTCCTGCGGCCATCTTCGCTGGAAATCTGCTTTTGTTTACTGCGCTCCTGTTTGCGATGGGGCTTCTCACCCGGCAGGAATATTTTGCAGGCAACTTTTTGAACACTCTGCTTTTAGGACAGGCGCTGAATCTGTTTGATTTTTTGGTGATCGACCTGCTTTGGTGGCGGCACACAAAACGGGTGCGGTTTTCCGGCACCGAGGAAAGTCCGGAATTATATGCGGACCCCCGCAAACACTTTTACGCTTTCCTGCGGGGAGTTCTTCTGTTTTTGGCTGTTGCTTTAATCAACGGGTATCTGCTCACCTGGATCTGAAAGGAGGAGTTCCATGACACTTGCAGAATTTCGCCGGGTTTATCCAACCGCCACCTTCACGGTCAGCAGCGGGAAACTCTTTACCTATCGCTACTATCAAAA
>CAJKKQ010000049.1 GCA_905200545.1 uncultured Oscillibacter sp.
AGCGGGTGCTGAAGCTGAAGGTCATCGACCTGAAGACCGATCCCCAGCTGATGGGTGCCCTGGGCGCCGCCGAATACGCCCGCCAGAAGGGCATGGCCCGCTGAGGGAATTAGGCCTCATCTGCCGCAGGCGGCAGAGGAAAGGAGACAACTATGTGTAAGTTTTTGAAGGTATTGGGCAAGATCGCGGCCATTTTCTCCGCCATCATCGGCGTCCTGTTCGTGGTGTACTTCTGGAACCTGGACCAGAAGCTGTTGGGCTGGGCCTATGTGCAGGTGAACAAGATCTTTGACCGGAAGAAAGTGGACATCAAGTTCTGATGGAGCTGTATAATTCGATCATCCGCAAGGTGGAGGAGCTGACCGGCTCCTCCACCCCCCGGCGCTGTCCCTATGACCCCCAGGGGGCCTGGGAGGACACCGGCTCCTTTGAGCTGGTGATGCTGCGGGATGCCGCTTATGAGCTGGGCGGCAGCAGCAAGCCCGCCGTGAATTTCACCTGCGTCACCACCAGCGCCCAGCTGGTGGAGCGGGACGAGATCCTGGTTTTCGGCCCCGACCTCACGGAGCTTCGGGGTGACAGCTCCTACGCCCGCATCGCTCTGCTGCGGGTGGGGGACATTGAGTCCGACGACGAGGACGACACGGAGCAGGCCTTCCGGGCCATCCAGGACATGGATTTTGTGAAATATCGCGTGTTTCCCAAGGGATACATGATCCGCACCTCCTCCGAGTCCAACCGGGAGCAGGTGCGCCTGAGCAGCGCCGCCCTGAAAAAGGGCATCAGCTTCCGGGCCGTGGGCAACGATTTCATCCGCCAGTATAAGCAGAATCCCAACATCCTGGCGGTGAAGTTGATTTTTATCACCGCCCCGGACGCGGACTATGCCGCTCTGGAGCAGGAAGCCAAAACGGTCCGTGATATCACCATGAGCCTCAGCAAGATTCTGGAGGGTATGCCCACCGACTGCGGCTCCTGCAATCTCAAGCCCATCTGCGATGAGGTGGAGGGTATGCGCGAGCTGCATTTCGGCAAGGAGAAGCACACAACGGAATAACCGCTATCCGTGCACAGGCACGGGCTTCGATTCGGAAGCCTGTGCCTGTGCGTTGCTGTATCGGGTCAAAATCCGGCAGTCCCGTAAAAATGACCTTGCCAAACAGGGCCGGTCTAACGTATACTTATGATAGTTACCAATTTTGGCTTTGCGGTGATGCTCATCAGCTCGATTTCCTGTCTGGCAGTTGGGCTTTGGATGCTGTTTATTATGAAACACGATCAGCGGAATCCTAAAAGCGCCGGCATTGCGATGCTCCTGATGTCGCTCGGGCTGGGATTGATGGCTGTTCATGGCGCCGGCCTTTTCCCGGAGCGATACGATGATCTTCTGATGGGCGTCGAAGGTACAACGGCGGCAGGCGCTGTTGAGATCTTCATGTTTTCCACATTTCACTCATTCCACAGGCGTGGCATGAAACGGAAACAGATTGAGAGCCTTATAGCGGCAGGCCTCACGGGGCTGGCTTACCTGGTGGTCCTGATGGTCGTTATTTTTGCATGACCGAGCATTGGAATATTGGGAGGATTTATGAAACGCTCAAAACCAGGCGATGTTTTCTTATTCCGGACACCGCAGGGGGTTCGCTTTGTTCAGTGGGCATACGACGTCCCCGGGTGGGGGAAATATGTGCGGGTTCTGCCGGAACACTATACAACGCTGAAGCTGATCGGCTTTGCACCGGACTTGTACTATTTCACGTTCATGCTGTCAACCGATTTTGGCCCAGGGAACTGGAAGCCGCTTTCACAGCCGGAGCTTTGGCTCTCATACAGGGAGCAATGCATGAGACAGGATCTATTCACACCTTGATCGCACGAAAGGAGCACTACGGCATGGCACGAAAAAATATCCCCCAGATCGACGCGCTGGTGCAGCGCACCTTCGCGCAGAAAATGTGGGACAATGGGTTCCACCCTTATAAGGACCACACGGAGTGGTTACGCCTGGTGGATGGAAACATCCTTCAGACGGTGCTGTTTTATGAGTACCTGACCATCGACCTGCGGGTGGAGTATTACGCCCAGCCGCTGTCGGAATACCTGTGGTGCAATTACCGTCAGCCCAATATACGGGGTTATATTGCCGGCTATTTTTGCGACATGATGGGCAGATACAAGCTGGGCGATCCGGAGATGTGCCGCATAGCGGGTCCCTATGGCGGCACGCGGCTCTGGATGAAATCCCAGGACCTCTATTGGCAGATGGAATGTGCGCTGGATATTCTGAACGAGGTGCGGACAGCGGCGGACATTCTAAAGGTAGCTCCCGCCGAGCACGATCGTCCGGAGCGGCCCTGCCTCTGGTACGAGATCGGCGATGAGGCCATGACGTGGACCGCTCTGAAAAATACGAGCTACGTCAATCCCTACGACTATGACAAGGATGTTCCCCCGGAAAAGCTGAAACGGGACTATTGGCGGGTATGGAAGCCCAAGCAGGCCTTTGTGGCCCAGGAATGCCTGGCCAAGGAGGACCTGCAGCCCCTGGCGGACTTTGCGGAGGAGGCCCGGGCCTTCAACCGCAAATACCTGAAACGCGGTATGCCGTGGCTGTTTGAGTGAGAGCCGCGCGGGGTAAGGAGGAAAACGATATGCCGTTCATCTTAATCAGAGCGTGCTTGTGGCTGATTCTTTCGGGAGCCATCATAGCCCGAGCGAAAATTGCGAAAACGGTCCGGAAGAAGCCCGCTGCCATTAGGTGTGTCCAGTTAAGAAAACATTCTAAGGCGAGAGAGAAACGGTATAGCTT
>CAJKKQ010000050.1 GCA_905200545.1 uncultured Oscillibacter sp.
CTGTGCGGGAGGGCTATGCCGCAGGTTGGTTCCCGGAGGGGGACGGCGAGTGGTTCGAGTCCATCGATGCCGGTGACATCTATGGCAACCTGTCCTATATCCTCGGCCTTACCACAGATGGCGAAGGCTACATGAAATACGCCGGAAACGAGCTGGAATATACGCTCTCTGACCTGTCCGTACACATCTCCAACAACGCCATCGCCTCAGGCCGGAGCGAGGGGTATCTCGCAACCGCCACCCTCCATCTGGAGATCCCCACCCGCTTTGCCGGACGTGTGCTGCCGCCCGTGAGCCTAAATCTGCAGGTGCAGGCCAAGTATATCCCGAAGTTTTAGTTCTTTTTGCTTCTTGCAGTAGACTTCCGAAGAAAGCTGTGGTATGTTCGGGATAAGAAGAAAAATCACTGACCCCTACAAAGGAAGGAGTTCGATTATGACAGAGAAAACAAAACGCATCATCCTCATTGCGGCAGGCGTCCTGCTCTGCGCGGCACTGGTGGTGGGGATCGTCAGCCGCCTTGCGGCGGTACCCATGCCCATCGACCCCGCCATCCCGGACGATACACCCAACACGAAAGATCCGGTAGTGAACATCAGCGATCCAGAGGTAAAGGTGGATAGCAAGACGGATGGTAAACAGCATGATCCCGGCAGGGATGCTGACAGCTCCGGCACAGAGCAGACCATTCAGGGTGCGCCCACCAAGCCGGACGCGCCGGAGCATCCCGGCAAGACGGAGAAGGACCATGCGGCGGATGATGTGCCGGACGCGGACCGCAACAAGGAAACGCCGCCCACCTACAAGCCGGAGCAGACTGAGGTAAAGCCCCAGCCCACAGAGCCTGCGGGCGGCAGCACCAATGATGCCGGACAGGTGTATGTTCCGGGCTTCGGATATGTAGACTATGAGGGTGACAATGTCGGAATCAAAGACGATTCCATGTATGAAAACGGCAACAAAATTGGAATCATGGGCGGCTAAGTCCGCATAATCACAGGAAAGACACGGCTAAGAAGAAGCCGTGTCTTTTTTATCTTCATGACGAGGAGGAATGCGCATGAAAAGGCTTTTGCCCCTGTTGCTGGCACTTGTGCTGGTAATAACCGCCATCGTTCCCGCCTATGCCACAGGGGATGGCAACTTTGACGGCGGTGGAGGCAGCATGGGGGACGGCACCAAGACCAACTACTGGAATCCCGGCATGGACGGCGTGAGAGTGTCTGTGATTCATGCGGACAGTCAGGCTGTCACAGGAACTGTTTTTGATTTGACTAACAAGGTCCCTTCAACAGGACTTGCTCACTTTGGAAAGGTGAGCAAACTGTCATATAACACAGGAAAATCCCTCGCCCCTAAAGCTGGAAACTACACATATATCAACCCAAGTCAGAGCCTGCCCAAGATCATCTCTACGAGCAGCAGCAAGGCCAGCATTGCTGCCATCCGAAGCTATTTTACCGATGAACAGGTTATCCGTTCTATTGCTGGATACGCAGGAATGGACTTCGATACGCTCATTGGCGGAGACTACAAGCTGGTGGTGGAGCCGCTGGCCTATCTCTGCTACAACGGTCAGCAGTTTGCCATGACCGCCACGGAAGCGGC
>CAJKKQ010000051.1 GCA_905200545.1 uncultured Oscillibacter sp.
TTTTCGGTCTGGCTGAACACCTCTTTCGGGGTGCCTTCCATGACCACATTGCCCTTGCTCATCACCAGCACGCGGTCGGCCTGAGCAGCTTCTTCCATATAGTGGGTGATGGACACCACCGTGATGCCCATGTTCTTGTTCAGATGGTGGATGGTCTGCATCACCTGCTCCCGGCCCCGGGGATCAAGCATGGCGGTGGCCTCGTCCAGGATCAGGCAGTCGGGCCGCATGGCGACCACGCCCGCAATGGCAACGCGCTGCTTCTGGCCGCCGGACAGGTTGTGGGGCGCACGCTCCCGGTATTCATAGATGCCCGCCATCTTCATCGCTTCATCCACGCGGCGGCGCATCTCCTCCGGCGGCACGCCCAGATTTTCCAGCGCAAAGGCGACATCTTCCTCCACCACGGTGGCAACGATCTGGTTGTCCGGGCTCTGGAACACCATGCCCACGGTCTGGCGGATATCGTAGATCTTGTCCTCGTCTTTGGTGTCCATTCCCTCCACCAGCACAGTGCCGCTCTCCGGCAGAAGGATGGCGTTGAAGTGCTTGGCCAGCGTGGATTTTCCACAGCCGTTGGCCCCCAGCACTGCCACAAATTCGCCCCGCTTCACCTCAGCCGACACGCCGTTCAGGGCGTAGTCCGGCTGTTCCGGGTCATAGCGGAACTTCAGATCTTTCGCAGTTAAAATCATTTCTTCCATAGGTTTTCTCTTTCCGGTGGTGCGCCCTTCTCAAAAGGGCTGTACCCCATTCTTGGTTCTTCTTCATTTTTTCAGAATGGCTGCCGTCAGGACACTCCCCCAGTCTGCTTCGCAGACAGCCCCCTCTGAGATGGGGCCTCTGGCGCAACCGAGAAGTTTTCCGGCAAACGGTCAATGTTCCCGCCATGCCAAAGGCTCCCTCCCCGAGGGAGCTGGCACGGCGACAGCCGTGACTGAGGGAGTTCATTCCTCCCAAATGGCCGTTGCGCCGCAGGGCACAACGCCGCCGGTGGCGGAAACGGGCAGGCCGATCTCATCACAGCTGGTCTTGCCGCCAAAGCGGGGCACCAGCGTGGTCTTGAGCATATACTCCATGACCGCGGGGGACAGGCCGGTGGTGTAGCTGTTGACCGCAAAGAAGAGGGGCGTATCGCTCAGCACTTCCTCGCACTGGCTGATGAGCTCGTAGATGCAGTCCTCCAGCTTCCAGATCTCGCCGCCGGGGCCGCGGCCGTAGCTGGGCGGGTCCATGATGATACCATCGTAGGTGTTGCCCCGGCGCTTTTCCCGGGCCACGAACTTGGCGCAGTCGTCCACCAGCCAGCGGATGGGCCGGTCAGCCAGACCGCTGGCCACGGCGTTGTCCTTGCCCCACGCTACGATGCCCTTGGAAGCATCCACATGGCAGACAGTAGCGCCCGCAGCGGCACAGGCCAGCGTTGCGCCGCCGGTGTAGCCAAACAGGTTCAGCACCTTGACAGGGCGGCCTGCCGCACGGATCTTTCTGGCGTACCAGGCCCAGTT